>NZ_CP009459.1:0-665615 GCF_000758325.1 Cedecea neteri | reverse complement strand
ATCTCTACACAGTTACGGTGCGCGGGCTCCCAGCCGGTACGAATTTTCAACGTCACAGGAACATCCACTGCCTTCACTACCGTCGTCACGATGTCCTTTACCAGACTCGGGTACTGCAGAAGGGCTGAACCTGCCAGCTTACGATTCACCTTTTTTGCCGGACAACCCATATTGATATCAATAATCTGGGCGCCATTAGCCACGTTAATTCGCGCGGCTTCTGCCATCTCTTCCGGTACGCTGCCGGCAATTTGCACGGTGCGAATACCCGGTTCATCCACATGAACCATGCGTAAACGGGATTTGTCACTCGCCCAAACTTCCGGGTTAGAGGACATCATCTCGGAAACGGTTAACCCGGCTCCCATCTCGTAGCACAGCGTCCTGAATGGTCTGTCAGTGATGCCAGCCATAGGTGCTGCGATCAGGCGATTTCTGAGCTGGTGGTGTCCGATGCGCATGAGTTAAGAAATGACCATACTGTGCCTGCAAGGCGGCGTATATTACGCATTTTTCGCACGAGATGAAAGGCCAAACTTTGAACAATCCTCTGTCACAGATCAATGAAGCGGCAACAAGCGTGGCCAGAATACGTAATTCATTCAACTAATCAGCAAGTTAGGATTTTTCGTTTATTTCATGCTGTTTTAAATTTTCCTGAAAGTTAGCAGAAATATGCTGTCCAACAGGCTATTTTTACCAGATAAACCGCTGTTTTTGTGGCCAGTTTTGGGTTTTTTATGCGAACAAGCTCTCATTTTTACATGCGGCTTACTCACTAAAACTGGCTCAAAACGACACACGGCGCGATGTCCGTATGCCGTTATTTTCATCAGCCGTGCTTGCGGCCGGTGATGCGGCACCACTCTTCTTTTTCCGCAACCGGGTCAAGCGTGAACTTATCGGCATAAGCTTCGCAAACGCCTTCGGCCTGGCTTGCCAGAACGCCAGAGAGGCCAAGCAAACCGCCCTCAACTGGCAGCACGCTGATTAACGGCGCTAACTCACGCAAAGGGCCGGCCAGGATGTTAGCGACCACCACGTCGGCGCTCATGACTTCTGGCTGGTCTTTCGGCAGGTAAAGCTCAAGCCGGTCGGAAACACCGTTACGCTCGGCGTTATCACGGCTCGCCTGAATCGCCTGCGGATCGATATCGATGCCGATAGCTTTTGCGGCCCCCAGTTTGAGGGCGGCAATCGCCAGGATCCCGGAGCCACAGCCGAAGTCGATCACGGTTTTGCCCGCCAGGTCCAGGCCGTCGAGCCATTCGAGGCACAGCGAGGTGGTTGGATGGGTACCGGTGCCAAACGCCAGGCCCGGGTCGAGCATCACGTTCACGGCAGTTTCATCCGGCACATCGCGCCAGCTTGGGCAGATCCACAGGCGGTTGCCGAAGCGCATTGGGTGGAAGTTGTCCATCCATTCGCGCTCCCAGTCTTTATCTTCCAGCTGTTCCACTTTGTGGTGGAATCCCTGGCCGAGCAAAGGGCAGTGCTCAAGGATAGCGACAACTTCTTCCATGTCGGTTTCCGCGTCGTACAGGCCGATAACGTCGGTATCACCCCAAAGGCGAGTTTCACCCGGCAGCGGTTCAAAGACCGGCGTGTCGTGGGTGTCCTGGAAGGTGACGGAAACCGCCCCGCTTTCAATCAGCGCATCGCCTAAGCTTTCAGCGTTGCCGCCGGTGGTGTTAATTTTCAGTTGGATCCATGGCATGGCGAAACTCTTTATTTATCAGTAGTGGAAACAAGAAGGGGTTCCTGAATGGGGCGACCAAAACGGTTACCGATCAGGAACGCCAGCAAGCTGAACAGGAGTGAAGGCACAATCGGGTGGAAGCCCAGGAGCTGCAGGCCGAAACTGGCGAGCACCGCGTAAAGTCCGCCGCCGACAATCATGCCGCTCAGCGCGCCAGCCGCGTTTGCTTTCTCCCAATAGAGACCCAGCACCAGAGGCCACAGAAAAACGGCCTCCAGGCCCCCGAAGGCCAGCAGATTAAGCCAGATAATCATCTCCGGCGGTCGCCAGGCGGCCAGCATCATCAGAATGCCCAACACCAGCGTAGTGGTGGTGGAAATGCGCTTCAGGCGGCGCTCCTGATGAATTTTAGCCGGACTTGCGCTAAGCCACAGGTCTTTCACGATCGTCGCGGATGCCTGCAGCAAGTGGGCGTTCACGTTGGACATAATGGCGGCCATTGGCGCGGCCAGGAATAACCCTGCGGCCCAGGGCGGCAGAACCTTCATCATCAGCGTAGGGATAACCAGATCCGGTACCGTCAGGCCCGGGAGTACCGCTCTGCCCAGCGCGCCAGCAAGGTGCATACCCAGCATCAGTATTGCGACCACAATAGTGCCGATGATGATGCCGCGGTGGACGGCTTTGCTGTCTTTATAAGAGATGCAGCGTACTGCCGTGTGGGGCAGGCCGATCACGCCAAAACAGACCAGTACCCAGAAGGAAGCCATAAACGTTGGCGTCAGAATGTCCCCCGCGCCCTGGGGGCTGACGAGTTTCGGATCGATATGTTCTAGTGTTTGTACCGCGCTGCCCAGCCCGCCTGCGGCATGAACCACGCCGACCAGCAGCACGATGGTGCCTATCAGCATCACCATGCCCTGCATGGTGTCATTGAGCACGCTGGCACGGAAGCCGCCGAAGGATGTATAGAGCGCGATAGTAATCCCGAAAATCAGCAGGCCAGTTTCATACTTTATACCTGCGGCGGTTTCCAGCAGCCGCGCGCCACCGATGAACTGAACGGCAATCGCGCCAACAAACGCGACCAACAGGCTGATACTGGCAATCCAGACGACGGCCCGATTCTGGTAGCGAGCCTGGAGCATGTCATTCAGCGTGATGGCGTTATAGCGGCGCGCCAGGATAGCGAATTTCTTCCCGAGGATCCCCAGAGAAAGCCAGATCGTCGGGATCTGAATCATGGCCAGCAGCACCCAGCCCAGGCCGAACTTATAGGCGGCACCCGGTCCGCCGATAAACGAACTGGCACTGATGTAGGTGGTGGTGAGCGTCATGGCCAGCACAAAGCCGCCCATCGAACGACTGCCGAGGAAATATTCACTCAGAAAGGTGCCGGAAGTGCGCTGGCGCATGGCATAAACGGAAAGGCCAAAGACCGCAATCAGGTAGATAACCAGCACGGCAATCACTTCATTTTGCATGGTCATCCCCCAGAGGAATGTCGCGGAATAAGTATTTCACCATCAGCCAGCAAAGCAGGATAAACAGCAGCGGCACCAGCAGACAGGCCATCTCGAACCAGTGCGGTAATCCGGTGATCCCCTGTGTATTGTCAGGTAAGTAAGCAGCTACTAACCATGCGGCAAGATAGAGCAAGGTCAGCCAGAGCGCCCAGCGCGCTTCTTTATGGGCCTGAACAAAACGGTTGTCCATTTTTGTCCCTTGAGTTTGCAGAAAGCGGGGATTGTAACGCATCCATCCTGTTGGAGGATAAAAAAAGAAAAAGGCCGGAAATCCGGCCTTTTGTCGACATGTTCAACGGAAACTTAGTGCTGAAGACCGAGTTTCTTCTCCAGGTAGTGGATGTTTGTTCCACCGTGCTGGAAGTTTTCGTCGTTCATGATTTTGGTCTGCAGATCGATATTGGTTTTGATGCCATCGATAATCAGTTCTGCCAGTGCGTTTTTCATGCGGGCAATAGCCACTTCACGCGTTTCGCCGTAGCAGATGAGCTTCCCAATCATTGAATCGTAGTACGGCGGTACAGTGTAACCGGCGTAGATATGCGATTCCCAACGCACGCCAAAACCACCAGGCGCGTGGAAGCGCGTGATTTTGCCCGGGCTTGGCAGGAAGGTGTTCGGGTCTTCGGCGTTGATACGGCATTCCACCGCGTGGCCGGTAACGTGAACGTCTTCCTGTTTGATGGACAGCGGCTGACCGGCCGCAATACGCAGCTGCTCTTTGATCAGGTCAACGCCGGTAATCATTTCGGTAACCGGGTGTTCTACCTGAATACGGGTGTTCATTTCGATGAAATAGAACTCGCCGTTTTCGAACAGGAACTCAAAGGTACCTGCGCCGCGATAGTTAATGTCGATGCAGGCTTTGGCGCAGCGGTCGCCGATGAATTTACGTAGCTCAGGCGTGATGCCCGGGGCTGGTGCTTCTTCAACGACTTTCTGGTGGCGGCGCTGCATGGAGCAGTCACGTTCAGCCAGATAGATAGCGTGCCCCTGGCCGTCGGCCAGAACCTGAATCTCGATATGGCGTGGGTTCTCGAGGTATTTCTCCATGTAAACCATGTCGTTGTTGAAAGCCGCTTTGGCTTCCGCACGGGTCATGTTGATGGATTGCTCGAGCTCCGCGTCGCTGCGCACTACGCGCATACCACGACCGCCGCCGCCGCCGGAAGCTTTGATAATAACCGGGTAGCCGATGCGTTTTGCATGGGCACGGTTTTTATCCATGTCGCCGTCCAGTGGGCCGTCAGAACCTGGTACCGTCGGTACGCCTGCTTTCTTCATCGCGGTGATCGCGGAAACTTTGTCGCCCATCAGGCGGATAGTTTCAGCTTTCGGGCCGATGAAGATAAAGCCGGAGCGCTCAACCTGCTCGGCAAAGTTGGCGTTTTCAGACAGGAAGCCGTAACCCGGGTGAATCGCGACCGCGCCGGTAATTTCCGCCGCAGAGATGATTGCCGGGATGTTCAGGTAGCTTTTTACGGAAGGAGCCGGGCCGATACAGACCGTCTCATCCGCCAGTAATACGTGTTTCAGATCGCGGTCCGCGCTTGAGTGCACGGCGACAGTCTTGATGCCCAGTTCTTTACAGGCACGAAGAATACGCAGTGCAATCTCGCCGCGGTTGGCGATGACAATTTTATCCAGCATGTTCGCCTCGTTACTCGATGACGACCAGCGGCTCGTCAAATTCTACCGGCTGACCATTCTCAATCAGAATTGCTTTCACCACACCGGCTTTATCTGATTCGATCTGGTTCATCATTTTCATTGCTTCAACGATGCACAGGGTGTCGCCCACGTTAACTTTCTGGCCCACTTCCACAAACGCTTTGGCGTCCGGGCTAGGGGTACGGTAGAAGGTACCGACCATTGGGGAACGTACGATGTGACCACTGACTTCAGCAGATGCAGGGGCTTCCATTGCTGGGGTTGCTGCTGGTGCAACGGCCTGAGCCAGACCTGGCTGTGGCTGCGGTTGGTACATTGGCGCAGCGTAAGCCTGTTGCATCATTGGGAAACCAGCGTTTGCCGGGGAGCGGCTGATGCGTACAGACTCTTCGCCTTCAGAAATTTCCAGTTCAGCGATGCCTGATTCTTCAACCAGCTCGATCAGTTTTTTAATCTTACGAATATCCATGAGTGGGTTCCGTACTCTTTGTTTAGATGGATTTTGACAGGCGTTTTACCGCCGTCTGTAAAGCATATGAATAGCCGTCAGCGCCTAATCCGCAGATCACGCCGATGGCCTTATCTGATAGATAGGAATGATGGCGGAACGGTTCACGCGCGTGCACATTGCTGAGGTGAATCTCGATAAACGGGATATCCACCGCCAGTAACGCATCGCGCAGCGCAACGCTGGTATGCGTGAACGCGGCCGGATTAATCAGGATAAAGTCCACAGTGTCTTTGGCCTGATGAATTCGGTCAATCAACGCATATTCGGCGTTAGATTGCAGGTGACTGAGCGTCACGCCAAGGCTTGTTGCCTCAGCCTCAAGCGTGTTAACAATTTCTGCTAACGTCTGGTGGCCGTACTTCTCCGGCTCCCGTGTGCCCAGCATGTTCAGATTAGGGCCATTCAAAAGCAAAATGTGAAATTCACCCGACATCGTGCTGCCATCTCCTGCGATTAGTAGGCAATTTACAAAATATACCTAAGTTTTCCGGTTGTCACCTTTTCGAGCCGAAAATGGTCGTCAGAAAAAACCGAAGTCGCACATTATAACGATTTCGTAGCATTTGGCAGCTAAATACTGGTCTTATCAGGGAAGATGATCAACTGATATCCAGTTAAGGATACCGATTGATGTTTATTCTGCGGAGAAGCACACGCTTTGCGGTTAGCGCCACCACTGGCGAAACTTCTTGTAGCGAAGTGCAAGAAGAATGATAGCGCCCAGAGCATAAAGCAAGGGTTGAGGGGTCAAAATCTTAACCGACCAGAGGAAATGAATCGGCGCGAGGATCGCGACCAGATAGACGAAGTTATGCAATTTCTGCCAGCGGGCACCCAAAAAACGCTGGGCTCGCTGGGTCGACGTCACGGCCAGGGCCAGCAGGATAATCCAGCAAATGATACCCAGCGTCAGATAAGGGCGGGACACCAGTTCCTGTCCAAGCAGGCCAAGATTGCTGATCCCCAGCTCCAGCAGGGAATAGCTGGTGAGGTGCAGCGTTGCCCAGACGAAGCACCACACGCCCAACAGGCGGCGGGTACGAATCAAGAGCGGCTGTTTAGCGTAACGCGCGAGTGGCGTGACAAGTAACGTCGCCAGCAGCAGTTTGAGCGCCATTCTGCCGGTAAAATGCTGAATATCTTTTGCCGGATCGGCGCTGAAAAGTCCCTGGCTTGCCGCATAGAACAGCCAGACAAAGGGCAGAAAAGCGGCCAGATGAAGCCCCACTTTCAGCCAGGTAATCTGTTTTACCGTCAGGCGCACTCAGAAGTTCTCCTTCAAATTCAGGCCGCGATACAGCGAGGCAACCTGATCTGCGTAGCCGTTGAACAGCAAAGTAGGCTGACGCTTAACATCCAGCACGCCGCCCGAGCCAATAAAGCGCTCTGAAGCCTGTGACCAGCGAGGATGATCAACGTGCGGGTTTACGTTGGCGTAGAAACCATATTCATTAGGCGCGGCAAGGTTCCATGTCGTAGGCGGCAGTTCGCGCACCAGTTTTATGCTGACGATAGATTTAATGCCTTTAAAGCCATATTTCCACGGCACCGTGAGGCGAATCGGCGCGCCATTTTGCGGGGGTAAAGCTTTACCATAAACGCCCACGGTTAACAGCGTGAGCGGATGCATCGCCTCATCCAGCCGCAATCCTTCTACATAAGGGTATTGCAACCCGCCACCGATGAACCGGTCCTTCTGGCCCGGCATTTGCTCCGGGTCATAAAGCGTTTCAAAGGCAACGTATTTTGCGTTGCTGGTGGGTTCAACCAGGGCGAGCAGCTTGTGAAGCGGGAAGCCAATCCACGGTACGGCCATCGACCATGCCTCGACGCAGCGCATGCGGTAAATGCGTTCTTCCAGCGGGAAGCGCTTATAAAGGTCATCGTGATCGAGCGTCATGGGCTTAGCCACTTCGCCGCTGATTTTAATCTGCCAGGGATCGGTTTTTAGCCCGCCGGCGTTAGCGGCAGGATCGGCCTTATCCAGGCCAAATTCATAGAAGTTGTTGTAGCCCGTGACTTTGTCTTCCGGGGTCAGGGCCAGTTTGGCCTGGTACTCTTCTGGCTTAGTGAACGTCAGCGGTTTGCCGGCAGGTGCCGGTGGGCGATCGTTACCTTTGAACCAGGACAGAATATCGGCGTTGGCTGTCTGAGGGAGTGACAGTGCGGCCGCGCTGATGCCCAGCGCTTTCAGTACCTGGCGACGCTTCATCATAAACACAGATTCTGGCGTAACGTCGGCTTCGGTGAGCCGGGTGACCTTTTTCATGACGTTCTCCTCGTAGCGATAGCCTAAGCATGACCGAGAGAAAGCGTTCCGGCGAATATGTCACGAAAAATTGAAATTTGAGGAGCGACAGGGCGTCGCTCCTCTGGGAGGTTTAACGCACTTTTACCAGGGTTCTGCCCTGAGCGGCATTATTAATGATGTCGCTGGCGTACTTCGCCGCTTCTGACAGGCCGATTTCGGTCGTTGCTTGCTGGTAGAAGGCATCCGGCAAATCTTTCACCAGACGTGCCCAGGCGGCCGTGCGGCGCTCCGGCGGCGTCATAACGGAATCCACACCCTGCAGGCGAACATTACGCAGAATAAACGGCATTACGGTGGTTGGCAGCGCGAAGCCACCGGCTAAGCCACAGGCCGCCACGCAGCCGCCGTAGTTCATCTGCGCCAGAACTTTCGCCAGCACTTTATCGCCGACGGTATCAATGGCGCCGGCCCAGAGCTGTTTTTCAAGCGGACGGGTTTCAGCGAACTCATCGCGGCCAAGAATGCGGTCGGCACCGAGGCTGCGCAGGTAATCATGCGTACTTTCACGGCCGGATACGGCGGCCACTTTATAGCCCAGTTTGTGTAGCAGCGAAATAGCTGTGCTACCCACGCCGCCGCTTGCGCCAGTGACGACGATTTCGCCGCTTTCTGGCGTCACGCCTGCGTCTTCAAGCGCCATCACGCAGAGCATCGCGGTAAAGCCAGCCGTGCCGATAATCATCGCCTTGCGTGCGTCTAAACCTTCGGGCATAGCAACCAGCCAGTCACCTTTCACCCGCGCGGCTTCCGCCAGGCCGCCCCAATGGTTTTCTCCAACGCCCCAGCCGGTGAGCAGCACTGCCTGGCCAGGCTGAAAGCGAGCGTCTTCGCTGGTGAGCACTTTGCCCGCAAAATCGATGCCCGGTACCATCGGGAAATTACGGATGATTTTGCCTTTACCGGTGATGGCCAGCGCATCTTTGTAATTCAGGCTGGAGTAATTAATCTCCACGGTGACGTTGCCTTCTGGCAGCGCGTCGTGGTCGATCGTTTTTACCGCGGCCAGGGTTTGGCCTTCGGACTGTTCCAGGATTAATGCCTGCATGGGCGTTCCTCGGTCGGTAGCAATGGGAAAAAAATCTTAGCAGACTATACTCCGATACTGATGTGAAGAGCCGACCTGACGCAATAAATGCTCAGAAATTCCCGAGGGGTTTCGTTTGCCTGGGCTCGACCTTTGCTATTTAATGCTTCCTCGTTTGGGGCCCATGATGAGTGTGGTTAATTTTCACTAACCGGAGTTAGCACAGGGATGCGATTAACGACGAAACTTTCAGCCTTTATTACCCTCTTAACCGGGCTTGCGATTTTCGTTACGCTCGTTGGGTGCCTGCTAAGTTTCTATAACTCTGTTCACGATAAAACTCAGCAGCGCATTATGGCTGTTGTCACCATCATTGATAACCAGCTTGTCTCACGCTCGCCTCAGGATCTTGTGGATCACTTTAGCGAGCTGATGATACCGGTGGACATCACCGAAATTCGCCTGATGGCGGATAAAACCTACCTCTTCCAGCATGTTTTACCCGAAGGCTATCGTCCTGTAGGGACGCAATATACATACCGCACTATTAACGTCGCGTTGATGAAGCACCCTGGTATGACGCTGCGGCTGACTTATCTCGATCCGATCGCTGTCTACTATCACGCCATGTTTACCACGACGCCGTTGACTGCAGCGGTCGCTTTTATGCTGGTGATACTCTTCCTGGCCGGGCGCTGGCTAAGACGCCAGCTTTCCGGGCAAGAGCTGCTGGAAATCAGAGCCGGAAAAATCATTAGTGGGGAACGAGGGGCAGAAGTCCGTGGTTCGGTGCATGAATGGCCGCCGCTGGTGAGTAGCGCGATGGATACCCTACTTTCCGATCTGCAAAGCGCCAGCGAGCAGCGAAGCCGCGTGGATACCTTGATCCGGGCATTTGCCGCCCAGGACATTAAAACCGGCCTCAATAACCGTTTGTTCTTTGATAACCAACTGGCCACGCTGCTGGAAGGTCAGGAGCAGGTCGGCGCTCACGGCGTGGTGATGATGATTCGCCTGCCTGATTTTGAGCTATTAAAAGAGACCTGGGGCAATGGCCCGGTTGAAGAATACTTATTCACTTTGGTTAACCTGCTTTCTACCTTTGTAATGCGCTATCCTGGCGCTTTATTAGCTCGCTATTTCCGCAGTGATTTCGCAGTATTGCTGCCGCACCGCACGCTGAAAGAAGCGGATGGTATTGCCAGCCAACTGCTGAATTCCGTAGATGCGCTCCCGTCAACTCGCATGGTTGATCGCAGCGATATGCTGCACATCGGCATTTGCGCGTGGCGCAGCGGGCAAACAAAAGAGCAGGTCATGGAGCACGCGGAAATCGCGACCCGCAATGCCGCTTTCCAGGGGGCCAACAGCTGGTCCGTCTACGACGACAAGCTCCCGGAACAGGGCAGGGGCAACGTGAAATGGCGCACTTTGCTTGAGCAGGTACTCAAACAGGGCGGCCCGCGCTTTTATCAGAAACCAGCGGTTGATAAGCATGGGGTGGTTCACCACCGTGAAATCATGTGCCGAATCTTCGACGGCGAGCAAGAGGTTTTGTCGGCAGAATATATGCCGATGGTCAGGCAGTTTGGTTTATCTGAACAATATGACCGGCAGATAGTGTCCCGGCTGTTGCCGCTGCTAAACTTCTGGCCGGAAGAAACCCTTGCCATTCAAATCACCGTCGACTCGCTGATCCGCGCCCCTTTCCAGCGTTGGCTGCGTGATTCACTGATGCAGTGCGAAAAATCGAAGCGAGCACGGATTATTTTTGAACTTGCTGAGGCAGATGTCTGTCAACACATCAGCCGATTACAACATGTTGTAAGGTTAATCACTGCGTTAGGGGCAAGGGTTGTGATTATCCAGGCGGGATTAACGGTCGTCAGCACAACTTATATAAAAGAGCTGGATGTGGAGTTAATTAAGCTGCATCCGGGTCTGGTCAGAAACATCGGCAAGCGTACCGAAAACCAGCTTTTTGTGAAGAGCCTGGTTGAAGCCTGTAACGGGACGCGAATCCATGTTTTTGCCACAGGAGTGAGGACCCGCGGCGAGTGGCAGACGCTGATTGATAACGGGGTTGCGGGGGCGCAGGGCGATTTTATCGCCGCATCTCAGCCGCTTGACAGTAATGTGAAAAAATATTCACAAAGATATTCGGTTTAACCTGCCGTTTGCCATTATTTCACGTAGAATAACGCGCGCTGCATCTCAAGGGGGCTAGTCAGCCTGCCGGCCAGATTGTCGCAGCCGTTATGAACCGGTTTGCTGCTGTTAGCTGTTCGTTTATTCTACCGCGTTTGCCGCATTTCTGAACGCCATGTAGGAAGACGTTTCAAAAGTGTTACAGCCGTAGTGAACTGCACTATTTTTCACCGTTGCAGAACATTTTTGCGCCTTGTCGCTGTAGCGTGTGGTTGGTAAAGTAAGCGGATTTTGTATCCGCCCCAGCTTTCAGGATTATCCCTTAGTATGTTGAAAAAATTTCGTGGCATGTTTTCCAATGACCTGTCCATTGACCTGGGTACTGCGAATACCCTGATTTATGTGAAAGGACAAGGCATCGTACTGAATGAGCCCTCCGTTGTGGCCATTCGCCAGGACCGCGCCGGCTCGCCAAAAAGCGTTGCGGCCGTAGGTCATGATGCTAAACAGATGCTGGGCCGTACCCCGGGCAACATCGCGGCTATCCGTCCGATGAAAGACGGCGTTATCGCTGACTTCTTCGTGACCGAGAAAATGCTGCAGCACTTTATCAAACAGGTTCACAGCAACAGCTTCATGCGCCCAAGCCCGCGCGTGCTGGTTTGTGTACCGGTAGGTGCTACCCAGGTTGAACGCCGTGCGATTCGTGAATCCGCACAGGGTGCAGGCGCTCGCGAAGTGTTCCTGATTGAAGAACCTATGGCTGCGGCAATTGGCGCAGGCCTGCCGGTATCCGAAGCAACCGGCTCTATGGTTGTGGATATCGGTGGCGGTACCACCGAAGTCGCCGTTATCTCCCTGAATGGCGTGGTTTACTCCTCTTCCGTACGTATCGGCGGTGACCGCTTCGATGAAGCTATCATTAACTATGTGCGCCGTAACTACGGTTCACTGATTGGTGAAGCGACCGCAGAACGTATCAAACACGAAATCGGTTCTGCCTACCCGGGCGATGAAGTGCGTGAGATCGAAGTTCGCGGCCGTAACCTGGCTGAAGGTGTGCCGCGTGGCTTCACCCTGAACTCTAACGAAATCCTCGAAGCACTGCAGGAGCCGCTGACCGGTATTGTTAGCGCGGTGATGGTTGCGCTGGAACAGTGCCCGCCAGAGCTGGCATCCGATATCTCCGAGCGCGGTATGGTTCTGACCGGCGGTGGCGCATTGCTGCGTAACCTCGATCGCCTGCTGATGGAAGAGACGGGTATCCCGGTAGTAGTTGCAGAAGATCCACTGACCTGTGTTGCCCGCGGCGGCGGCAAGGCACTGGAAATGATCGACATGCACGGCGGCGACTTGTTTAGCGAAGAGTAACAGCCACAGGCCAGGGGGAGCTTTTGCTGCCCCTGTTTGCTGGTTTGGGAATACGCATAGCCTATGAAGCCAATTTTTAGCCGTGGCCCGTCGCTACAGATTCGCCTTATTCTGGCGGTGCTGGTGGCGCTTGGTGTCATTATCGCCGACAGCCGCCTCGGTATGTTCAGTCAGATTCGAACATACATGGATACAGCCGTCAGTCCTTTCTATTTTGTCTCTAATGGTCCCCGTGAATTACTCGACAGCGTGTCTCAAACGCTGGCTTCGCGCGACCAGCTTGAACTTGAAAATCGGGTTCTGCGTCAGGAGTTAATCCTGAAAAACAGTGAATTGCTGATGCTGGGTCAATACCGGCAGGAGAACGCGCGCCTGCGCGAGCTGCTCGGTTCCCCGCTGCGTCAGGATGAGCAAAAAATGGTGACCCAGGTCATCTCCACCGTTAACGATCCGTACAGCGATCAGGTGGTGATCGACAAGGGCAGCGTGAACGGCGTTTACGAAGGTCAGCCGGTTATCAGCGATAAAGGCGTTGTCGGCCAGGTTGTCGCGGTCGCTAAGCTGACCAGTCGGGTGCTGCTGATTTGCGATGCCACCCACGCGCTGCCGATTCAGGTATTGCGTAACGATATTCGCGTGATCGCCGCCGGTAACGGCTGCACGGACGATCTGCAGCTGGAGCATCTGCCAGCTAATACCGATATTCGTGTCGGCGATGTGCTGGTGACTTCTGGTCTTGGCGGCCGCTTCCCTGAAGGCTATCCGGTTGGCGTGGTGTCATCCGTTAAGCTGGATACTCAGCGCGCCTATACCGTGATTCAGGCTCGTCCTACCGCTGGTCTGCAGCGTCTGCGCTATCTGCTGCTGTTGTGGGGCGCGGACAAAAACGGGTCGTCGCCAATGCCGCCTGAGGAAGTCCACCGCGTGGCCAATGAGCGCCTGATGCAGATGATGCCTCAGGTTCTGCCGCCGCCGGGTTCAATGGGCCCTCCAGCGCCGGTCCCTGCGCCAGCAACCGGTATCACACAGCCTGCTACGGGAGCACAGTAGTGGGAAGTTATCGCAGCCAGGGCCGGTGGGTTATCTGGCTTTCATTTTTGATTGCCCTGCTGCTGCAGGTGATGCCCTGGCCGGATGATCTCAAATTCTATCGGCCGGATTGGGTATTGTTGATTCTGCTTTACTGGATTTTAGCCCTGCCGCACCGCGTGAATGTCGGGACGGGTTTAATCGTAGGCGCCATACTTGATTTGATTAGCGGCTCCACGCTTGGCGTACGCGCTCTATCATTAAGTATTGTGGCTTACCTGGTGGCGCTGAAATACCAGCTGTTCCGTAACCTCGCCCTTTGGCAGCAGGCGCTGGTTGTCATGCTGCTCTCTCTGGTCACAGACATCATTGTTTTCTGGTCAGAATTTTTAGTGATCAACGTCTCTTTCAGACCGGAAGTGTTCTGGAGTAGTGTAGTTAACGGTATCCTGTGGCCCTGGATTTTCCTGTTAATGCGCAAAGTTCGCCAGCAATTCGCTGTGCAATAAAAGGTAAACATGACTACGTTGTATCTGGCATCCGGTTCGCCTCGCCGTCAGGAACTTCTGACCCTGCTGGGCATTTCTTTTGAACGCCTCGTGCCTGGCATTGAAGAACAGCGGCAGCCGCACGAAAGCGCGGAGCAGTATGTTCGCCGTCTGGCGCGTGAAAAAGCGCAGGTCGGGGTGGCGATGGCCGCCGAAGATTTGCCTGTACTGGGTGCGGATACCATCGTTATCTTTAACGGCGAAGTGCTGGAAAAACCACGGGATACTGAGCATGCCGCACAGATGCTGCGTCTGCTCTCAGGCAATCAGCATCAGGTGATGACTGCAGTTGCTGTCGCTGACGCCAGTCAGGTACTGGAAGCGCTGGTGGTGACCGACGTGACGTTCCGCCGCTTATCCGAACAGGATATTGCCGACTATATTGCCAGCGGTGAACCTATGGACAAAGCCGGAGCTTACGGCATTCAGGGGCTTGGTGGCTGTTTCGTTAAAAGGATTAATGGCAGTTATCATGCAGTGGTGGGACTACCGCTGGTGGAAACTGGTGAGTTGCTGAGCAATTTTCACGCGCTGCGTGACGGACGAGGAAAAGATGACGGCTGAACTATTAGTCAACGTTACCCCATCAGAGACGCGGGTGGCCTATATTGACGGTGGCATACTGCAAGAAATTCATATTGAGCGCGAAGCGCGCCGCGGAATAGTAGGGAATATCTACAAAGGTCGCGTTAGCCGGGTGTTGCCTGGAATGCAGGCGGCGTTTGTAGATATTGGCCTGGACAAGGCGGCATTCCTTCATGCTTCTGACATTATGCCGCACACCGAGTGTGTCGCGGGTGAGGAGCAAAAGAACTTTAGCGTGCGTGACATCGCCGAACTGGTTCGCCAGGGGCAGGATTTAATGGTGCAGGTGGTCAAAGATCCGCTGGGCACTAAAGGCGCACGCCTGACCACCGACATCACGTTGCCTTCCCGTTACCTCGTTTTCATGCCTGGCGCTTCGCACGTGGGCGTATCCCAACGTATTGAAAGTGAAGCCGAGCGTGACCGCCTGAAGCGTATCGTGAATGAGTATTGCGATGAGCATGGTGGCTTTATTATTCGTACTGCTGCGGAAGGCGTCTGCGAAGAAGATTTAGCCTCTGATGCAGCTTACCTGAAGCGCGTATGGACCAAGGTCAGCGAGCGTAAAAAACGCAATCAAACCCGCTACCAGATGTACGGTGAGCTGGCGCTGGCCCAGCGCGTATTGCGTGATTTTGCCGACGCGGCGCTGGACAGAATTCGCGTTGATTCCCGCCTGACTTACGAAATGCTGCTGGAATTTACCGCCGAGTACATGCCGGAGATGACCAGTAAAATCGAGCATTACAGTGGCCGACAGCCGATTTTCGATCTCTACGACGTTGAGAATGAAATTCAACGTGCGCTGGAGCGTAAGGTGGAACTGAAGTCCGGCGGCTATCTGGTGATTGATCAGACCGAAGCGATGACCACGGTGGATATTAATACCGGCGCGTTCGTGGGCCATCGCAATCTCGACGACACAATTTTTAATACAAATATCGAAGCGACTCAGGCCATCGCGCGCCAGCTCCGGTTACGTAACCTGGGCGGCATTATCATCATCGATTTTATCGATATGAGTAATGAAGATCACCGCCGCCGCGTGCTGCATTCTCTCGAGCAGGCGCTGAGTAAAGATCGCGTGAAGACCAGCATTAATGGCTTCTCCCAGCTCGGTCTGGTCGAAATGACCCGTAAGCGCACGCGCGAAAGCGTAGAGCATGTGCTGTGCAACGAATGCCCGACCTGCCACGGTCGCGGTACGGTAAAGACGGTAGAAACGGTCTGCTACGAAATTATGCGTGAAATCGTTCGTGTGCATCATGCCTACGATTCCGACCGTTTCCTGGTCTATGCTTCTCCTGCGGTGGGTGAAGCGTTGAAAAGCGAAGAGTCTCACGCGCTGGCTGAAGTAGAAATCTTTGTGGGTAAACAGGTCAAAGTTCAGATTGAACCGCTCTACAATCAGGAGCAGTTCGACGTCGTGATGATGTAAATGCGTGGATGCGCATTACAGACGACTGACAAACCTCTGGTGATAGAAGAAATACCAGACCATTAGGCAAAAAAAACAGGAAAATCAATTCATTGATTTTCGGCTGATAACCACAAAGAGGGAAAAACCACGCTTTTTCCCTCTTTGTCAGCAGCCTCAAATGCGCGGATGCGCATTTTGCCCGTAAGGCTGACAAGGAGAGAAAGGTGAGGCGACTGCCCGGCATTCTGCTGCTCACAGGCGTAACGTTGGTTGTTATCGTCGCGCTACTGGTGAGTGGCCTGCGGCTCGTTTTGCCGCACCTGGATGCCTGGCGGCCTGCGCTGCTGGATAAAATTGAAGCCGCCACCGGCGTGCCGGTGGAAGCCAGTAATTTACAGGCAAGCTGGGAGAATTTTGGCCCCACGCTTGATGTTCGCGATGTTAAGGCCGGCCTCAAAGATGGTGGCACGCTAAGTATCAAACGCGTGACGCTGGCGCTGGATGTCTGGCAAAGCCTGCTGCACGCTCGCTGGCAGTTTCGCGATCTGACCTTCTATCAGCTGCAAATGCGCACCAACACGCCGCTCAGCCAGAACGGCGGTGATGGCACGCTGGAAGCAGACAAAATCAGCGATCTCTTCCTTCGTCAGTTCGATCACTTCGATCTCCGCGACAGTTCCCTTAGCTTCCTGACGCTCTCCGGCCAGCGGGCCGAACTTTCTATTCCTCAGCTTACCTGGCTTAACGGTAAAAACCGCCATCGTGCGGAAGGCCAGGTCAGCCTGTCCAGCTTTAACGGCCAGCACGGCGTGGCCAACGTTCGTATGGATCTGCGGGATGAAAACGGGATTCTGAACAACGGCAAGGTCTGGCTGCAGGCGGATGACGTAGACGTTAAGCCCTGGCTGGGCCGCTGGATGGAAGACAATGTCGACCTGAAAAGTGCCCGTTTTAGCCTCGAAGCCTGGATGGACGTGAAAGAGGGCGATATCAGCGGCGGCAGCATCTGGCTGAAAAAAGGCGGGGCAAGCTGGCCAGGCACTGACAGCGTGACGCACTCGCTTTCGGTCGATAACCTGACGGCGCAGGTCAGCCGGGAGAAATCCAGCTGGCAACTCTCTATCCCTTCCACCAATATCACGCTGGATGATCAGGCCTGGCCGAAAGGTTCTCTCACCGTGGCCTGGATAGCGCCGCAGGACGTGAGTGGAAAACAAAGTCAGCGCAGCGATGAACTGCGCGTGCGCGCCAGCAATATGGAACTGGATCGGTTTAATGGCTTGTTGCCAATTGCTGCCAAAATTTCGCCGCAGCTGGGGGATATCTGGACTTCGCTGCAGCCTCAGGGCCACATTGACGTGCTGGCGCTGGACATTCCGCTCCAGCAAACCGACCTGACTCGTATGCAGGCCCGGTGGAAAGACGTGAGCTGGAAACAGTGGAAGCTGTTGCCTGGCGCGGAGCACTTCTCAGGATCGGTGACCGGTAGCGTCGCAAACGGGCAGCTTAATGCCGAAATGGCCGATGCCAAAATGCCTTATGAAACCGTCTTCCGCGCGCCGCTTGAGATTGAGAAAGGCGTTGCAACGCTCGCCTGGCAGAAAAACGCAGAGGGTTTCCAGTTAGACGGCAAGAACATTGACGTCAAGGCTCGCTCCGTTTGGGCACGCGGCGACTTCCGCTACTTCCAGCCCGCCAGCGGCGATCCGTGGCTGGGGATTCTGGCGGGCATTAGCACCGATAACGGGGCGGACGCCTGGCGCTACTTCCCGGAAAACCTGATGGGTAAAGAGCTGACGGATTATCTCAGCTCGGCGATTCAGGGTGGCCAGGCCGATAACGCCACGCTGGTGTACGGCGGCAACCCGCATCTTTTCCCCTACGAGCACAACGAAGGCCAGTTTGAGGTATACGTCCCGCTTCATAACGCGAAATTTGCTTTCCAGCCGGACTGGCCTGCGCTGGAAAACCTCGATATCACGCTCGATTTCATCAATAACGGGCTGTGGATGAACAGCAAGGCGGTCAAACTGGGTGGCGTCACGGCCAGTAACCTGACGGCGAATATCCCCGATTATGCCAAAGAAAAGCTGCTGATAGACGCCGACATCAATGGCCCAGGCAATGCGGTCGGGCCTTATTTCAAAGATACGCCGCTGGATGATTCCCTGGCCGCCGCGCTGGATGAACTCCAGATTGGCGGCGATGTGAATGCCCGCTTACATCTGAATATTCCGCTAACCGGCGAAATGACGACGGCCAAAGGCGATGTGCGGCTGAACAACAACACGCTGTTGATCAAACCGCTGGGCAGCACGCTGCATAATCTGAGCGGCAAATTCAGCTTTACCAATGGCGACCTGCAAAGTGAAGCGATGAGTGCGAGCTGGTTTAATCAGCCGGTGAACCTGAACTTCAACACCAAAACCGGTGATAAGGACTACCAGATTGGCGTGAACCTGAGTGGCGACTGGCAGCCCAATAAAACCGGTGTTCTACCGAAGCAGGTCAACGATGCGCTTAGCGGAAATATTACGTGGAAAGGCGACGTGGGCATTACGCTGCCTTATCACGGCAGCGCCAACTACAAGGTAAATCTGGCGGGTGATCTGACGAATGTGAGCAGTCACTTACCTGCGCCAGTGGACAAAAAATCCGGGGCAGCGCTGCCGCTGAATATCGCCGTTAAGGGCGATTTAAAGAGCTTCGATCTCACCGGGAATGCGGGTGCGCTCAATCACTTCTCCAGCCGCTGGCTGCTGAATAAGAAACTTACCCTCGACCGGGCTATTTGGGCAACAGACAGTAAAACCGTTCCCCCTCTGCCAGAGCAGCCGGGCGTGGAGCTCGATCTCCCTGCAATGGACGGCGCCCAGTGGCTGGCGCTCTTCAGCGAAGGTGCCGCGGACAGCGTGGGGGGATCTGCCGTCTTCCCATCCGCTGTGACACTGCGGACGCCGGCATTAACGCTGGCGGGTCAGCAATGGCATAACCTGAGCCTGGTTTCTCGCCCGGTGTTGAATGGCACGCAGGTTGAGGCTCAGGGGCGTGAAATTAATGCCTCGCTGAGCATGAAAAACAACGCGCCCTGGCAGGCCAACGTTAAGTATCTGTATTTCAACCCGAACTGGAGTGTTCTCCCTAGTGGTGCAAACGGAACGGAGGCTCTGCAGGTCCCGGAAAGCGGCGATACGATCAATTTCCGTGGCTGGCCAAATGTGCAGTTGCGCTGCGCGGAATGCTGGCTGTGGGGGCAGAAATATGGCCGTATCGATGGGGATGTGACGATCAATGGCGACACGCTGCAGCTGGCTAATGGGTTGATTGATACTGGCTTTGCGCGCCTCACCGCCGACGGTGAATGGGTGAATAAGCCAGGCAGCGAACGTACTTCCCTTAAAGGCAAGCTGAAGGGCGATAAGCTCGACGCGGCCGCGAACTTCTTTGGGGTGAAAACGCCGCTCCAGGGCTCTTCTTTCGATGTTGATTATGATCTGCACTGGCGCGCGGTGCCCTGGAAGCCGGATGAAGCTTCGTTGAACGGCATTCTGCATACCAAGCTAGGGAAAGGGCAAATTACCGACGTCAGCACGGGCCATGCGGGCCAGCTTCTGCGTCTCGTCAGCTTTGACGCGCTGCTTCGTAAACTCCGTTTCGATTTTAGCGATACCTTTGGCAGCGGCTTCTACTACGACTCTATTCGCAGCACCGCCTGGATAAAAGATGGCGTATTGCATACTGACGACACGCTGGTTGACGGGCTGGAGGCGGATATCGCGATGAAAGGTTCGGTGGACTTAGTCCGTCGCGAGCTGAATATGGAAGCGGTCGTTGCCCCTGAAATCTCCGCGACGGTGGGCGTGGCTACTGCTTTTGCGGTTAACCCGATAATCGGTGCCGCGGTGTTTGCCGCCAGTAAAGTGCTTGGCCCGCTGTGGAGCAAAATCTCGGTGCTGCGCTACAGCATTACCGGCCCGGTAGATAAACCGAAAATTGATGAAGTGCTGCGGCAGCCGCGCACCAGCGAAGCTCACTGATTTGACGTTAGCGGTTAATTGCCGCAAGCTCCATAAATAAACCATTCCTCGCCGAACGGGCGATAAGCAATAAGAGTAGCGAAACGATGAGTCTTAACCTGGTAAGTGAGCAGTTGCTGTCTGCGAATGGCTTAACCCATCAAGATCTGTTTTCCATCCTCGGGCAGCTGTCCGAGCGCCGTCTCGACTACGGCGATCTCTATTTTCAGTCCAGCTATCATGAATCCTGGGTGCTGGAAGACCGCATTATTAAAGACGGTTCATGGAATATCGATCAGGGCGTTGGCGTTCGTGCGGTGAGCGGTGAGAAAACCGGGTTTGCCTATGCCGATCAAATTACACTGCAGGCGCTGGAGCAAAGCGCTCATGCGGCTCGCAGCATCGTTCGTGAGCAGGGCGACGGGCGAGCCCGTACGCTGGGTAACGTTCCGCACAGTGCGCTTTATACCAGCGCCGATCCGCTGACCAGTATGACGCGTGAAGAGAAGCTCGACATCCTGAGACGCGTGGACAGCGTTGCGCGTGCGGCAGACGCCCGCGTGCAGGAAGTTAGCGCCAGCCTGACCGGCGTATATGAATTGATCCTGGTTGCGGCCACTGACGGTACGCTGGCGGCAGATGTTCGCCCTCTGGTGCGTCTGTCTGTTAGCGTTCAGGTTGAGGAAGACGGCAAGCGCGAGCGCGGTGCGAGCGGCGGCGGCGGTCGTTTTGGCTATGAGTATTTCCTGGAGAATGTGAACGGCGAAGTGCGGGCTGATGCATGGGCGAAAGAAGCCGTGCGTATGGCGATGGTGAATTTGTCCGCCGTGGCGGCCCCTGCAGGCATGCTGCCTGTTGTATTAGGCGCAGGCTGGCCTGGCGTGCTGCTGCACGAAGCTGTTGGTCACGGTCTGGAAGGTGATTTTAACCGCCGCGGTACTTCGGTCTTTAGCGGCCAGATGGGTCAGCTGGTGGCATCCGAACTTTGTACCGTGGTAGATGATGGCACGATGGCTAACCGTCGTGGTTCCGTCTCTATTGATGATGAAGGCGTGCCGGGTCAGTACAACGTGCTGATCGAAAACGGCATTCTTAAAGGCTATATGCAGGACAAGCTCAATGCTCGCCTGATGGGCGTGGCGCCTACCGGTAACGGTCGCCGCGAGTCCTATGCCCACCTGCCGATGCCGCGTATGACCAATACCTACATGCTGGCTGGGAAATCCACGCCGCAAGAGATTATCGAGTCCGTGGATTACGGTATCTTTGCACCAAACTTCGGCGGTGGTCAGGTAGACATCACCTCCGGCAAGTTTGTGTTCTCCACCTCGGAAGCCTACCTGATTGAAAAAGGGAAGGTGACTAAGGCGGTGAAAGGCGCCACGCTGATTGGGTCCGGCATCGAAACCATGCAGCAAATTTCGATGGTCGGGAACGATCTGGCGCTGGATAATGGCGTCGGCGTCTGCGGTAAAGAAGGCCAAAGCCTGCCGGTTGGCGTCGGCCAGCCAACCCTGAAGGTCGATAACCTGACCGTGGGCGGCACTGCCTGAGTTTATATGAGGCCGGACTAGTTCCGGCCCGTTTGTTTTGCCTTCCCGTTCCTGCCCTGCACGCCCTGATAAAGCTCCGCAACCTTCACAAAATAGTTCGTCAGATAGTTAATACACACCTGCACCTTCAGCGGAAGTTTGTCTTTTTCGGTATACAGCGCGTACACCGGGCGGGGATCGGACTGATAGCGCGGGAACAGGATCTCCAGTTGCCCGCTATTGATCTCGTCGATCACCCACATCAGCGGCGCATAGCCAATACCCGCGCCGGCTTTAAGCCAGCGGCTGAGCGTCATCGGATCGTTGGTCACAAAGCGGCCCTGCGGCAGCAGGCGGGTCGAGATTCCTTCAGGCGCAATCAGCTCAAATTCGTTATCCGGCCGGATGCTGTATTCCAGCCATGAATGGTTAGCCAAATCAGCCGGTTTTTCAGGTGTGCCGTGAATTTGCAGATAGCTTTTGGCGGCACAAACCACCATTGGCATTGACCCAAGTCTGCGGGAAAACAGGCTCGAATCCTGCAAAGCGCCGACGCGAATGACCAAATCAAGCCCATCGGCAATCAGGTCAGGCGCCGGTATGCCGGTGACCAGATTGACGGTCAGGCCGGGATGTTCACGCAGCATTTCGGCGGTCATGTCGGCGAGAACATTCTGTGCCATAGTTGAAGAGCTGCCGATGCGCAGCGTGCCGATAGGCGTGTTGTTAAAGGCGTAAAGCTGCTCGTGGACTTCCTGGGCTTCGTGCAGCATTTTGCGGCAGCCCTGATAATAAATTTTGCCCGCTTCGGTCAGGCCAATGCTGCGGGTGCTGCGGTTGAGCAGCTTAACCTGCAGTTCATCTTCCAGTTTGGACACGATCTGGCTGATGGAAGAGACGCTCATTTGTAGCTGCCTTGCGGCAGCGGTGTAGGAGCCAAGTTCAACGACTTTGGCAAACACCGACATACGTTTCAGTCGTTCCATTGTTCACTCTGAGTGAAAAGTGATTTAGATCACACATTATAGATAACAGGGTAACAGTTACGTTAATATATTATTATTAACATAACTCATACCGCACGCTCGCCCGCCTTTTCTGGCCTCTCCGTCGCGGTTTACCGTCGAGTTATGTATCGCCTGCATTATCTTATCAAGGTTAAAATGAGTCTATTTCCGGTTATCGTAATATTCGGTCTTTCCTTTCCGCCGATATTCTTCGAATTAATTCTGTCGCTCGCCGCGTTCTGGCTGGCGCGTCGGCTGCTGACCCCAACCGGCATCTATGATTTTGTCTGGCACCCTGCATTATTCAATACAGCGCTCTATTGCTGCCTTTTTTATCTGATTTCGCGTTTGTTCGTTTGAGGTTGATGTGAAAATACTAACAAGAAACATAACCCGTACCGCTATCACGCTTTTACTGGTGCTGCTGGCCTTCATCGCTATCTTCCGCGCGTGGGTGTTTTACACCGAATCCCCGTGGACACGAGACGCGCGTTTCACCGCCGACGTTGTTGCCATTGCGCCGGACGTGTCCGGGCTTATCACCAGCGTGAACGTTCAGGACAACCAACTGGTGAAGAAAGACCAGGTGCTGTTCACCATCGACCAGCCGCGCTATCAGAAAGCGCTCGAGCAGGCCGAAGCAGACGTAGCTTATTACCAGGCGCTGTCTTCCGAAAAGCGCCGTGAAGCCGGGCGGCGTAACTCCCTTGGCATTCAGGCCATGTCGCGCGAAGAGATTGATCAGTCCAACAACTCGCTGCAAACCGTTCTTCATCAGTTAGATAAAGCCCAGGCGACGCGCGATCTGGCCAAACTCGATCTGCAGCGCACGGTCATTCGTGCCCCAGCCGACGGCTGGGTAACTAATCTTAACGTGCACACCGGGGAATTTATTAACCGTGGCTCGACGTCCGTAGCGCTGGTGAAACAGAATTCGTTCTACATTCTGGCCTACATGGAAGAGACCAAGCTGGAGGGGATTCGCCCAGGTTATCGCGTACAGATCACGCCGCTCGGCAGTAACCGCATACTGCGCGGCAGCGTCGACAGCATCTCTGCCGGGGTGACGAACGCCAGCAGTACCAGCGATTCAAAAGGCATGGCAACGGTCGACTCCAACCTTGAGTGGGTGCGCCTTGCTCAGCGTGTGCCGGTCAGAATCCGCCTTGATGAACAGATGGGGAACCTGTATCCCGCCGGGACAACGGCCACCGTCGTTGTGACGGGAGAAAAAGACCGCAAAGCGGAGAATGACTCAGCCTTTATTAAGCTGATGCATCGTCTGCGCGAGTTCGGTTAAGCAGGCCGCTATGTATAACATTTCCAGGTTGCACGTCCGCTTTGCGATTAAGCTCGCTTTCGCCATTGTGTTGGCGGTGTTTGTCGGTTTTCACTTTGAGCTGGAAACGCCGCGCTGGGCCGTGCTGACTGCTGCGATTGTGGCCGCCGGCCCCGCCTTTGCCGCTGGAGGAGAGCCCTATTCCGGGGCCATACGCTATCGCGGAATGCTGCGCATTATCGGAACGTTTATCGGCTGTGCAGCCGCGCTGGTAATCATTATCACGCTGATCCGTGCCCCGGTTGTCATGCTGCTGGTGTGCTGTATCTGGGCCGGATTCTGTACCTGGATATCTTCGCTTGTTCGCGTCGAAAACTCCTATGCGTGGGGCCTGGCGGGCTACACTGCGCTGATTATCGTGGTCACTATTCAGGTGGCTCCGCTGACTACGCCGCAGTTTGCCGTTGAACGCTGTAGCGAAATCGTTATCGGGATTGTGTGTGCCATCGTCGCCGACCTGCTATTTTCTCCGCGTTCCATCAAGCAGGAGATTGACCGGGAACTGGATAACCTGCTGGTGGATCAATACCGCCTGATGCAGCTTTGCGTTGCCCACGGCGACAAAGAAGAGGTGGATAAAGCCTGGAGTGGGCTGGTGCGTAAAGTCACTGCGCTGAACGGCATGCGCGCCAACCTGAATATGGAGTCCGCCCGCTGGGCGAAGGCCAACCGCCGCCTGAAAGCGATCAACACACTTTCGCTGACGCTGATCACCCAGGCCTGCGAAACCTTCCTGATTCAAAACACCCGGCCTGAGTACGTCACGCCAGAATTCCGCCAGCTTTTTGCCGCCGACGTAGAAACCGCCGACGATGTTTATAAACGGATGAAAGTGTTGCGCAGGGCGATTTCCGTGATGGGCGAAAAGGCTACGCCGATAACTATCGGCTCCTGGGTTTCCGCTTCGACCCGCTACCTGTTGTTGAAGCGCGGGTTTATTGGTAATAGCCGCGTGAGCGCGGTTGAAGAAGAAGTGCTGAACGGCGAAGCGGTGGTGAAGGTGGAATCCGCCGAGGGCCACCACGCGATGATTAACTTCTGGCGCACGACGATTTCCTGCGTGCTTGGAAGCCTGTTCTGGCTGTGGACCGGCTGGACTTCCGGCAGCGGCGCAATGGTGATGATTGCGGTGGTGACGGCGTTGGCAATGCGCCTGCCGAATCCGCGCATGGTTTCGCTCGACTTCCTGTATGGCATGCTGGTGGCGCTGCCGCTGGGGGCGTTCTATTTCCTTGTGGTGCTGCCGTCCACGCAGCAGAGTATGCTGCTGCTGTGTATTAGCCTTGCCCTGCTGGGCTTCTTTATGGGCATTGAGGTACAGAAGCGGCGGCTGGGTTCTATGGGCGCGCTGGCCGGGACGATAAACATCATCGTGCTGGATAACCCGATGACTTTCCATTTCAGCAGCTTCCTCGACAGCGCGCTGGGGCAGATCGTCGGCTGTTTCCTGGCCATGATGGTGATCCTGCTGATCCGGGACAATTCGAAAGAGCGCACGGGCCGCACGCTGCTTAACCAGTTTGTCTCCGCTGCGGTATCGGCGCTGACGACCAATAATGCTCGCCGGAAAGAGAACCACCTTCCGGCGCTGTATCAGCAGCTGTTTTTACTGCTCAACATGTTCCCAGGCGACATAGATCGTTATCGCCTTGCGCTGACGCTTATCATCGCGCATCAACGCCTGCGCGATGCGCCGATCCCGGTCAATGACGATCTCTCTGCCTTCCACCGGCAACTGCGCAAAACGGCGGATAAGGTGATTTCTGCCAGCAGTGATGATAAGCGAGAACGCTATTACGAAAGACTTTTAGGCGAGCTTGAAATCTATCAAGAGAAGCTTCGCCTGTGGGAAGCGCCGCGGCAGGTCACCGAGCCGGTGAAACGGCTGGCGGACATTTTACACCGCTACCGGCATACGCTGATTAACGCCTGAGCCCAACCTTAGCCGTCTAAAGCCCCTGACGATAGAAGCAATATCAGCTAGCACGTTTAAACAAAAAGGAAAATCAATGCGTTGATTTTCGGCTGATAATTACAAAGAGGGAAAAACCACGCTTTTTCCCTCTTTGTCAGCAACTTTGAGCCGACGCCTGCGTCGGCTTTTTTCTATCTATACTTAACTGCGGTCCATGGGATGAACACTTATGAACAGGAGCTATTATGACGAATCAGACACTCCCGCAAAGTGAGCTCTTTAAAACCGGCTATCTGGTCGCAGGCAAGTGGCATTCGCTCGAAGACACTTTTGATGTGCTGAATCCTGCTACGGGAGAAAGAGTAGCGAAAGTGGCCAGGGCGGGTAAACGAGAAACTGAAGCCGCGATTGAAGCCGCCAGCAATGCTTTCCCCGCCTGGCGGGCGAAAACCGCCAAACAGCGATCTGAAATTCTCTACCGTTGGTTTGAACTGATGCTGGCGAACAAAAGCTGGCTCGCCCATTTAATGACCCTTGAGCAGGGGAAGCCGCTCAAAGAGGCTGAGGGTGAAGTAAATTACGCCGCGAGTTTCATTCAGTGGTTCGCTGAACAGGCCAAACGCGCCAACGGCGAGATCATTCCTCCGGTTAAGCCCGGCTCTCGCATTCTGGCCACGCGTGAACCTGTCGGCGTAGTCGCGGCAATCACGCCGTGGAATTTCCCCATGGCGATGCTGACCCGAAAGCTCGGGCCCGCTTTGGCCGCGGGATGTACTGGAGTGATAAAGCCCGCGAATAACACGCCGCTTTCCGCTTTTGCTTTGCTGGAGCTGGCGAAGCAGGCTGGTATGCCGGACGGAGTATTGAACGCCGTGGCCGGGAAAACCCAGGAAATTAGCGATGCCATTATGGCCAGCCATCAGGTGCGCAAAATATCCTTCACCGGTTCAACGGCGGTGGGTAAAACGCTGATGCGTAACGCCGCAGAAACGATGAAAAAAGTGTCGATGGAGCTGGGTGGTAATGCGCCTTATATCGTGTTCGATGATGCAGATATCGACGCGGCAGTAAAAGGTGCCATTGCTAACAAATTCCGTAATGCCGGCCAGGTCTGCGTCAGCGTTAACCGCTTCTTCATCCAGCAAAATGTGTACGACAGTTTTGTGAATAAGCTTGCTGCAGAGGTCGAAAAGCTGAAGGTAGGCAACGGCCTGGAAGAGGGCGTGATTGTCGGACCGCTGATTGAGCAATCTGCGGTCGATAAAGTGCGCGAGCATGTTGATGACGCGCTGGCGAAAGGCGGGAAAGCGCTTGTCGGCGGCAAGCCCCATGAACTGGGAGGCAATTTCTGGCAGCCCACCGTCATCATTGACGCTAGTGATGATATGAAGCTGGCCGGGGAAGAGACGTTTGGCCCCCTTGCGGCCTGCTTCCGCTTTGAAACGGAAGAAGAGGTCATCGAAAGAGCCAACAATACGCCATTTGGGCTGGCAGCCTATTTCTATACCCAGAATTTACAGCGCGTTTTCCGCGTCTCGCAGGCTCTGGAAAGCGGCATGGTTGGCATCAACGAATGCGCTGTCTCCACGGAACTGGGGCCCTTCGGTGGCGTGAAAGAGTCGGGGCTAGGGCGTGAAGGCTCAGTGCTGGGGCTGGATGAGTTCCTGGAAGTGAAAACGCTACATATCGGCGGGCTTTAGCTCAGCGCCTGCTTAAAAGAGTCAGGACGGCAGCGATGAAAAAATTTACTTTTGATTTTAACCACATCGACGACAACCTGGCTTTCTATCGCCAGTTTGCGGAGCAACTCGCGCTACGCAAAGAGCAGGTTCACGATCTGGATAGCCTGTGGGACGTGGTCACGGCATCAATGTTACCGCTGCCCGTGGAGATCGAGTTTGCGCATTTGCCGGAGAGCAAACGGCGCAGGTTCGGCGCGCTCATTCTGCTTTTTGACGAGGCAGAAGAAGAACTGGAAGGCCAGCTCCGCTTTAACATTCACGGCTAGCGCTTGATCGGCGGCCATAAAAAAGCCCCCGGCGAGCGGGGGCAAAGTCGTAGGACAAGTACGACGAGGGTTTATTTGTACAGCTCTGCGGTTGCGTGCCAGTTATCACCGGTACGGGCTTCAATCACGCGGTAAGCAGAGGCACCTTGTTCTGTGGCTTTCTGGGACAATTCCTGACGCATATCCATTGGCGCACTGCCGACCTGGCTTACAGAAATGGACCCCATGGATTGCAGGCCTTGAGCTTGTTCGCTGTTGATCTGGTGTGCGGCTGCGTTAGCGCCTAAAGAGATAACGGACAGCAGGCTCAGTGCGGCGATAGTTAATTTGGTTTTCATAGTCTTTACTCCTGAAGGTTTAACGTGGCGGCCGGAAGGGCTTAATCGCGATTTTTCTACTTAGGGCCGCCGAGGCTTAACGTTTCTACTCAACTCTATTCAACTGGCTTATGGCTAAGAACGCTTATTTGTACAGTTCTGCCGTTGCGTGCCAGTGTCCACCGGTTCGGGCTTCGATCACGCGATAAGCGGAAGCGCCGTTTTGCTCAGCTTTCTGGTTCAGCATTTCGTGCATATCCATTGGAGAACTGCCGATGTCATCCACGGAAACGGTACCCAGTGACTGGCGATTCTGCGCTTGCTGAGCGTCGATAGAGTCAGCGGCGAAAACGCCGAATGACAGAGCTGAGAGCAGGCTGGCGGTAACTAAAGTGGCTTTCATGTTCATGGTTTTTTCCTCGTCGTATTCTTTTGGTTGGGTCATCGTTCTGTGACCCTCATCACGAAATTAAGTATACACTAGTTACGGAAAAAATTAATACCCTGCTAATTGTTGCCTATGCAACTTTAAATTAACGGAATGATTTTTTATTCCTGATAGTTATTAAAAAGACGTTTTTATCACGCCATTTTTGTTAAATATAAGTAAAATCATAGATATGGGTGAATTTAACTATTTGTGCGGTAACACACAGAACAATGCCCTGTGAAATAGTATTGAAGCAATTCCATACGCTGGATTGAGGTTTATTTACGGAAGATTACCAACTGAGAGGCCCGCCGCGTCATGACGGCGGGCTGAGAAGAGGGGGAGTGATTACAGCTCTTGTTCGAACAGCACCAGGATGGCTTCGTACAGCTCTTTCACCGTGAAGTTGTTGGCCGGCGTGGTGAAAATAGTGTCGTCCCCGGCAATGGTGCCCAGAATACCTTCCGCTTTTCCCAGTGAGTCCAGCAGGCGAGCAATGAGCTGTGCGGCGCCAGGGCTGGTATGGATCACTACGACGGCGTCGTTATAGTCGATATCCAGAACCAGGTTTTTTAGCGGACTGGAGGTCGTCGGGACGCCCAGCTCGGCAGGCAGGCAGTAGACCATTTCCATTTTTGCATTACGCGTTCTTACTGCGCCGAATTTGGTCAGCATGCGGGACACTTTGGATTGGTTGATGTTTTCGAAGCCGTCGTTTTGTAACGCCTGAACTATCTCGCCCTGTGAGCTGAATTTCTCTTCTTTAAGTAATGCTTTGAAAGCCTTTACTAATTCTTCTTGTTTTGAGGAGTTACGCATAAATAACCTATCCTGGGTAAAAGAGATAACATTATTATGCATTTAAATGAATTTTTATGCAAATTGTTCATCTTCCTTCAGGTGCCTGATTATACGGCGCCCTGAATAGAGTGGGAGAATCATCCGGCAAAGAGCAGCCTGAAATAATGTTATGAAAGCGGGCGATTTTATCAAATTTCGTTATCGGCGAACATGCCTGTGTCACGACTCGCAAATAAGCCTCAAAGTAAATTAAATGTTATCAAAATGATGTTGTTTTGGTGTGCGTGGAGGGGTAATGTAACCGCCGTTGATGTAACCACATCAGGTCGTGACCGGGCGCTATGGCGTCGTTCCTCCCGGCGAGTAAATGCAGCAGCAACGCGGTCGGTGATTGCTTTATATCGCAATCTGGCGGCGGGAAGATTGTAATTATCTCCTCTCTGGATTATGGTCGCCACCGCATGGAGTTACGGCACGATTTTGCTAACCATAATAAGGAGTTTAGGATGAAAGTTGCAGTCCTCGGCGCAGCTGGCGGTATCGGCCAGGCGCTTGCCCTTCTACTTAAGACCCAACTGCCTTCAGGCTCAGAACTCTCTCTGTATGACATTGCGCCAGTAACCCCAGGGGTTGCGGTGGATCTGAGTCATATCCCGACTGACGTGAAAATCAAAGGTTTCTCCGGCGAAGATGCTACCCCTGCGCTGGTGGGTGCAGATGTGGTGCTGATCTCCGCAGGTGTTGCACGTAAACCAGGTATGGATCGCTCCGACCTGTTCAACGTGAACGCGGGCATCGTGAAAAACCTGATCGAGCAAGTGGCGAAAACCGCCCCTAAAGCCTGCATCGGTATTATTACCAACCCGGTGAACACCACCGTGGCGATTGCCGCAGAAGTGCTGAAAAAAGCGGGTGTTTACGATAAGAACAAACTGTTCGGCGTCACTACGCTGGATATCATCCGCTCCAACACCTTTGTTGCCGAGCTGAAAGGCAAGCAGCCAACGGATATTGAAGTGCCGGTGATTGGCGGCCACTCTGGCGTGACCATTCTGCCTCTGCTGTCCCAGATCCCTGGCGTGAGCTTCACCGAGCAGGAAGTGGCTGACCTGACCAAACGTATCCAGAACGCGGGTACTGAAGTGGTTGAAGCCAAAGCCGGTGGCGGGTCTGCAACGCTGTCTATGGGCCAGGCTGCCGCTCGTTTTGGTCTGTCTCTGGTTCGCGCGCTGCAGGGCGAAAGCAACGTTGTGGAATGCGCTTACGTTGAAGGTGACGGCGAGCACGCACGTTTCTTCTCTCAGCCGCTGCTGCTGGGTAAAAACGGTATCGTTGAGCGTAAAGCTATCGGCACCCTCAGCGCGTTTGAGAAAAATGCGATGGAAGGCATGCTGGATACCCTGAAGAAAGATATCCAACTGGGCGAAGAATTCGTTAAGTAATCGACGCCTGGATAAAAAAAACCGGAACTCAGGTTCCGGTTTTTTTATGTCTGCCGTTTAGCTTCCGGCGGGATATTCCTGCACGGTGACCTGCAGCGTGAGTTTCTTATCTTCACGCATGACTTCGACCGGAATCACCGAGCCCGGGCGAATTTCTGCCACCTGATCCATGGTTTCCAGCGCCGAGATGGCCGGCTTGTGGTTCACCGAGATAATCACGTCGTTAACCTGAATACCAGCCTGAGCTGCCGGGCCGTCCGGGGATACTGCATTCACGATAATCCCTTGCAGCTGATCGATACCGGTGGATGGGCCGTGCAGCGGGGTGATCTCTCTGCCGCCAATGCCGATATAGCCACGAATAACCCGGCCATCGCGGATAAGCTTATCCATTATCTTGGTCGCAAGCTGGGTCGGTATCGCAAAACCAATCCCTTCCGGCGTTTCGCCGTCATTGCTCTTGTCAAACGACAGGGTGTTGATGCCCATCAGTTCTCCGAGGGAATTGACCAGCGCCCCGCCGGAGTTACCGCGGTTAATCGAGGCGTCAGTTTGCAGGAATGACTGTCGGCCCGAAGGACTCAGGCCGATGCGCCCGGTCGCGCTGATAATGCCCTGTGTGACCGTTTGCCCCAGGTTATAAGGGTTACCGATGGCCATGACCACGTCGCCAATATGCGGCTGGCGCTTGCCGTTAATAGGAATGATCGGCAGGTTGGTGGCGTTGATTTTTAACACCGCAAGGTCGGTCAGGCTATCGGAACCAATAAGCAATGCTTCAAACACTCGCCCGTCCTGGAGCGCCACGATAATCTGCTCGGCATCGTTGATCACGTGCTTGTTGGTGATGATGTAGCCGCGTCCGTCCATGATAACGCCGGAGCCTAGCGTCTTGATTTGAAGCTGGTTTTGGCCGTTATTGCCTACACTGCGGTTGTACACGTTCACCACCGCCGGAGCAGCGCGGCGCACCGCCGGATTAAAGCTCATCGGTGTTTCGTCTGTGCTGTCATATGGCGCAGGCACAAGTGGGCCAACGGCTTTGCGTAACGACGGCATCGCGAGCAGCAGTAGCCCCGCAACAATCAGCCCAATGACTACCGAACGTAAGATCTTTAGAAACATGAGTTTGAGTTAATGAGTGAGAGATCGACCGCAGAATAGCACGAGTTGAACGGACATCGTACAGACGATGTCCGTTTCTCTGCTCCGGTTAACGCAACAGCAGATAGAGGCTCTGATCCCCACGGACCACATGCAGCGCAATGACCGCAGGCTTGGTTTCCAGCACTTTGCGCATTTCGGCGATGGTATGAATCCGCTCACGGTTAATGCCGACGATGATATCGTCTTTGTGCAGACCAACCTGCGCCGCAGGCGTGCCTTTATCCACGTTATCCAGACGAATACCTTTGCCGCCGTCCTTTAGCTGCCCATCGCTTAACGTGGCCCCTTGCAGTGCTGGCAGGATCATCTCAGCGCTGGCGGAAGAGGCAGTGCTCTTGTCCAGCGTCACGCTCACTTCCAGCGGTTTACCGTCGCGCAGTAAGCCCAGTTTCACCACCGTACCCGGCTCGGTTGTGGCGATTTTCGCTCGTAGCTCGGCGAAACTGCTCAGCGGGTTACCGTTCAGGCTGGTGATGATATCCCCGGCTTTAACGCCCGCTTTTGCCGACCCTGATTGAGGCAGAACTTCACTGACAAAGGCACCGCGCTGGGTGGAAAGATTAAATGCTTTGGCGATGTCGGCGTTCATCTCCATGCCTTTGATACCCAACAGGCCACGTTTGATTTCACCAAATTCCATCAGCTGTTTGGCGAGGGTTTGGGCCATATTGCTTGGGATAGCAAAACCAATCCCTACGCTGCCGCCTGCGGGAGCAAGAATCGCTGTGTTGATACCAATCAGCTCGCCGTTCAGGTTGAGCAGCGCGCCGCCGGAGTTACCACGGTTGATTGAGGCATCGGTCTGAATAAAGTTTTCCAGGCCTTCAAGGTTAAGGCCGCTGCGGCCCAGTGCGGAAACGATGCCGGAAGTCGCGGTTTGACCCAGGCCAAAGGGGTTACCCACCGCAACTGCAAAATCACCCACTTTGAGCTTGTCAGAGTCGGCCACTTTGATTTCGGTAAGCCCGGTCGCGTTTTGCAACTGAAGTAGCGCGATGTCGCTCTGATCGTCCCCGCCAATCAGCTTGGCATCAAATTCACGTCCGTCATTCAGCTGCACGCTGATTTTTTGCGCCTGATTGATCACATGGTTGTTGGTCAGGACATAGCCTTTCGCGGCGTTGATGATGACGCCGGAACCTAAGCCTTCAAACTGCTGCGGCGTGTCGGAGGGGGCGTCATCGCCGTAGAATTTTTTGAACTCTTCCGGCACTTTCTGGCTGGAAGCGGAGGCGGTGCCTTCAACCTGAACGCTGACGACCGCCGGTAATACTTTTTCCAGCATCGGCGCCAGGCTTGGCAAAGCCGGCTGGCCTGGAACCTGGGAAGGCAGTGACGCGCTTGCCAGAGGGGATACGCCGAGCGTCAGAGCGACGCTTAACGCTAATGCACTCAACAGCCGTGTTTGTTTCTTCATTGGATGCTGGCTCTCGTCACCTGGAAAAAGGAATGCCCACTCACGCAATGGATGTTATTGAAATATCAATCGACTCACAATCGCGTAATAAGAAAGCACAAGACAATTAAATGATAGCTGGATCAGGAAAGGATGGGGCACCTGAACTGTGCCCCGGAAAAGCTAAAATAGGGATTAATCGCGTTTTGCACCGGCGCGAAGCAGGCCGGAAGCACCGTCTGAATAATCACGCGGCATCTGAACCGGCGCCTGATCGTTCCCGGCTTCAGACTCGGCAAGACGGTTACGGAACGGATTGGCTTCCGCGGTCATCTCCGGCAGCAGGCTGCTGGAGCTTTTAGCCATGTGCTGATAAAGCTGGCGATAATCGTGCGCCATGTTATCCAGCAGCTCGGCGCTGCGGGCAAAATGGCTGACTAACTCTTCGCGGTACTCTTCAAGCTCCGCTTTGTTTTTTTCCAGCTCATACTGCAGAGCTTGCTGTTGGCGCAGCTTACGGTTGCCGAAACGCATGGCTACGGCGCCGATAATAAGGCCCACTACTAACCCAATAAGCGCATATTCCCAAGTCATGAACTTCTCCCGTTATCTTGTGATTCCGTAGGGTAATGTAGCCACTATAACCGTTAACCTAAGAGAAGTGGAATCCTGACGCAGCATCGCTTAGGGTAGAACGGCCTTTTTTTGGACAACCGGTTCGAAAAAGGCAGTGAACGGCTATCCGATTATAAAGGGAAGATAATAATACCATGCAAAATCTCTCTCCTGCATCGCGCTACCAGCAGGCCCTGGCAGAAGGCAGTTTTCAACCTGATGATGTGCAACGCGAAGCGATTATGCGCCTGGACGCTATCTGGCAAGCATTATCCGTTGCACCAACGCCTGCGCCTTCCGGTGGGTTGCTGACTAAGTTCGGCAAGCTGTTCGGTAAAAAAGAGGTTCAGGCCGGGCAGGAGCCCGCCCGGGGTTTGTATATGTGGGGAGGCGTGGGCCGAGGTAAAACCTGGCTGATGGATATGTTTTTTCAGAGTTTGCCGGGAGAGCGCAAACTCAGGCTGCACTTTCACCGCTTTATGCTTCGGGTTCACGAAGAGCTGGCGCAGCAGCAGGGCCACACCGATCCGCTGGAAATTATTGCTGACGGCTTTAAGGCTGAAACGGATGTGCTGTGCTTCGACGAATTTTTTGTCTCTGATATCACCGATGCGATGCTGCTGGGTACATTAATGAAAGCGCTTTTTGCGCGGGGCATCACGCTGGTGGCCACGTCGAACATCCCGCCGGATGATTTGTACCGCAATGGGCTGCAGCGCGCGCGGTTCTTACCCGCCATCGAAGCAATTAAACGCTATTGCGACGTGATGAACGTGGATGCCGGGATTGATTACCGCCTGAGAACGCTGACTCAGGCGCACCTTTGGCTGTCACCGCTGAATGCAGACTCCGCGCTGCAAATGGAAAAGCTTTATGTCGCTCTGGCCGGGGCAAAGCGCGAAGGGGCGCCGGTACTGGAAATCAACCATCGGCCAATGGTGACGATGGGGGCTACGAACCAGACGCTGGCTATCGATTTCAGCACGCTATGCGTGGACGCGCGCAGCCAACATGATTACATCGCGCTTTCGCGCCAGTTCCACACCGTCCTGCTGTTTAATGTAACGGTGATGACAACGTTGATGGAGAGTGAGGCACGCCGTTTTATCGCTATGGTGGACGAATTCTATGAGCGCCATGTCAAGCTGGTTGTGTCCGCTGAGACCGAGCTATTCAATATTTATCAAGGGGAAAGGCTTAAGTTTGAGTTCCAGCGCTGTCTTTCCAGGCTGCAGGAAATGCAAAGTGAAGAGTATTTGCGCCAGCCTCATCTGCCGTGACGATGAATATGTGATATCAACGACAAATTGTGGTCGATCTTTGAGGTCGACTTCTCTATAATCTTGCGACCCCACGTTACAACCAAAGTTTTTTTCCCAAAACTTTTGTCGTGCCGGCATAGGCTATTCGAAGGGGTAGGTTTGCTGGACAATGTCGCGTGAACCTCGACTGATTTTAAACGTTTGGGTGTTCACCAACGTGTAACTATATATTGGGTAAGCTTTTAATGAAAACTTTTACAGCTAAACCAGAAACTGTACAGCGCGACTGGTATGTCGTTGATGCTGAAGGTAAGACCTTAGGTCGTCTGGCTACTGAACTGGCTCGCCGTCTGCGCGGTAAGCACAAAGCGGAATACACTCCGCACGTTGATACTGGTGATTACATCATCGTCCTGAACGCTGACAAAGTTGCTGTAACTGGCAACAAGCGTACTGACAAAGTGTACTACCACCACACCGGCCACATCGGTGGTATCAAACAAGCGACCTTTGAAGAGATGATTGCCCGCCGTCCTGAGCGTGTGATTGAAATCGCGGTTAAAGGCATGCTGCCAAAGGGCCCGCTGGGTCGTGCAATGTTCCGTAAACTGAAAGTTTACGCGGGCACCGAGCACAACCACGCGGCACAGCAACCGCAAGTTCTGGACATTTAATCGGGATTATAGGCAATGGCTGAAAATCAATACTACGGCACTGGTCGCCGCAAAAGTTCCGCAGCTCGCGTGTTTATCAAACCGGGCAACGGCAAAATCGTTATCAACCAACGTTCTCTGGAACAGTACTTCGGTCGTGAAACTGCCCGCATGGTAGTTCGTCAGCCGCTGGAACTGGTCGACATGGTTGAGAAACTGGATCTGTACATCACCGTTAAAGGTGGTGGTATCTCTGGTCAGGCTGGTGCGATCCGTCACGGTATCACCCGCGCTCTGATGGAGTACGATGAGTCCCTGCGTTCCGAGCTGCGTAAAGCTGGCTTCGTTACCCGTGATGCTCGTCAGGTTGAACGTAAGAAAGTCGGTCTGCGTAAAGCACGTCGTCGTCCTCAGTTCTCCAAACGTTAATTGTTCTCTGCCTGTTCAGGCAGCAAGACAGTTGGCAAAAAGCCCGGTCCTGGTACCGGGTTTTTTTATGCCTGTAATTTATATTATTGCGTCTAACATTTTGAAATGATTTGCCTTTCAGGCAAATTCATTATACGACCACCACAAAACCAGTAAAATCTGGTAAACTATCATCCAATTTTCTGCCCAAATGTCGGCATCCGGTTGTTTTCGCCCCTTAAAGAGCGTCAGCGATGTTTTGGCGAAGCATTGGGTAATAAACGGTCAGGTTAGTCGCCGCTTGCGGCTATTAGCAGTAATTTTCTGGATAAACTTGGAGGTTTTCATGGCTGTCGCTGCCAACAAACGTTCGGTGATGACGCTGTTTTCCGGTCCTACTGACATCTACAGTCACCAGGTACGTATCGTCCTGGCTGAGAAAGGTGTTAGCGTTGAAATTGAGCATGTGGAAACGGATAACCTGCCTCAGGATCTGATTGACCTCAACCCCAATCACAGCGTACCGACCCTGGTTGACCGCGAGCTGACGCTGTGGGAATCCCGCATCATCATGGAATACCTTGATGAGCGTTTCCCGCACCCGCCTTTGATGCCGGTTTATCCGGTTGCGCGTGGTGAAAGCCGTCTGTACATGCACCGCATTGAGAAAGACTGGTATTCCCTGATGAACGTGGTGATGAACGGCTCAGCGCAGGAAGCGGAAGCCGCTCGTAAGCAGCTGCGTGAAGAGTTGTTGAGCATCGCCCCAGTCTTTACCCAGAAGCCTTTCTTCCTGAGCGACGAGTTCAGCCTGGTCGACTGCTATCTGGCTCCGCTGCTGTGGCGCTTGCCGCAGATGGGCATTGAGCTGACAGGCGCGGGCTCCAAAGAGATGAAAGGGTACATGACCCGCGTCTTCGAGCGTGACTCCTTCCTGGCCTCTTTGACCGAACCTGAGCGCGAAATGCGTCTGCAGACCCGAGGCTAATTGATGGATATGTCGCAGCTGTCGCCGCGCCGTCCTTATCTGCTGCGGGCCTTTTATGAGTGGCTGCTGGATAACCAGCTCACGCCGCACCTGGTGGTGGATATCACACTGCCGGGCGTACAGGTTCCGATGGAGTATGCGCGTGACGGGCAAATTGTGCTTAACATCGCACCGCGTGCCGTAGGGAATCTGGAGCTGGCCAATGACGAAGTGCGCTTTAACGCGCGTTTCGGCGGCGTGCCTCGCCAGGTTAACGTCCCTATGGCTGCCGTGCTGGCTATTTATGCACGTGAAAATGGCGCGGGCACTATGTTTGAGCCGGAAGTGGGCTATGATGAAGACGCTGAAAGCCACAACGATGACCAGCCAGTCATCGGTGAGGCAGAAACAGTTATGCAGGTTATTGATGGCGATCGCCCGGATCACGGCGATGATGACAATAACCCGGATGACGATCCGCCGCCGCCGCCTCGCGGTGGTCGCCCCGCACTGCGCGTGGTGAAATAACAAAAAGCCAGTCGTAAGACTGGCTTTTTTTATGGAGGATTCGGCGTAACCTGGCAGCCGGAGCCGCCAGATTTTAACGCTTATACTTCGAGGAAGTTCAGGATCCCGTCTGCGGCTTTACGCCCTTCAGCAATAGCCGTTACCACCAGATCGGAACCGCGAACCGCATCGCCACCGGCGAAGATTTTCGGGTTGCTGGTCTGGAAAGCGTTCTCGCTAGCTTCTGGCGCGAGAATGCGCCCCTGGCTGTCCAGCTCAACGCTGTGCTGCTCCAGCCACGTCATGCTGTGAGGGCGGAAACCGAAGGCCATTACCACCGCATCGGCAGGCAGTACGTGCTCGGATCCGGCGACGATTTCCGGGCGACGACGGCCATTAGCATCCGGCGCACCCAGCTCTGTACGAGCCACTTTCACACCGCACACCCGGCCATTCGCGTTAATTTCCACGCCCAGCGGCTGCAGGTTGAACTGGAACTCCACGCCTTCTTCGCGCGCGTTTTTCACTTCGCGTTTAGAGCCCGGCATGTTTTCTTCGTCACGACGGTAGGCACAGGTCACGTGGGTTGCACCCTGGCGCACTGAAGTACGCACACAGTCCATAGCGGTGTCCCCACCGCCCAGCACGACAACACGTTTGCCTTCCATGCTGACATACGGCTCTTCAGCTGTTTCGCTGAAGCCCATGATCTGCTTGGTATTGGCAATGAGGAACGGCAGGGCGTCATACACGCCAGGCGCGTCTTCATTTTCGAGGCCACCGCGCATGGACTGATAGGTGCCGACGCCCAGGAACACGGAATCGTATTCGCTAAGCAGTTCGTCCATCTGCACGTCGCGGCCCACTTCGGTATTGAGTTTGAATTCAATTCCCATCCCGCTGAAGATTTCGCGACGCTTGGTCATTACCTCTTTTTCCAGCTTAAAGGCTGGAATGCCGAAGGTCAGCAGACCGCCGATTTCAGGGTGTCGGTCATAAACCACCGCCTTCACGCCGTTACGCGCCAGAACATCGGCACAGGCAAGCCCGGCAGGGCCTGCGCCGATAATAGCCACGCGCTTACCGGTTTGCTTCACGCCGGTCAGATCCGGCTTCCAGCCCATCTCAATCGCTTTATCGTTGATATAGCGCTCGATATTGCCGATGGTCACCGCCCCGAACTCGTCGTTCAGGGTGCAGGAACCTTCGCAAAGGCGGTCCTGCGGGCAAACGCGGCCACAGACTTCCGGCAGACTGTTGGTCTGGTGAGACAGCTCGGCTGCCTCAATAATGCGTCCCTCATTGGCCAGCTTCAGCCAGTTTGGAATGTAGTTGTGAACCGGGCACTTCCACTCGCAGTACGGGTTGCCGCAGGAGAGGCAGCGGTCGGCCTGCGCCTTGGCCTGCCCCTCAGAGAACGGCTCGTAGATTTCCACAAATTCAATTTTGCGGATCTTCAGCGGCTTCTTCGGCGGATCAACGCGCTGCAAGTCGATAAATTGATAAACGTTTTGACTCATCGTGACCTCTTACTGCGCCTGCACCCGCAGCTCAGCTGCGGAACGACTGCGGTGACCCAACAATGCTTTGACATCACTGGACTTCGGTTTAACCAGGGTAAATTTCGAGGCGAATGCCGGCCAGTTGGCCAGGATCTCTTCGCCGCGCTGGGAGCCGGTCAGCTGAACGTGTTCGGTGATCATGCCGCGCAGGTGCTCTTCATGAATCGCCAGCTCTTCCACATTCAGTAATTCAACCAGTTCCGGGTTCACGCGTTTGCGGAATTCACCGTCTTCGTCCAATACGTAGGCGAAACCGCCCGTCATACCAGCCCCGAAGTTAACCCCCGTTTTGCCCAGAATACAGACGATACCGCCGGTCATGTATTCACAGCCGTTATCGCCGATGCCTTCAACTACGGTAATCGCACCGGAGTTACGCACCGCGAAACGCTCGCCGGCACGGCCTGCGGCATACATCTTCCCGCCGGTGGCGCCGTACAGGCAGGTGTTGCCGATAATGGTCGCTTCGTGGCTGCGGAAGGCTGAGCCTACCGGTGGACGCAGAGAAATCAGCCCGCCCGCCATACCTTTACCGACATAGTCGTTGGCATCGCCGGTCAGGTGCAGCTCAACGCCGCCCGCGTTCCAGACGCCGAAGCTCTGGCCTGCGGTGCCGTTAAAGTGCGCCTTGATTGGGTCAGACGCCAGGCCCTGGTCGCCGTGATGCTGGGCGATGTAGCCTGAGAGCGAAGCCCCAATTGAACGGTCGGTGTTGCGGATATCAAACCAGAACGTTTTGCTCTGCTTGTCATCCACATACGCCTGCGCCTGGTTCAGCAGCTGTGCGTTAAGGTCGCCCTTATCGAACGGTGGGTTATGCTCGGTGCAGTACACCGCTTTGCCCGGCATCGGCTCAGCCGTTTTCAGCAGGGCAGACAAATCCAGCTTCTGCTGCTTGGCGGTAAACCCGTCCAGCTCTTTCAGCAGGTCGGTACGGCCAATCAAATCAACCAGACGTTTCACGCCCAGCAGTGCCATCAGTTCGCGGGTTTCGCGGGCGATAAATTCAAAGTAGTTGGTCACTTTGAACGGCAGGCCGTGGTAATGGTTTTTACGCAGTTTGTCATCCTGAGTTGCCACGCCGGTAGCGCAGTTGTTCAGGTGACAAATTCGCAGATATTTACAGCCCAGCGCCACCATTGGCCCGGTACCAAAGCCGAAGCTTTCTGCCCCAAGAATGGCTGCTTTAATGATGTCGAGGCCGGTTTTCAGGCCGCCGTCCACCTGCAGGCGAATCTTATGGCGCAGGCCGTTAGCCACCAGCGCCTGCTGGGTTTCCACCAGGCCAAGCTCCCACGGGCAGCCAGCGTATTTCACGGACGACAGAGGGCTTGCGCCGGTGCCGCCGTCGTAGCCAGCAATAGTAATCAGGTCGGCATAAGCTTTGGCTACGCCCGTCGCGATGGTGCCGACGCCTGGTTCGGAAACCAGCTTCACGGAAATCATCGCCTTCGGGTTAACCTGCTTCAGGTCGAAAATCAGCTGCGCCAGATCCTCGATAGAGTAAATATCGTGATGAGGCGGAGGTGAAATCAGCGTCACGCCCGGCACGGAGTAGCGCAGCTTAGCGATATAAGGCGTCACTTTATCGCCCGGCAGCTGACCGCCTTCGCCCGGCTTCGCGCCTTGCGCAACTTTAATCTGGATAACGTCGGCGTTGACCAGGTAGGCAGGGGTCACCCCGAAGCGGCCGGAAGCCACCTGCTTGATACGGGACACTTTATTGGTGCCGTAGCGTGCCGGATCTTCGCCGCCTTCGCCGGAGTTAGAGTTCCCGCCGATGCTGTTCATCGCTTCAGCCAGGGATTCGTGTGCTTCCGGGCTCAGGGCGCCGATGGACATAGCCGCGGTATCAAAGCGTTTGAACAGCTCGGTCGCTGGCTCAACGTCTTCAATTTTGACGGACTCGTCCTGCGGATTCAGCGCAAGCATATCGCGCAGCGTGGCGACAGGGCGCTCGTTAACCAGCTTCGCGTATTGCTGATAGTCGCTGTATTCGCCGCTCTGCACCGCTTTTTGCAGTGTCTGCACCACGTCCGGGTTATAGGCGTGGTATTCCCCGCCGTGAACGAATTTCAGCTGGCCGCCCTGATCCAACGGCTTACGTACCAGCCAGGCGCGTTTGGACAGGTTCAGCAGGTCCTGCTGGAAGTCACCAAAGCCTGCGCCACCGATGCGGCTGACCGCGCCCTGGAAGCAAAGCTCGGACACTTCTTTATGCAGACCCACTGCTTCGAAAAGCTTAGAGCAACGGTAAGAGGCGATAGTCGAGATGCCCATTTTGGACATGATCTTGTACAGCCCTTTGTTGATGCCGTTGCGGTAGTTCTGCATCACGGTGCGGTAGTTTTTGTCGATAGCGCCGTTGTCGACCAGCTTCGCCAGGGTTTCATAGGCAAGGTACGGGTAGATAGCGGTCGCACCGAAGCCCAGCAGCACGGCGAAGTGGTGCGGATCGCGGGCGCTGGCGGTTTCAACAATGATGTTGGCATCGCAGCGCAGGCTCTTCTCAACGAGGCGAGTCTGGATGGCGCCCACGGCCATTGGAGCCGGAACCGGCAGGCGGTTTTTGGCAATATTACGGTCGGACAGCACCAGTAAGACGGTGCCATTCCGAACCATGCGTTCCGCTTCGTCGCACAGCGCCATCACGGTCTCATGCAGCGACTTCTCGGTCACGTCATAGGTGATGTCTAGCGTATCGGCGCGATAGTGTTCCTCTTCCAGCGTGGTGAGCTGCTGGAAATCAGACCACAGCAGAATCGGCGATTTGAAGCTCAGGCGGTGCGCCTGGCCTTCTGCTTCACAGAAGACGTTCATTTCGCGACCAATGCTGGTGGCCAGGGACATGACGTGGGCTTCACGCAGCGGATCGATTGGCGGGTTGGTCACCTGCGCAAACTGCTGACGGAAATAGTCGTAAATAATGCGTGGCTGGCTGGAAAGCACGGCAAATGGGGTGTCATCGCCCATTGAACCGACGGCTTCCTGGCCATTCTCACCCAGCACGCGGATCACTGAATCCAGCTCTTCGCTGCTGTAGTTAAACTGTTTCTGGTAGCTGGCAAGCGTATCGTCGTCCAGCTCGCGCGAGCCCACTTTTTCATCCGGCAGGTCTTCAAACGGAACCAGGCGGCGAACGTTGTTTTCCATCCACTCTTTATACGGATGGCGGCTTTTCAGCTCGGCATCGGTTTCAGCGGAATGCAGAATGCGCCCGACACGGGTGTCGATAACCATCAGCTCGCCTGGGCCGACGCGGCCTTTCTCAACCACTTCGTCCGGCTGGTAGTCCCAGATCCCGACTTCAGAGGCGCAGGTGATGAGCTTGTCTTTGGTGATCACGTAGCGCGCCGGACGCAGGCCGTTACGGTCCAGGTTGCAGGCGGCGAAACGCCCGTCGGACATCACGATACCGGCCGGGCCATCCCACGGCTCCATATGCATGGAGTTAAAGTCGAAGAAGGCGCGCAGCTCAGGATCCATGTTCGGGTTGTTCTGCCATGCCGGTGGAACCAGCAAACGCATGGCGCGCACAATATCCATCCCGCCCGCCAGCAGCAGCTCAAGCATGTTATCCATGGAACTGGAGTCGGAGCCGGTTTCGTTCACGAACGGTGCGGCATCGTGCAGATCGGGGATCAGCGGCGTCTGGAATTTATAGGTACGAGCGCGCGCCCACTGACGGTTACCGGTGATGGTGTTGATTTCACCGTTGTGAGCCAGGTAGCGGAACGGCTGAGCCAGCGGCCAGCGTGGCACGGTGTTGGTGGAGAAACGCTGGTGGAACAGGCAAATGGCCGATTCCAGGCGCAGGTCCGCCAGGTCCAGGTAGAAGCGCGGCAGGTCAGCCGGCATACACAGACCTTTATAAATGTTCACCAGATTAGACAGACTACAGATGTAGAAGTCTTTATCTTCCTGGATGCGTTTTTCGATACGGCGACGGGCGATAAACAGGCGGCGTTCCATATCACGAGGGCGCCAGCCCGCCGGGGCGTTAACGAAAATTTGTTCAATACGTGGCAGAGAGGAGAGGGCGATTTCACCGAGCACGTCTTTGTTCACCGGCACTTCACGCCAGCCAACAATAGACAGGGTTTCGTTTTGCAGCTCTTCTTCAACAATGCGGCGGCTGGCGCGAGCAAGCGCGTCATCCTGGTTCAAGAAAATCATGCCAACGGCATAGTTCTTGGCCAAACGCCAGTGGCGTTCTTCTGCAACAATGCGGAAGAAACGATCGGGTTTTTGCAGCAGCAGGCCACAACCGTCGCCGGTTTTACCGTCGGCAAGGATGGCACCACGGTGCTGCATACGGGCTAGCGCGTGAATAGCGGTACGCACTACCTTGTGGCTAGGTTCGCCTTCTATGTGGGCGATCAGGCCGAAACCACAGTTATCCTTCTCAAGGGATTTATCGTACAACATATCAGTGAACCTCCCCAGGCTCTACGTTACTCCCAACCGTTTGCGCGTGGACGCAGCAAGGGCATGGCGACGGGGTTTGCGCATCATACGCTTGCCTCGCGTGTCGCCCTCTTAATGTCCAACGCATCCGGTGTCACAAGTGTTGAGGACTTGCTTTAGAGGGAATCTCAATTACTGCATAAATATGATGGGCACAGAACCCATCCAGAAAGCTTCCAGCGGATTTCCAACTTATCGGGAAAGAGCACACAGGTCAAATGGCATTCTTATTTATACGGAATCGTACTAAGAGTGAGTTAATGCTATGAATATAATGGTTTTTTATGCTTTTTTGACTATGGAGGTACGACGATGAGCGTCGAGTGTTATGTGATCGTCCTCACTATCCGAAAGGCCATGAAACTCCAGACCATGCTGGCATGAATGATATTGCCAGCATGATATGCTACTTAACCCCCATGGAGTGCAGCATGACACTGTTTTTCACCGTTCGTCATATTCTTTAAATAAAGGGCAGCGTCATAAGGAAAAGTAATCAAGCACAATGTGAATAGAGTTGCACTTATTTTGACTTTACATGCAATAGGTAAGGCTGCGCCGAAGCGATTGATCCAGGTCATCGCCGGTGCGAGAAGAAAATGGCAGGCTAGGCCCCTTTTTCGGGACGGCCCATCAGATTATGCAGTTACAGAAATTAGTCAATATGTTTGGCGGCGATCTCTCTCGGCGCTATGGGCAAAAAGTCCATAAACTCACGCTGCATGGTGGTTTCAGCTGCCCCAATCGCGACGGCACCATCGGGAGAGGCGGCTGTACTTTTTGCAATGTGGCCTCTTTCGCTGACGAAGCCCAGCAGCACAATTCCATCGCTGAGCAGCTCGCACACCAGGCCAGTCGGGTGAACCGCGCTCAGCGTTATCTGGCCTATTTCCAGGCCTATACCAGCACCTGGGCTGAAGTGCAGGTGTTGCGGTCGATGTACCAGCAGGCGGTGAGCCAGAGCAGCATAGTGGGGCTGTGCGTTGGTACCCGGCCTGACTGCGTGCCCGACAGCGTGCTGGACTTGCTAAGCGATTATCACGCGCAGGGCTATGAGGTATGGCTGGAGCTGGGGTTACAGACGGCGAATGACAAAACCCTGCACCGCATCAACCGTGGGCACGATTTTGCCTGTTATCAGGAAACAACCCGCCGGGCCCGGGCGAGGGGGTTGAAGGTTTGCAGCCATCTGATTGTCGGTTTACCGGGTGAAGGCCAGCAGCAATGTATGGACACGCTGGAAAAAGTGATTGAAACCGGTGTGGACGGCCTGAAGCTGCACCCTTTGCATATCGTTGACGGTAGCATTATGGCCAAAAGCTGGCGAGCCGGACGCCTTGAGGGGATCGGGCTGGATGAGTATGTCGTCACCGCGGGGGAAATGATTCGCCATACGCCACTTGATGTCGTGTTCCATCGCATTTCTGCTAATGCCCGGCGTCCAACCTTGCTTGCCCCTTTATGGTGTGAGAACCGCTGGGCCGCGATGGTGGATATTGACAAGTATTTGCTGGCGCATGGGGCGCAGGGTTCAGCGCTGGGTACGCCGTGGGATCTCTCAGTTCTTTCGTAAATCCTGAGCCCGGTTCCTTTTTGCGGTATATTTAGCGCATCCAAGACGAAGGAATCGTTCCATGAAGCAAATTCGGTTATTGGCGCAGTATTACGTTGATCTTATGGTGAAGCTGGGGCTGGTGCGTTTCTCCCTGCTGCTGGCCTCAGCGCTGGTCGTGTTGGCGATGGTGGTGCAAATGGCCGTCACCATGCTGCTGAGCGGCCAGGTTGAAAGTATCGACGTTGTCCGCTCTATCTTCTTTGGTTTGTTGATTACGCCCTGGGCGGTTTACTTCCTGTCGGTTGTGGTTGAACAGCTTGAGGAGTCCAGGCAGCGGCTGTCGAAGCTGGTGGAAAAGCTGGAGGAGATGCGCGAGCGCGACCTGATTCTTAACGTGCAGCTTAAGGACAATATCGCCCAGCTTAATCAGGAAATCGCCGACCGTGTAAAAGCGGAAGCCGAGCGCCAGACCATGCTGGAGCAGCTTAAAGTTGAAATGCAGGAGCGTGAAGAGACGCAAATCCGGCTTGAGCAGCAATCCTCTTTCCTGCGGTCTTTTCTTGATGCCTCGCCCGATCTGGTCTTCTACCGTAACGAAGACCGGGAGTTTTCCGGCTGCAACCGGGCGATGGAGCTGCTGACCGGCAAGAGCGAGAAACAGCTTATCCACCTCAAGCCGCAGGATGTTTATTCTGCGGAAGCCGCTGAGAAAGTGCTGGAAACGGACGAAAAAGTGTTTCGTCATAATGTGTCTCTGACCTATGAGCAGTGGCTGGATTACCCGGATGGCCGCAAAGCCTGCTTTGAAATTCGTAAAGTGCCTTATTACGACCGCGTCGGTAAACGTCACGGGTTGATGGGCTTTGGCCGCGATATTACCGAGCGTAAGCGTTATCAGGACGCGCTGGAACGTGCGAGCCGGGACAAAACCACCTTTATCTCCACCATCAGCCACGAGCTGCGTACGCCGCTGAACGGCATTGTCGGCCTGAGCCGTATCCTGCTGGATACCGATCTCACCGCCGAGCAGACCAATTACCTCAAAACGATCCACGTGTCCGCCATTACGCTGGGAAACATTTTCAACGATATCATCGATATGGATAAGCTCGAGCGCCGCAAAGTGCAGCTCGATAACCAGCCGGTGGATTTCACCAGCTTCCTTGCCGATCTGGAAAACCTCTCAGGCCTGCAGGCTCAGCAGAAAGGGCTGTCATTTGTGATGGACCCAACGCTGCCGCTGCCGCACAAGGTGGTGACGGACGGGACGCGTCTGCGCCAGATCCTCTGGAATCTGATCAGCAATGCTGTGAAGTTCACGCCGAAAGGGGGATTAGTCACGGTACGCGTTCGTTACGAAGAAGAGAGCTGCCTGCGTTTTGAGGTCCAGGACTCCGGGATTGGCATTCCGGTAGACGAGCAGGACAAAATCTTTGCTATGTACTATCAGGTTAAAGACAGCCACGGCGGCAAGCCTGCGACCGGAACGGGGATTGGACTGGCGGTTTCTCGCCGTCTGGCGAAGAGCATGGGCGGGGATATTACCGTCACCAGCAAGCCGGGTGAAGGCTCGCTGTTCACGCTGACCGTTCAGGCGCCGAGCGTGGCCGAGGAAGTGGAAGACACGCTGGAAGATGACGATATGCCGTTGCCTGCTCTGCATGTGCTGCTGGTGGAGGATATTGAGCTTAACGTCATCGTGGCGCGTTCTGTGCTCGAGAAGCTTGGCAACAGCGTTGATGTAGCCATGACCGGGAAAGATGCGCTGGAGATGTTTATGCCGGGCGAATATGACCTTGTGCTGCTGGATATCCAGTTGCCGGATATGACCGGGCTGGATATTTCCCGCGAGCTGAATAAACGCTTTAGCAAAGAGGAACTGCCGCCGCTGGTGGCGCTCACGGCCAACGTGCTGAAAAACAAGACTGAGTATCTTGAAGCCGGGATGGATGACGTGCTGAGTAAGCCGCTTGCCGTGCCTGCCTTGATGTCGATGATCCAAAAATTCTGGGATAAACAGATAACGGAGAAGGAGCCAGTGGTGACAAAAGTCGATAGTGAAAAACAGCAAGCGTTACTCGATATTCCGATGCTCGAACAATATATCGAACTGGTGGGGCCAAAACTGATTACCGATGGCCTGGCAATGTTTGAAAAAATGATGCCGGGTTATTTGGAGGTGCTCGATTCCAATATGACCGCGCGGGATAACAAAGGCGTGGTGGAAGAGGGGCATAAAATTAAAGGTGCGGCGGGCTCCGTTGGTTTGCGGCATTTGCAGCAGGTTGCCCAGCAAATTCAGTCCCCGGACTTACCTGCGTGGTCCGATAATGTCGGGGAATGGATCGAAGAGCTGAAACAAGAGTGGCAACATGACGTTAGCGTATTAAAAGCGTGGGTTGCGGACGCTGGAAAAAAATGACCCCGGCCAGGCCGGGGTGCGCGAATACTGCGCCAACACCAGGGAAAACAGGGTTGCGCCTTTTTTAGCGTTGAATTATCGAATGGCACAACCAGCAATTCGCGGGCTGTCAGCCATATAAGATAGCAAACCTTATAATATTTGTTACGTGAATCAGTAAAATATGTGAAGCATAGCGATCAAATTAACGTGGCTGATACTGATTCACCCGGAACGAAAAGGAACTGACGGATGAAAAAAATAGGCGTAGTGCTGAGCGGCTGTGGAGTTTACGACGGCAGTGAGATTCATGAGGCCGTATTAACGCTGTTGGCCATTTCTCGTGCTGGTGCGGAAGCCGTTTGCTTCGCGCCGGATAAACCTCAGTCTGACGTGATCGATCATTTAACCGGTCAACCTGCAGCAGAAACTCGTGACGTGCTGGTGGAAGCTGCGCGTATCACTCGCGGCAATATTCAGCCGTTGCGTGAAGCTTTGCCTGAGAACATTGACGCCTTGATTGTGCCCGGCGGTTTTGGCGCGGCTAAAAATCTAAGCACTTTTGCTTCGCAGGGTGCAGATTGTGAGGTGGATGCAGATTTACGCCGCCTGGCTCGCGAATGCCACGAACAGGGCAAGCCGCTCGGTTTTATGTGCATTGCCCCGGCGATGCTGCCAAAGATTCTGGATATGCCTGTGCGTCTGACCATCGGCACCGACATCGATACCGCAGAGCTACTGGAAACCATGGGAGCAGAGCACGTCCCTTGCCCGGTGGATGATATCGTGGTGGACGAAGAACAGAAGGTTGTCACCACCCCCGCTTACATGCTCGCGCAAAATATCGCAGAGGCCGCTGCCGGGATCGACAAGCTGGTTGCCCGTGTGCTGGAACTTAGTGCATGAGTAAAAGGCGTTTCGCGCCGTGGCAGTGGGTTAAACGCTGGCTGCTGAAAGCTGTTCTGGCGGTTTTGGCTGTCTGGTTCATGGGCATCCTGGTTTTCCGCTTTGTCCCGGTGCCGTTTTCCGCAGTGATGGTGGAGCGGCAGTTCAGCGCGTGGTTCAGCGGCAACTTCGGTTACGTTGCCCATTCTGACTGGGTTTCCATGGATGATATTTCGCCGTGTATGGGGCTGGCGGTGATTGCCTCTGAGGATCAAAAATTTCCTGAACACTGGGGCTTTGATACTGATGCCATAGAAAAAGCTCTGGCGCACAACGAGCGTAACGATAACAGGGTTCGAGGCGCGTCGACGCTTTCCCAGCAGACAGCGAAAAATTTGTTCCTGTGGGATGGACGGAGCTGGTTACGTAAAGGACTGGAAGCCGGCCTCACGGTGGGGCTTGAAACCGCGTGGAGCAAGCGACGTATTCTGACGGTGTATCTGAATATTGCCGAATTTGGCGAAGGTGTTTTCGGCGTGGAAGAAGCCTCTCGTCGTTACTTCAACAAGCCAGCCAGCCGCCTGACGCCCGCCGAAGCAGCGCTGCTCGCCGCTGTCCTGCCTAACCCGATTCGTTTTAAGGCAAATGCGCCTTCAGGCTATATTCGCCAGCGCCAGCAGTGGATTTTGCGACAGATGCGTCAGCTGGGCGGGGAGTCATTCCTCGAGCAACACAATTTAAAATAAGCCGCTGCGGCTTTATCACAGCCGCACCCAGCGCACTCCCGACGCCTCCACGACAAGGTAAACGCTATGATTATCTCCTGCCTGAAAGAAGATACCGCCCGGCAAATTGTCCAGCGCACCATGAACATCATCGATCACTCGGTGAATGTGATGAGCGAACAGGGCGTGATTATTGCCTCTGGCGATCCGCGTCGTCTGCATCAGCGTCATGAAGGTGCCGTCCTGGCGCTGACGGAAAACCGGACCGTGATTATTGATGAGGCTTCTGCCCGGCGGCTGAAAGGGGTTAAACCCGGCATTAATTTGCCTATCGTCTTTCGCCAGAAAATCGTTGGCGTCGTAGGTATTTCTGGTGAACCAGAGAAAGTGCAGGCTTATGCCGAACTGGTGAAAATGGCGGCCGAGCTGATCCTTGAGCAGGCGGAAATGCTTGAGCAAAATCAGTGGGAAAAGCGTTATCGGGAGCAACTCGCCACGCAGATTATTTCCGGGCAGCAAAGCCTGGCAGAACTGCGCCCGATGGCCAGCGGCCTCGGTGTAGATCTTGAATTGCGAAGAGTTGCGCTGATGATTCATTTTCCCTCTCGGGATGTTTTGCGTCAGCGGGAGCTGCTGGAGCGGCTCGGCGGTTATGACAGTCAGGCGTTAGTGGCGCCAATTGGCTTTGAACAAATCGCGATGCTACTACCCCTGGGCGGGGGCCGGATCGAGGAGCGGCATGCATTGCTGAAAAAAACGCTGCGCAAACTTCATTCTCAGCTGCTGACGCATTTTGAAGTCACCCTGTCAGTTGGGGGATGTTTCGACGGCGACGATGCGTTACGACGCTCCTGGCTTAGCGCCGTGGCGCTGCAAGAGATGGCTTCACGGCAAAAAATTAGCCGATCGATTTTGTACTATCAGGATCTTTTATTGCCTGTGCTTCTCAACGGACTTTCCGGCAGCTGGCAGGCCGAGGAAATGGGACGAGCATGGAAAACGCTTTGTGAAGCCGATCCTAAAGGCGTGCTTCGCCGCACGCTGCGCTGCTATTTTGAACAGAATTGTGATCTGTCTCAAACGACAAAATTGCTGCATATTCACGTCAATACACTGCGCTATCGACTGAGCAAAATAGAGTCGATAACGTCTTTAGATATTAATAAGTTAGATTCAATTCTTCAGATGTTTATTGGTATGCAGATCAGCGACTGATTTGTAGCAATCTACAAAAAAGCGTTTCTTTCGCCGCCCATTTTTTGGTGTTTTCTCTCAAGCTATTCGCTGCCCGCTCAGGGTAATGTCCCGCCGTACCTTTCGATCTCCCTAAAAAAATCAAAACAGGAGTGATTCATGACCACGGTTTCGGCTCTGGGCGCCCTGGTGGCGTTGGTTGTTTCTATTGTCCTTATTTTACGCAAGGTTCCTCCGGCCTACGGCATGATTGCCGGTGCTCTGGCTGGCGGGTTAGTTGGCGGTGCTGACTTGGTGCAGACGCTTTCGTTGATGATTACCGGGGCGCAAGGGATCACCAATGCGGTACTGCGCATCCTCGGGGCAGGCATACTGGCGGGTGTACTGATTGAGTCGGGGGCAGCCAACACGATTGCCGAAACCATTGTCCGTAAGGTGGGTGAGAAAAGGGCGCTGTTCGCTTTGGCAGTGGCGACCATGTTGCTGACTGCCGTCGGCGTATTTATTGATGTCGCCGTGATTACCGTGTCACCTATCGCCCTGGCGATTGCTCATCGGGCCGATATTTCGAAAATGGCTATTCTGCTGGCGATGATTGGCGGTGGTAAGGCCGGCAACGTTATGTCCCCCAATCCTAATACGATAGCGGCGGCTGACGCTTTCCACGTACCTCTCACCGACTTAATGATGGCTGGCGTCGTGCCGGGTCTGTTTGGTCTCGTACTCGCCTATTTCCTGGCGAAGCGGTTGCAGCATCGCGGCTCCAAAGTCGCCAGCAGTGAACTGATTGCCGGGGAAAAAGAGAAGGCATTGCCCGCGTTTGGCGCGGCAATAGCGGCACCGCTGGTGGCTATCTGCCTGCTTGCACTTCGCCCGATTGCCGGTATTGCGATTGATCCGCTGGTTGCGTTGCCGATAGGCGGCCTGATTGGAGCTATAGTGATGGGGCAGTGGCGGCAGACAAATCATTTTATGGTGTCGGGACTGGCGCGTATGTCTCCGGTGGCGATTATGCTGCTGGGGACCGGGACGCTGGCTGGGATCATCGCCAACTCCGGGTTGAAGGATGTACTGATCAATGGCTTAACGGCCTCCGGCCTGCCTTCCTACCTTCTGGCACCTTTTTCCGGGGCGCTGATGTCAATGGCTACCGCATCAACAACGGCAGGGACGGCGGTGGCTTCTGCGGTGTTTAGCTCAACGCTTGTCGATATGGGGATTTCTGCACTCGCTGGAGCGGCAATGATCCATGCCGGGGCGACGGTGCTTGACCATATGCCGCACGGCAGCTTTTTCCATGCCACCGGGGGCAGCGTGAATATGCAGGTTCATGAACGCTTAAAACTGCTTCCCTATGAAACAGCCGTTGGTTTGGCCATCGCTTTTGTTTCAACCCTGATGTTTGGTGTGTTTAATTTAGCGGGTTAATGAGGTCGCCATGAAAATTGTTATTGCTCCCGATTCTTTCAAAGAGAGCCTGAGCGCGATGCAAGTTGCCGAGGCCATTGAGCAAGGTTTTCGCGAGATTTACCCGAACGCGGAGTATATCAAGCTGCCGATGGCCGACGGAGGAGAAGGCACCGTTGAATCTATGGTTGCCGCGACACAGGGGCAAATCATCCCTGTAACGGTGACTGGCCCGCTGGGGCTGCCCGTCGAGGCTTTCTTTGGCATAACGGGCGACGGTGAAACAGCCATCATTGAAATGGCTGCCGCATCAGGGCTGCATTTGGTGTTGCCCGAAAAACGTAATCCGCTGCTGACCGGCACTTTTGGCACGGGGGAACTTATTCTGGCGGCGCTGGATCGCGGCGCACGTAAAATCATTATTGGTATCGGCGGCAGCGCGACCAATGACGGCGGGGCCGGGATGATGCAGGCGCTGGGCGTCAGGCTTCGTGATGCGCAGGGTAATGAGATTTGTGCAGGCGGTGCTGCCCTGGCCGGGCTTTCAGAGATAGATGTTAGCCAACTGGATGCCCGCCTGGCGCAGTGCGATATTCTGGTGGCCTGTGATGTTGATAATCCGCTGTGCGGTGAACGCGGTGCGTCGGCGATCTTTGGGCCGCAGAAAGGCGCTACGCCTGAACAGGTTACGCAGCTTGATGCCGCACTCAGGCATTATGGTGAACAGCTGGAGTGCATCAGCGGTAAGGACGTGATTACCGTGGCAGGTGCCGGGGCGGCAGGAGGCATGGGGGCATCTTTGTTTAGTTTACTTCATGCCCGCCTGCAGCCTGGTGTGGAAATTGTCACCGAAGCTTTGCGGCTTGCCGAGGCTGTTCAGGGGGCGGATCTGGTGATCACTGGAGAAGGGCGTATAGACAGCCAGACCATTTATGGCAAAACGCCGATAGGCGTGGCGAGAGTGGCTAAGCGTTTTCAGGTGCCAGTTATCGCGCTGGCTGGAGGTATGACGACTGATTACGGCGTAGTCCACCAGCACGGGCTCGACGCCGTTTTCTCGGTGCTTAATCGGGTTCAGACGCTACCGGAGGCGTTGGAAAAGGCGGGCGAGAATATTTGCGTGACGGCGCGTAACGTTGCCGCAGTATGGAAAATAGGGCGCGGGTAGATCCGCGCGCGCAGCGGTTAGTCTTCGTCAAATCCGGCATTGAACAGAGCAATCACTGCCGCCAGGGCTTGCTCTTCTTCCGGGCCAGTCACCTCGATTTCGATGTGGCCTCCTTTGGCGGAGTCCAGCATCAGCAGGGCAATCACGCTGCTGGCTTCAGCTTCGGTGCCTGCTTCGTTTCTCAGCATCACTTCTGCGTCAAAACTTTGTACCAGCTCAAACAGTTTCATCGCCGGGCGCGCGTGCATGCCCAGCTTGTTGGTGATTTCAACGGTCTGCTTTACGCTCATGTTTTACGTTTTTCCAGAGTGCGGTGACGGGACTGGACGTTCTTCCCGCGTGAACGGAAGTAATCGGCCAGCTGCTCTGCAATATAAACCGAACGGTGTTTACCGCCGGTACAGCCAATCGCCACGGTCAGGTAGCTACGGTTGTTGGTTTCCAGCATCGGTAACCATAACTCAAGATAGCTGCGGGTCTGGTAGATAAAATTGTGTACTTCTGTGTGCCTGTCGAGGAAGGCGGCGACCGGGCGATCGAGGCCGGTCATTGGACGCAGTTTTGGATCCCAGTGTGGGTTTGGAAGAAAACGCACGTCGAACACGTAATCGGCGTCAATCGGTATGCCGTGCTTAAAGCCGAAAGACTCGAACACCATGGTGAGTTCGCGTTCACGTTTGCCCAACAGACGAGTACGCAGCATCTCCGCCAGTTCGTGTACCGACATTTCAGAGGTGTCGATGATCAGGTCCGCGCGGGATTTTAGCGGTTCGAGGAGATCGCTTTCTTCGTCAATCGCACTTTCCAAAGAGAGATTTTTGCTGGAAAGCGGATGAAGGCGACGCGTGTCACTGTAGCGGCGAATCAGCGTATTACGATCGGCATCAAGGAACAGTAACTGCGGAGAAAAAGCGTCCGGCAGGCTGTCCATCGCGTGCTCGAAGATTTCTGGCGACTCTGGCATGTTGCGCACGTCGATGCTGACGGCGGCAGAGATTTGCCGATCGGCAAGCGTTTTTGCCAGCTCTGGCAACAGGACAACCGGCAGGTTATCCACGCAATAGAATCCCATATCTTCCAGTGCGCGCAAGGCTACAGACTTCCCTGAACCTGAGCGGCCGCTGACAATCATCAGCACCATGTAATCATTCTCCCGATTTATCTGTCTGAGACATCAAACGCGCCAACTATTCATTTTCGCTGTCGTTATCGACTTCTGTTTCAGTAATTATCTGGTAAAGCTCTTCGTCGCTGCTGGCTGAGCGCAGCCTGCGACAAATGGTTTTATCCGCCAGACGCTTGGCCACCAGAGAAAGCGTGTGCAGGTGGGTTTTCGTCTGGTCAGCCGGTACCAGCAACGCAAATAACAGGTCAACCGGCTGATTGTCGATGGCATCAAAAGCGATTGGTGTTTCCAGTTGAATAAAGACGCCGACGGCGCGAAGCGTATCTTCCTCCAGCTTGCCGTGGGGAATAGCGATACCGTTGCCAATGCCGGTACTGCCCATACGCTCACGGGTCAGCACGGCTTCGAAAACAACCTGCGGCGGAAGGCCAAGCTGTTTGGCTGCCAGTTCGCTGATGATTTCCAGCGCGCGTTTTTTACTCTGGCAGTGGACGCCACTGCGAGTACATTCCTGGTTAAGGACATTGCTCAGTTGTAGAGCGGAATCGTTGTTCATCATAAGTTCACCTAAGCACTTTTGTGCAAACGGCCCGCTACTTAAGCAGCGGGCCGGCCATATGCACATCGGATGCCCGGATTATCAGTGTTGTTTTAGTTTATCTTTGTGTTTCGTTAACTGTCGGGCCAGTTTATCAATCAGGCCGTCAATCGCCGCATACATGTCCTGGCCTTCGGCACTGGCATGCAGTTCTCCACCGTTCACATGCAGCGTAGCATCCGCTGTATGGGTGACTTTTTCCACCTTTAATACAATATAGACCTGGTTGATTCTTTCGAAGTACTGCTCCAGTTTGGCAAACTTCGAGTTCAGAAATTCACGCAGTGCTTCAGTGATCTCGACGTTTTGTCCCGTAATGTTGAGCTGCATAGTGTCTTCCTTATCGGTGAAGTCACACCAGCTGTTTACGCTGGTTTGACGGTGGAATGGATAAAGACTCTCGGTACTTCGCAACTGTGCGGCGCGCCACCATAATACCTTGATCCGACAGCATTGAGGTTAACTTACTGTCGCTCAGCGGTTTGGCGGGATTTTCCGCAGCTATTAACTTCTTCACCAGCGCCCGAATTGCCGTGGAGGAGGCTTCACCGCCACCTTCGGTATTGACGTGGCTGGAGAAGAAATATTTCAATTCAAAGATGCCGCGTGGGCTATGCAAATATTTCTGAGTGGTCACCCTCGAGATTGTCGACTCGTGCATGTCCACTGCCTGAGCAATATCGGCCAGCACCATCGGTTTCATGTGCTCTTCACCGTGCTCAAAGAAGGCCTGCTGCTGCTCGACAATGCATCGGCTCACGCGTAATAACGTATCATTGCGACTTTCCAGGCTTTTAATCAACCATTTCGCTTCCTGCAGGTTACTGCGTATAAACTGTGAGTCGCTGTCATTGCGCGTGCTGCCGCTCATAGCTGCGTATTGCTGGTTGATTTTGAGGCGTGGGATACTGTCTGCGTTAAGCTCTACAACCCAGCGCGCCAGGTGTTTGCGCACCAGTACATCAGGGATAACGTACTCTGGTTCACCCGTTTGGATCGACTGGCCAGGGCGGGGATCAAGAGACTGAATCAGGCACATGGCCTCTTTAAGCGCGTCCTCTTTGATGCGCGTGACCCGCATCAACGTCCGGAAGTCGTGATTTGCCAGCAGATCTAAATGATCGCTAACGATAAGCCGGGCTTCCGCCAGCCATGGGGTCTCTTTGGCGTACTGAGAAAGCTGAATTAACAGGCAATCGCGTAAGTCCCGTGCTGCCACGCCGACGGGATCAAAACGCTGGATACGTTTGAGGACGGCTTCCACTTCGTCAAGGCTCACATCGTCGTGGCCCAGGCTTTCCAGAATGTCTTCAAGTGGAACGGTGAGATACCCGGTTTCATCCACCGCATCGACAATAGACGTCGCAATAGCGGCATCCGTATCGGAAAATGGCGTCAGATCGACCTGCCACATCAGGTAGTCCTGTAGCGACTGGGTCGTTTCACCCTGGTAGATCGGCAGCTCATCGTCCAGATAGTCCGTTCCTGTCCCTGAAGGAGTACCGGCGGTATAAATTTCATCCCAACTGGCATCCAGCGGCAGCTCATCGGGCATCTCTTTCTGCTCGAGGGCTTCACGGGTGTCCATTGCTTCGCTCTCAGGCATTTCCTGAGTATCGATCTCATCATGTAGGTCGGTTTGCTCAAGCAATGGATTACTGTCCAGTGCCTGCTGGAGTTCTTGCTGAAGCTCTAACGTTGAGAGCTGTAGCAGACGGATAGCCTGCTGCAGCTGGGGCGTCATAGCAAGTTGTTGGCTAAGCCGTAATTGCAAACCTTGCTTCATGTTCAGAACAAACGTCCTCAAATAAGTCGTGTAAGACTTCCCACCCTATCAGAGTCTGAACTCTTCGCCCAGATAGACTCGCTTAACTTGCTCGTCTTCAAGGATTTCTTCCGGTGTACCGTGGGCAATCAGGTGCCCCTGACTAACGATGTAGGCGCGTTCGCAAACGGCCAGCGTTTCGCGGACGTTATGGTCGGTAATCAATACGCCGAGGCCGCTGTCACGCAGGTGCTCGATGATGCGTTTGATATCAATGACGGAAATAGGATCAACCCCGGCAAAGGGTTCATCCAGCAAAATGAATTTCGGGTTGGCCGCCAGCGCGCGGGCGATTTCAACGCGGCGACGTTCACCGCCGGATAGCGACTGCCCAAGGTTGTTGCGCAGGTGCGAGATGTGGAACTCTTCCATCAGCTCGTTAGCGCGATCGTCACGCTGCTCTGACGTCAGGTCATCGCGAATCTGCAGTACCGCCATCAGGTTATCAAACACGCTCAGGCGGCGGAAAATGGACGCTTCCTGTGGCAAATAACCGATACCGCGACGTGCTCGAGCATGCAGCGGCAGCAAGCTGATGTCTTCTTCATCAATAATGATGTTGCCCGCATCACGTGGCACGATACCCACCACCATGTAAAACGTCGTGGTTTTACCGGCGCCGTTTGGCCCGAGTAACCCCACAATTTCGCCCGATTTAACGGTCAGGCTGACGTCTTCGACTACGCGGCGGCCTTTATAGGCTTTGGCCAGATTTTTCGCAATTAAAGTTGCCATAACGAATTAGTTACTCTTTTTCGGTGCCGGTTGCTGGCCGTTTTTGTTTTGCAACTGAGACGGTACCAGTACGGTGGTCACGCGTTTGCCTTTCTCGCTAAACGCCTGCATTTTTTGCTCTTTCACCAGGTAGGTGATTTTGTCGCCGGTAATGTTGCTGTCCAGCTGTTCAAGGTAAGCGTTGCCGGTCAGCACAACGAAGTCATTAGCCAATTCATAATGCATGGTGGACGCGTGGCCTTGTACCGGCTTACCGTTGTCCTGCATTTGATAGAAGGTAGCAGGGTTACCATAGCCATCAATCACCTCTTTGCCTTGTTCACCGCCTGGGCGGGTCACAACGACTTTATCGGCGTTGATTTTGATCGTGCCCTGAGTCACAACGACATTGCCGGTGAAGGTCACGACGTTGCCCTGCATATCGAGAGACTGCTGGTCGGATTCGATATGAATAGGTTGGTCGGTGTCACCTGTCAGTGCCCAGGCTGACAGCGGTACGGCAAAAAGTGAACCAAGCAGAACAAGTTTAAGGCTGAGTTTGTTTATTCTGGATTTCATAGGAGGTTTTAACCTTTTCAATCAGCTGTGCAGTTTGGCTGCGTAAGTTGCCACGCATTTTCAGGCCGCTGGAATTAAATGTGGTGCCGTACAAAGTCACCAGGTCGTCAGAAGCGACATCCTGAGTAATTAAATTCACCTGCGCATTGTCCGTCGTGATTCTGCGTAACTGAGAGTCAGGTGTTAACGCAGTGACGACAACGTTGCCGTATAAATAAAGCATTTTGTCATCGGTAAGTTTGGCGCGATCCGCGTGAATTTCCCATGTGGCGATTTTATTTTCATCGTACTGGGTCATGACGGGCTTGGTGAACCATGAAATACCCGTGTCCGAGAAGTATTCAACGTGTTGAGCAATAAGCTTATAGTTCAGCGCGCCCTGTGGGTTGTATACGACTGTCGTGGAGAATTCGCTTTGATAAGTTGGCGTATCGCTGTTAACGGTTACGCCGGGCTCGTCCTTCTCCGTCAGATTCAGGCCGATAAGCACTAATGCCGCAATGGCAAGCAGGAAAATAATCCAACGTCTGGTCTTGCTCATATGGATTGCCCTTTCGCCTCATCAAGCTTGCCTTGCGCCATCAACAGAAGATCGCAGATTTCCCGTACTGCACCTCGACCACCGCTGATTCTGGTCACGTAATCTGCTTTTGGCATCAATAATGGGTGGGCGTCTGCAACGGCAACGCTTAAACCGACCCGTTCCATGACTGGCCAGTCGATCAGGTCATCGCCAATATAGGCAACCTGATCGGGAGGCAGCGCAACTTTTGACAACAGATCGTGGAACGCCACAAGCTTGTCGGATTGCCCCTGATAAAGGTGGGTAATGCCCAACGTTTCGCAGCGATCTTCCAGCAGTTTTGCTTTCCTGCCTGTAATAATAGCGACTTCAATTCCGGAGGTCAGGGCGCAGCGAATGCCATAGCCATCGCGTACGCTGAAGGCTTTTAGCTCTTCACCGCTGTTGCCCATGTAAATAAGGCCGTCAGACATCACGCCGTCAACGTCCAGAATCAGCAGGCGAATCTCCTTCGCCTTCGCTATGACCTGCGCGCTAACCGGCCCGTAGCAGGTATTAAGCAGCGCATCATGGTTACTCATTAAGGCTAATCCTTTTTTAAACTACGCCTGCGCGTAGCATGTCATGCATATGTACCACACCCAGCAACTGGTCGCCATCTGCGACCAGAACCGAAGTAATATGGCGTGACTGCATCAGATTTAATGCATCAACAGCCAATGTTCCCGGACGTACGCGAATGCCGCCTGTTGTCATGACATCCGCAATACGTAAGGTATGTAAATCGACGCCCATATCGAACACGCGACGTAAATCGCCGTCGGTAAAGATGCCTTCAATTTTCATCAGGTCATTGCAGATGACCGTCATCCCCATATTTTTACGGGTAATTTCTAACAGCGCATCGCGCAAAGAGGCCTCTTTGCTTACGTGCGGGATATCATCACCCGTGTGCATGATATCGTTCACGCGGAGTAACAGCTTACGACCCAGCGCGCCGCCAGGATGAGACAGCGCAAAATCTTCAGCGGTAAAACCACGGGCCTTCAATAACGCTACGGCCAGCGCATCGCCCATAACCAGCGTCGCCGTTGTGCTGGACGTTGGCGCGAGGCCAAGAGGGCAAGCTTCCTGAGGCACTTTGATGCACAGATGGATATCCGCTGCGCGACCCATTGAGCTTTCCGGGCGGGCGGTCATGCAAATCAAAGGCACCTGAAGGCGCTTTAATACCGGGATGAGCGCCAGAATTTCGTTCGACTCGCCGGAATTAGAAATCGCCAGGACGATGTCCTGCGCCGTGACCATGCCTAAATCACCATGGCTGGCTTCTCCAGGGTGCACAAAAAAGGCTGGCGTGCCGGTACTGGCAAAGGTTGCCGCGATCTTTTTCCCAATATGACCCGATTTTCCCATCCCCATGACAACAACTTTACCGGGGCAATAGAATATCTTCTCACAGGCCTGTGAGAAATCGTCGTTAATATACTGGTCGAGTTGAGCCAGGCCTTCACGTTCAATATTGAGCACGTCTTTGCCCGCTTGTTGAAAGTCAAAACCCGGTGCTAAATCTATATGAGACATAATTCCCGTTTCCGCTTTATCCGACGACAGGTGGCGCAACGAACCACAGCACCACGATCCATATGATGAATCCACATGTTAACAGAGCGCCCGCGAGCTTGCCGATTTGGCGAGGTTTGCGCCAGCAGAGCAGGGCAAAAACAGCACTTACCGCTAACATCAACCAATAATCCCGGGCAAAAGCTAACGGGTTGATGTGGCCCGGTGCCACCAACGCAGGAATGCCAAGCACAAACACAACGTTAAAAATGTTCGAACCGATGATATTACCAATCGCAATGTCATCTTCGCCCTTGCGCGCTCCGGCTATGGCGGTTGCTAATTCCGGCAAACTGGTGCCAATCGCAATGATCGTCAAACCGATAACCAGTTCGCTTACGCCAAAATAATGGGCAAGCACCGAGGCATTATCGATGACCATCCGCGTTGCCATCGGCATAATAACCAACGCCACTCCCAGCCATAAAAATGCGACGGACAGGCTGCCTTCTTGAGGGAGTTCGGCCTGTTGCTCCCGCGTCAGGCTATCAACACCCTGCCGTTCCGCAAGGCGGCCTATTCTAATGATAAATAGTAGATATAACACCGCGATTGTCAGCAGCATCACACCTTCCACCTGCGTCAGCTCACCGTCATAGAGAAACAGACCTGCGGCGGCACTCACCGCCAACATTAGAGGCAATTCACGACGTAGAATATCGGAATTAACGGTAAATGGGTGCAGCAGCGCGGCGAGCCCCAGGATCAGCATAATGTTAGTGATATTTGAGCCGATAGCTGTCCCTACGGCCAAATCCAACTGTCCGTGCAGCGCTGACGTACTGGCGATGATAATTTCAGGCAGTGAGGTGCCAATGCTGACCACCGTCATACCGATAATCAGCGGCGGGATCCCGATGCTGCGACAAAGTATCGCTGCGGCGAAAACTAAACGGTCGGCGCCATAGACCACCAGAAGTAAACCAATAATTAATAGCGCCGTAGCTAACAGCATGAAAAATCCTTTATTAGGGTATAATCGCCGATCCTGAGGGGCTGAAGGGTCGGGCAAAACGAAGTGCAGCCTGAGCCTGGCGATAAGTCTTAATTCTGACTTTATGCGGCGAAAAAGTAAAACAAATGCCAGCTTTCGCTAACCTGCACAGGTAATATTCTGTAAAAATGTTGGGTTTTAGCATCCCTTTGAGGCCATGCTTGCCGACAAACATAAAAAAGGAAGGGCGATGAGTCAGACAGAAGCCAATCTGGTTGAGATCCGTGGGATGAGTTTCTCCCGCGGCGAGCGCCAGATCTTCGAGAATATTTCGCTGACGGTACCACGCGGCAAGGTGACGGCGATCATGGGGCCATCGGGGATCGGTAAGACTACGCTACTGAAGCTTATTGGCGGGCAGATCCAGCCAGATAGCGGCGAGATCCTTTTTGATGGTGAGAACGTACCGTCGATGTCGCGCTCGCGGCTTTTTACGGTGCGTAAACGCATGAGTATGCTGTTCCAATCCGGTGCCTTATTTACCGATCTTAACGTGTTTGAAAACGTGGCTTATCCACTGCGTGAACATCTTCAGTTACCAGAGCCTCTATTGCACAGCACGGTGATGATGAAACTGGAAGCAGTGGGGCTTCGCGGGGCGGCTAATCTGATGCCTTCTGAATTATCTGGCGGGATGGCGCGCCGCGCGGCGTTGGCCCGTGCTATAGCGCTTGAGCCAGACCTTATTATGTTTGATGAACCTTTCGTCGGACAGGATCCCATTACCATGGGCGTGCTGGTTAAGCTTATTTCAGAGCTTAACAGCGCTCTTGGCGTCACCTGCATTGTGGTATCACACGATGTGCCAGAAGTATTAAGCATCGCGGATTACGCTTATATTGCTGCCGATCAGCACATTGTTGCTCAAGGTAGCCCGGCGGAACTGCGTGAAAACCACGATCCACGCGTTAGACAGTTCCTTGATGGAATCGCGGATGGCCCTGTGCCGTTCCGTTATCCAGCCAGGGATTATCAACAAGATTTATTACCTGGAACGAGGAGCTAAACTGCTCATGCTGCTAAATGCACTGGCATCTCTCGGGCGACGCGGGATAAAAACCTGCGCTTCGTTTGGGCGTGCCGGACTGATGTTATTCAACGCGCTGGTAGGGAAACCGGAGTTTCGCAAGCATGCGCCGTTGCTGGTTCGTCAGCTTTATAACGTCGGCGTACTGTCGATGCTGATCATTATGGTTTCCGGCCTGTTCATCGGGATGGTGCTTGGCTTACAGGGCTATCTGGTGCTGACGACTTACAGCGCCGAGTCGAGTCTCGGTATGCTGGTGGCGCTTTCACTGCTCCGTGAACTTGGCCCGGTTGTTGCCGCGCTGCTGTTTGCCGGGCGTGCGGGTTCTGCATTAACCGCTGAAATTGGCCTGATGCGTGCGACGGAACAACTGTCCAGCATGGAGATGATGGCGGTCGATCCGCTGCGCCGCGTCGTTTCACCGCGCTTTTGGGCTGGGGTTATCTCGCTGCCGCTTCTGACGCTTATCTTCGTAGCCGTAGGCGTTTGGGGTGGTGCTCTGGTGGGCGTGAACTGGAAAGGTATTGATGCCGGTTTCTTCTGGTCAGCCATGCAAAATGCGGTCTCATGGCGGCTGGATTTGGTTAACTGCGTGATTAAAAGCGTAGTCTTCGCCATTACCGTAACGTGGATTGCGTTATTCAACGGGTACGATGCTATTCCGACCTCTGCCGGGATTAGCCGGGCAACCACGCGCACCGTTGTGCACGCTTCTCTGGCCGTTTTGGGCCTCGATTTTGTGCTGACAGCACTGATGTTTGGGAATTGAGTTCATGCAAACAAAGAAATTTGAAGTTTGGGTTGGTGCTTTTCTGCTGGTCGCGCTGGTCGCTATTATTTTTCTCTGCCTGAAAGTGGCGAATGTGACCTCTCTGCGTAGCGAACCGACTTATCGGGTATACGCCACCTTCGACAACATCGGTGGCCTGAAAATGAGTTCGCCGGTTCGCCTTGGTGGTGTTGTTATTGGTCGAGTTGATGGTATCGCTCTTGATCCGAAAACCTACTTGCCTCGCGTAACGCTGGACATTGAGCAGCGCTACAACCAGATCCCTGACACCAGCTCTCTGGCGATTCGCACGTCTGGCCTGTTGGGTGAGCAATATATTGCGCTTAACCTCGGCTTTGATGACCCGGAACTGGGGTCATCTATGCTGAAAGATGGCAGTACCATTCAGGATACGAAATCTGCTTTGGTTCTTGAGGATCTGATAGGTCAGTTCCTTTACAAGAGCGGCAACGGCGACAATAAGAATTCTGGCGATGCCGAAGCACATCCTGCAGGCCATACTGATGCCGCACCGCAGTCAGGCACTACGAATTAATTTAAGAGGAACGAGTGATGTTTAAGCGTCTTATGATGGTAGCCATGCTGGTAATCGCCCCGTTTGCGATGGCGGCAGACCAGACCAACCCTTACAAATTAATGAACGAGGCGGCGCAGAAGACCTTTGATCGCCTTAAAAACGAGCAGCCTCAGATTCGACAGAACCCGAATTACCTGCGGGATATCGTCGGCCAGGAGCTGCTGCCGTACGTACAAGTAAAATACGCGGGTGCGCTGGTGTTAGGGCGTTACTACAAAGATGCTACGCCTGCTCAGCGTGACGCTTACTTCAAGGCTTTTGAAGAGTATCTGAAGCAGGCCTATGGTCAGGCGCTGGCGCTGTATCACGGTCAGACTTATCAAATTGCCCCTGAGCAACCTCTTGGCAACGCTGATATTGTGGCGATCCGTGTGACGATTATCGATCCAAATGGGCGTCCGCCGGTGCGTCTTGATTTCCAGTGGCGTAAAAATAGCCAAACCGGGAACTGGCAGGCATACGATATGATCGCCGAAGGGATCAGCATGATCACCACCAAACAAAACGAGTGGAGCGACCTGCTTCGTACTAAAGGGATCGATGGTTTGACCGCGCAGCTGCAGTCGATTTCGAAACAGCCAATTACCCTGGACAGTAAAAAGTAATGGCGGAAGAACTAAGCTGGAAACAGGACGGTGCAACGCTGCATTTCTTCGGAGAGCTGGATGGCGGCACCGTTAACTCGCTTTGGCAGCAGCGTGAGAAAGTGGTCGCGGGTATCAATCTCTTTGAGCTAAGTGGCTTAACTCGCGTTGATACAGCCGGGCTGGCGTTGCTTATTCACCTGACAGGCATCGTGACTCACCAGGGAAACAAGATTGAGCTTAGGGGCGCCACTGATAATTTGCGCACGCTGGCTCAACTCTACAATCTGCCAGAGGCGCTGTTGCCACATCTGGCAGGCTAATGATTTCAGCACGTTACTTTCAAAGCCCTCGAACTGTTAAGTTCTGGGGCTTTTTGCTTATTTAAGCGGACGCCACTTTCCTCTAAGATGTGTGGCTTATTTCATCATTTATTAATCGACGAATAGATACCCCATGGAAAATCATGAAATTCAGACAGTGCTGATGAACGCACTGCCCCTCCAGGAAGTCCACGTCTCAGGCGATGGCAGCCACTTTCAGGTGATAGCGGTGGGTGAGTTATTCGCCGAGTTAAGTCGCGTCAAAAAACAGCAAACCGTGTATGCCCCGCTGATGGAATTTATCGCGGATAATCGCATGCATGCTGTGTCTATTAAGACCTATACGCCGGAAGAGTGGGCGCGCGATCGCAAACTGAATGGTTTTTGAATCATCGGCTCAGGCTGGTGATAACGTTTTGAATTTAAAAGAGAGCAGTTTCAATGGATAAATTTCGTGTGCAGGGGCCTACCCGCCTGAGTGGAGAAGTCACAATCTCAGGGGCTAAAAACGCCGCGCTGCCGATCCTCTTCGCCGCACTTCTGGCGGAAGAGCCGGTAGAGATTCAGAACGTTCCAAAACTGAAAGACATTGATACCACGATGAAGCTGCTGAGCCAGCTGGGTACCAAAGTTGAGCGCAACGGTTCCGTCTACATTGACGCCAGCGGCGTAAACATTTTCTGTGCGCCATATGACCTGGTGAAAACCATGCGTGCATCTATTTGGGCGCTAGGGCCACTGGTTGCTCGCTTTGGCCAGGGGCAGGTTTCTCTGCCTGGCGGGTGTGCCATTGGCGCTCGTCCGGTGGATTTGCACATTACTGGTCTGGAGCAGTTGGGCGCGGAGATTAAGCTGGAAGAAGGCTACGTTAAGGCGTCGGTAAATGGCCGCCTTAAAGGCGCTCATATCGTAATGGATAAAGTCAGCGTGGGTGCAACCGTGACCATCATGAGTGCGGCCACACTTGCAGAAGGCAAAACGATCATTGAAAACGCTGCTCGTGAGCCGGAGATCGTCGATACTGCGAACTTCCTTAACACCCTGGGCGCGAAGATCAGCGGTGCGGGCACCGATCGTATTACTATCGAAGGCGTTGCTCGTTTGGGTGGGGGCGTTTATCGCGTGCTGCCTGACCGTATTGAAACCGGGACCTTCCTGGTGGCGGCGGCAATCTCTGGCGGTAAAATTCTTTGCCGTAACGCGCAGCCGGATACTCTGGATGCTGTTCTGGCGAAGCTGCGTGAAGCAGGTGCGGAGGTTGAAACGGGTGAAGACTGGATCAGCCTTGATATGCATGGCCAACGTCCAAAAGGCGTGACGGTGCGTACGGCTCCGCACCCAGGTTTCCCTACCGATATGCAGGCGCAATTCACCCTGCTGAACCTGGTGGCGGAAGGGACGGGCGTTATCACCGAAACTATCTTCGAAAACCGCTTCATGCATGTGCCTGAATTAATCCGTATGGGCGCGCATGCTGAGATCGAAAGCAATACGGTTATCTGCCACGGTGTTGAAAAGCTTTCCGGCGCTCAGGTAATGGCTACCGATCTTCGTGCTTCTGCAAGTCTTGTTCTGGCGGGCTGTATCGCTGAAGGAACAACGATAGTGGATCGTATTTACCACATTGATCGCGGCTATGAGCGCATTGAAGATAAACTTCAGGCGCTGGGGGCTAAGATCGATCGCGTCAAGGGAAGCGAGTAAACATCCTCCCTTAATGACGAATAGCCGGGGCATGCCCCGGCTTTTTTTATAGCTGCCGGATCTTCCGGCTTCGGTCGATAAACTCATGGGTCACCGGGTCGTGGTAGCGTGAAGGCCAGATAACCTGCGGTGTGACACCTAAAGCCTGAGCGATAATCAACTCCCCCTTAGGCCAGGGGCGTGATAGCGCATTGGCGAGCGTTGATGAGCTTAAACCTGACTGGCGCGACAAGGCGGCGAGCGACGTTTTCTTTTTTCGCAGTCCGGCAATGATGTCCGCCGGATGCCAGTCCACAAATTGATTTTCCATAATCTCTCCCTGTGATCTTACTAATCCTGCTCTGAGCTGAGCGATGGTACAGGAAATTTATAACATAAAAATTTCCAAATGATTCCAGTAAGTGCAAGGAATAATAGATTCTGTGTTTTCATCCGCAAATATGATGAAAGCCAGTGAAAATGATTAGAAAAGGAAAAGAAAGTAAAGGCTGGAAGAGTGATTTATTGGAAACTTTAGCGCGCCGTTTGGCGCGCTAAAGTCCAGGCTAACGATCGCGCTGTACGGACATGTGGGCTAAAGAGATCAGTGCTTCCCGATGCGGGCTATCGGGGAGGACAGAGAGAGCATCGATGGCTTTATCTGCTTCCTCTTCGGCGCGTTGGCGAGTCCACTCCAGAGAACCGCAATCTGCCATAGCTTTCAGAACTGGATCCAGCAAATGACGGCCATTTCCCTGTTCGATCGCTTCACGAATCATCTGAGCCTGTTCTGGTGAGCCGTTGCGCATGGCGTGTAACAGCGGCAGCGTCGGTTTGCCTTCGTTGAGATCATCTCCGACGTTTTTACCCAGCGTTTGTCCATCTGAGCTGTAATCCAGCAGGTCATCAATGAGCTGGAACGCAGTACCCAGGTAGCGCCCATAATCCTGCAGCGCTTTTTCCTGAACTTCCGTAGCGCCTGCCAGAATACCTGAGCATTGAGCTGCAGCTTCAAACAGACGGGCCGTTTTGCTGTAAATGACCCGCATATAGCTTTCTTCAGTAATGTCTGGGTCATTACAGTTCATCAGCTGTAGCACTTCGCCTTCAGCGATAACGTTTACGGCCTCTGACATCACCTCCAGCACTTTCAGCGAACCGAGGCTGGTCATCATCTGGAATGCTCGCGTATAGATGAAATCACCCACCAAAACGCTCGCTGCGTTGCCGAAAGCGGCGTTGGCTGTAGCTTTACCCCGACGCATATCTGATTCGTCCACGACGTCATCGTGAAGTAGGGTGGCGGTATGTATAAATTCTATCAGCGCTGCAATTCTGACATGCGATTGCCCGTCGTAAGCAAGCGCCCGCGCGGCAAGCACGGCAATCATTGGGCGGATACGTTTACCGCCACCGCTGACGATGTAGTAGCCCAACTGATTGATCAGTTGAACATCGGAATTCAATTGCTCAAGGATTGTCGCATTGACACCCGCCATATCTTGCGCGGTTAACTCATTAATTTTTTCTAAATTCATCGCAAAAGTCTGGCTTTCGTCCTGTTTATTCCATATCCATATGGCATAACGAGAGGGTTGAGGTTCGATACTGTAGTACAGATTGTACTGAAAAAACGAGGCAGATAAACGGTGTGTGTGCTGTTGCGTTTTTTTTCTACGGTAATTGACGATCGGGCTTGTCAAACCCTCACGATTTGCGTAATATTCGCGCCCTATTGTGAATATTTATAGCGCTACCTGAAACCTATGTAAGGTAAGCGCGGAAAGCGGAGTTTTATATGTACGCGGTTTTCCAAAGTGGTGGTAAACAACACCGAGTAAGCGAAGGTCAGACCGTTCGCCTGGAAAAGCTGGACATCGCAACTGGCGAAACTGTTGAGTTCGCTGAAGTTCTGATGATCGCAAACGGTGAAGAAGTCAAAATCGGCGTTCCTTTTGTCGATGGTGGCGTTATTAAAGCTGAAGTCGTTGCTCACGGTCGTGGCGAGAAAGTTAAAATCGTTAAGTTCCGTCGCCGTAAACACTATCGTAAGCAAGCGGGCCACCGTCAGTGGTTCACTGATGTGAAAATTACTGGCATCAGCGCCTAAGACCTGAGGAGTAGATTAAATGGCACATAAAAAGGCTGGCGGCTCAACTCGTAACGGTCGCGATTCAGAAGCAAAACGCCTGGGTGTAAAACGCTTTGGTGGTGAAACTGTACTGGCTGGTAGCATCATCGTTCGTCAACGTGGCACCAAATTCCACGCTGGCAACAATGTAGGTTGTGGTCGTGACCACACCCTGTTTGCTAAAGCAGACGGTAAAGTGAAATTCGAAGTTAAAGGCCCGAACAATCGTAAATACATCAGCATCGTTGCTGAGTAAGTTTTTCGGTCCGGTAACGGATGAAAGCCCCGCAACGTGTTGCGGGGCTTTTTACATTGTGCGCCTGGTAAATTAAAACAGGGAATGGGTATGGGGCAGCAGGCGGGAATCGGTATTCTTTTAGCGTTAACCACGGCGATGTGCTGGGGGGCGTTACCCATAGCGATGAAGCAGGTGCTTCCGGTGATGGCGCCACCGACCGTGGTCTTTTATCGATTCCTGATGGCCAGTATTGGCCTGGGTATTTTCCTTGCGATTCGGGGGAAATTACCGCCGCTCAGAATGTTCCGCAAGCCCCGGTGGCTAGTGTTGTTAGCGATCGCCACAGGGGGATTATTTGGCAACTTTCTGCTCTTTAGTTCTTCCCTGCAGTATTTAAGTCCTACTGCGTCTCAGGTTATTGGCCAGCTTTCTCCTGTCGGGATGATGGTGGCGAGCGTAGTAGTGCTAAAAGAGAGAATGCGTGGTACGCAGATTATTGGTGCCATTATGCTCTTATGTGGTCTGGTGATGTTCTTCAACACCAGTCTTGTAGAGATTTTTACCCGCCTGACGGACTACACCCTTGGTGTTATCTTCGGCGTGCTGGCGGCAACAGTTTGGGTCAGCTATGGTGTGGCGCAGAAGGTGTTATTACGCCGGTTAGCCTCACAGCAGATCCTCTTTTTGTTGTACACTTTATGTACTATTGCACTTTTGCCGCTGGCAAAACCTGGTGTGATTTTCCAGCTCAGTAGCTGGCAACTGGCATGTCTGGTTTTTTGCGGTCTGAATACGCTGGTAGGATATGGCGCGCTCGCTGAGGCGATGGCGCGCTGGCAGGCCTCCCAGGTTAGCGCCATCATTACGCTAACCCCGTTATTTACGTTGCTGTTCTCAGACCTGCTGTCTCAGGCCTGGCCCGAGTATTTCGCCATACCGATGCTTAACCTTGTGGGTTATATCGGGGCACTCGTGGTTGTGGCTGGTGCGATGTATTCCGCGATTGGCCACCGCCTTTGGGGGCGCTGGCATAAAACCGAAACGGTCACGCCGGTGCAGCGTTCGGGCGAATGATTTACGGAGAAGTAAGATGAAGTTTGTTGATGAAGCAACGATCCTGGTCGTAGCAGGTGATGGCGGTAACGGCTGCGTTAGCTTCCGTCGTGAAAAATATATCCCGAGAGGCGGTCCGGACGGTGGTGATGGTGGTGATGGTGGTGACGTATGGCTTGAAGCCGACGAGAACCTGAATACGCTTATCGATTATCGTTTTGAAAAGGCGTTCCGCGCAGAGCGTGGTCAGAACGGCCAAAGCCGCGATTGTACCGGTAAACGTGGGCATGATGTCACTGTAAAGGTGCCAGTTGGTACCCGAGTGATCGATCAGGGCACCGGTGAAACCATGGGCGATATGACGCAGCACGGTCAAAAGCTGATGGTTGCCAAAGGCGGCTGGCACGGTCTGGGTAATACCCGTTTTAAATCCTCCGTAAACCGTACCCCACGTCAGAAAACGATGGGTACTCCGGGTGAAAAACGCGATCTGCAGCTAGAACTGATGCTGCTGGCCGATGTCGGTATGCTCGGTATGCCAAATGCGGGTAAATCTACCTTTATCCGTGCGGTATCTGCAGCGAAGCCAAAAGTGGCTGATTATCCGTTTACTACGCTAGTGCCAAGCCTGGGCGTTGTTCGTATGGACAATGAAAAGAGCTTCGTTGTCGCGGATATCCCGGGGCTTATTGAGGGCGCTGCTGACGGCGCTGGTCTGGGCATTCGCTTCCTTAAGCACCTTGAGCGCTGCCGCGTATTGCTGCATCTCATTGACATTGAGCCTATCGATGGCTCTGACCCGGTTGAAAACGCCCGTATCATCGTTGGCGAACTGGAGAAATACAGCGAAAGCCTGGCGTCAAAACCTCGCTGGCTCGTGTTCAACAAAATCGACCTGATGGATAAAGCGCAGGCCGAAGAGAAAGCGAAAGCCATTGCCGAAGCGCTTGGTTGGGAAGGTAAATACTACCTGATCTCCGCTGCCAGCCAGATGGGCGTGAAAGATCTCTGCTGGGATGTGATGACCTTTATCATCGAGAACCCTATTACGGCGGCTGAGGTCGCTAAACAGCCAGAGAAAGTCGAGTTTATGTGGGATGATTACCATCGCCAACAGCTTGATGAAATGGAAGCTGAAGCAGAAGAAGACTGGGATGACGACTGGGATGATGAAGACGACGAAGGCGTCGAAATTATCTACCAGAAGTAAGTCTCAATGAAGAAGGCCGGTGCTACCGGCCTTTTTTATTGGATGCTGTTCGGAAGCCAGCAGCCAGCCCGCAGGCCGCCTTCCGTACGATTGCCCAACTCCAGGCGGCCATGGTGAAGCTGAACAATCCGCTGCACAATGTTCAGACCCAGTCCGCTACCGCCATAGCGCTGATCCATACGCCTGAATGGCTCAGTGATTTGTTGAAGATATTCGTCTTTAATGCCCGGGCCGCTGTCGGCCACGCTCAAGATCGTTCCACCCTCTTTTTCCATCAATACCAAATGAATTTCGCCTTTTTCCGGGCTATAACGAGAGGCGTTTTCCAGCAGGTTACGCAGCATTAAACGCAGCAGCACGGCATCACCCTGCACGGTCAGAGCGGATGCTGCAGGCCAGATTAGCTTTTGCGAGCGCTGTGCCGCCAACTCTTCCATTTCCATTTTAAGCGGCGCAATGATGTCGTCAGTCCAGACCAGCGTATTGTAATGCCCGCTGGCCAGAGCTTGCCCGGCGCGGGAAAGCATCAGCAGCTGTTCAATGGTATGCATAAGCTGATCGATACGTGTCAGCAGCATCGGAGCCTGCGCTACCCCATTTTTTACCATCAATTCCAGATGTAACCTGAGCCCAGCAAGCGGTGTTCTCAGTTCGTGGGCCGCATCGGCAGTGAATAAGCGTTCCTGTTGAATCGTATGATCCAGCCGGCCAAGCAGCTGGTTGAGGGAATTGGTTACCGCCACCATTTCGTCCATGTCGGAAAACATAGGCAGGGGAGTGAGGTTGTCGGCTGAGCGGCTAGCCAGGCTTGAACGCAGCTGATTTAGCGGGCGGGTTATCCAGGTAATGGCCCAGAAAGAGAAAAACAGCGTAAAGGCAACCATGACCAGAGAAGGCACCAGCAGGGAAGCAATCGCTTCGCGAATCTCTTTTTCGACCTGCTGGTTTCGGGCTTTTGCGGAGAGCGTTTCACTCACCAAAAAGCCAATCTGCTCACGGCTTTCATGCCACAGCCAGACAACGCTAATTAACTGGAAGAAAAGAAGAATAAGCGCCAGCAGGATCATCAGGCGCCGGCGCATGCTGCTCATGAACGGGTTTCCAGCCGGTAGCCAACGCCGCGCACGGTTTTGATTCTGTCTTTGCCTAATTTTCGGCGTAGGTTGTGAATGTGCACTTCAAGGGTGTTGGAGCCAGGATCGTCCTGCCAGCTGTAAATATCCTGCTGTAGCGTTTCGCGGTGGACCGTCTGGCCGATTCGCATCATCAGGCGTGTCAGAAGTGCGAACTCTTTGGGCGTAATTTCTACGGCCTGATTGGCGAGTAGCACCTGCTGAGTCTGCAAATTGAGAGTTAAATCGTCTTCCTGAAGCAGGTTGTCGCTGTGTCCCTGGTAGCGGCGGATCAGCGCTCTCGCACGCGCCTGCAGCTCTGCCAGTGCAAAAGGCTTAACCAGATAATCATCAGCGCCGGAGTCCAGACCATTCACCCTGTCTTCAAGCGCGTCACGAGCCGTCAGGATAAGCACTGGATTTTTGACTCCGCGCCGACGCCACTGGCTCAACAGCGTGGCACCGTCTTTGTCCGGGAGGCCAAGGTCGAGAATAATCAGGCTGTATTCACCGCTTTGCAGCAGGGCATCAGCCTCCGCAGCCGTTGCGGCGCAGTCCAGCGCGTAGCCTTCCCCACCTAATGCCAGCGCAAGACCTTCCTGCAGCAGTAAATCGTCTTCAACAATAAGCAGTTTCATAGCTAGTTATTCTGGTAAATGTCCTTGTAAAGCCGGCTTTCGAAGCGCACTAACGGGATGCGGCGATTACGCTGGTCCGCTGGTTCAACGGCATAACCGGAAAGATACTGCACAAAGGCCATGCGCTGCCCGCTTGCCGTGGTGATGAAACCAGCCAGATTATATACACCCTGCAACGAACCCGTTTTCGCCGATACTTTGCCATCCACGCCTGCCTGATGTAGGCCAGCACGGTACTGTAGAGAGCCATCGTAGCCCGCGAGCGGCAGCATAGAGATAAAGTTTAGCTGATTATCGTTCTGCGCGATGTATTGCAGCACCTGCATCATTGTGGCCGGTGAAATCAGGTTATGGCGCGAAAGGCCTGAACCATCGACGACAATACTGTTCCCCAAATCTACGCCAGCTTTTTGACGCAATATCTGGCGGACTGCATCAGCACCTGCCCGCCAGGTGCCAGGAACGCCCAGCCGGTTATGTCCGATGGTCCTGAATACGGTATCGGCAATCATGTTATCGGATTTCTTGAGCATGATTTTAAGCAGGTCATGCAGCGGTGCTGACTGTTTGCTGGCTATCACCGTGCCCGGCTCGTTGGGTTGAGTCTGGCGCAGCAGTGTCCCGCTATAGCTGATCCCTGCCTGCTTCAGTTCATCTTTAATGATGGCACCGGCATAGCTTGCACCATCCTGAATAGCAAAGGCTAATGGCAGCGGATCGGCACGCTGTGTAAGGCAGCCGGTAAGCGTATAGCGGTTGAGATCGCCCGGGACAACATCCAGTTCGCAGTATTGGGCGTCAGGAGAGCCTTTGGCCAGCGTTCTGACCTGACTAAACATCACGACCGGATAGTAAGAAGCAATGCGGATATAGGCTAAATCGTCTGCTTTTGGGGCGCTGTATAAGGAAATAGAGAAGCAGTTGCGATCCACGATGGCTGCGGCAGGTGGGGCGCTGAAGCACTGTGTCATGTCGTTCCACGGCCAGCCGGGCGCTTTATCGTGGCTGGCGAAAATAGACGTGTCGACCAGCACGTTGCCCTTAATCTGTTGGACGCCCGCTTTTTTTAATTCGGCAACCATGTTGCGAATATCCTGACGCTTTAGCGTAGGATCGCCGCCGAAACGAGCGATAAGATCGCCGTTAAGTACGCCATTATCGATTTGAGCACGGCTTTCCAGCGTGGTGGTAAAACGAAAATCTGGGCCCAGCTGAAGGAGCGCCGCCAGCGCCGTAATCACTTTTTGAGTACTGGCAGGCAGAGCCATTTGTTGGCTGTGATAATCAATGAACGGGCTTGTCGCACCGACTTTTTGCACCATCAGCGCCAGGTTCGCCCCGTCAGGCAACTGGGAGGTGTACTCTTCAACGTTCGCAGCCTGAACATTGATGGCTACGGCAGCGGTCAACCCAATGACAAATCTCAAAAATCGCATAATCTCGCGGTAACGGCCTGGAAACGTGACCGCCATACTACGGTGCATTATGGTGCAAAGTAAACGATGACCCTCAGGGAACTCCAGGGTAAAATACCGGTCAATTTGAAAACTGTTACTGACCTGGAGTTATCACCCCGGGTCGGTTTTCTTTTATTTGTTGCCGGAGAGACTTGCGTTACCGGCCATGCTCTTAAGCCAGCACGGTGTTTACCCTGCTGCAGAAGACTGATTTTAAGAGGTATAACAAATGCAACCTATTCCGATGACCTTACGTGGCGCTGAACAACTCCGCGAAGAACTGGATTTCCTGAAGTCCGTTCGTCGTCCTGAAATCATTGCTGCGATTGCCGAAGCTCGCGAGCATGGCGATCTGAAAGAAAACGCTGAATATCATGCCGCGCGTGAGCAGCAGGGTTTTTGTGAAGGCCGCATCCAGGATATCGAGGCTAAGCTTTCTAATGCTCAGGTGATCGACGTCACAAGAATGCCAAATAACGGCCGTGTGATTTTTGGTACTACCGTAACTGTACTGAACCTGGACAATGACGAAGAGCTTACTTATCGCATCGTTGGCGACGATGAGGCTGATTTTAAAAAGAATCTTATTTCTGTAAATTCGCCTATTGCTCGCGGTCTTGTGGGCAAGGAATGCGACGATGTTGTCGTAATTCGCACGCCGGGCGGTGATGTCGAATTCGAAATCTTAAAAGTAGAATATTTGTAATTTTTACTACGCTGGCTAAAGGGTTGGCGTATTGTAAAGAAAAGAAAAAGGCCGCATAGCGGCCTTTTATCAACGAACATAGCGTGGCATTTTGCACACCTCTGCTTATTTCGGCAGAGAAATCTTACGCTCTTTAGAAGGGCGATAGAGCACCAGCGTTTTACCGATGACCTGTACGTTACAGGCGCCGGTTTCCCGCACGATGGCATCCACAATTAAGGTTTTGGTTTCGCGATCTTCCGTTGCGATCTTCACCTTGATTAATTCATGGTGCTCAAGCGCTTGTTCAATCTCGGCCAGTACCCCTTCGGTCAAACCATTATTGCCAAGCATAACCACCGGCTTGAGCGGATGGGCCAGACCTTTTAGGTGCTGTTTTTGTTTAGTACTCAGATTCATCGTATTTTTTGCTTACGTTGGGATTGAAAACGGTTCATTCTACCGCCATCTCCAGTGTATCGCCAAATCGGCTGTGCTGATTGTTAGTTAGCCTGCTATTCACGATGAACAAAGTTGGATATTGAGATGACAGGTAAGAAGCGTTCTGCCAGCTCCAGTCGCTGGCTGCAGGAACACTTTAGCGATAAATATGTTCAACAGGCACAGAAAAAGGGGTTGCGGTCCCGTGCCTGGTTTAAACTTGATGAAATACAGCAAAGTGACAAACTTTTTAAGCCAGGAATGACTATTGTTGATCTTGGTGCTGCACCCGGCGGGTGGTCACAATATGTCGTGACGCAAATCGGGAATCAGGGGCGAATCATCGCTTGCGATCTTTTACCAATGGATCCTATCGTTGGTGTGGACTTCCTTCAGGGCGATTTTCGTGATGAATTAGTCGTCAAGGCCCTGCTGGAACGTGTTGGTGACAGTAAAGTGCAGGTTGTCATGTCAGATATGGCGCCAAACATGAGCGGGACACCGGCAGTCGATATTCCCCGCGCTATGTACTTAGTTGAACTGGCACTGGAAATGTGTCGGGACGTGCTGGCGCCGGGCGGTAGTTTTGTAGTGAAAGTGTTTCAGGGCGAAGGTTTCGATGAATACCTGCGAGAAATTCGCTCCCTGTTTACGACGGTTAAAGTTCGTAAACCGGACTCTTCTCGTGCCCGCTCACGTGAAGTGTACATTGTAGCGACCGGGCGCAAACTATAGTACCCTGACGCTGTTTGTTAACACAGTTGTAATATGAGGTTAATCCCTTGAGTGACATGGCGAAAAACCTAATACTCTGGCTGGTCATTGCCGTAGTGCTAATGTCGGTATTCCAGAGCTTTGGGCCCAGCGAGTCAAATGGCCGTAGGGTGGATTACTCCACTTTCCTGTCTGAAGTTAATCAGGACCAGGTTCGCGAAGCGCGCATCAACGGACGTGAAATCAACGTTACCAAGAAAGATAGTAACCGATACACGACTTACATCCCCGTTAATGATCCCAAGCTGCTTGATAATCTGATTACCAAGAACGTGAAAGTTGTGGGCGAACCGCCTGAAGAGCAGAGTCTGCTGGCAACTATCTTCATTTCCTGGTTCCCAATGCTGCTGCTGATTGGGGTCTGGATCTTCTTTATGCGCCAAATGCAGGGCGGCGGTGGCAAAGGTGCCATGTCGTTCGGTAAGAGCAAGGCGCGCATGCTAACGGAAGACCAAATCAAAACCACCTTTGCTGACGTCGCTGGCTGTGATGAAGCGAAAGAAGAGGTGGGTGAGCTGGTTGAATACCTCCGTGAGCCGAGCCGCTTCCAGAAACTGGGCGGTAAAATCCCGAAAGGCGTCCTGATGGTCGGCCCTCCGGGTACGGGTAAAACGCTGCTGGCAAAAGCGATTGCTGGTGAAGCGAAAGTACCGTTCTTCACAATTTCCGGTTCTGACTTTGTTGAAATGTTTGTTGGTGTTGGTGCATCCCGTGTGCGTGACATGTTCGAACAGGCCAAAAAAGCGGCGCCTTGCATTATCTTTATCGATGAAATCGATGCCGTAGGTCGTCAGCGTGGCGCTGGCCTGGGTGGCGGTCACGACGAACGTGAGCAAACCCTGAACCAGATGCTGGTTGAAATGGATGGCTTTGAAGGTAACGAAGGGATCATCGTTATTGCGGCAACTAACCGCCCTGACGTACTTGACCCTGCGCTGCTGCGTCCTGGTCGTTTCGACCGTCAGGTTGTCGTCGGTCTGCCAGATGTTCGTGGCCGTGAGCAAATCTTGAAAGTGCATATGCGTCGAGTACCGCTTGCACCGGATATCGATGCTGCAATTATTGCTCGTGGTACACCTGGCTTCTCCGGTGCCGATTTAGCTAACCTGGTAAACGAAGCTGCGCTGTTTGCTGCTCGCGGTAACAAGCGTGTGGTGTCGATGGTTGAATTCGAGAAAGCGAAAGACAAAATCATGATGGGGGCAGAACGCCGCTCCATGGTAATGACGGAAGCGCAGAAAGAATCGACCGCTTATCACGAAGCAGGCCATGCGATTATCGGTCGCCTGGTACCGGAGCACGATCCGGTCCATAAGGTGACGATTATCCCTCGTGGCCGCGCGCTGGGTGTGACCTTCTTCCTGCCTGAAGGCGACGCAATCAGCGCCAGCCGTCAGAAACTGGAAAGTCAGATCTCCACCCTGTATGGCGGCCGTCTGGCTGAAGAGATTATCTACGGGCCAGAACATGTTTCTACCGGTGCGTCGAACGACATTAAAGTGGCGACTAACCTGGCTCGTAACATGGTGACCCAGTGGGGCTTCTCCGACAAACTTGGCCCGCTGCTGTATGCGGAAGAAGATGGTGAAGTATTCCTGGGCCGTTCAGTGGCAAAAGCGAAGCATATGTCTGATGAGACTGCGCGTATCATCGATCAGGAAGTTAAATCACTGATTGAACGCAACTATGCTCGTGCTCGCCAGTTGCTGAATGAGAACATGGATATTCTGCACACCATGAAAGACGCATTGATGAAGTATGAAACCATCGATGCTCCGCAGATTGACGACCTGATGGCGCGCCGTGAAGTGCGTCCGCCAGCGGGTTGGGAAGATGCGAGCAAAAACAGCAATAACTCTGACAACAACGGTACCCCGAATGCGCCACGCCCGGTTGATGAACCGCGTACGCCAAATCCGGGCAACACGATGTCTGAGCAGTTGGGCGACAAATAAGACGCTCACGACAGATGTTTTTGCAGTAATCTATAAACCCCGGGCCTGTCCCGGGGTTTTTGTTTTTGTACAGCCCAAGACGAACGCAAAGGAAGAAGAATGAAACTCACCGCGCAAGGCTCCACGCTGGATCTTTCCCATCCTCACGTTATGGGAATTTTAAACGTCACGCCGGACTCTTTTTCCGACGGTGGTCAGCACAATTCCCTGGTTGAGGCCCTCAAGCATGCAAATGCGATGATCAATGCCGGGGCGACAATCATTGACGTTGGCGGAGAGTCAACCCGGCCTGGGGCTGCAGAGGTGAGCACAGAAGAAGAACTTGAGCGCGTTATTCCGGTGGTCGAGGCGATCGCTCAACGTTTTGAAGTCTGGGTCTCGGTGGATACATCAAAAGCCGAAGTTATTCGCGAATCTGCACGAGTGGGGGCGCATCTTATCAATGATATTCGTTCCTTACAGGAGCCCGGTGCGTTAGCCGCCGCCTCGGAAACGGGGCTTCCCGTTTGTCTGATGCACATGCAGGGCGAACCGAAAACGATGCAGCAGGCACCGCAGTATGAGGATGTGTTTGCCGATGTGAATCGCTTTTTTGTGGAGCACATTGCCCGCTGTGAGGCCGCAGGAATCTCAAAAGATAAATTGCTGCTCGACCCGGGCTTTGGTTTCGGTAAGAATCTCACCCACAATTATCAGCTATTGGCTCGCCTTTCGGAATTTCATCGCTATGGTATGCCGTTACTGGTAGGAATGTCCCGTAAATCAATGATTGGGCAACTGCTGAATGTGGGCCCGGATCAACGCCTGAGCGGTAGTTTGGCCTGTGCGGTGATTGCTGCGATGCAGGGGGCTCAAATTCTTCGCGTCCATGACGTAAAAGAGACTGTTGAAGCTATGCGCGTGGTCGAAGCTACGCTTTCAGTGAAGGAAAACAAATACTATGAGTAACCGTAAATACTTTGGCACCGATGGCATCCGTGGTCGCGTGGGCGATGCACCCATTACCCCTGATTTTGTTCTGAAGCTGGGCTGGGCTGCGGGTAAAGTCCTTGCGCGTCACGGTTCGCGTAAAATCATTATCGGTAAGGACACGCGTATTTCCGGCTACATGCTGGAGTCTGCTCTGGAAGCGGGTCTCGCGGCTGCTGGTTTGTCCGCGTCTTTCACCGGGCCAATGCCTACACCTGCGGTTGCCTACTTAACTCGTACATTCCGCGCGGAAGCTGGCATTGTTATCTCCGCATCGCACAATCCATTCTATGACAATGGCATCAAATTCTTCTCCATCGACGGGACTAAACTGCCGGATGAAGTTGAGGAAGCTATTGAAGCGGAGATGGAAAAAGAGATCACCTGCGTAGACTCGGCGGAGTTGGGTAAAGCCAGCCGCATTGTGGATGCTGCGGGGCGTTATATTGAATTCTGTAAGGGTACGTTCCCGAACGAACTAAGCCTGAATGGTCTTAAAATCGTCGTAGACTGCGCTAACGGCGCGACTTATCACATTGCACCTAATGTACTGCGTGAGCTAGGCGCAAAAGTCATTGCCATCGGCTGTGAGCCGGATGGAGTGAATATCAATGAAAAATGCGGTGCGACGGATGTGCGTATGCTGCAAGAACGCGTGCTGGCGGAAAAAGCCGACCTGGGCATTGCGTTTGATGGTGACGGTGACCGGGTGATCATGGTGGATAACCTGGGGCATAAAGTCGATGGCGATCAGATCCTTTATATTATTGCCCGGGAAGGATTACGTCAGGGGCAACTACGCGGCGGTGCCGTGGGGACGCTAATGAGCAATATGGGGCTTGAAGTGGCGCTGAAGCAGTTGGGCATTCCATTTGCTCGTGCCAAAGTCGGTGACCGCTATGTGCTGGAAAAACTGCAGGAAAAAGGCTGGCGAATTGGGGCTGAAAACTCCGGTCACGTCATTCTTCTGGACCAAACCACCACAGGTGACGGGATAGTTGCGGGCTTGCAAGTGCTTACCGCAATGGTTCGTAACCATATGAGCCTGCACGATCTGTGCAGCGGAATGAAATTGTTCCCGCAGATTCTGGTTAACGTTCGCTTTACCGCAGGCAGCGGCGATCCGCTTGAAAACGAAGAGGTCAAACGCGTTACGGCTGAAGTGGAAGCTGCATTGGGCAACCGTGGCCGGGTGCTGCTGCGTAAATCCGGAACTGAGCCACTCATTCGCGTGATGGTCGAGGGTGAAGATGAAGCTCAGGTGACCGCGTTTGCTCACCAAATCGCAGACGCAGTGAAGGCTGTTTAATATTTTTTCGTCGCAAACTGATTGAAAAGGCGGCAGTTGCCGCCTGTTTCTTTGGGGTAAATGGCTTGTTTGCTGTTTTTTTCCGCAGTCAGTGCATTGTTAATAAATTGCCCTTGCGCACCAGTCTGGCTTTGGTTAGTATTCTCACCCGCTTCAGTGGGTAATGACAAACGTATCCGCTTAACTGGTTTGAAGCAATTGGCGTGCGGTAATGCCGCAAGGAACAGGTTAATTATGTACGAAGCTCTTTTGGTTGTTTTCCTTATTGTAGCGTTAGGCCTTGTAGGTCTTATCATGCTGCAGCAAGGTAAAGGCGCTGATATGGGAGCCTCCTTCGGAGCAGGCGCTTCCGCTACGTTATTCGGTTCAAGTGGTTCTGGTAACTTCATGACCCGCATGACCGGTGTGCTCGCAACGTTGTTCTTCATTCTGAGCCTGGTTCTGGGTAACCTCAGCACCAACAAAACCAGTAAAGGAAGCGAGTGGGAAAATTTAAGTCAGCCAGCACAAACTGAGCAGACTGCGCCAGCGGCACCTACCAAGCCGAGCAGCGATATCCCACAGTAAGTTTGTCAGCTTCAATGCGGTAACATGAAGGTTGCCGTGTTCAAAGAGTGCCGAGGTGGTGGAATTGGTAGACACGCTACCTTGAGGTGGTAGTGCCCGATTGGGCTTACGGGTTCAAGTCCCGTCCTCGGTACCAAATCCTAGCAATTCTTGCATTTAATGCAATTCTGGCGTAGTATTTGCCACGTTTTCGGACGCGGGGTGGAGCAGCCTGGTAGCTCGTCGGGCTCATAACCCGAAGGTCGTCGGTTCAAATCCGGCCCCCGCAACCACTTTCCCTGAGAGTTCTTTTTCAAATATACTGTGAACACCAGTTTCGGTGCCTTCGCGAAGAATTTAGAAAAAAATTCTCCTGGACGGTGTCCGGGCCGCAGTTGCGGCATACAGGGTTCAGTTATATAAAGCCCCGATTTATCGGGGTTTTTTGTTATCTGACTTTAGAATAACTGGGCTATATGCCCTTTTTTTATGTCTTGGGGGTGGGCTTGTCCACATTAGAGCAAAAATTAACAGAGATGATTTCAGCACCGGTCGAAGCACTGGGCTATGAACTTGTAGGCATCGAATTCGTTCGGGGCCGCACGTCTACGCTGCGCATCTATATTGATAGTGAAGATGGCATCAATGTTGATGATTGTGCTGATGTCAGTCACCAGGTCAGTGCCGTACTGGATGTCGAAGATCCCATCACCGTGGCCTATAACCTGGAAGTGTCCTCACCTGGCCTCGATCGCCCAATGTTCACCGCAGAACACTACGTTCGTTTTACCGGCGAAGAAGTGAGCATTGTATTGCGTATGGCTGTGCAAAACCGCCGCAAATGGCAGGGTATTATTAAAGCCGTAGACGGTGAGATGATCACGGTAACGGTCGAAGGAAAAGACGAAGTGTTCGCGCTGAGCAACATCCAGAAAGCGAACCTGGTACCCCACTTTTAATAGTTTGGATTGAGGTGAAAACCCAGGATGAACAAAGAAATTTTGGCTGTTGTTGAAGCAGTTTCCAACGAAAAAGCGCTGCCGCGTGAGAAGATTTTCGAAGCGCTGGAAAGTGCGCTGGCAACGGCGACCAAGAAAAAATACGAGCAAGAAATTGACGTTCGCGTTGAGATCGACCGCAAAAGCGGTGATTTCGATACCTTCCGCCGTTGGGTTATTGTTGAAGAAGTCACTCAACCTACGCGTGAAATCACTCTCGAAGCGGCTCAGTTTGAAGATCCGGCTCTCGGCCTCGGCGATTACGTCGAAGACGAAATTGAGTCCGTCACCTTTGACCGTATCACCACTCAAACCGCGAAGCAGGTCATCGTGCAGAAGGTTCGCGAAGCCGAACGTGCGATGGTAGTAGATCAGTTCCGCGATCAGGAAGGTGAGATTGTTACCGGTGTTGTGAAAAAAGTTAACCGCGACAATATCTCCCTTGAACTGAAATCGGAAGGCATGTCCGGCAACGCTGAAGCTGTGATTCTGCGTGAAGATATGCTGCCACGTGAAAACTTCCGTCCGGGTGACCGTATTCGCGGCGTTCTGTACGCAGTGCGTCCTGAAGCTCGCGGTGCGCAGCTATTCGTTAGCCGCTCCAAACCTGAAATGCTGATCGAACTGTTCCGCATTGAAGTGCCGGAAATCGGTGAAGAAGTTATCGAAATTAAAGCCGCTGCACGCGATCCTGGCTCTCGCGCCAAAATCGCCGTGAAAACAAACGACAAACGTATCGACCCGGTCGGTGCTTGCGTTGGTATGCGCGGTGCGCGCGTTCAGGCGGTTTCTACTGAGTTAGGCGGTGAGCGTATTGATATCGTGCTGTGGGACGACAACCCGGCGCAATTTGTTATCAACGCAATGGCACCGGCCGACGTAGCATCCATTGTTGTCGACGAAGACAAACATACGATGGATATCGCGGTAGAGGCAGGCAACCTGGCCCAGGCCATTGGCCGTAACGGTCAGAACGTTCGCCTGGCATCACAGCTGAGCGGCTGGGAACTCAACGTTATGACCGTTGATGACCTGCAGGCTAAACATCAGGCCGAAGCGCATGCGGCTATTGATACCTTTACCAAATACCTCGACATTGACGAGGATTTCGCCACCGTGTTGGTCGAAGAAGGTTTCTCCACGCTTGAAGAACTGGCCTACGTGCCAATGAAAGAGCTGCTGGAAATCGACGGCCTTGATGAAGACACCGTGGAAGCATTACGCGATCGCGCTAAAAACGCGCTCACCACACTGGCTCTGGCGCAAGAAGAGAGTCTTGGCGATAAGAAACCTACCGAGGATCTGCTGAACCTCGAAGGGATGGATCGCCCGCTGGCCTTTAAACTGGCTGCTCGTGGTGTTAGCTCGCTGGAAGACCTTGCCGAGCAAGGTGTTGACGACCTGTCTGATATCGAAGGCTTAACGGATGAGAAAGCCGGCGAGTTGATCATGGCAGCGCGTAACATTTGCTGGTTTGGCGGCGAAGCGTAATAAACTGTAGCAGGAAGGAACAGCATGACAGATGTAACCGTAAAAGCGCTGGCCGCAGAGATTCAGACCTCCGTGGACCGCCTGGTACAGCAATTTGCTGATGCAGGGATCCCGAAGTCTGCTGATGACTCCGTTTCGGCGCAAGAGAAACAAACGCTGCTGGCCCACCTTAACCACGAACATGGTTCAGGCCCAGACAAGTTGACTTTACAGCGCAAAACGCGCAGTACTTTAAACATTCCAGGTACCGGTGGGAAAAGTAAATCGGTACAAATCGAAGTCCGCAAGAAGCGCACCTTTGTGAAACGTGATCCGCAAGAGACAGAACGCCTTGCAGCGGAAGAACAGGCGCAGCGTGAAGCGGAAGAGCAAGCCCAGCGTGAGGCAGAGGAAGCTGCCAAACGTGCGGCACAAGAAAAAGCTAAGCGTGAAGCTGAAGAACAAGCTAAGCGCGAAGCCGCTGATAAAGCGAAACGTGAAGCTGCGGAAAAAGACAAAGTGAGCAATCAACAAACTGATGAAATGACGAAAGCCGCCCACGCCGAGAAGGCTCGCCGTGAAGCGGAAGCTGCTGAGCTGAAGCGTAAAGCTGAAGAAGAAGCCCGTCGCAAACTTGAAGAAGACGCCCGCCGTGTGGCGGAAGAAGCCCGTAAAATGGCTGAAGCTAATGCTGGCGTTTGGGAAGAGCAGGAGAAGGTGGAAGACGATAAGTCTGACTATCACGTCACCACTTCCCAGCACGCTCGTCAGGCAGAAGACGAAAACGATCGTGAAGTTGAAGGCGGTCGTGGTCGTGGTCGTACTGCAGCTAAAGCTCCGCGTCAGAAAAAAGCTGGCGGTAAGCACGGCGAGTCTAAGGCTGACCGTGAAGAAGCTCGTGCAGCCGTTCGCGGTGGCAAAGGTAAGCGTAAGCCAAGCAGCCTGCAGCAGGGCTTTACCAAGCCAGCACAGGCCGTTAACCGTGACGTTGTGATTGGCGAAACCATCAGCGTTGCTGAACTGGCTAACAAAATGGCGGTTAAAGGCTCTCAGGTCATCAAAGCGATGATGAAGCTGGGCGCAATGGCGACCATCAACCAGGTTATCGATCAAGAAACCGCTCAGCTGGTAGCTGAGGAGATGGGCCACAAAGTTATCCTGCGTCGTGAGAACGAGCTGGAAGAAGCGGTAATGAGCGACCGTGACACTGGCGCTGCGGCAGAAACCCGTGCACCGGTTGTGACCATCATGGGTCACGTTGACCACGGTAAAACGTCTCTGCTGGACTACATTCGTTCTACTAAAGTTGCCTCCGGCGAAGCGGGTGGTATTACCCAGCACATCGGTGCTTACCACGTAGAAACTGACAACGGCATGGTCACCTTCCTGGATACCCCAGGTCACGCAGCGTTTACCTCTATGCGTGCTCGTGGTGCTCAGGCAACGGATATCGTTGTTCTGGTTGTTGCCGCTGACGATGGCGTGATGCCACAGACTATCGAAGCTATCCAGCACGCAAAAGCGGCGCAGGTACCGGTAGTTGTCGCGGTGAACAAAATCGATAAGCCAGAAGCCGATCCAGATCGCGTTAAAAATGAACTGTCCCAGTATGGCATCATGCCGGAAGAGTGGGGCGGCGAAAGCCAGTTCATCCACGTTTCTGCGAAAGCCGGTACCGGTATCGACGACCTGCTGGATGCCATCCTGCTGCAGGCCGAAGTTCTGGAGCTAAAAGCTGTCCGTAAAGGTATGGCAAGCGGCGTGGTCATTGAATCCTTCCTGGATAAAGGTCGTGGTCCGGTTGCTACCGTTCTGGTACGTGAAGGTACCCTGAACAAAGGCGATATCGTTCTGTGTGGCTTCGAATATGGCCGCGTGCGTGCGATGCGTGACGAAATGGGCCGTGAAGTGACCGAAGCGGGTCCTTCTATTCCAGTTGAGATCCTCGGCCTGTCCGGCGTGCCTGCCGCGGGTGACGAAGTTACCGTTGTTCGTGACGAGAAGAAAGCCCGTGAAGTTGCTCTGTATCGTCAGGGTAAATTCCGTGAAGTGAAACTGGCTCGTCAACAGAAATCCAAACTGGAAAACATGTTCGCCAACATGACTGAAGGCGAAGTGTCCGAAGTGAACATCGTGCTGAAAGCCGACGTTCAGGGTTCTGTGGAAGCGATCAGCGACTCCCTGCTGAAACTGTCTACCGATGAAGTTAAAGTTAAAATCATCGGCTCCGGCGTGGGTGGGATCACCGAAACTGACGCAACGCTGGCAGCAGCATCCAACGCCATCCTGGTTGGCTTCAACGTTCGTGCTGATGCATCTGCACGCCGCGTAATTGAAGCGGAAAGCCTGGATCTGCGTTACTACTCCGTCATCTATAACCTGATCGACGAAGTGAAAGCGGCGATGAGCGGTATGCTGTCTCCAGAGCTGAAACAGCAGATCATCGGCCTGGCTGAAGTTCGTGATGTCTTCAAATCACCGAAGTTTGGCGCGATTGCTGGCTGTATGGTTACCGAAGGTGTGGTGAAACGTCACAACCCAATCCGCGTACTGCGCGACAACGTGGTTATCTATGAAGGTGAGCTGGAATCCCTGCGCCGCTTCAAAGATGACGCAAGCGAAGTCCGTAACGGTATGGAATGTGGTATCGGCGTTAAGAACTACAACGACGTGCGCGTGGGCGATATGATCGAAGTCTTCGAAATTATCGAGATCAAGCGTACCATCTCCTGATAGCCGTACCGCATCAACTATCTTAGGGGGGCCGTGTGCCCCCCGTTTTGTCTGGAGAAATTATTATGGCGAAAGAATTTGGTCGCCCGCAGCGCGTTTCTCAGGAATTGCAGAAAGAAATTGCCATTATCCTGCAGCGCGAAATTAAAGACCCGCGTCTGGGCATGATGACCACTGTTTCTGGGGTCGAAGTCTCCCGTGACCTGGCGTATGCCAAAGTATTTGTGACCTTCCTGAACGACAAAGACGAAGATGCCATCAAAGAAGGCATCAAAGTTCTGCAGGACGCGTCGGGCTATATCCGTACCCTGGTAGGTAAGGCAATGCGCCTGCGCATCGTGCCTGAGCTGACCTTCTTCTACGATAACTCGCTGGTTGAAGGGATGCGCATGTCTAACCTGGTTTCCAATGTCATCCGTCATGATGACGAACGTCGCGTGAATACGGACGACAGCAAGGAGGATTGATGAGTCGTCCTCGTCGTCGCGGTCGTGATATTCATGGCGTACTGTTGCTCGATAAGCCTCAGGGGCTTTCGTCCAACGACGCACTGCAAAAAGTAAAACGTCTTTATAACGCGAACCGCGCGGGTCATACCGGGGCGCTGGATCCTCTGGCGACCGGTATGCTGCCGATTTGTCTTGGTGAAGCGACGAAGTTCTCCCAGTACCTGCTGGACTCCGACAAACGTTATCGCGTGATTGCCAAACTTGGGCAGCGGACTGACACGTCAGATGCCGATGGCATTGTGGTCCAGGAGCGCCCAATTAGCTTTAGCGCCGAGCAGCTTGCTGCCGCATTGGAGAGCTTCCGCGGGGATACCGAGCAGGTTCCATCGATGTACTCTGCGCTTAAACATCAGGGTAAGCCCCTGTACGAATATGCGCGTGCGGGTATTGAAGTTGAACGCGAAGCTCGCCCAATTACGGTGTATGAGCTGTTGTTTATTCGCCATGAAGGGGATGAACTGGAGCTGGAAGTCCATTGCTCTAAGGGGACGTACATTCGTACGATCGTTGACGATCTCGGTGAAAAACTTGGCTGCGGAGCACATGTTATTTTCCTGCGTCGTCTGGCGGTAAGTAAATATCCGATTGAGCGCATGGTCACCCTGGAGCAGCTCAATGATCTGGTCGAACAGGCACATCGGCAGGAGCGTGAACCTGCTGACCTGTTGGATCCGCTACTGATGCCGATGGATAGCCCGGCTTCAGATTTTCCGCTGGTGAATTTGCTGCCTGAAGTTGCCGTCTACTTTAAAAACGGTAATCCAGTTCGGGTGGCAGGCGTTCAGGCCGAAGGGTTGGTGCGAGTCACCGAAGGCGAAGAGAAGAAATTCATCGGTATGGGTGAAATAGATGGCGAGGGCCGGGTTGCTCCGCGTCGTCTGGTCGTCGAATATCCCGTCTGACTTTTGCCGCTACCTTGCGGTAAAAGGGCGCTACAGGTAAAATAGCGCGGCTTAACGGCTGGCCGATTGTTTAACAAACGGTTCAGGCGTGCACTGGGGTTGCTGAATTAGAGATCGGCACCCTGTTTATTTATCTATAATGTTGGAGTTGAAAATGTCTCTAAGCGTTGAAGCTAAAGCTAAAATCGTTTCCGAGTTTGGTCGTGGTACTAACGACAGCGGTTCTACCGAAGTTCAGGTTGCACTGCTGACTGCTCAGATTAACCACCTGCAGGGTCACTTTGCAGAGCACAAAAAAGATCACCACAGCCGTCGTGGTCTGCTGCGTATGGTTTCTCAGCGTCGTAAACTGCTCGACTACCTGAAACGTAAAGATGTAGCACGTTACACTGGCCTGATCGAGCGCCTGGGTCTGCGTCGCTAGTTCTTGCGAGTTTCAGAAAAAGGGGCCTGTAAGGGCCCCTTTTTTCAACCAGACGGCAGCAATTCTATGGAAACTAATGTATTGTTGCTGAGTGTGATCTTTATTGCAGAGGTTCGCGCGGCTAATGAGAGGCTTTACCCGTCAAAGCGGGTTAGGATTGTCATTAGTCGCGAGGATGCGATGAAGGTCGGGTACCAACGGCGGCGCGTGAAGCCACGTGCTGCCCGTCATTTTAAAGGATCTTATTTTGCTGAATCCGATCGTTCGTAAATTCCAGTATGGCCAGCATACGGTCACGCTTGAAACCGGCATGATGGCTCGCCAGGCTACCGCTGCAGTAATGGTAAGCATGGATGACACCGCGGTATTCGTTACCGTTGTTGGCCAGAAAAAAGCCAAACCAGGGCAGGACTTCTTCCCGCTGACCGTTAACTATCAGGAGCGTACCTACGCTGCTGGTCGTATCCCAGGTAGCTTCTTCCGTCGTGAAGGCCGTCCAAGCGAAGGTGAAACCCTGATTGCGCGTCTGATTGACCGCCCGGTTCGCCCGCTGTTCCCTGAAGGTTTCGTCAACGAAGTGCAGGTTATCGCTACCGTTGTTTCCGTAAACCCACAGGTTCACCCTGATATCGTTGCCATGATCGGTGCTTCTGCTGCACTGAGCCTGTCCGGTATTCCGTTTAACGGTCCAATCGGTGCCGCTCGTGTTGGTTACATCAATGACCAGTACGTGCTGAACCCGACCGCTGAAGAGCTGAAAACCAGCAAGCTGGATCTGGTTGTTGCCGGTACCGAAAGCGCAGTGCTGATGGTTGAATCCGAAGCTGAACTGCTGAGCGAAGACCAGATGCTGGGTGCCGTTGTCTTCGGTCACGATCAGCAGCAGGTTGTTATCAAAGAAATCAACGCGCTGGTTGCCGAAGCAGGTAAACCACGTTGGGACTGGCAGCCTGAAGCGGTAAACGAAGCGCTGAATGCACGCGTTGCTGCACTGGCTGAATCCCGTCTGAGCGATGCTTACCGCATTACTGAGAAGCAAGAGCGTTATGCACAGGTTGACGTCATCAAAGCTGACGTTATCGCGACGCTGACCGCAGAAGACGAATCTCTGGACGCTGGCGAACTGTCTGACATTCTGCACGCTATCGAGAAAAACGTTGTTCGTAGCCGTATCCTGGCAGGCGAGCTGCGCATCGATGGCCGCGAAAAAGACATGATTCGTGGTCTGGACGTTCGCACTGGCGTTCTGCCGCGTACTCACGGTTCTGCACTGTTCACCCGTGGTGAAACTCAGGCGCTGGTCACCGCAACGCTGGGTACTGCACGTGACGCACAGACGCTGGACGAGCTGATGGGTGAGCGCACTGACAGCTTCCTGTTCCACTACAACTTCCCTCCGTACTCCGTAGGCGAGACCGGGATGGTTGGTTCGCCTAAGCGTCGTGAAATTGGTCACGGCCGTCTGGCGAAGCGTGGCGTGCTGGCCGTTATGCCAGAAGCGGATAAATTCCCGTACACCGTTCGTGTGGTTTCTGAAATCACCGAATCTAACGGTTCTTCTTCCATGGCCTCCGTGTGTGGTGCTTCTCTGGCACTGATGGACGCTGGTGTGCCAATCAAAGCCGCCGTTGCGGGTATCGCAATGGGCCTGGTGAAAGAAGGCGACAACTTCGTGGTTCTGTCCGACATTCTGGGTGACGAAGATCACCTGGGCGACATGGACTTCAAAGTAGCCGGTAGCCGTGAAGGTATCTCTGCGCTGCAGATGGATATCAAAATCGAAGGTATCACCCGCGAAATCATGCAGGTGGCTCTGAACCAGGCTAAGGGTGCGCGTCTGCACATTCTGGGCGTGATGGAACAGGCTATCGACGCACCTCGTGGCGATATCTCTGAGTTCGCACCACGTATTCACACCATCAAAATCAACCCAGACAAGATCAAAGACGTGATCGGTAAGGGCGGAGCTGTGATTCGTGCGCTGACCGAAGAAACCGGCACCACCATCGAAATCGAAGATGACGGTACAGTTAAAATCGCAGCGACCGACGGTGATAAAGCGAAACACGCTATCCGTCGTATCGAAGAGATCACCGCTGAAATCGAAGTGGGCCGTATCTACAACGGTAAAGTCACTCGTATCGTTGATTTCGGTGCGTTTGTTGCTATCGGCGGCGGTAAAGAAGGTCTGGTTCACATCTCTCAAATCGCTGACAAGCGCGTAGAGAAAGTGACTGACTATCTGCAGATGGGTCAGGAAGTTCCGGTGAAAGTACTGGAAGTTGACCGTCAGGGCCGCGTCCGTTTAAGCATTAAAGAAGCAACCGAGCAGTCTCCGGCAGAAGGTGCAGCACCAGCCGCGCCAGAAGCTGAGTAAGGTTTGCCAATTAAGCTCTCCATGGTGACATGGAGAGCTGTTTGTTACGGGACAGGATGTCTCGTTTGCAGCCGGGGGACAGGACGTTCATCCATTTGTTGTCTTCGGGAGTAGGAAATGAAGCCTTTTTTGCGCTGGTGTTTCGTTGCGACAGCTATCACGCTGGCCGGATGCAGCAACTCTGCCTGGCGTAAGAACGAAGTATTAGCGGTGCCATTGCAGCCTACGCTGCAGCAGGAAGTGATTCTGGCACGCATGGAACAAATACTTGCCAGTCGGGCTTTAACCGATGACGAACGCGCACAGCTTTTATATGAGCGCGGAGTGTTGTATGATAGCCTCGGTCTGAGGGCTCTGGCGCGGAATGATTTTTCACAAGCGCTGGCCATCCGTCCCGATATGCCTGAAGTATTCAATTACTTAGGCATTTATTTAACGCAGGCAGGCAATTTTGATGCTGCCTATGAAGCGTTTGATTCTGTACTTGAGCTTGATCCAACTTACAACTACGCGCACTTAAATCGCGGTATCGCCCTCTATTACGGTGGTCGTTATCGTTTAGCGCAAGATGATCTGCTGGCGTTTTATCAAGACGATCCCAACGATCCTTTCCGTAGCCTGTGGCTCTATATTGCTGAACGCAATTTGGACGAAAAACAGGCCAAAGTGGCGCTACAACAGCGTCTCGAGAAATCGGATAGAGAGCAATGGGGATGGAATATTGTCGAGTTCTACCTGGGCAACATTAGCGAAAAAGAGCTAATGGAACGCCTCAAGGCGGACGCAACGGATAACACCTCGCTCGCTGAGCATCTCAGTGAAACCAACTTCTATTTAGGTAAGTACTACCTAAGTCTGGGGGATAAGGACAGCGCCAAGGCACTGTTCAAGTTAGCGGTTGCTAACAACGTACACAACTACGTTGAGCATCGTTATGCATTGTTGGAATTAGCGCTCTTGGGCCAGGAGCAAGACGACCTGGCAGAATCGGACCAGCAATAGCTGACGAACAACGATCGTCCCATAAACTTTTTAACTAAAGTCATCACCTTCACGGGTGAGGGCGTTTTTGTTCGTTAATCAATCAAATTTGAGCCGGTTCACACTTTTCAATGAAAATTGCAGATCAATTTCACGATGAGTTACGTAGACTGGCCGCCATCAACGAGGCACATGTACTACATGACTGATATCATCGAAACCACTTTTTCTGATCTGGGGCTGCACGCCTCCATCATTCAGGCCCTGAACGATCTGGGCTACGAAAAGCCATCACCAATTCAGGCAGAATGTATTCCACATCTGCTGAATGGCCGCGACGTTCTGGGTATGGCCCAGACCGGTAGCGGTAAAACTGCAGCGTTCTCTCTGCCGCTGCTGAACAACCTCGATCCTGAGCTGAAAGCACCACAAATCCTGGTGCTGGCCCCGACCCGCGAACTGGCGGTTCAGGTTGCTGAAGCCATGACGGATTTCTCTAAACACATGCACGGCGTGAACGTTGTGGCCCTTTACGGCGGCCAGCGTTATGACGTGCAGCTGCGCGCTCTGCGTCAGGGTCCACAGATTGTTGTTGGTACTCCAGGGCGTCTGCTTGACCACCTGAAACGCGGTACCCTGAACCTGTCCGGCCTGAAAGGTCTGGTCCTGGATGAAGCGGATGAAATGCTGCGTATGGGCTTCATCGAAGACGTTGAAACCATCATGGCGCAGATCCCGGCTGAACATCAGACCGCGCTGTTCTCTGCCACCATGCCGGAAGCGATTCGTCGCATTACCCGTCGCTTCATGAAAGATCCTCAGGAAGTGCGTATTCAGTCCAGCGTGACTACTCGCCCGGACATCAGCCAGAGCTTCTGGTCTGTTTATGGCATGCGTAAAAACGAAGCGCTGGTTCGTTTCCTGGAAGCAGAAGACTTTGATGCGGCGATTATCTTCGTTCGTACCAAAAACGCGACCCTGGAAGTGGCTGAAGCGCTGGAGCGCAGCGGTTATAACAGTGCCGCGCTGAACGGGGACATGAACCAGGCGCTGCGTGAACAGACCCTGGAGCGCCTGAAAGATGGTCGTCTGGACATCCTGATCGCCACCGACGTTGCGGCCCGTGGCCTGGACGTGGAGCGTATCAGTCTGGTTGTTAACTACGACATCCCGATGGACTCTGAATCTTACGTTCACCGTATCGGCCGTACCGGTCGTGCTGGTCGTGCAGGCCGTGCGCTGCTGTTCGTTGAGAACCGCGAGCGTCGTCTGCTGCGCAACATCGAACGCACCATGAAGCTGACGATCCCTGAAGTAGAGCTGCCAAACGCAGATCTGCTGGGCGAGCGTCGTCTGGCTAAATTCGCCGCTAAAGTTCAGCAGCAGCTGGAAAGCAGCGATCTGGATCTGTACCGTGGCCTGCTGGCAAAAATTCAGCCTTCCGCTGAAGAAGAGCTGGACATCGAAACGCTGGCTGCAGCACTGCTGAAAATGGCTCAGGGTGAACGTCCTCTGATCCTGCCACCAGATGCACCGATGCGCCCACGTCGCGAATTCAAAGAGCGTGACGATCGCTTCGAACGTCGCGGCGACCGTAATGACCGTGGCCCACGTGGCGACCGTCCAGAGCGCGGTGGTGAAGATCGTCCACGTCGTGAACGTCGCGATGCTGGCGATATGGAACTGTATCGCATCGAAGTTGGCCGTGACGATGGCGTTGAAGTGCGTCACATCGTTGGCGCTATCGCTAACGAAGGCGACATCAGCAGCCGTTACATCGGTAACATCAAACTGTTCGGGACTCACTCCACCATCGAGCTGCCGAAAGGCATGCCGGGTGAAGTTCTGCAGCACTTTACCCGCACTCGTATTCTGAACAAGCCGATGAATATGCAGCTGCTGGGTGACGCGCAGCCTCGTCCAGAGCGCAGCGGCGAACGCCGTGGCGGTCGTGACGGTGGCCGTGGTTTCGGCGGCGAGCGTCGTGAAGGCGGTCGTGGTCCACGTCGCGAAGGCGCTGGTGCAGGTGCTGGTCGTAGCTTCAGCGGTGAACGCCGTGAAGGTGGCCGTGGCCCGCGTCGCGAAGACGGAGCTGCAACCGCACGTCGTCGCTTCGGTGATGCATAATTGACCTATAATCTGCCGTCTTATTTTTAAACGGCAGTGATAAAAGCCCCGGTTATTGCAATCGGGGTTTTTTTTATCCCCTTTGTACTCATGTACTGGTACAATGAGCCGCATAAGACAATTTCGTCATGCTCAGTTTTTCAGGGATTCGATATGACAACGTTAACCGCCCCCGGCACAAAGCCTTCGTTAATTGGCGGGGTGATGATCATCGGTGGAACAATCATTGGTGCAGGGATGTTTTCGCTCCCGGTGGTGATGTCGGGGGCCTGGTTCTTCTGGTCGCTGGCCGCGCTGGTCTTTACCTGGTTCTGTATGCTGCATTCCGGGCTGATGATCCTGGAGGCGAACCTGAACTACCGCATCGGTTCCAGCTTCGACACCATCACTAAAGACTTGCTGGGGCGCGGCTGGAATGCGATCAACGGCCTGTCGATTGCGTTTGTGCTTTATATCCTGACTTACGCCTATATTTCGGCCAGTGGCTCCATCCTGCACCATACGTTTTCGGAGATGTCGCTGGACGTGCCGGCTCGCCTGGCGGGGCTAGTCTTTGCGCTGGTGGTGGCGTTTATAGTCTGGCTGAGTACCAAAGCGGTTAGCCGCATGACGGCGATTGTGCTCGGCGCAAAAGTCATTACTTTCTTCCTGACCTTCGGCAGCCTGCTTGGGCACGTCACGCCAGCAACGCTATTTAACGTGGCGGAGAGCAATACCTCCTACACGCCCTATTTATTAATGACGCTGCCGTTTTGCCTGGCCTCTTTTGGCTATCACGGTAACGTGCCAAGCCTGATGAAGTATTACGGCAAAGATCCTCGCACCATTATTCGCTGCCTGGTTTACGGCACGCTGATGGCGCTGGGGCTGTATACCATCTGGCTGCTGGGCACGATGGGGAATATTCCACGCCCTGAGTTTATTGGTATCGCGGAGAAGGGCGGAAACATTGACGTGCTGGTGCAGGCGCTGAGCGGCGTGCTCAACAGCCGAAGCCTGGATCTGTTACTGGTGGTGTTCTCGAACTTTGCGGTGGCGAGTTCATTCCTCGGCGTCACGCTGGGGTTGTTCGATTACCTGGCGGATCTGTTTGGGTTTGACGATTCCGCAATGGGGCGTTTGAAAACGGCGCTGCTGACTTTCGCCCCGCCGATTGTCGGTGGCCTGCTGTGGCCGAACGGCTTCCTGTATGCGATTGGCTATGCGGGACTGGCGGCGACTATCTGGGCGGCCATTGTCCCTGCGCTGCTGGCGAGAAAATCACGTAAACGTTTCGGCAGCCCGAAATTCCGCGTCTGGGGTGGCAAGCCTATGATCGCCCTGATTCTGATCTTTGGCGTGGGCAATGCGCTGGTACACATCCTGTCTACCTTCGACGTCCTGCCGGTTTATAAATAAAGACTAACGGGCCCTCCGAGCCGGGAGGGCCCCACACGACGCTAGCCTAAAAGCTCTTCTTTCACCTGCATTGCCAAATCGAACGAACGTAAGCGCGCCTGATGATCGAAAATCTGGCCGTTAACCATTATTTCATCCGCTTCAGTTTCGCGCAGAACCGACTCCAGGCCGTGACGCACCTTCGCTTTATCCCCTACCAGAGACATGCTCAGCGCCTGCTGAACCCCATATTGCTCAGAGGCAGACCAAAGCTGATGCATATTCTCCACCGGCGGTGGAAGCTGGCCGGTTTCGCCGCGACGGAGGCGAACAAACGCCTGCTGCATGGAAGTAAACAGGAATTCGGCATCGCGGGTGCTGTCTGCCGCCACGATATTGATGCACACCATCGCATAAGGTTTTGCCAGCCGCTCGGACGGTTTGAAATTCTCGCGATAGAGTTGCAGCGCCCGGAACAGCATGTCTGGCGCAAAGTGCGAAGCAAAAGCAAACGGCAAGCCCAGCTGTGCCGCCAGTTGAGCGCCATACAGGCTGGAGCCTAACAGCCAGACCGGCACCTTTTCACCATAACCCGGCACGGGGCGCACATGCGGGTTCGGATCGCGGGCGTCAAACCAGTCCACCAGGTCAGCAACATCCCGGGGGAAGTTATCCACGTCGCCGCTCATATGGCGTCGCAGTGCTCTCATCGTCGGCTGATCGCTGCCCGGCGCACGGCCAAGCCCGAGATCGATTCGCCCAGGATAGAGCGCATTCAGGGTACCGAACTGCTCGGCAATCACCAGCGGGGAATGGTTTGGCAGCATCACGCCGCCGGAACCTAAATGCAGCGTGGTAGTATTCGCGGCCAGATAGCCAATCAGTACCGACGTGGCCGCGCTGGCAATACCAACCATATTGTGGTGTTCCGCCAACCAATAGCGGTGGTAGCCGCGCTTTTCAGCCAGCCGGGCGAGATCCAGAGAGTGGGAAAAAGCCTCCTGCGCCGAGGAGCCTTGAGGGATCGGTGCTAAATCCAGCACCGAGAAAGCAACATTTTTGTCAGTCATAACCGCTCACTTTTGTTACAGCGTAGTCATCAGATTGAAGGTCTTCTTCCAGCCTGGCGCAGGAATACCGCGCCGGCCAGAAAAGCTGCACTCTTAATAGTGCATTAAACGATGACCAAATTTGTTAACAAAGTGAGCTATTATCAGGCCCGAAGCTCCAGCCCGGCGACGCGTCGCCAGTAGCCGTTACAGTCGCTGCGGTTAGCCAGCGGCAGCGGCGCCCCGCCGTTTTCGTTGGCACGAAAGGCATTCAAAATATCCAGCGTCCCTAAGCCCATAGGCGACAGGCGAACGATATCCACCAGCCCTTTCATCGACGTCAGCTCATTGCCGAGGTTATAGACATAGCCGCTCATGGTCTGAATGCCGTTCAGCACAAAGACCTGTTGCTGCTCCTGAGAGCGCATATCCCGGCCATTGGGGTATTTAATGCAGCAAGTTTCGCATTCGTCCTTGGCGCGGTCTTCTGAGCGGGCGGTAAAGCAGCGGGCGGAATAAGCCAGCGGCAGATGGCCATAGCTCAGGACTTCCACTTCGAATTTGTCACGAATACCGAGCTCATCGCACTGGTTGAGCATATTGGCTAACCAGTCGCGGGAAAGCTCGACCGGCATACACCAGCGCATCATGCCTTGTTTTAATAGCAGGCGCAGCGTCACGGCGTTATAGCAGTTGAGCGCATGTCCGGCGACAAACGGCAGTTTGCGCTCGGCGGCCATATTCACGCTGCCGATATCATTGGCTTCAATCAGAAAGTCGCCGTTTTCTACATAGCGCTTCAGTTCACCCAATTCGGACGGAGCCTGCACCAGCGCGAGCGTGGAAAGCACCACCTGCTTGCCCTGGCCTGCGAGCATTTTCGCCATATCCAGCCAGTCGCCGACTTTGGTTGCCCGGCGCTTGCTGCATACCGCTTCGCCGAGGTAAATAACATCGGCCCGGCTTTTCGCCGCGGCCTGATAAAACTTTTCCAGCGTCTCTTTCGGCCAATAGTAAAGCACCGGCCCTAATGAATATTTCATGCTTTCCCCTACTGCCATTTGCGGTGATAGGCACCGAGCGTTGTTTGCGTGCCTTCGGCCATAGAACCCAGGGCCTCCATCCAGGCGGGCTGGGCCTGGTAGCCTTTAGGATCGGCCATGCAGCGATCGATGGCCTGGCGCCAGACTTTTGCCACCTGAGTAACATAAGCCGGACTGCGCTGGCGGCCCTCGATTTTCACCGACGCAATATTGGCGTTGAGCAACTCCGGCAGCAGTTCGAGCGTGTTAAGGCTGGTGGGTTCTTCCAGCGCGTGATAAGGCCTGTCGTCAACCAGATAACGCCCTTTGCAGAGGGTGGGATAGCCCGCATTTTCACCGTCTTGATAGCGGTCAATCAGCACATCGTTGAGGCGGGATTCCAGCCCCTGGGACGTCTGCTGCCAGCGTACAAAGCGGGCCGGAGAGCAGGCCCCCACGGTATTGGGCGACTCGCCGGTAAGGTAAGACGAAAGATAGCAACGCCCTTCCGCCATAATGCACAGGCTGCCAAAAGCGAAAACTTCCAGTGGCACTGGCGTGACGCGAGCGAGCTGTTTAACCTGATGAATGGAAAGCACGCGCGGTAGCACCACGCGGGCAACATCGAAGTGGCGATGATAGAACCGGATCGCTTCTTCATTGGTGGCCGAAGCCTGCACCGATACATGGCGCTCGATGTGTGGATAGCGTTCAGCGGCATATTCCAGCATGGCTAAATCCGCCAGGATCAGCGCATCGGCACCCAACTGGGCGGCCATATCAACCGCCCGCTGCCAGCGGGAGTAACCGTCCGGGTGGGCAAAAGTATTGATGGCAATATGCAGCTTACGGCCGCGAAGATGCACGTAGCTGACGGCTTCTTGCAGCTTTTTCTCGGTGAAATTAAGACCGGCAAAATGACGCGCATTGGTATCATCTTTCAGGCCGATGTACACCGCATCTGCACCGTTATCGATGGCCGCTTTCAACGCCGGAAGGTTTCCGGCTGGGCAAAGCAACTCCATATTTTATCCTGAATCATAGGGGGCATGAATATATGCCCGCGCTGCACAGGGACGGGCAGCAAAATTGTTAACGAACCGGGATTTTAGTTAACCTGTCGGCGACAATTTTTGATTTGGGGCAGAGAAAGGCGTATTGCTTAGTATCGCCGTCGCCAATTCAGCCCCGCCGCAACCTGCGGAATTGTTGATTTGGCGCGCCATCGGGAATTGTCGTTATGGCAAAATAGCGGCAAATCTTTTAAAGGAGCTAAACCCGTGTTCGATAAACTGCGTTCTCGCCTGGTTCAGGCTGGTCCTTCTTTGCTGCGGGTTCCGGTCAAGTTAACCCCCTTTGCCGTTAAGCGTCAGGTACTGGAGCAGGTGCTGGGCTGGCAGTTCCGTCAGGCTCTGCAGGATGGCGAGCTGGACTTTCTGGCAGGCCGCTGGCTAAGTATTGAAGTGCGCGATCTGGGCCTGAAGTGGTTTACTTCCGTTGAGGACAATAAGCTGCTGGTGTGCGACGATGCACCTGCAGATGTGAGCTTTAGCGCTGAGGCCAACGATCTGTTGCTGATCGCCGCTCGCAAGCAGGATCCTGATACTCTGTTTTTCCAGCGTCGTCTGGTCATTGAGGGCGACACGGAACTCGGGTTATATGTGAAGAATCTAATGGATGCCATTGAGCTGGATATCATGCCTAAACCGCTGCGTATCCTGCTATTACAGCTGGCTGATTTTGTTGAGGCGGGTTTGAAACACAACGCCGCCCCTGAAAGTAATTCGATAGGTGAGCCATGTTAATTCGTGTAGAAATTCCCATTGATGCTCCCGGCATCGACGCGCTGCTGCGCCGTTCCTTTGAAGGTGACGGCGAAGCTGAGCTGGTGAAAGCGCTGCGGGAAGACGGGCTGTTAACGCTGGGCCTCGTCGCCACCGACGATGAAGGGCAGGTGATTGGCTACGTGGCCTTCAGCCCGGTCGCGGTAGAAGGTGAAGAGCTACAGTGGGTGGGGCTTGCGCCGCTGGCGGTAGATGAGTCGGTTCGCGGGCAGGGCATTGCCAAACAGCTGGTATACGAAGGGCTGGATTCTCTGAATGAGTTTGGCTATGCCGCCGTGGTCACGCTGGGCTCGCCGGAAATGTACGGTCATCTTGGTTTCCAGCCAGCGGCCCGTTACGGTCTGCGCTGCCGCTGGCCTGGCACCGAAGCGGCATTCCAGGTTCATCCGCTGGCGGATGATGCCCTGAACGGCGTCAGTGGCCTGGTGGAGTATTCTGACCACTTCAACACCGTTTAGCGAGTTTCCCCTTGAAGGCTTGCGAGCAGGTCTTCAAGGGCTATCTTTCCCGCCACCAGCCGCTCTTTCTCGGCCTTGCTCAACTGTTTAATTCGGTATTCGGCCCGCAGCGCCAGCGACCGGTTTCCCACCACCTGGCTAAACACCAAATCCAGCACCCCTTTACCGCGCAGCGCCTTGGCTCCTTTCCCTGACTGATGCTGGGCAAAGCGGCGAGCTACGTCGGTGGTAATGCCGGTATAAAGGCGGTTATCGGGGCAGCGAATTAAATAGAGATACCAGGAAGTCATAGGACGGGCGCATAATTAACATTTGTCGCAGAGTAACACTGTTCAGGATGACGATGGAATCACTCAATGCCATCAGCCGCTGGCTGACAAAACAACATGTTCTGAGCTACTGCGTGGGCAGTGGGCACTCGCTTTGGTGTGCGAACGCGTTTTACATTTTCGACCCGGAACGCGTGGCCTTTTATCTGCTGAGCGAAACTTCATCCCGCCACGGCGAGCTGATTGGGGAGCAGGCCCCGGTAGCCGGGACGATAAACGGCCAGCCCAAAACCGTGGCGCTTATCCGCGGCGTGCAGTTCCGGGGGGAAATTCGGCTGTTGGCGGCAGAAGAAGCGGCTGACTTCCGTATTCGTTACCTGAAGCGTTTCCCGATAGCCAAAGTCATGTCGGCTCCGATGTGGGAAATTCGGCTGGATGAGCTAAAAATGACGGACAACACGCTCGGCTTCGGGAAAAAGCTACACTGGCTACGTGACGAGTAAATTAATTCTCAGGAGGCAGTATGAGTCGTGTTCTGATCGTCGGCGCCACGGGGCTTGTGGGCGGCCATTTGCTCCGCCTGCTTAGTCAGGACTCGCGCATCACCTCGATTGTGGCACCCACCCGCCGCCCGCTGCCGGTAGCGCTGAACAAAGTTGTTAATCCTCACGATCCGCAGCTTTCGGACGCCCTTGCACAAGTCACGGAACCGGTTGATCTCGTCTTTTGTTGCCTGGGGACAACGCTTCGTGAGGCAGGCAGCAAAGAAGCTTTTATCCTCGTCGATTACACGCTGGTGGTGGACACCGCTCTTACGGGCCAGCGGCTTGGGGCAAAACAGATGCTGGTGGTCAGCGCGCTGGGAGCGAACAGCCGCTCGCCGTTTTTCTACAACCGCGTGAAGGGCGAAATGGAAGATGCGTTGATAGCGCAAAACTGGCCGCGTCTGACTATTGCCCGCCCCTCAATGCTGCTGGGGCATCGTCAGGCCCGTCGCTTAAACGAAGTCGTCATGCTGCCGATTTTTAAAATGCTGCCCGGCAATCTCAAGGCTATCGAATCGCTGGATGTGGCAAAAGCCCTGCTTTTCGAGGCGTTCAACCCCGTTTGGGAAGGCGTGACGATTCTCAGCTCAGGTCAACTGCGTGAATTAGCCGCGCAATCTTCTGGTGCTTAATCTTTCCCATCGCGCCCGCCGTGCATAATATGGCACGATAAATACTTATCTCGCTAATCAATTTCAGGAAAACGGCTATGCCACTTTCTTCTTCATCTACACCCGAAGCCCGTCCGTTTCCCTGGTGGAAGCCTGCGCTATTTTTCCTGGTACTGATCGCCGGGCTTTGGTACGTAAAATGGCAGCCATATTACGGCAAAGCCTTTACCGCCGCAGACACTCACAGCATCGGCAAATCTATCCTTGCCCAGGCGGATGCGAACCCGTTCAAAGCCGCGCTGGATTATGCGATGGTCTATTTTCTGGCCGTCTGGAAAGCGGCGGTACTGGGCGTCATTCTGGGATCGTTAATACAGGTACTCATTCCCCGCGACTGGCTGCTGCGTACCCTGGGGCAACAGTGTTTGCGTGGGACGTTCTTCGGTACGTTGTTTTCACTGCCCGGCATGATGTGTACCTGCTGCGCTGCACCGGTGACGGCGGGCATGCGTCGCCAGTCAGTTTCCATGGGCGGGGCGCTAGCCTTTTGGATGGGGAACCCGCTACTGAACCCCGCGACGCTGGTCTTTATGGGATTTGTGCTGGGCTGGCAGTTTGCTTTGGTGCGGTTAGTCGCGGGCCTGGCGACGGTTTTCGGTGTGGCTTTGCTCGTGCAGCGCTGGGTAAAAGATAAGCCGCAAATCATTGAACCAGTCCCTGCCGTTAGCCGTTCGACAGAAGACGGTGCTTTCCTTATTCGCTGGGGAAAAGCACTGTGGCAGCTCTTCTGGAGCACAATCCCTGTCTATATCCTTGCCGTGCTGGTGCTTGGCGCCGCACGTGTCTGGCTGTTCCCCCATGCTGATGGGGTGGTTAGCAATACCCTGTTTTGGGTTATTGCCATGGCGGTTGTCGGCTGCCTGTTCGTGATCCCTACTGCAGCAGAAATTCCTATCGTGCAAACCATGATGCTGGCGGGGATGGGCACGGCGCCGGCGTTGGCGCTGTTGATTACGCTCCCGGCGGTCAGCCTGCCGTCGCTGATCATGCTGCATAAAGCTTTCCCGGCTAAAGCCTTGTGGCTCACCGGTGGGCTGGTAGCGCTAAGCGGCATTATTGTTGGAAGTCTGGCGCTTGTTTGACATTATTTCCTAGTTGCTGATAAATAAAAGCCACGTAGTACGTGGCTTTTTAATGATAAAGACACACCACTAAATAATTGAGAAGATAGTTGTCAAATGTTCAAGGCTAAATATTAAAAGGATTGCAGGTAATCAATATATCCTTTAGCACTTTTTTCCAACTGCTGATCTGACACTTCATATTCAGCGCCATAAAATGCGTAGAATGGCTGATAATCTGCTTCGACATATTTTGCTGTCATTTCAAACGGCAGAAGTATTTCCTGTAATGAATGCTGATAGCGCCCGTCACGGGAAAAATCCTCCTCTTTGATACCGGCGCTTACCGCCAGAGCGAACTTACGGCCTCTGAGCTTATGCCCGCTGGTAGAGCCGTAGGCCCAGCCATAGGTAAAGACCTCATCCAGCCACTGTTTTAACAACGGAGGACTGTTAAACCAGTACAACGGAAATTGCAGAATAATTTTATCGTGCTGTTCAATCAGTTTTTGCTCGCGCTCCACATCAATAACGCCATCAGGATAAGCCTGATAAAGATTGTGGACGGTATATAACTCTGGATGATTTTCTAATTCGCTGACCCAACGCTTATTAATTTTAGACTCATTAATATTCGGATGAATAACAACAATTAATGCCTTCATGGTTTATTCCTCTTGAGATGACTGCTCATCGGCGTTTATTTGATGTTTGCATCATAGGGAGCTTTAAATTAAAGTACAATACTGTCATTGTTGATATGTACTATACCAAAGGATAGTGTGATGAGTGAAAAAGCTGTGCCGGATTCCTGCGCATTTATGGGCGACACGGGCTTTGCCTACACGCTGTCGCTGGTGAATGGGAAATATAAAATGATCATTCTCTATGCGCTGGCGGAACATAAGCCGGTGATTCGTTTCAACGAGCTCAAACGCTGCATTGAAACTATTTCTTTCAGAACGCTCAGCCTGACGCTGAAAGAGCTGGAGAGTGACGGGCTGATTATTCGGGACGAATACCCGCAAATTCCACCCAAGGTGGAGTACAGCCTTTCAGAGCGCGGTAAGTCGCTGATCCCGGTGCTGGATATGATGTGTGAATGGGGAAACGTGCATCGCCATGATGTGATGAAGTGAAGCTTCCCGCAGGCTGGCGGGAAGCCTGATTTTAACGCAGGTGATGAACGACCTGGTTGCTGCTGCCGCGCCAGATAAGCGCCGGATCTTTTAAATCCTGAACAAACTTGCCGTCCACCAGGACGTTGATTAACGCCACTACTTCCTGCTGCGCGGTGTTCAGCTCATCAAGCTTGTACCCCGTCCACACCCAGATGTCCTTGCCCGGGCATTCGGCACGCACGCGTTTCACCAGCTTTAGAATCTCCGGCACGTTCTGCGGATGCAGCGGATCGCCGCCTGAAAGCGAGATCCCCTGGCGCTTAACGCGGGTATCGTTCAGGTCGGCAATAATGCGGTCGGCCATTTCTGCGGTAAACGGCATGCCCGAGTTCACGCGCCAGGTGCTTTTGTTGTAGCAGCCGGGGCATTCATGCACGCAGCCTGAGACAAATAGCGTGCAGCGTGTGCCGGGACCGTTGACGATGTCGACGGGGTAGTATTGATGGTAATTCATAGTATTGGCCTGATTGGCCTCACCCCGACCCTCTCCCAAAGGAGAGGGAGAAAACCAGCGTGGGGCGTAACTATATACACAAATAGTCCCCTCTCCTTGAATCGAGGGAGAAAACGAGCGCGCGGCGTAAGTATTTGCACAGACAGTCCCCTCTCTCCTTAGGGGTGAGGGGATTTCGCTTTATGGCTTAACCGATCTGCCCGTTACCCAGGTGCTTCACGCGACGCTTAACTTCTTCCTGCTTGCCGGCGTTGAAAGGACGTGCATCCGGGCTGCCGAGATAACCGCAAACCCGGCGAGTGACGGACACGCGCGCCGCATCATGGTTACCGCATTTCGGGCAGGTAAAGCCTTTGCTGGTGCATTCGAACTCGCCGGTGTAGCCGCACTCGTAGCATTCATCGATTGGCGTATTGGTGCCGTAGTAAGGCACATGCTTGTAGCTGTAATCCCACACGTCTTCGAGCGCCCGCAGGTTATGCTGGATGTTTGGGTATTCGCCGTAGCAAATGAAGCCGCCGTTAGCCAGTGGTGGATACGGTGCCTCGAAGTCGATTTTGTCGTAAGGATTTACCTTTTTCTCCACGTCGAGGTGGAAGCTGTTGGTGTAGTAGCCTTTATCCGTCACGCCAGGCACGACGCCGAATTCGGCGGTATCCAGACGGCAGAAGCGGTCGCACAGATTCTCACTTGGCGTGCTGTAAAGGCTAAAGCCGTAGCCGGTTTCTTCTTTCCAGCTGTCGGTGGCTTCGCGCAGGCGAGCCACAATGGCAACGGCTTTCTCGCGAAGGGCTTCGCTGTCGTACACATGCTGGTTACCGAACAGGGCATTCACCGTTTCATGGATGCCGATGTAGCCCAGGGAAATAGACGCCCGGCCATTTTTAAAGATCTCAGACACGTCGTCATCGGCCTTCAGGCGCACGCCGCAGGCGCCTTCCATATAAAGAATAGGGGCCACGCGAGCTTTGACGCCTTCCAGGCGGGCAATGCGGGTCATCAGCGCTTTACGCGCCAGTTGTAAACGATCGTCCAGCAGTTTCCAGAAGGTGATTTCATCCCCTTTGGCTTCCAGCGCAATGCGCGGCAGGTTCAGGCTGATCACGCCGAGGTTGTTACGCCCGTCGTGGATCTGCTCGCCGTTTTCTTCATATACGCCGAGGAAGCTGCGGCAGCCCATTGGCGTTTTAAACGATCCGGTCACTTTCACTACCTGATCGTAATTAAGAATGTCCGGGTACATGCGTTTGGACGCGCATTCCAGCGCCAGCTGCTTAATGTCGTAGTTGGCGTCGCCGAACTTATGATTCAGGCCGTCCTTGATTGCAAAGACCAGTTTTGGGAACACCGCGGTCTTGCGATTTTTACCCAGCCCGGCGATGCGGTTGCGCAGAATCGAGGTCTGGATCAGGCGTGATTCCCAGCTGGTACCGAGGCCAAACCCAAAGGTGACAAACGGCGTCTGCCCGTTGGCGGTGTGCAGGGTATTCACTTCATATTCAAGGGACTGGAAGGCGTCGTAGCACTCTTTCTCGGTGCGGGAGTGTGCGTATTCCTCAGCATTGGGGATCTGCCACTCTTCGGCAATTTTACGGTGCTTATTAAAACTTTCTGTGACAAACGGGGCCAGCACTTCGTCGATACGGTTAATGGTGGTTCCGCCGTAAATGTGGCTGGCAACCTGGGCGATGATCTGCGCCGTAACCGCCGTTGCGGTAGAGATAGATTTCGGCGGTTCGATCTCGGCGTTACCCATTTTAAAGCCGTGGGTCAGCATGCCTTTGAGATCGATAAGCATGCAGTTGAACATCGGGAAAAACGGAGAATAGTCGAGATCGTGATAGTGAATATCGCCGCGCTCGTGTGCGAGCACCACGTCGCGCGGCAGCAGGTGCTGTTTGGCGTAGTGCTTGGCGACAATCCCGGCCAGCAGGTCGCGCTGGGTTGGGATTACTTTACTGTCTTTGTTGGCGTTCTCGTTAAGCAGGGCGGAGTTAGTCTGCTCAACCAGGCCGCGAATTTCCTGGTTCAGGCGGCCACGCTTCTCGCGCTCAATATCACGGTCATGGCGGTACTCAATATAGGCGCGCGCCAGCTGCTTGTAATTTCCGGCCATAAGCTGGTTTTCCACGGCGACCTGGATCTCGCCGATGTCGACCTGGCTGCGGCCGGCCATCTGCTGACTGACGACATCTGCGACGGTGGCGCAATAGTCCGCGTCATCGACTCCCGCTGCTTTAGCTGCACGCAGAATGGCTTCTCTGATGCGCTCTGAAGTGAAAGGTACTTTGCACCCGTCTCTTTTCATCACATGCGGTGTCATGATTTCTCCATTTATTTTTAGGTTATCCACAAAGGGCTGGGCGTATTCGGCGGCGTGTAGCCATTTGTCCTGTCAAAATTTCCCGAAAGTGAGCCCTTTTTATCCACAGATAATCCCCAAACTTATCCTGAGGATGCTGTCGTTATCGTAGTCGATAAATACAACATGTAGGGCCGGGATGCATTCTAAATTCTATATATAGTGATTTGCATCAAACATGTTTGCGATTTTATTGATGCAGGACAAAGTAAATCAGGGGCAGTAGAAATGGCGGGCGTTGCCTATTGGAGGGAAATTATCCGATTAATTTTTCGTATAAATATTCTACAAATACCCGAATCTTTGGCGGGATTTTTCCTCCGGCATACTTTACCCAGAGCTGCTGCGGCTCGGTGGCCGAATCCTGCAAAATTGCCTGTAATTTTCCTTCGGCTATAGGACGGGTGAGATACCAGTCGGCGAGATAAACGATCCCCATGTCGGACAGCGCGGCATCCACCAGCGAATCCGGCGAAGTGGAGATAAACCAGGCTGAAGGTTCGTCAAACAGCGTTTCGTTATTCATCCATTGCTGAAGGCGCCCGGTGCCGGAGTTACGGTGGATGAGGCAGCGATGCTTAGCGAGATCTTCCGGCGTTTGTGGTGTTCCGTGCTCTGCTAAATAGGCCGGTGAAGCCGCTGCAATCATTTTCGCGGTATACAGCTCGCGCGCCACCACGCGATTATCTCTTACCGTGCGGTGGCCGATGGCCACGTCTATGCGCTCGCCAATGAGGTTGACGCTGCGGGCTTCCATCGACATCTCAAAGCGAATCAGAGGATAGCGCCGCTGGAATTCGGCCAGGATCGGCATCAGGCAATGGCGGCCAAAGCCAGGGATCACGCTGACGCGCAGCAACCCTGAAGGTTCCGCATCGGGGTTAACCAGCGCCTGGTTCAGCGCCTGCCAAAGCGGTGCGACCTCATCGCGTAACGCAGTGCCTTCTTCGGTCAGCACCACAAAGTGCGTATTGCGCACAAAGAGCACGATGCCCAGCCGCTGTTCAAGCTGGCGAATACTTTTGCTCACCGCCGCGGGCGTAATACCCAGCTGACGGGCTGCCTCGGAAAAACTCTCGCAGTCTGCCGCCGCCAGAAAAGCGGGAATGAGCCGATGAACGTCTGCGGAAAGCATCATGCTTGTAACCTTTAGTTGAAACAGATGTGCCATGTTATGGACTACAGGTAAGCCCTGTCATCTGAAAAGATAGCCTCATCCCAAAAATGAGGTCTGAAAGATGAATAAAATATTAGTGCTGGCGGCACATCGCGCCCCTGAAGAATCCCGTATTAATCGCGCTGGCGTTACGGCCCTGAAAAGTATCGCAGGCGTAACCGTGCACGAGCTTAAGCGTGAGTACCCGGATCACCAGATTGACGTTGAGCGTGAACAGGCGCTGCTGGTGGAACATGATGCGATTGTGCTGATGTTCCCGTTCTGGTGGTACAGCTCCCCGGCAATCCTCAAGGACTGGCAGGATCAGGTGCTAACCTTTGGCTTTGCCTACGGGACTAACGGCACCGCGCTGCACGGCAAAAAGCTGATGGTGATGACGTCGACGGGCGGTGCGGCAGAAGCTTATCGTGCAGGCGGTGCAAACCGCTACACGGTGGAGGAGCTGCTGCTGCCGTTCCACGCGATGGCGAACAAGACCGGTATGATCTGGCAGACGCCTGCGCTTATTCAGGGAGCGAATACGATTACGGAAGCGCTGATCGATGAGGGCGTTAACGGCTGGCTAAGCCGGATTCAGGCGCTGAAAGGGTGATTTTGACCCTCACCCTAACCCTCTCCCAGAGGGAGAGGGAATAAAAATGTCCCGCCGCCTGTTTTCTCCCTCTCCCAGAGGAAGAGGTAATAAAAATGTCCCACCGCCTGTTTTCTCCCTCTCCCAGAGGAAGAGGGAATAAAAATGTCCCGCCGCCTGTTTTCTCCCTCTCCCAGAGGAAGAGGGAATAAAAATGTCCCACCGCCTGTTTTCTCCCTCTCCCTGTGGGGAGAGGGCCGGGGTGAGGGGCATTTTTCCAGACTAACGCTTAATCCAGTACACCGCTTCAAACGGCCTCAGGCTCATCTCCGCAGGCTTCGGTGCGGCATCAGCATAGTTGCTCATCAGCACTTCCCATTCGCCTTCGTGCCCTTCCAGCTGCAGCCATTGCGCTTCCGCGCTAAGGTTCGCGGCAACCACCAGCGTCTGGCCTTCATGTTGACGGCTGTAGCTCCACACCAGCGGGTGCTCCGGCAGCAGATCCTGATAATTGCCCCAGGTCAGCACCGGCTCCGTCTTACGCAGCTTGATCAATTGCTGGTAGGTATAGAAGACCGACTCTTTGTCTTCCCGCGCTGCTTCAGCGTTGACAGTCTGGTAGTTATCGCACAGCCCAATCCACGGTGTACCTTCGCTAAAGCCTGCATTACTGCCTGCATCCCATTGCATAGGCGTGCGGCTGTTATCGCGTGACTTGCTGGCGAGAATAGCCATCAGCGTGTCGCTGTCGCGCCCAAGGGTTCGCAGCTCGGCAAACATATTGAGGCTTTCTACGTCGCGGTACTGATCGATGCTGGAGAAATGCGGGTTGGTCATCCCAATCTCTTCTCCCTGATAGATGTACGGCGTGCCTTGCATACCGTGCAGAACCATCGCCAGCATCTTCGCAGAGGTGGTTCGCAGCTCGCCTTCGTGGCCAAAACGGGAAACTATGCGCGGCTGGTCGTGGTTACACCAGAACAGCGCGTTCCAGGCGACGTTATGCATACCCTGTTGCCAGTGGTTGAAGATGGACTTCAGCTCCACGTAGTCAGGTTTTGCCAGCGTCCATTTCTCACCGCCAGGATAATCCACCTTGAGGTGATGGAAGTTAAAGGTCATCGACAGCTCGCTGCCGTCGAGGGCACCGTATTTCTGGCAGTTATCCAGCGAGGTGGAGGACATCTCGCCGACGGTCATCAGGCCAAGCGGCTTAAAGGCATCGCGGCTGAATTCCCGCAGGTACTCGTGAACCCGTGGGCCATCGGTGTAAAAACGACGCCCGTCACCGCCGTTCACGTCATTTGGGAACGTCTGATCTTTTGATACCAGGTTAATCACGTCGAGACGCAGGCCGTCCACGCCGCGGTTGGCCCAGAACTCGCAAACCTTTTTCAGCTCGGCGCGAACCGTCGGGTTTTCCCAGTTGAGGTCTGCCTGCTCAGGCGCGAAAAGGTGCAGGTAGTATTGCCCGGTCTCCGCCTGCCACTGCCAGGCATTGCCGCCAAACTTCGAACGCCAGTTGTTCGGCAGAATATCCGGCGTGCCGTCGCGCCAGATATAGAACTCGCGGTACGGGCTGTGTTTATCCTGCGCCTGCTTGAACCAACCGTGCTCCGTAGAAGTGTGGTTAAACACCATATCCAGCACCAGGCGAATACCGCGCTGGTGGGCTTCGGCAACCAGCAAATCAAAATCTTCCAGCGTGCCGTAAGTCGGATCTATCGCACAGTAGTCAGCGACATCGTAGCCGTTATCTATCTGAGGCGAGACGTAAAACGGCGTCAGCCAAATGGCATCTACGCCCAGCGTCTTGAGGTAATCCAGACGTTTAATCACGCCCTTCAGATCGCCGGTACCGCTGCCGGTCGTATCCTGGAAACTCTTCGGGTAAATCTGGTAGATGACGCCGTTTTGCCACCACGGAGGAGTGATATTCATAGCGAGTTCCTGCTAGCTGAAGGGGCGGAATTGCCCCATAAACTGATGACAAACTTCGGCAGTAGAAAGAACCGTAAGTGCCATCAAAAATAAATAAGGAAAATCAACGGGCTGATTTTCAGCTGATAACCCACAAAGCGAGAAAAAGTCACTTTGCTCTGACGAAAAGGGGGGGCATTTCTGCCCCCGGTCAATCTCACTACACCACCAGCAGCGTGCCCTGGCGGAATTTACGTTTGTAGACGATAGAGGTCAGGATAATCGGCACAATCACCGCGATAACAATCGCAATGGCGTAGACGCCCCAGAACTTAGGCTGAATGGACAGGATGCCCGGCAGACCGCCGACGCCAATCCCGTTCGCCATCACGCCGTTCAGGCCGCACAGCAGGCCAGCCAGGCCGGAACCGACCATTGCACACAGCATCGGGAAGTGGTACTTCAGGTTGATCCCGTACATGGCCGGCTCGGTCACGCCGAGGTAGGCAGAAATGGCCGCCGGGACGGAGATTTCACGTTCGTTCTGCTTGCGGCTACAGATAATGATGCCGACAACCGCAGATGCCTGTGCGATGTTGGACAGCGCAATCAGTGGCCAAACCGGTGTCCCGCCCAGGCTCTGGATCATCTGCATGTCGATGGCGAGCGTGGTCTGGTGAACGCCGGTAATCACCAATGGTGCATACAGGAAACCAAACAGCGCGGCGCCAATAGGGGCGAAGCTGCCGGTCATCAGGTGGCGAACAGCGAACGCCACGCCGTCGCCGATCATACGGCCAAACGGCCCGATGACGGTGTGCGCCAGGAAGACTGCCAGGATCAGAGAACATACCGGCACGATAACCAGATAAAGGTAATCTGGCACGATGCGTTTCATTCGCGTTTCAATGAAGCCGAGTGCCAGGCCTGCCAGCAACGCAGGGATAACCTGCGCCTGGTAACCGACTTTCTCAATGGTGAACCAGCCGAAGTTCCACACTTCCGGGATCTTGGTGCCCAGCTCGTAAGCGTTCATCAGCTGCGGGGAGACCAGCGTAACGCCCAGCACGATGCCGAGGATCGGTGTGCCGCCCATTTTCTTCACCGCAGACCAGCAAATGCCCACTGGCAAATAGAAGAAGATCGCTTCACCAATCAGCCACAGGAAGTCATACACGGTTTTCAGCGCCGGGTACATCTGGGCAAGGGTTTCCCCGTTGCTCATCGGCAGGTCGCCAATGACGTTACGGAAGCCGAGGATCAAACCCCCGCTGATCAGCGCTGGCAGCAGCGGGAAGAAGATCTCTGCAAAGTGAGAGATCAGCTGCTCGTGCCATTTCATGTTTTGACGAGCCGCCGTTTTGGCCTGCTCTTTGTCGGCGGAGTCCAGCCCTGTAGTGGCAATCAGCGCTTTGTAGTAATCATCCACATCGGTACCGATAACCACCTGGAACTGACCGGCATTGGTAAAGCAGCCTTTCACCATCGGCAGGTTTTCGATCTCTTTAGGATGGGCATTTTCGGGATGGTTAAGCACAAAACGCAGTCGGGTAATGCAGTGGCTGACGGTGGCGATATTCTCGCGTCCGCCAACCAGTTCGATCAGTTTGTCGATGTCTTGTTGTTTTACTTTGCTCATAAGTAACACCCTGGGTAGGAGGTAATGACCTGTTGTAAGGGTAGCCAGGTTTCTAATTTGCGAAAATGGGAACGTTCCCGAAATCGGGCGAAGATCACAAAATCCCGTTCAGGGGAGGTTTTATTGCAGGTGACTAGGGATGACGATCTGCCGCAGCTGTTGGCTTTGAGAAATCTGCCCGATCAGCTGCAAGGCCGCGGCGCGACCGGCTTCGGCGTAGCCTGGGTCAACGGTGATGATTTCAGGGTGCAAGAATTTCATCAGCGGCGTGTTCCCCACGCTCGCCAGTTGAATATCGCTGCGGTTTTGCTGCTGGAGGTATTTGCTTGCGCCCAGCGCCAGGGTATCGGTGGCGCACAGCAGAGCGGTGGTTTTTGGGGTCAGGACTTCAACTACATGCTCGTAGCCTTGCTTCATCGCCAGGCCGGGCAAGGCGGCATTCGGAACAATATCGTGGTCACGGCAAAAAGCGAGATAGGCATGGTGACGGCGGTAACCGGTGGTAACGTCGCCGTGCGGCACGCCCAGGAAGCTGATATCGCGGTGGCCCTGCTGATAAAGCGTAGACATCAGGATGTGAATTGAGCCTTCATCGTCATAACACACCGAAGCGAAGCCGCTGGCATCGCGCGCCATCAGTACCAGCGTGGAACGCCACGGCTGCAGCACTTTCTCGTTGATACCCGTGAAGCCGAACAGAATCACGCCGTCGATATTACGGCGGCGCAGCATGCCGAGATGCTCCTCAACCATCTCTGGTGAGAACTGGCTTTCCATCATGATCGGGTCATAGCCCTGCTCGTAAAGACAAGGCAGCATGGTTTGCACCGCCAGATTTTCCGACAGGGAGTCCAGGCGGGTCACGATAATGGCGACGACTTTGTCGCTTTGCCCGCGCATCGCACGCGCCGAGCGGGAGGGAGAAAACTCATGCTGCTGCATTACCGCTTCAACCCGTTCCCGCGTGCGGGCGCTGACGCCGCTTTCATTGTTCAATACGCGAGAGACGGTAGATTTCCCCACGCCGCTCAGGCGGGCAATATCTTTGATGGTAAGGCGACTTTGCATGGCAGTTCTTTTCCCTGGAGGTCACGGTGCAAATTGGCTGGTTAGACAATGGCGGCTGGCCCTTTTCCCTTTGGGACACGAATGCAGTGATTGTCACTCGTTTGCCACCAACCTGTAATCCGGATTATTTAGAATATACTTACCAGGATTAAAATTTTAACGCTCTATCCCGTTCCCGATATGGGCAAAATCTGGTTTACAGACGGTTTAGTTTTACGGGCGTAGTATACCTGGCATTCTCATTATGCCAGAAGGCGTAATGCTATTTTTCTTTCAACGCTACCGGAGATGACATGGAACCCGATCCCAGTCCTCACCCTGAAGTAACAGGAATTTTCCGGTAAGCCACAGGTTAACGCCCGCTGCCTTACCGGTTTTGTAAGGCAGTGACGACCGCTCTCTTTTACGTCCCTGCTTATTGATGATCTCCTGCCTGGTGCTGCTTTGTTGCGCCTGCAGGAAACTTAGGTACCGCTCAAGACGGTGCTAAGGACGTTTATGCAATTCAAAAACCTCACACGCCAGCTGATGTCTCAACTGAGCCGCCACCTGCCGCGCCGCCTGGTGCAGCGCGATCCTATGCCTGACGGGAAAGTGGTAGCGAAGGCCGCTGATATTCCAGCGACGCTGACTCAAGCCTGCCTGAAATATGCCGCCGCCAGCGAAGAGCAGCTCTACGTTGAGTTTGGCAGCCACCCGGAAGGGCTGGACGCTCGCGAAGTCGAAAAAGCGCGTGAAACCCACGGCCTGAACCAGATCCCGGCGCAGAAACCCGCGCCGTGGTTTGTGCATCTCTGGGTTTGTTACCGCAACCCGTTCAATCTGCTGCTGACGGCGCTGGGGATTTTCTCCTACGCCACGGAAGATGATCTGTTCGGCGCCAGCGTCATCGCGCTGATGGTGGTGATTTCCACGCTGCTGAACTTCATCCAGGAAACTCGCTCCACCCGCGCGGCGGATGCGCTGAAGGCGATGGTGAGCAACACCGCAACCGTGCTGCGCGTGATCAACGATCAGGGCGAATATGCCTATGTCGAAGTTCCGCTGGACCAGCTGGTGCCAGGTGACATTGTTAAGCTTGCTGCGGGTGACATGATCCCAGCCGACTTGCGCGTGATGCAGGCGCGTGATCTGTTTGTTGGCCAGGCGTCGCTGACCGGGGAATCGCTGCCGGTCGAGAAAGTCGCCATCAGCCGTCAGCACGACCAGCACAACCCGCTGGAGTGCGACAACCTCTGCTTTATGGGCACCAACGTGGTGAGCGGCACCGCGCTGGCGATGATTATCGCCACCGGCGGCAACACCTGGTTCGGCCAGCTTGCCGGGCGTGTCACCCAGCAGGAAAGCGAACCTAACGCCTTCCAGCGCGGGATCAGCCGCGTAAGCTGGCTGCTGATCCGCTTTATGCTGGTGATGGTGCCGGTGGTGCTGCTGATTAACGGCTTCACCAAAGGCGACTGGTGGGAAGCGGCGCTGTTCTCGCTCTCCGTTGCCGTCGGCCTGACGCCGGAAATGCTGCCTATGATTGTGACCTCCACGCTGGCGCGCGGGGCGGTCAAACTGTCGAAGCAAAAAGTCATTGTGAAACACCTGGATGCTATCCAGAACTTTGGCGCGATGGACATCCTGTGTACCGATAAAACCGGCACCCTGACGCAGGACCGCATCGTGCTGGAAACCCACACCGATATCTTCGGTGAGCAAAGCGATCGCGTGCTGCATACCGCCTGGCTGAACAGCCACTATCAAACCGGCCTGAAAAACCTGCTCGACGTAGCGGTACTGGAAGGTGTCGATGCCGATCACGCTCGTACGGCGGTTGCCCGCTGGCACAAAATAGATGAAATTCCTTTTGATTTTGACCGTCGCCGCATGTCGGTTGTGGTCTCCGAGCAGGCCGACGTGCATCAGCTTATCTGCAAAGGCGCGCTGCAGGAGATCCTCAACGTCTGTACCCACGTGCGCCACGGCGATGAAATTGTGCCGCTCAGCGAAGGGATGCTGACGCGCATTCGCAGCGTAACCGACTCGCTAAACAGCCAGGGTCTGCGCGTGGTTGCCGTTGCCACCAAATTCCTGCCAGCCCGCAGCGCAGACTACAGCCGCGTGGATGAGTCCGACCTGATCCTCGAAGGCTACATTGCCTTCCTCGATCCGCCGAAAGAAACCACCGCTCCGGCGTTAAAAGCGCTGAAAGCCAGCGGTATTGCGGTGAAAATCCTGACCGGCGACAGCGAACTGGTCGCGGCGAAAGTATGCCGTGAAGTCGGCCTGGAAGTGGGCGACCTGATTATCGGCAGCGACATCGAAGAGATGAGCGATGACGAGCTGGCGCGCGTGGCGCTGCAAACCACGCTGTTTGCCCGCTTGACGCCGATGCACAAAGAGCGCATCGTTCGCCTGCTGCGCGGTGAAGGCCATGTCGTGGGCTTTATGGGCGACGGCATCAACGATGCCCCGGCCTTGCGCGCGGCGGATATCGGTATTTCCGTCGATGGTGCGGTGGATATCGCCCGTGAAGCTGCCGACATCATCCTGCTGGAAAAAAGCCTGATGGTGCTGGAAGAGGGTGTGATCGAAGGGCGTCGTACCTTTGCCAACATGCTCAAGTACATCAAAATGACCGCCAGCTCCAACTTCGGCAACGTCTTCAGCGTGCTGGTGGCCAGCGCCTTCCTGCCGTTCCTGCCGATGCTGCCGATTCACTTACTGATTCAGAACCTGATGTACGATATCTCGCAGGTCGCGATCCCGTTTGATAACGTCGACGACGAGCAAATCAAGCAGCCGCAGCGCTGGAACCCGGCCGACCTGGGCCGCTTTATGGTGTTCTTCGGGCCGCTCAGTTCCATCTTCGATATCGTGACCTTCGGCGTGATGTGGTGGATTTTCAAAGCCAATTCCCCGGAAGCGCAAACGCTGTTCCAGTCCGGCTGGTTCGTGGAAGGCCTGCTGTCGCAGACGCTGATTGTGCACATGATCCGTACCCGCCGCATTCCGTTCCTGCAAAGCCGCCCGGCCTGGCCGCTGATGGTCATGACGCTGCTGGTGATGGCGCTCGGGATTGCGCTGCCGTTCTCCCCGCTGGCGGAATATCTCCACCTGCAGGCGCTGCCGCTGAGCTACTTCCCGCTGCTGGTGATCATCCTGGCGGGCTACATGATGCTGACTCAGGCGGTAAAAGGCTTCTATAGCCGCCGCTACGGCTGGCAGTAATCCCAAAAAATGGCGAGATGTGATCCACGTCTCGCCGCCGCCTTGCTGAAAAATCCTTCACGTGATAACAGATTGTTTTTGCTGTTTTCTGGCCCGTCACGTGAAAGGATTATCTATGTTCAAATCGCTTCGTTTCAGCCTGCTGGCCGCAGGTATCGCCGTTGCCTGCCAGGCGCAGGCCGCTCCCGCAGGGGATCTCCCGTTAATGCCCTGGCCGCAGCAGGTCGAACTCCCGGCCACCCAGGGCAGCCTGCCGCTGACTAACGCCGTTTCTATCGCCATTAGCGGCGATAAGCTCGACGGGGCCATTGATCGCTGGCGGCAGCGTATCAGCCTGCAAACCGGGTGGCAGCTTCAGCCCGCGGCTGCGCAGCCGGCAAAACCCACGATTGCTATTCAAATCAAACAAGCCGTTGATCCGCTGCCTGAAGCAGACAGCGACGAAAGCTATGCCTTAAGCGTGACGGCAGACGGCGTGAAGCTCACCGCTAACACGCGGTTTGGCGCGATGCGCGGCATGGAGACCGTGCTGCAGCTGATTCAAAATGGCCCGCAAAACACGTCGATTCCTTATGTAGACATCAAAGATGTCCCGCGTTTCCCGTGGCGCGGGCTGCTGCTTGATTCGGCCCGCCATTTTATGCCGGTGAACGACATTCTGCGTCAGCTGGATGGGATGGCCGCCGCCAAGCTGAACGTCTTCCACTGGCACCTGACGGACGATCAGGGCTGGCGCTTTGCATCGACCCATTATCCGAAGCTGCAGCAGCTGGCGAGCGACGGGCAGTTCTACACCCAGGCGCAAATGAAGCAGGTGGTACGCTATGCCACCTCGCTGGGCATTCGCGTGGTGCCGGAAATCGACCTGCCGGGCCACGGCTCAGCGCTGGCTGTCGCTTACCCGGAACTGATGAGCGCGCCGGGCCCATACCAGATGGAGCACAACTGGGGCGTTCTGAAGCCGCTGCTGAATCCGGCTAACGAAGCGGCCTATAAATTTGTCGATACGCTGATTGGCGAAGTTACCGCCATTTTCCCCGACAGTTACTTGCATATCGGCGGCGATGAGGTGGATGATACCCAATGGAAAGAAAACGCCGCCATCCAGCAATTCATGAAGCAGCACAACCTGGCCGACTCCCACGCGCTGCAAACGTACTTCAACCAGCGGCTGGAAAAGATCCTCGAGAAACATAAGCGCCAGATGATGGGCTGGGACGAGATTTATCACCCGGATCTGCCGAAGAACATTTTGATCCAGTCCTGGCAGGGGCAGGATTCGCTGGGGGCGATCGCGGCCAACGGCTACAAAGGCATTCTGTCCACGGGCTTTTACCTCGACCAGCCGCAGTCCACCGCCTACCACTACCGCAATGAAGTCCTGCCGGTTGGGTTAAACAATGTGGATCACATCCGCGAAGCCGACAGCGCACAGAGCTGGTTCTTCAGCATGCCTCGCCTGAAAGGCAGCGCGGTAGAAGGCAGCTTTACGCTGGTGAAAAGCGACGGCGGCTGGCGCGGCTTTATCGACTTCAAGGGCAAGTCCCGCCGCGCAGTTCACGACATAAAATGGCTGAACCCGACTCAGGTGACCTTCACGGTGGATACCTGGATGGGAGAAACGCGCCCGGTGGTGACGCTGGAAAACGACAAGCTGAACGGCTACTTCCTGGTAGGCAACGTGCGCTATCCGGCGACCGGGCAGAAGCTCGAAGGCATCCCGGACGGCAAACAGCCTGTAGTGCCAACCGAAGCGCAGATGAGCAATATCCTCGGCGGTGAAGCGGCGCTGTGGGCGGAAAACGTGATCTCCCCGCTGCTGGACATCAAGCTCTGGCCGCGTACCTTTGCCGTGGCCGAGCGGCTGTGGTCGGCTAAAGACGTCACCGACGTGGACAACATGTACCAGCGTATGCAGGCCATTGATGCCTGGTCCACGGTGTCCGTTGGCCTGCGCCAGCACACCGAATCCGTTACGCAGCTCACTCGTCTGGCCGGTACGCCGGAGATCATGCCGCTGCAAATTTTGGCCCAGGCCATTGAACCAGCTCAGTATTACACGCGCCAGCACCTGAAATTCCAGGCCGGGAATTACAACCACTTTGAGCCGCTGAACCGCTTTGCCGATGCGCTTGGGGCGGAAAGTGGGCAGGTCAGGGCGATTAACGGTTGGGTAGATAAGCTGATTGCCGACAGGGAAGACGGGAACAGTGCGGAAGCGCTGCGCCATATCTTCACCCGCTGGCAAAACAATACCCCGGACGTGCTGGCGCTGATCGACGGCAACTACGTGCTAAAACCACTCAAGCCGGTTGCCGAAGACGTGGACAAGCTCGCCGGGCTGGGCTTAAGGCTGACGGATTTGGTGGCGAAACAAGGATCGCTCAGCGATGACGAGCTGAAAGCCATTCAAACTCAGCTGGATGCTGCGGCTCAGACTCGTGATGAAGTGGTGATTGCGGCGGTGTATCCGCTGGAAAAACTGCTGCGGGCTGTCGTGAAGTAAGCAGAAAATGGCCCCGTGAAAGCGGGGCCAGAAGCAAAGCGCGGCGGCGAACTAGCGACGAACGGCGATAGCTTCGATTTCGATTTTTACGTCTTTCGGCAGACGAGCTACTTCAACGCAGGAGCGAGCCGGGAAGGTCGCATTATGTTCGTTGAAGAAGGCTTCGTAGGTGGCGTTCACGGTCGCGAAATCGTTCAGGTCTTTCACAAACACGGTAGTTTTCACGATGTCGCCCACTTTCAGACCCGCGGACTCAACGATAGCCTTCACGTTTTCCAGGGACTGACGAGCCTGAGCGGCTACGTCTTCCGGCACTTCACCGGTTTTTGGGTTCACCGGGATCTGCCCGGAAGTGATGATCATGCTCCCGAGATCGACACCCTGAACATAAGGACCGATAGCGGCCGGTGCATTTTCCGTGCTAAGCGTACGTGACATACTTTCTCCTTAGTATTGGATATAAACTCCCGCCCATTATAGGGACGGGGAGTGGCTTGTCATTAGTCGCCGTTAATCTACCAGAACCACGTGGCGAGCGAACTCTTTCTCGCAATACTTGCACTTCAGGCTGATATCGTCGGCGCGCTGTTTCACGGCGAACGAAGAAGCCACCGGCTCGTTGTGGCTGATGCAGTTGGTGTTCGGGCACAGCAGCACTTTCTCGATGCGATCCGGCAGGCTTGGGGTGCTTTTGCCGACGACTTCGTATTCGTCGATGCGGTTCACCGTGGCGTGCGGGGCGTACAGCGCCAGCTGGTTCACCTGCTCATCGGTCAGGAAGGTATTTTCAATTTTGATCAGATCTTTGCGGCCCAGCTCGCGGGACGGTAAATTCAGGCCGATGGTAATCCGCTGGTCGGTTTCGGTCAGCTGGAACAGGGTCAGCAGCTTAAAGCCAACCTGAGCCGGAATGTGGTCGATAACGGTGCCGCGCTTGATGGCTTCAACCTGTAATTTATTATCGTGCGTCATCTTCTTGTCCTCTCACTTAAACCAGTTCGCGATTCAACACCAGCGCCAGCAGCGCCTGGCGAGCAAAAATACCGTTCCCGGCCTGCTGGAAGTACCAGGCATGCGGCGTGCTGTCTACGTCGGTGGTGATCTCATCCACGCGCGGCAGTGGGTGCAGCACTTTCATGTTGCCGCGTGCCCCGGTCAGGTCGGCGGCGCGCAGGATAAACTGTGCCTTAACGTTGGCGTACTCAGACGGGTCCAGGCGCTCTTTCTGCACGCGGGTCATGTACAGAATGTCCAGCTCACCCACCACTTCGTCGATAGACTCATGGCGGCTCCAGGCAATGCCTTTTTCATCCAGCATGTCGAGAATGTACTGCGGCATCGCCAGCGCGGGTGGCGCGATGAAGTAGAAACGGTTGCCGTTGAACTTCGCCAGCGCCTGGGCCAGCGAATGTACGGTGCGGCCATATTTCAGGTCACCGACCATGGCGATATTCAGGTTCTCCAGGCGGCCCTGAGTTTCCTGAATGGTGAACAAATCCAGCAGGGTTTGGGTTGGGTGCTGGTTCGCGCCGTCACCGGCGTTCAGCACCGGGATCTCACCGGAAAATTCGGTGGCCAGGCGAGCCGCACCTTCCTGCGGATGACGCATCACGATGGCGTCCACGTAGGTACTGATGACGGAGATGGTATCCGCCAGCGTCTCGCCTTTCTTGCCCAGCGAAGTGTTGCTGCTGTCGGAGAAACCCACCACGGATGCGCCCAGACGGTGGATGGAGGTTTCAAAAGAGAGGCGGGTTCGGGTCGACGCTTCAAAGAAGCAGCTGGCGATAACTTTGTGCTTCAACAACTCCGGCTGTGGGTTCGCTTTTAGCTTTGCCGCGGTCGCCAGCACCAGTTCAAGTTCTTCACGACTGAGATCATTGATGGAAATGATGTGTTTTTTATAGAGCGGGTTAGTCATGCTTCTCTCCTGTTCTCGGGCCGACGGGCAAAAAAAAGGCCCCTCAACGAGGGGCCTTAGCAATTTGGGAATTTAGAAATTCGACGGTGCAACGGGAAGAAAAACGCCCTGCCGCGTCTGCTTTCAGACGTCGAGCTGCGACATTTTTTTGAACACAGTAAACCATGCTTCCTCCCGGCAAATTGTGGCGCATTATACGCGCGTGGGTGTTCTCTGCAAGCGCTAAAATCACACTTTTTCAGGGGCGCTGCAATCGGTTGCGGTGCATTTATGCCTGGCCCAGCATCCGCATGATACGCCGATGCACCAGCGGCGTTTTTTGGACTTCACGCGGCGCAATCCAGACCACGCTGCTCCCGGCGACCACGCCCAAAATCTCGGCGATGGCGTGATGATCGAGAATTTTCGCTATCGCTTTGCCGTAGCCTGACACCGTATGTACCATGACAAATTCACTGTTGTGCTCAATGCTTAGCACCATTTCAGCCACCGAACGAGCCGCGTTGGGCTGAGGCAAAGTCTGCGGGCTAAGAGCATAGATTTTTTGCCCTTTAGCATTGCGTAATTTTATAACGCCCAGCAGCTTGAGCAGGCGGGAGACGGTGGACTGGCTGATGGCTTCGAAGCCGTGCTGTTTCAGGTCATGGCGCAGTTGCTCCTGGGAGTGATAACTCTTGTGGCTGATGAGCTGTTGGCACAGTTCAAGCTGGCGCTGCTCTTTCTCAAACGAGAGGCGGGATGTCCTCATGATCTTTATACACTCCTGTGATGGCCGGTGCGTTTTCATTGCACGGTTGATGAACGTAATTTATTGATAGAAATGATTTTTATTAATTTACCTCTTTAAAATGTCGCTAATGGATGGATATAAAGCGTTTAACGCCACGATTGTGGCGTTAATGGCGTCAGGCTATCTGTAGATTTCCATTAATGACCTGTTTTAATGTCCATGCGGCTAAAGCCAGAATGGCCACGGCAATCGCCAGTTCATAGCTTTTCAGCAGCGGCTGGCCCTGGGTTTTTTTCTGCCACAGGAACACCAGAATGCCCGGGGTGAATAACAGCGAGCTCAGCAACATCGAATCGCCTGCGGCGTAGCAAAGCCAGAAGCCGTAAGCCGTTGCAATCAGGCCAAGCACTATGCCGCCGGTGCGTGATTCCCCCTGTCCATAACGCTCCCCGGTCCAGGCCAGCTTCAGCCCGTAGGCCGCGCTGAACAGATACGGAGGTAAAATGGCCGCCGTGGCAATGGAGAACAGCGCCTGGTAGCCAGCGGCGTAGAACAAGGTGAGGATCAGGAAGAGTTGAATTAAGCCATTGGTGATCCACAGTGAAAACGAAGGCGAATGGCGGGCGTTCTCTTTGGCGAAAATTTTAGGGAAAATGCCGTCAATCGCCGCGACGCGGGGTAATTCTGCGGCAAACAGCGTCCAGGCCAGTAGCGCTCCGGCTACGGACAGAATCACGCCTCCGGCAACGAACTTCGCTCCCCACGGCCCGACCACGCTTTCCAGCACGCCAGCCATTGAAGGATTCTTCAGCCCGGCCAGAGCGGCCTGATCGAGGATCCCCATCGACAGCACGCTGACCAGCACGTAAATCGCCAGCGCGCCCAGCAGACCAATTACCGTCGCCTTACCGATATCCTCACGTTTTGCAGCACGGGCGGAAACAACGGTTGCCCCTTCAATGCCGATAAATACCCAGGTGGTGACCAGCATGGTGTTTTTCACCTGATCGAAAATTTCAGGGCGTGAGCCTTCGACCAGCATCATGCGGCCCCAGAAATCCGCAGTGAACACGCCAATGCGGAAGGCAATCAACACCGCGACAATAAAGACCAGCAGGATAATGACCTTCACCACGGTAAGAATTGTGTTGATATAGGCGGCTTCACGGACTCCTCGAAGCACCAGGGCATGAACTAACCAAAGCACGATGGAGGCGCCGATAATCGACGGCAGGTTGTTTCCGTCGCCAAACACCGGGATGAAAAAGCTCATGGCGCTGAACAGCAGCACCGCGTAAGAGACGTTCCCGAGCCAGGCGGAGAACCAGTAGCCCCAGGCGGACTGGAAGCCAATAAAGTCGCCAAACCCGGCCCGGGCATAGCTGTAAACGCCGCCGTCAAGATCCGGGCAGCGAGCGCTGAGATTCTGATAAATAAACGCCAGGCAAAGCATACCGACGCCGGTGATAGCCCAGCCGATCAGCAATGCTCCGGGTGAGGCTACCGAAGCAAAGTTTTGCGGCAGGCTGAAAACGCCCCCGCCAATCATCGATCCTATTACCAGCGCGACCAGCGCGCTGAGTCCGAGCTTTCTTTCACTGCTTGTGGAGGTGTCTGTGGCACCTTCATGGGTAACATCGGCCATTTCCTTTTCTCCCGCTGCGCGAAGCAGCACAAGGGCAATACGGGCAGCGAGGGGGTCCCACTGCCCGACAGCGTTACGCGCCGAGCGTGGCGACCATTACGGCTTTAATGGTGTGCATGCGGTTTTCGGCTTCGTCGAAGACAATGGAGTGTTTTGACTCAAAGACTTCTTCGGTCACCTCCAGCCCTTTCAGGCCGTAGGTTTCTTCGATCTCTTTGCCGACTTTGGTGTGTTCGTTGTGGAAGGCGGGCAGGCAATGCATGAACTTGACGTTCGGGTTACCGGTCGCGTTGAGGACGTTCTGGTTAATCTGGTAAGGCGTCATGATGCTTACGCGTTCGGCCCAGGCTTCTTTGGGTTCGCCCATCGAAACCCAAACGTCCGTGTAGAGGAAATCTACGCCCGCAACGCCTTCTTCCACGCTGTCCGTCAGCATGATGCGGCCGCCGCTTTCTTTGGCGATGGCGCGGCATTGCTCGACCAGCGTCGCTTCAGGCCAGAAGGCTTTCGGCGCGACAAGACGAATATCCATGCCCATTTTGGCTGCGCCCACCATCAGGGAATTGCCCATGTTGTTACGGGCATCGCCGAGATAAGCGAAGGAGAGATCCTGCAGTTTTTTACCCGGGGCGTGCTCCAGCATGGTCATCAGGTCGGCGAGGATCTGGGTCGGGTGAAATTCATTGGTCAGCCCGTTCCACACCGGCACGCCAGCGTATTCCCCCAGCTCTTCGACAATGTCCTGGCCATAGCCACGATATTCAATCCCGTCGTACATCCGCCCCAGCACGCGGGCGGTATCTTTCATGGATTCTTTATGGCCGATTTGCGAGCCGCTTGGCCCCAGATACGTCACCAGCGCGCCCTGGTCAAACGCGGCAACTTCAAAGGCGCAGCGGGTACGGGTGGAGGTTTTCTCGAAGATCAGCGCGATGTTTTTACCGCATAGCGTTTTTTTCTCAGTGCCGGTCTGTTTGGCGGCTTTCAGTTCACGGGCAAGGTCGATGAGGTACTGAATTTCTGCCGGTTTGAAGTCGAGGAGTTTCAGAAAATTGCGGTTTTTTAGGTTGATAGTCATTTTCGTTATCCTTTGAATGAGAAGATCTTTTTACCCTCACCCCGGCCCTCTCCCTGAAAGGGAGAGGGGGAAATGCTGGTAATTCTGTTTCGTTTTTTTGTCCCTCCCCCGAAATGGAGGGGAAGCGCGATGCCTTTTTATCCTCTCTCCCCCAGGGGGAGAGGGTTAGGGGGAGGGGGCTTTCACGGCTCCCGAATTAACGTGCCCTTTTCGCCAGCCAGAATTGCCGGGCCGTCCTCCAGCGCACCTATCCCGGCGATACCGTGACAGCTGGCGACAAAGCGGCTGCAGGCGGACACTTTTGGCCCCATCGAGCCTGCATCGAAGCTCATACTTTCAAGCTCGGCTGGCGTCACGCTGGTGAGCGGACGCTGCGCTGGCGTGCCCCAGTTGAGATAAACGGCGTCTGCGTCGGTGAGGATCAGCAGCGCGTCGGCCTCTATCTGGCGGGCCAGCAATGCGGCGGAAAGATCCTTATCAATGACGGCTTCAATCCCGTGGTAGCCGTCGGCTTTCTCCACCACCGGCACGCCGCCGCCGCCGTTGCAGATGACCAGATGGTCACGCTGGATAAGCGCGGTAATGGCATCACTTTCAACGATGCGTTTAGGCTGTGGGGACGGCACCACGCGGCGGAAATACTGGCCATCAGCTTTTACCGACCAGCCTTTGTCACGCACAAGGGCATCCGCCTGCTCCTTGCTGTACACCGGGCCGATATACTTGGTCGGATTGCTAAAGGCCGGATCCTGCGGATCAACTTCCACCTGAGTCAGCAGCACGCTGACTTCGCGATCAGGCAGGTTATTTTTCAGCGCCTGCTGCAGCATGTAGCCGATCATTCCCTGGCTCTCAGCGCCGAGAACGTCCAGCGGATAAGGACTTACGTTTTGGTAGGCGCTGTTTTGCAGGGCCAGCAGGCCGACCTGCGGGCCGTTGCCGTGCACAAGCACCACGCGCCACGCATGGGTAAGCTGGGCGATAGTTTTTGCCGCCAGCTCAATATTTTTACGCTGCAGGTCGGCTTCCAGCGGCTCACCGCGCTTCAGCAGGGCATTTCCGCCGAGCGCCACCACCAGGGTAGGTTTCTGTTGCATATGCTTTCCTCCCTTAAATACCGTCACGTTCCAGCGGGCAGCTCATGCAGCGTGCGCCGCCGCGCCCGCGTCCCAGTTCATCGCCCGGAATAGGCAGTACGGTGATCCCGGCTTTGTCGTATTTCTCGTTGGTCCAGATATTGCGTTCGTAGCCGATGACCACACCGGGGCGAACGGTTAGCACGTTGTTGGCGTCGTTCCACTGTTCGCGCTCGGCCTCAAAGGCATCGCCGCCGGTGGTGATGAGCTTGACCTGATCGATACCCAGCGCTTTTTCGATAGCGTTCACCAGGCTAGTTTCCTGATGGCGTTTGATGCCGCCGTGGCCGTCAGGGCTTAACGTCCAGCACTGCACATCTTTGCGGACGACTTCCGGGTAAACGGAGAAAGTGTCGAGATCGAGATGGGTCATGACGGTATCGAGGTGCATGCAGGAGCGGTGCTTCGGTAGCTCAACGGCAATCACGCGCGTTGCCTGTTGATGCCTGAATAATGATTCAGCGAGGAACTCAATGCCCTGAGGCGTAGTTCGTTCGGACATGCCAATTAATACCGCGCCTCGGCCAATAACTAATACGTCCCCGCCTTCCAGCGTGGCGTGATCGTAATTAATATTTTCGTCGCCGTAATACTTAATGAATTTTCCGTCAGTGAATGTCGGGTGCCAGCGATAAATTGCCCTCAAATTATTTGTTTCGCGCTGGCGAGCGGCTTTTGCCATTGGGTTAATAGAGACGCCGTTATAAATCCAGCAGGAAGTATCTCGGGTAAATAAATGGTTTGGGAGCGGCTTCATAATAAAATCTGTTGTGGCATGAATATCCACGACCATATTTTTAATGTGCGTCGGAATTTCCCCGTAGGTCAGCCCGCCGGAAAGGCGACGGGCGAGTTCGCGATGCGGCATATCGGCCAGCCAGCCGCGAACGTCCGAAGCGAATGCTGGCCCAAGACGATAGTCAGAAATCTGAGTATTCAGCAGCCAGACCTTGGCATCGCTGACGTCCAGCGTCTGCGTCAGCAGGTCGGTTAGCAGCAGAACTTCCACGCCCTGGCCGCGCAGGGTATTGGCAAAAACGTCGTGCTCTTCACCGGCGCGCTCAACGGAAAGCACATCGTCAAATAATAATTCCTGACAGTTTGAAGGGGTAAGTCTTTTCAGGCTGAGGTTTGGACGGTGCAGCATCACGCTGCGTAATTGACCTATTTCGGAACCGACATAATGTTTGTCCATGACTATTCCTTTGCATTAATTCGGAGATAGAAGTGCCATTGGCGCAATGAATATTGCGTCGCGATTTTAATAACCTGTTAAATTGTCTTCGTGGCGAATATTAATTTCTTCACAACCATTTAATGTGAGATTTATCACGGGCTCAAGGTGGTTTTTATTTGTTTTAGTATTAATTGATGACCGTCAGAGAACGGTAATTTAACTGAGGGTAATGAATGCATAATTATATGAAAAATCGTTTTTAATTATTTTTGAGTGTTAAAAATATGTAAGTTTATTCCTAAAGGTGAATGTCGTAATATATTGATTATAATTGTTTTTTATTCTCTGTTTGCATGGTTATTCATTATGGAATCTGTTTAATGCCGTGAAGATAAGTTCACGGAAAAATAGTTATTTGTATTTTGGTATGAATGCCGCGAATGCAAACTGTGAGCGCAGTGGATTTATTCTTTTTATCTTAATAAAAACAGCCTGTTGTGTGAGCTTTAAACAGAGAGGGAGATGAGGTTATGTCCTTTTAGTGCATAAAAAATGCTGGACGTGCATCAGACGTGCAACATTTTTAGTAATAACCAGGCGTGAGAAAAGAAAACCCCTCGGGCGGAAAGCCGCCGAGGGGCCAGGAGAAGCCCTGGGAGCGAAGAAACTAGTTTGCCAGCGTGGCGACCATCACGGCCTTGATGGTGTGCATCCGGTTCTCAGCCTGGTCAAACACCACGCTGTGGGAGGATTCAAAAACTTCGTCGGTGACTTCCATGCCGCCGTGCAGATCGAACTCCAGCGCCATTTGTTTACCCAACGTGGTTTGATCGTCGTGAAACGCCGGCAGGCAGTGCAGGAATTTGACCTGAGGGTTACCGGTTAATGCCAGCATGGCACTGTTGACCTGATAAGGGCGCAGCAGGGCGATACGTTCGGCCCACTTCTCTTTGGCTTCGCCCATCGAAACCCAGACGTCGGTATAGATGAAATCCGCCCCTTTAACGCCCGTGGCAACGTCTTCGGTTAGAGTGATTTTCCCGCCTGTCTTTTCGGCCATGGCTTTGCATTCGGCCACCAGCTTTTCATCCGGCCAGCAGGCTTTAGGCGCTAGCAGGCGCAAATCCAGCCCGGTCAGCGCGGCGGCTTCCAGCATGGAATTACCCATGTTGTTCCGCGCATCCCCGGCGTACACCAGCGTCATCTCATTCAGGTTTTTACCCGGCAGGTGCTCCTGCATGGTGAGTAAATCCGCCAGCAGCTGGGTCGGGTGATATTCGTTGGTCAGGCCATTCCACACCGGTACGCCAGCATAGCCGGCAAGAGTTTCGACGATATCCTGGCCGTAGCCGCGGTACTGAATGCCGTCATAAATGCGCCCCAGCACGCGAGCGGTATCTTTAATTGATTCTTTATGCCCAATCTGGCTACCGCTTGGGCCGAGATAAGTGACGCGTGCGCCCTGGTCGTAAGCGGCAACTTCGAAAGAGCAACGAGTACGAGTCGAATCTTTTTCGAAGATGAGCGCAATGTTTTTGCCGGTAAGATGCTGAATTTCTGTTCCTTTTTTCTTGTCACTTTTCAGCTTAGCAGAAAGGACCAGCAATTCGTTCAGTTGGGCAGGGGTAAAATCGAGCAGCTTAAGAAAGTTTTTCTGATAGAAGTGACTCATTTTTTCCTCGCATGGCGCAAACCTTTATTGAATTAAAATTCAATTTATATGTATGAATATTCAATTGCAACCCCGAGTGTTAAAACTTTGCGGTGAAAGGTGGAGGCAAACCCCGGCGTGTGTGAAAATGAGAGTATCTGCCGACACATTTGAGGAAAGGGCCATGGCAAATCCAGAACAGCTGGAAGAACAGCGCGAAGAAACACGTTTAATTATTGAAGAACTGCTGGACGACGGGAGCGACCCGGACGCGCTGTACACCATCGAACACCACCTTTCTGCGGATGATTTTGAGACGCTGGAGAAAGCCGCCGTTGAAGCATTCAAGCTGGGTTATGAAGTGACTGACCCGGAAGAGCTGGAAGTGGAAGAGGGCGATACCGTCATCTGCTGCGACATTCTGAGCGAATGCGCGCTGAATGCTGAACTGATCGGTGCCCAGGTTGAACAACTGCTGAACCTGGCAGAGAAATTCGGCGTGGAATACGACGGCTGGGGCACCTACTTCGAAGACCCGAACGGCGAAGAGGGTGAGGAAGGCGACGAAGACGACGAATATCAGGACGAAGACGACGACGGCGTTCGTCACTAAAAGTCAGCGGTGCAGCGGCGTTCAGCCGCTGCGCTTCAGGATACCTCATGGACTACCAGCAACTCCTCTCCCCGATTACCCAATTCCTGCAGTGCCCAACGCCCGAAGCGTGGATTTATAAAGCCCGCCGCCCGGAAAATCTGCCGCTGCTGCTAACCGACCACATGGTGTGCGAGCTGAAAGCCGCGCAAACCGCGATGCTGCTGATCCGCAAATACGTTGCCGATAAAGAGAGTGCTCAGGCGCTGCTCGCCTGGCTGCAGCCTTATGAAGCCTTTACCTTCCGCGACGGCGAGGAACCAGATTTTCTCTCGCTCCACAAAGGGTTGAGCAAAAGCATCATGCCGAAAACGGCAAACGGCTGGGGGCAGCAGCTTATCGACAGCATGGTGCTGCTGATCAAAGAAGAGCTGCACCATTTTTGGCAGGTGCGGGAAATTATGATTGCCCGTAACATCCCGTACGCCAAAATCACCGCCAGCCGCTACGCTAAAGGTTTACTGAGTGAAACTCGCACTCATGAACCGCTGATGCTGGTCGATAAGCTTATCTGCGGGGCTTACATTGAAGCGCGATCCTGTGAACGATTTGCCGCGCTGGCGCCGCACCTGGATGATGAATTACAGCGTTTTTACCTGTCGCTGCTGCGTTCTGAGGCGCGTCATTATCAGGATTATTTAACCCTGGCGGAACAGATTGCCGGGGGCGATATCAGTGAACGCGTTCGTTTCTTTGGCAAGGTTGAGGCCGGACTTATCCAAAGTCATGACGACGAGTTTCGTTTCCACAGCGGCGTACCCGCAGAGTAGAAGGATGTACCATGAACTGGACCCACGTCATTGTTGCAGGCTATATCGGGGCGGTGATCGCCGCGGTGGTAGCGGTATTTCGCAAGAAGGGCTGGGTCGGCAAAGCGGGCGCGGTGGCCATTGCGCTGGTTGCCATCATGGCGTGGAACATCTTTGACGTAAAATACCTTATCCCTCGCGAACGGGCCGGGCAGGAACTGGCTGGGCTGGATGATGCGATGGCCCAGATGCCGGTTTACCAGGTGCTGAAAGAACAAGAGCCCGCGCTGTGGATGTCCATTCGCCAGCAGGCGGTTGAGATGCACCAGCAGGGGAAAACCGAGCAAGAAGTGATCGACACCATCCAGCCGCAGATCCTCGCCGTGGAGACGAAGCGCCTGCAAAGCGCGACGGACGACAACGTTGTGGCGTTTATGCAGGTAAATATGCAGCAAACGGCGATGGTGCAAAAATCCAGCGACGACGCCTGTTTCCGATTCATGTTCCCGGACGTGAAGGGCGGCATCAACTCCACGAAAATTCTGCCTAAGGATGTGACGATGCGCCGCATGCAGGTGGATGCGGCGATGATGCGTTCCGCTTACGGTGCAGACAAACACACCGTCACTGACGCCGAGCGCGAGCAGGCCCGCAAAGACATTCAGCCCATCGTGCAGCAATTGACTAAGCGCTACGGGAGCGACCTCCAGCTTATGTCGGACCCGCATAAAGCGGTGGGCAAAGAGGGGCTGGTCTGTAACCAGGTTCAGGAGCTGTGGCGCAACGTTCTGCAGCTGCCTCCGGCCCGCGCGGCCGGGATCATTCGCCTGTCGGTTGCGCAGGAATAACCCGTAGAGATAGCGTTCGAAATCGCTTAAGGCTTGAACAGCTACGCGCTTATCGCTAAGGTAAGCGCGTTTTTTACCTTCCTGGAAAGCATCATGACCGCTATCGCCCTTATCGACGACCACCTTATCGTCCGCTCCGGCTTTGCCCAACTTCTTGGGCTGGAGGCGGATTTCCAGGTCGTGGCCGAGTTTGGCTCCGGGCGCGAGGCGCTGGCCGGGCTGCCGGGGCAGGGCGTGCAGGTGTGTATCTGCGATATTTCGATGCCGGACATTTCCGGGCTCGAGCTGCTAGGCCAGTTGCCGAAAGGGATGGCGATCATCATGCTGTCGGTGCACGACAGCCCGGCGCTGGTGGAGCAGGCGCTGAACGCTGGCGCGCGGGGCTTTTTATCCAAGCGCTGCAGCCCCGACGAACTGATTGCTGCCGTGCGCACGGTGGCGACGGGTGGGTGCTACCTGACGCCGGACATTGCCATGAAGCTGGCCGCCGGGCGGCAGGATCCGTTGACGAAGCGCGAGCGGCAGGTGGCGGAAAAACTGGCGCAGGGCATGGCGGTCAAAGAGATTGCCACCGAACTGGGTCTGTCGCCGAAGACCGTACACGTACACCGCGCTAACCTGATGGAAAAGCTCGATGTCAGCAACGATGTGGCGCTGGCGCGACGCCTGTTTGACGGTTGGTAATGCGGCCTTTCTTCTCGCGGCTGATCGCCGTTATCGCCAGTTTCTTTATCTTTTCCGCCGGCTGGTTTTGCCTGTGGAGCATCAGCCTGCACCTGGTGGAGCGGCCTGAGCTGGCGGTACTGCTGTTTCCTTTTGGATTGCGCTTAGGGCTGATGCTGCAATGCCCGCGCGGCTACTGGCCGGTTCTGCTGGGGGCGGAGTGGCTGATGCTTTTCTGGCTTGCCCAGGAAGTGGCGCTGGCGCATCTGCCGCTGTTAATGCTGGGCGGGGTGCTCACCGTCCTGCCTGTGGCGCTGATTTCCCGCTATCGCCATCAGCGCGACTGGCGAACCTTGCTACGGCAGGGGGCGGCGCTTATCGCGGCTGCTTTGCTGCAGTCGCTGCCGTGGCTGAACCAGGGCAGTGATGCCCTGAATGCGCTGCTGCTAACCCTGACCGGTGGGCTAACCCTGGCGCCGACCTGTCTGGTGCTCTGGCACTATCTGACCAGCACCGTCTGGCAGCCCCTCGGCCCGGCGCTGGTTTCCCAGCCGGTCAACTGGCGCGGGCGGCATCTGATTTGGTATTTGCTGCTGTTCGCCGTCAGCCTCTGGCTGCAGCTGGGGTTACCTGCCGAACTCTCCCGCTTTACGCCGTTCTGCCTGGCGCTGCCGATTATCGCCCTGGCCTGGCACTATGGCTGGCAGGGAGCGCTGATTGCCACCCTGATGAACGCCATCGCGCTGATCGCCAGCCAGACCTGGCACGATCATCCGGTGGATCTTCTGCTGTCGCTGCTGGCTCAAAGCCTGACCGGGTTGCTGCTGGGCGCGGGGATCCAGCGTCTGCGTGAACTGAACCAGTCTTTGCAAACCGAGCTGGCGCGCAATCGCCGCCTGGCCGAACGTCTGCTGGAAACAGAAGAAAGCGTGCGGCGGGAAGTTGCGCGGGAACTGCATGACGACATTGGGCAGACCATTACGGCGATCCGCACCCAGGCCGGGATCGTGCAGCGGCTGGCGCCAGAAAGTGAAGGAGTTAAGCGCAGCGGGGCGCATATCGAACAGCTTTCGCTGGGGGTTTATGACTCCGTTCGCCGCCTGCTGGGGCGATTACGCCCGCGCCAGCTGGATGATTTAACGCTCGAGCAGGCGATACGTTCCCTGATGCGCGAAATGGAGCTGGAAAGCCGCGGCATCGTCGGCCACATCAACTGGCAAATCGATGAACCTCTGCTTAGCGAGGGGCAGCGCGTGACGCTGTTCCGCGTTTGCCAGGAAGGGCTCAATAACATCGTGAAACACGCCAGCGCCAGCGCGGTAACGCTCCAGGGCTGGCAGCATGACGAGCGGCTGATGCTGGTCATTGAAGATGACGGCAGCGGTTTGCCGCCGGGTTCCGGGCAGCAGGGCTTTGGGCTAACCGGCATGCGTGAGCGCGTGACGGCGCTGGGCGGTACGTTCGCAATCTCCTGTACTCACGGCACGCGCGTCAGCGTCAGCCTGCCATTGCGTTATGCCTGAGGGGCGAGCATGTTCAGTTTTTTAAAAGTCCCGGCAAGTGCCGCGCCGCTTAGCGACAAAAGTGAAATTGATGCCCGCTACCGCTACTGGCGTCGCCATATCCTGATTACCATCTGGCTCGGCTACGCGCTGTTTTACTTTACCCGCAAAAGCTTTAACGCCGCCGCGCCGGAAATCCTCGCCACTGGCGTGATGGAGCGCACCGATATCGGCCTGCTGGCGACGCTGTTTTACATCACCTACGGCCTGTCGAAATTCTTCTCCGGGATTGTCAGCGACTTTTCCAATGCCCGCTACTTTATGGGCATCGGGCTGATTGCTACCGGCATCGTAAATATTCTGTTTGGTTTCTCGACCTCGCTGTGGGCGTTTGCGCTGCTGTGGGCGCTGAACGCCTTTTTCCAGGGCTGGGGATCGCCGGTTTGCGCCCGCCTGCTGACGGCGTGGTATTCCCGCAGCGAGCGCGGCGGCTGGTGGGCCGTCTGGAACACGGCACACAACGTGGGCGGGGCGCTAATCCCGATCATCATGGGCGCTGCGGCTTTGCAGTACGGCTGGCGTGTCGGGATGATGATTGCCGGAGGCCTGGCGATTATCGCCGGGTTATTCCTCTGCTGGCGGCTGCGCGACAGGCCGCAAACCGTGGGCTTACCGGCGGTGGGTGACTGGCAGCATGATGCCCTGGAGATCGCTCAGCAGCAGGAAGGTGCGGGGCTGACGCGCAAAGAAATCCTCTACAAGTATGTGCTGGTTAACCCTTACATCTGGCTGCTCTCTCTGTGCTACGTGCTGGTGTATGTAGTGCGGGCGGCGATCAACGACTGGGGCAATCTTTATATGTCCGAAACGCTCGGCGTCGGGCTGGTGACCGCCAACTCAGCGGTGACCATGTTTGAACTGGGCGGGTTTATTGGTGCACTGGTGGCGGGCTGGGGCTCGGACAAACTGTTCAACGGCAACCGCGGCCCGATGAACTTGATCTTCGCGGCAGGCATTCTGCTTTCCGTGGGCTCGCTATGGCTGATGCCCTTTGCCAGCTACGTGATGCAGGCGGCCTGTTTCTTTACCACCGGTTTCTTCGTGTTTGGGCCGCAGATGCTGATTGGCATGGCGGCGGCAGAATGCTCGCACAAAGAGGCGGCGGGCGCGGCAACGGGGTTTGTCGGGCTGTTTGCCTACCTCGGCGCGTCGCTTTCCGGCTGGCCGCTGGCTCGGGTGATCGACATCTGGCACTGGAGCGGCTTCTTTGCCGTGATCGCAATTGCCGCCGGGATATCGGCTTTGCTGCTGCTGCCGTTCTTGAACGCCCAGGCCCCGCGCGAAGCTAACGAAGCGTGATACTCCTCACCCTTTTGCGCCATAAAGGGCAAAACTAAGAAATTTTCCCGGTTCGGCCTGGACGCTGTCTCAGGCCAGTTTGCTCGCTGATTTTTACAATGCCTGCCATTAAGCAGGTATTCAAATCAGGAGTCATCCATGCTGGCCTTTCTAAACCAGGTGCGTAAGCCCACCCTGGATCTGCCGCTCGAAGTGCGGCGAAAAATGTGGTTCAAACCGTTCATGCAGTCGTATCTGGTGGTGTTTATTGGCTACCTGACGATGTACCTGATCCGCAAAAATTTTAACATCGCCCAGAACGACATGATCTCCACCTACGGGCTGAGCATGACGCAGCTGGGGATGATCGGCCTCGGTTTCTCCATTACCTATGGCGTGGGCAAAACCCTGGTTTCCTATTACGCAGACGGGAAGAACACCAAGCAGTTCCTGCCGTTTATGCTGATCCTTTCCGCTATCTGTATGCTCGGCTTCAGCGCCAGCATGGGCGCAGGCTCGGTAAGCCTGTTCCTGATGATTGCCTTCTACGCCCTGAGCGGTTTCTTCCAGAGCACCGGCGGGTCGTGCAGCTACTCGACCATTACCAAATGGACACCGCGCCGCAAGCGCGGCAGCTACCTGGGCATGTGGAACATCTCCCACAATCTCGGCGGCGCAGGCGCGGCCGGTGTGGCCCTGTTTGGCGCTAACTACCTGTTTAATGGCCACGTTATCGGGATGTTTATCTTCCCGTCCGTTATCGCCCTGATTGTCGGCTTTATTGCCCTGCGCTACGGCAGCGATTCCCCTGAGTCCTACGGCCTCGGCACCGCCGAAGAGCTGTTTGGCGAAGAGGTCAGCGAAGAAGACAAAGAAGCCGAAGACAATTCAATGACCAAATGGCAGATCTTTGTTGAGTACGTGCTGAAAAACAAAGTGATCTGGCTGCTGTGCTTCTCCAACATCTTCCTGTACGTGGTGCGCATCGGCATCGACCAGTGGTCCACCGTGTATGCTTTCCAGGAGCTGAAACTCTCCAAAGAAGTGGCGATTCAGGGCTTCACCCTGTTTGAAGTGGGCGCGCTGGTTGGTACGCTGCTGTGGGGCTGGCTGTCTGATCTTGCCAACGGCCGTCGTGCTTTGGTGGCCTGCGTAGCGCTGGCATTGATCATCGCTACGCTGGGCGTGTACCAGCATGCGAGCAACCAGTACGTTTACCTGGCTTCGCTGTTTGCCCTTGGTTTCCTGGTCTTCGGTCCGCAGCTGCTGATCGGCGTGGCGGCAGTTGGCTTCGTGCCTAAGAAAGCTATCGGCGCGGCGGACGGCATCAAAGGTACCTTCGCTTACCTGATCGGCGACAGCTTCGCCAAGCTGGGGCTGGGGATGATTGCCGACGGGACGCCAATCTTCGGCCTCACTGGCTGGGCAGGTACGTTCGCTGCCCTGGACGCCGCCGCAATCGGCTGTATCGTGCTGATGGCCATCGTTGCCGTGTTTGAAGAGCGAAAAATTCGCCGCGAGAAGAAGATCCAGCAACTGAACATCGCTTAAGTGCATTTTGAACTGTTCCAGCCCGGCATAACGCCGGGCTTTTTTTTGCCTGCGATTAACGCCGGCGCGAGGCATTACCAGGAAAAGTGATTGCGCTATACTGCCCGGCATTCATTAATAGCAAATTGCCGTTCAGCTGCCGGGTATTTAACTTCATGATTTGGATTATGTTAGCCACGCTTTGCGTAGTGTTTATTGTCGGCTTTCGGGTGTTGACGTCGGATTCACGGCGGGCGATTCGGCGGCTGAGTGAGCGCCTGGGGATCGACGTGGTGCCGGTTGAATCGATGATCGATCAAATGGGGAAAACGCAGGGAGACGCGTTTTTACAGTATTTGCACCGCCCGGATGAGTCCCATCTGCAAAATGCGGCGCAGGTTTTGCTGATTTGGCAGATGGTGATTGTCGACGGCAGCGATCAAAATATCCAGCAGTGGTACCGGCGGCTGCAAAAGGCCCGGCTTGCCACGCCGATAACCGACGCTCAGGTTCGCCTGGCGCAGGGGTTTTTACGAGAAATGGAGCCAGAGAAGCCGGAGATCACGGCTTTTCAGATGCGCTATAACGGCTACTTCCAGCCTGAAGATGGCGTGCACTGGCTGCACTGATGCCCGCCATTTCACAGAGAATTACAGGGTTTTGAGCATGGTGACTTCGCAATCCACATGGCCGGTGCAGCCGAGTGGGGCGGGAATATGCTCAAAGCCTAAATGTTCGTATAGCCCAACGGCTTCTTTCAGAAACGCGGTGGTTTCCAGGTAACAACGCTTGAAGCCCTGAGCCCGGGCGTGATCCAGCGCCTGTAGCGCCAGTTTCTTGGCTAAGCCTTTGCCGCGGACCACCGGCAGGAAATACATTTTCTGCAGTTCACAAATGTCTGGCTCGCTACACGATAACGGCGCCACGCCGCCGCCTCCCACCACTTCGCCGTTGATTTCTACCACCCAGTACGCATGGCCTGGCTGGCTGTAGAGCTGATAAAGCTCGTCAAGATTCGGGTCGGCAACGGTGTAGCCTTTATCGGCGGTCAGGCCGTATTCGGCGGACACCTGGCGAATAACCCGGGCGATAGCCGAATTATCTTCGGCAGCGATCCGGCGCAGCTGGAGCTTCACATCAACCGGGGCTGTGGTGTTCATCATGTGACTCATAGGCTTAGGGAAGGATAAAAGCAGTTAATAGCACTTCATTACGGAGGGCGCAAGCTGCATAAAAAACGCCCCACACCGAAGTGCGGGGCGAGTTATGCCTGGGGCTGATTACAGCGCGGCGATTACGGCCTGCTGCTCAATCAGCTTCGATTTGGCGTCGGCAAAGCCTTCGAGACGCTCACGCTCTTTGGCGACAACGTCAGCCGGTGCACGGGCGACAAAGCCTTCGTTGGACAGTTTGCCTTCGATCTTGCCGATTTCTATTTCGATCTTCGCCACTTCTTTCGCCAGACGCTCGATCTCAGCGGCTTTATCTACCAGACCGGCCATCGGGATCAACAGCTCTGCGCCGTCGATAATCTTGGTCACGGAAACCGGACCTTTGTCATCGACTGGCAGGATGGTGATGCTTTCCAGACGAGCCAGGTTCTGCAGGAAGGTGCGGTTTTCGCTCACGCGACGAATCGCTTCTTCGCTGCAGCCGCGCAGCAGTACGTCCAGACGTTTGCTTGGGGCTATGTTCATCTCGGCGCGAATGTTACGCACCGCGGTGATCACGTCCTTCAGCCATTCAGTGTCTGCGAAGGCCGCTTCATCAACCTGAGACGCATCGTAGGCCGGGAATGCCTGCAGCATGATGGTGTCTGCGGTAATGCCCTTGAGCACTTTCACGCGCTGCCAGATGGTTTCGGTGATGAATGGAATGATCGGGTGCGCCAGGCGCAGCAGACCTTCCAGCACGTTCACCAGCGTATTGCGGGTGCCGCGCAGTTCCGCTTCAGAACCGCCGTTCATAACCGGCTTGGTCAGCTCCAGATACCAGTCACAGAACTGGTTCCAGGTGAACTCGTACAGGATGTTGGCGGCGATGTCGAAGCGGTAGCTGTCCAGCGCTTCACGGTAGGCTTTCACGGTGCGGTTGAACTCGGCCAGGATCCAGCGATCGGCCAGAGACAGCACCATTTCGCCGCCGTTGAAGCCGTAATCCTGCTCTTCGGTGTTCATCAGCACGAAGCGGCTGGCGTTCCAAAGTTTGTTACAGAAGTTGCGGTAGCCTTCCAGGCGCTTCATGTCCCAGTTGATGTCGCGGCCGGTAGAGGCCAGCGCCGCCAGGGTGAAGCGCAGGGCGTCGGTGCCGTGCGGCTCGATGCCGTTCGGGAACTGTTTTTCGGTGCGCTTGCGGATTTTCTCCGCCAGCTGCGGCTGCATCATGTTGCCGGTACGTTTCTCCAGAAGATCTTCCAGAGAGATGCCGTCCACCATGTCCAGTGGGTCGATAACGTTGCCTTTGGATTTGGACATCTTCTGGCCTTCGTCATCGCGAATAAGGCCGGTCATGTAGACGGTCTTAAACGGCACCTGCGGCTTGCCGTCTTCATCTTTGATGAAGTGCATGGTCAGCATGATCATGCGGGCAATCCAGAAGAAGATGATGTCGAAGCCGCTGACCATAACGCTGGTCGGGTGGAAGGTGCGCAGCGCTTCGGTGTTTTCCGGCCAGCCCAGGGTGGAGAAGGTCCACAGGCCAGAGGAGAACCAGGTGTCCAGCACGTCTTCGTCCTGGTTCAACGCCACGTCGGCACCCAGGTTGTTTTCGGCGCGAACTTCAGCTTCGTTGCGGCCTACGTACACGTTGCCTTCCGCGTCGTACCAGGCCGGGATACGGTGACCCCACCACAGCTGACGGGAGATACACCAGTCCTGAATATCGCGCATCCAGGAGAAGTACATGTTTTCATACTGCTTAGGCACGAACTGGATGTCGCCCTGCTCAACGGCTTCTACCGCCACTTTTGCCAGCGGGGCGGTACGCACGTACCACTGGTCGGTCAGCATTGGCTCAATAACCACGCCGCCACGGTCGCCGTAAGGCACGGTCAGGTCGTGGGGTTTGATTTCATCCAGCAGGCCCATTTCGTCGAACTTCGCGACCACGGCTTTACGTGCTGCAAAGCGCTCCAGTTTCTGGAATTCAGCCGGGATGTCGGAGGCGTAAACGGTGGATTCTTCGCCGTTGGTATCGAACACTTCTGCCGCTTCACGGATATCCCCGTCGAAGGTCAGGATGTTGATCATTGGCAACTGATGGCGGCGGCCAACTTCGTAGTCGTTAAAGTCGTGCGCCGGGGTGATTTTCACGCAGCCGGTGCCTTTTTCCATGTCCGCGTGCTCGTCGCCCACGATAGGAATGCGGCGGTTAACCAGCGGCAGTACCACGAATTTACCAATCAGGTCTTTATAACGTGGATCTTCCGGGTTAACGGCCACGCCGGTATCACCGAGAACGGTTTCCGGGCGGGTGGTGGCGACGATCAGGTAATCTTTCCCGTCCGCGGTTTTAGCGCCGTCGGCCAGCGGGTAGCGCAGGTGCCACATGGAGCCTTTGGACTCACGGTTTTCAACTTCGAGGTCGGAAATCGCGGTACGTAGTTTCGGGTCCCAGTTGACCAGGCGCTTGCCGCGGTAAATCAGGTCTTCTTTATAGAGACGGACGAACACTTCTTTCACCGCGTTGGACAGGCCTTCGTCCATGGTGAAGCGCTCGCGCTCCCAGTCTACGGAGTTACCGAGACGACGCATCTGACGGGTAATGGTGCCGCCGGATTCTGCCTTCCACTGCCAGATTTTGTCGATGAACGCATCGCGGCCGTAATCGTGGCGGGTTTTGCCTTCTTCGGCGGCGATTTTACGTTCTACAACCATCTGCGTTGCGATACCGGCGTGGTCGGTGCCCGCCTGCCACAGGGTGTTTTTGCCCTGCATACGCTGGTAACGGATCATGGTGTCCATGATGGTTTGCTGGAAGGCGTGACCCATATGCAAACTGCCGGTGACGTTCGGCGGTGGGATCATGATGCAGAAGCTTTCCTGGCTGGTGTCGCCATTCGGTTTGAAGTAGCCCTGCTGTTCCCAGTGCTCGTAAAGCGGCTGTTCGATATCTTGCGGGTTATATGTCTTTTCCATTGTCTGCTATGTCGTTCCCGGCGGGGTATAGGTCGCCGTAGTCAAGTGGAAACCGGCAACGCGGTACGCTTTGTAGCGCTCGCGGGCCAGTTGTTTCTGGGATTCTTCGTAAGGTACGAAGTCTATCACTTCCAGGAAAGCGGTGGCAAAATCTGCGAACTGTGGCAGCAGGCTAATCAGCAAATCCCTGGGGGCGCTGCCGCGGCGCTGAGGCCATGCCAGCTCAACCGGCGCGCCGTAGCGCGGGCCTTCCCCAGCCAGATTGTGCGGGACGAATGCCTGGGCATCTCGCTGCCAGAGCGCTTCGTCGAGGCGAATAGCCTGTTGTTCGTTTTCGCAGGCGACCAGCACCCGCTTGCCTGCACGGAATCCATCCGCAGCCAGCTCGCACACCAGCTGTTCCACGGCACTTAGCCCTTCGGCATGGGTGTCGTTATCCAGCAGGTAAAACGTTGCGTTTTTCATGAGACCAGCTTGTTAAGTTGAATGTTGTTGCCTCTCACCCTGACCCTCTCCCCAAAGGGGCGAGGGAATCAAACGGGGTTTTATGCCCGTCCAGGTTGAGGGTAAAGCATCTCGCTTACTCTTCGCCGTTAAACCCGGAACGGTTCAACAGGAACTGAGACAGCAGGGCCACTGGGCGGCCAGTTGCGCCTTTTGCCTTGCCGGAGCGCCAGGCGGTACCGGCGATGTCCAGGTGAGCCCAGTTGTACTTGCGGGTAAAGCGGGACAGGAAACATGCCGCAGTAATCGCGCCGCCAGGGCGACCGCCAATGTTTGCCATATCGGCAAAGTTGGACTCCAGCTGCTCCTGATACTCGTCACCAAGCGGCAGACGCCATGCGCGGTCACCCGCCTGTTCAGACGCGCTGATAAGCTCGTGCGCCAGCGGATTGTGATTCGACATCAGGCCGGTGATGTGGTGGCCGAGGGCGATTACGCAGGCGCCGGTCAGCGTCGCGACGTCGATAACCACTTCTGGTTCGAAGCGCTCAACGTAGGTCAGCACGTCACACAGGACCAGACGGCCTTCGGCATCGGTATTGAGCACTTCAACGGTCTGGCCGGACATAGTCGTCAGCACGTCACCCGGGCGGTAAGCGCGACCGCCAGGCATGTTTTCACAGCCGGCAAGTACGCCAATCACGTTCACCGGCAGGTTCAGTTCAGCAACCATGCGCATCACGCCGTACACGGAAGCCGCGCCGCACATGTCGTACTTCATCTCATCCATGCCTTCGGCAGGCTTGATGGAGATACCGCCGGAGTCGAAGGTTAAGCCTTTGCCGACCAGCACAATCGGACGAGCATCCGGGGACGCATTGCCCTTATATTCAATCACCGACATCAGCGATTCGTTCTGAGAGCCTTCGCCTACCGCGAGGTAGGAGTGCATGCCTAGCTCTTTCATCTGCTGTTCGCCAATCACGCGGGTGACCACGTTTTTGCTGAACGAGTCCGCCAGTTGACGAGCTTGAGAAGCCAGGTAAGCGGCGTTACAGATGTTTGGCGGCATGTTGCCGAGATCTTTCGCGGCTTTGATGCCGGAAGCGATAGCCAGGCCGTGTTGAATGGCGCGCTCACCGCTGGTCAACTCGCGGCGAGTTGGCACGTTGAACACCATTTTACGCAGCGGGCGGCGGGGTTCGGTTTTGTTGGTTTTCAGCTGATCGAAGCTGTACAGCGTCTCTTTAGCTGTCTCAACAGCCTGACGCACTTTCCAGTAGGTGTTGCGGCCTTTGACGTGCAGTTCGGTCAGGAAGCAAACGGCTTCCATTGAACCGGTGTCGTTGAGCGTGTTGATGGTTTTCTGAATCACCTGCTTGTACTGGCGCTCATCAAGCTCGCGTTCTTTGCCGCAGCCGATCAGCAGAATGCGTTCAGACAGCACGTTCGGTACGTGGTGAAGCAATAAGGTTTGCCCTGGTTTTCCTTCCAGCTCACCACGGCGCAGAAGCGCGCTGATGTAGCCATCGCTGATTTTATCGAGTTGTTCTGCGATCGGGGACAGGCGACGCGGTTCAAAGACTCCCACAACGATGCAGGCACTACGCTGTTTCTCGGGGCTACCGCTTTTTACACTGAACTCCATGCACTACGCTCCTGAATCTTAAAGACAACGACGGGGGCTACAGGCTAATATTGCAAGCTTTCGTAACTCATCTCCGCTGTTGCGATGACTTCGTGTTAATCTTAACGAATGGATTTACGTTTTCTATTTTGTCTGAACATCGTCCCGTGATGCGAGTTCGCCGGGCTATCTAATCTTAGCGATGTTTTCGACGATTAAAGAGAATAAATGACGTATAAGCGATGAAACAAGCGATTTTCCTGCAAAAAGACTCGTTTCTACAGGTGTATTTAATGTGATTATCATAAAGTATCTGGTTCGGGAGACGCTTAAGAGCCAGCTGGCGATCCTTTTCATCCTGCTGCTGATTTTCTTTGCTCAGAAGCTGGTCAGGATCCTCGGTGCTGCTGCTGACGGCGAAATCCCGACAAATCTGGTGTTATCCTTGCTGGGTTTAGGTGTACCTGAAATGGCGCAGCTAATCCTTCCCTTGAGTCTTTTCCTCGGCTTACTGATGACGCTCGGCCGCTTGTACACCGAGAGTGAAATCACGGTAATGCATGCCTGCGGTCTGAGTAAAGCAGTACTGGTCAAAGCCGCGATGGTTCTCGCACTCTTCACCGGTATTGTGGCTACCGTGAACGTGATGTGGCTGAACCCGTGGTCGGCTCGTCATCAAGATGAAGTGCTGGCTGAAGCCAGAGCGAACCCTGGTATGGCTGCTCTGGCGCAAGGGCAGTTCCAGGTCGCGACTAACGGTAGCGCGGTGCTGTTTATCGAAAGCGTGCAGGGGAAAGAGTTCAAAGATGTTTTCCTTGCTCAGGTACGCCCTAAAGGCACTACGCGTCCTTCTGTTGTGGTCGCGGACTCAGGCCAAATCTTCCAGCACCCGGACGGCACGCAGATAGTGAAGTTAAATACCGGCACCCGCTTTGAGGGGACCTCGACGCTGCGTGATTTCCGCATAACTGATTTTAAAGATTATCAGGCCGTGGTAGGCCATCAGGCCGTAATGCTTGATCCATCTGATATCAGTCAAATGAGCATGACCGGACTGTGGAAAAGCCCTGAACCCTCCGCGCGTGCCGAGCTGCACTGGCGGCTGACGCTGATCATGTCGGTGGTGATTATGGCCCTGATGGTGGTCCCTTTAAGCGTGGTGAACCCGCGGCAGGGGCGCGTGCTGTCGATGCTTCCAGCTATGCTGCTCTATCTGGTCTTCTTCCTGCTACAAAGCTCTTTGCGCTCCAGCGGATCAAACGAAAAGCTGAATCCGATGATTTGGATGTGGGTGGTCAACCTGGCGTATCTGGCGCTGGCCATTGCCCTGAACCTGTGGGATACGGTACCGATGCGCAGAGTGCGTGCCCGCTTTAGCTATAAAGGAGCGGCTTAAATGTTTGGTGTACTTGACCGTTACATCGGTAAAACCATCTTAAACACCATCATGATGACGCTGTTTATGCTGGTGTCGCTGTCGGGGATCATTAAGTTCGTTGACCAGTTGAAGAAGACTGGCCAGGGCTCTTATTCCGCGGCGGGGGCGGGGCTGTACACTCTGCTCAGCGTGCCAAAAGATGTGCAGATCTTCTTCCCGATGGCCGCGTTATTGGGTGCGCTACTGGGGCTGGGGATGCTTGCCCAGCGCAGTGAGCTGGTGGTGATGCAGGCATCAGGGTTTACCCGAATGCAAATCGCCTCTTCGGTAATGAAAACCGCCATCCCGTTGGTTCTGCTGACTATGGCCATCGGCGAATGGGTTGCCCCTCAGGGCGACCAAATGGCGCGTAATTACCGCGCACAAATGCTGCTTGGCGGCTCACTGCTGTCCACCACCAACGCCATTTGGGCGAAAGACGGCCATGACTTCGTGTATATCGATCACGTCAATAACGAAACAGAAATTGCCGGCATCATGATTTACCATTTCAACGGCGAGCGACGCCTGCTATCGGTACGTAATGCCGCGGCAGCGAAGTATGACGCGGAGCATAAAGTCTGGCGTCTGTCGCAGGTTGATGAGTCAAACCTCTCCGATCCTAAGCAGATTACTGGGTCACAAACCGTGAGTGGGGAATGGAAAACCAACCTGACGCCGGACAAGCTTGGTGTGGTTGCGCTGGATCTGGATTCGCTGTCAATCAGTGGGTTGTATGATTACATCAAGTACCTGAAAACCAGCGGCCAGGACTCCCGACGCTACCAGCTGAATATGTGGAGCAAGATTTTCGCGCCAGTTTCGGTGGCGGTGATGATGCTGATGGCGTTGTCGTTCATCTTTGGCCCGCTGCGTAGCGTGCCGATGGGGGTGCGAGTGGTGACGGGGATAAGCTTCGGCTTTATCTTCTACGTGCTGGACCAGGTATTTGGCCCGTTAACGCTGGTATATAACATTCCTCCGATTATCGGGGCGCTGCTGCCAAGCGTGACCTTCCTGCTGATCAGCCTCTGGATGCTGACGAAAAGAGCGGGATAAGTTTACCCTCACCCTAACCCTCTCCCTAAAAGGGAGAGGGGATCTGACTGATACTCTCCTGCTTTTCTTGCCTTTTGCCACTTTCCCTCTCGAAGAGGGAAATCAGTGAATAAACATCACCGATACGCACAGAATCCCGATAATCAGCGTCAGCAGATTAGCCAGCGAACGCCATGGCTTAAGCGCGGGCACGAGATAGGTCGACAGGGTTGGCATAATAAACAGAATCAGGGCGATAAGCGGCCCGCTGATGGCATAAATCATCGCCAGCGCATTCGGGTTGATATAGCACACCACGAAGGTCAGCAGCGAAATCAGGGTAATAGAAAGTGCCCGGCAGAAAGCCCGGCTTCGGCTCATACCTGCCGCACCCAGCGTAGACTTAACAATCGCTGTCGCCCCTTCAATCACCCCAAAATAGGTGCCGAGGAAGGACTTGGACATTGCCACAATCGCGACGACAAAGCCTGAAATGCCCAGCCAGGCGGGTGTGCCCGGCACCATCGACAGCGCGGACAGAATAGTCAGGCCCTGAGCCTTCGCGGCCGTAATGTCCTGAGCTGGAATCGACAGGAAGCAGCTAAACACGAAGAACAGCACGCTACAGCAAATCACAAAGTAAGCGACGCGCATGATTTTCTTGCTGTTATTCATCGCGCCTTCACCGTGGCTTTCACGCTGTGCGACGGCAAAAGTAGAGATAATGGGCGTGTGGCTGAAGGCGAAGACCATCACCGGAATCGACATCCAGATCTCACCCAATGCGTGGCGGTCGAGGACTAAGCCCTCGGTCAGCAAAGACGTCTGCCAGCTGCTGGTCAAATAGAGGGATAAAAACAGGAAGTAAGCAATCAGCGGGAAAACCAGGAACCCCATCACTTTGATGGTCACCTGTCGCCCCATCAGGAAGATCAGGTTCAGCGCCGCCACGACGCCGAGGCTAACCAGCACTCTGATTGTGGTCGTAATCGGCCCGTGTTTGGCCAGTTGCTCTATCAACGAGTTGGTAATCGCGACGGCATAAATCAGGATCACCACGAAGAACGCGACGAAGTAGAGCCCGGTGATCAGGTTGCCGATCGTTTTGCCGTAGTAGTGTGTCACGGCGCTGGTGATGCCGCCGCTACCTGGGGTTTTTGCCGACAGGATAAACTGGCACAGCGCCCGGTGCGGCCAGTAGGTCAGCGGGTAGGCAATCAATGCCGTGAGAAGCAGAACGATGGCGCCGGCGGAGCCGAGCTGAATGGGGAGAAAAAGGGTTCCTGCGCCAACGGCAGTACCATATAAGGCGAAACTCCACAAAGTTTCTTCTTTTGTCCAGAATTTGCGCATTATTTAATCTTTTCTTCTGACTGATTTCCAAAAACCGGCGTAATCTAGCACAAAACAGGCCTGGTGAGTCATGTGGCTGTTATTGCAGGGGTTATTACCCTCACCCCGACCCTCTCCCTGGAAGGGAGAGGGGGAAAGAAACAATGGCTCAACTGAACGGGTAGAAAAAGGAATGTCCCCTCTCCCTGGAAGGGAGAGGAGGAAAGAAACAATGGCGCAATTGAACGGGTAGAAAGAGAAAGATCCCCTCTCCCTTGAGGGAGAGGGTTAGGGTGAGGGGGAAATCGCAGAAACTACCGCTTACGCCCTCCCATAATGCTGCCCAGCACGCCGCGAATAATCTGGTTCGTCACCTGCCGCGCCGCGCTCTTCGCCATAGTCTGCACCACGCCGTCGCGCTTGCCGCCTCGAGGTCCGGTGCTACCGAACAGAATATCTTTTAGCCCGCCGAGGATCCCGTCATCCACCGCCACGCTCTGGCCTTTGGCCGGCGGCGAGTCCTGTTGCTCTCCCGCGGCCTGTACGCCTTTTTGAAGGATCTCGTAGGCCGACTCCCGGTCAATCACTTCGTCATACTTGCCGTACAGCGGGGAGTGATTCAACAGGCCGTTACGCTCGTCGTCCGTTACCGGCCCCATGCGCGAACAAGGGGCGATCACCATCGCGCGCTCGACCATCGTCGGGCTGCCCTTTGCGTCGAGGAAGGAGATTAGCGCCTCGCCGGTGCCCAGCTCCTGAATAGCATTTTCGGTATCGAAAGCCGGATTCGCCCGCATAGTCTGTGCCGCCGCTTTCACCGCCTTCTGGTCTTTGGGCGTAAAGGCGCGCAGAGCGTGCTGGACGCGGTTACCGAGCTGGCCGAGTACGATGTCGGGCACATCGGACGGATTTTGCGTCACAAAGTACACGCCCACGGCTTTGGAACGGATCAGGCGGATCACCTGCTCGATTTTATCCAGCAGCACCTGCGGGGCGTCGTTAAACAGCAGGTGCGCTTCGTCGAAGAAGAACACCAGCTTCGGCTTGTCGAGATCGCCCGCTTCCGGCAACTGCTCGTAAAGTTCAGACAGCATCCACAGCAGGCTGGCGGCGTACAACTTCGGCATCTGGTAGAGCTTTTCCGCCGACAGAATGTTGATGATCCCTTTGCCGTTTGAGTCGGTACGCATCCAGTCTTTGATGTCGAGCATCGGCTCGCCGAAGAAATACTCCGCGCCCTGCTGCTCAAGAGAAAGCAGCCCGCGCTGGATGGCGCCGACGGAAGCGCTGCTGATATTGCCGTACTGTGTCTGGAAGGCTTTGGCGTTATCGCCGATGTATTGGGTCAGGGCGCGCAGATCTTTAAAGTCCAGCAGCGGCAGGCCCTGGTCGTCCGAAATGCGGAAAATGATCTGCAGTACGCCGCTTTGCACGTCGTTCAGGTTCAGCAGCCGCGCCAGTAGCAAAGGCCCAAGATCGCAGACGGTGGCGCGAACCGGATGGCCTTTCTCGCCGAAGATATCCCATAGCACCACCGGGTTGCCGTGCGGTGACCAGTCCGTCACGCCGATATTGGCAAGCCTGGCGAGCAGCTTCTCAGACTCGGTACCTTCTTCGGCCACGCCGGTTAAATCTCCCTTCACGTCGGCCATAAACACCGGCACGCCAATCTCTGAGAAGGACTCAGCCAGCTTCTGCAACGTCACGGTTTTGCCCGTCCCGGTTGCGCCGGTGATTAACCCGTGGCGGTTCGCCATGTTGGGCAGAATATGCAGTTCAGTCTCTTTGGTTCTGGCAATCAGCAGTGGTTCAGTCATGAGCGTTTCCCTGTGGCAACATTTGTCTAAAGCATAGCCTTCCGCACGAATTGAGCATCAGGATCTTCCCAGGTTTACCCCCTCGGCCCGGCAAAGGACTATGCTTGGCTGATCTCTTACACAACCAGGGAAAGCTATGTCCAGATTCTTTTATAACGATCGCAAGCAGTTGGTTAACGATGCCATCGAAGGCGTCATTGTCAGTTCCCGTTACCGCAACCTTGTGCGGCTGGATATCGATCCGGCCATCCGCGTGGTGGCCCGCAGTGACTGGGACAAAAGCAAAGTGGCGATCATTTCCGGCGGCGGCTCCGGCCATGAACCGGCGCACGTGGGCTTCGTTGGCAAAGGGATGCTGACTGCGGCGGTGTGCGGCGACCTGTTTGCCTCCCCGAGCGTGGATGCGGTGCTGAATGCGATCGTCGGCGTGACCGGGGATCGCGGTTGCCTGCTGATCGTCAAAAACTACACTGGTGACAGGCTGAACTTCGGCCTGGCCGCCGAGAAAGCCAAAAAGCACGGGCTGAAGGTCGAGATGGTGATCGTCGGCGACGACATCTCACTGCCGGGCAACAAACAGCCGCGCGGCATCGCCGGCACGGCATTAGTCCACAAAATTGCGGGCCATGCTGCAGAGCAGGGCAAATCTCTCGGCGACGTGCGGGACATCGCGCAGAAAGCCTGCGACAGCATTGCCAGCATGGGCGTGGCGATGCAAACCTGCAACCTGCCGGGCAGCGAGGAAGAAGAAGGGCGCATTAAAGGCGGCCATGTCGAGCTTGGGTTGGGCATTCACGGCGAGCCGGGTGCCAGCACGGTGGACACCCAAAACAGCAAAGAAGTGATTGCCACGCTGGTGAAGCACCTTCGCAAAGCGACGGGCAAAGAGAGCGACCTGGCGGTATTGATCAACAATCTCGGCGGCGTTTCCTCGCTGGAAATGGCGCTGCTGACCAAAGAGCTGATGCATTCGGATCTCGGTTCGCAGATCAAATATCTTATCGGCCCCGCGCCGCTGGTCAGCGCCCTGGACATGAAAGGCTTCTCGCTCTCCGCCATTAAGCTGAGCCCGGACTTTATTCAGGCGCTTGAATCTGACGTGGAAACCGCAGGCTGGCAGCCGATGGTGAAATACCACAAGATGCCGGAGCAGAAGCAGGCGGTTATCCGTGAAGACCACGCGGTAAAACCTTCTGCCAACGATGAGGTGAAAGCCCTGGTAGCAAGCGTGACCCAAACGCTGATCGCTCAGGAAAACCACCTCAACGCGCTGGACGCCAAAGTGGGCGACGGCGATACCGGCTCAACCTTTGCCGAAGGTGCGCGCGACATCGTCCACCTGAACGATAAAGACAAGCTGCCTCTGAACGACGCCGCCGCGCTGCTGGGGCTGGTGGGCGAGCGGCTGGCAACGGTGATGGGCGGCTCCAGCGGTGTGCTGATGTCGATCTTCTTCACCGCCGCCGGGCAAAAAGTCAGTGAGAAGCAGCCGCTGGCGGAGTCCCTGCTGTTTGGCCTGGCGCAGATGAAGCGCTACGGCGGGGCGGATCTGGGCGACAGAACGTTAATCGACGCCCTGCAGCCTGCGCTCGAAGCACTGAGGGATAAAGACCTGAACGCCGCCGCGAAGGCAGCAGAGAAGGGCGCGAATGATACGGCGAAGATGCAAAAAGCCAACGCCGGGCGCTCGTCCTATGTGAACAGCGACAACCTCGATGGGGTGAAAGATCCAGGGGCGGTCGCCGTGGCGGCGGTATTTGCCGGGCTGGTGAAGTAACTAAAAAGGCTCCCTCGGGAGCCTTTCTTACATCAGAAATCCGCTTTCAGCACCACGCGGTAGCGTGCTTTGCCGTCGCGCACATGCCTGATGGCTTCGTTGATTTTCGACATCGGGTACAGCTCGATCTGCGGCTGCACCTTCGTCCGGCCCGCCAGCTTCATCAGCGAACGCAGCTCGGGCGGGGAGCCGGTTGCCGACCCGGAGATGCTGCGGTCCCCGGCAATCAGAGTGAAGGCCGGGACTTCGAACGGCTTCATTACCGCGCCAACCGTGTGGAAGTTGCCGCCGTACGCCAGCGCCTTGAAGTACGGCATCCAGTCCAGGTCGACGTTGACAGTATTGATAATCAGATCAAACTGGCCTGCCAGCGCGGTTAACTCGGCCGGATCGCGGCTGTTCACCACTTTATCCGCGCCCATCGCCAGCACTTCTTCTTTTTTGGATGGGTTAGAGCTGAACGCCGTCACCTCGCAGCCCATGGCATGCAGCAGCTTGATGGCGATATGTCCGAGGCCGCCGATGCCGATCACGCCCACGCGGCTGGTGGCGGTGATATGGTGCATCAGCAGCGGTTTAAACACCGTGATACCGCCGCACAGCAGCGGCCCGGCGGACTCGATATCAATGGAGTCCGGTAGCGGGATAACCCATTGCCAGTCTGCTCGAATTTTATCGGCGAAGCCGCCGCGATTCATAATGGTTGCGGTGCTGCCCTGCTGGCAGTTGATCTGGCTGCCGCTGATACACGCATCGCAGTGGCCGCAGCTTCTTGCCGTCCAGCCGATGCCGACGCGTTGGCCGACTTTTAGCCCTTTGTTCTGTGCTGCCGACCCCAGCGCATGCACGCGGCCAATCACCTCATGCCCGGCAACCAGCGGATACTGCGAGAACCCCCATTCGTTGTCGATCATCGACAGATCGGAATGGCAGATGCCGCAATAATCGACCTTAACCTCGACATCCTCCGGCAGCAGATCCCCCGCGTCGAAATCCTGAAGCGCCAGCTCCGCACCGGCCTTTGGCGCGGCATAACTTTTGATAACAGACATTCGCTCTTCCTCTGTGTTGGGCTCTGCAACCAGTTTAGAACATTGGGCGAGACTGGAACCTGGTGGAATGTGCCCTGCCGGACTAAAGCGTTACCCAGCCGCCGCCCTGTTCCGCCGAAGCGTAGAGCGAGGCGACGATCTGCTGCACGACATAACCCTGTTCGGCATCGGCCACCATAGCCGCCTCGCCCTGAACGTGGCGGACAAAGCTTTCCATGGCGCGGAAATGGCGGCGATCGTCGGCTGTCTCCCGGCGCTGGAGCGTTTCCAGCTTGCCGTCGCGGTCGTGATAAATATGGGTCGGGAACAGCCTGGCACCGGCGCGTTCACCGCAGAATTCAACGTTCATTTGCGAGGTTTCTTCCACGTTGAGAATAAAAGAGGTGTCTAAACGTAGAATGCCGCCGCCCTCGAACTCCACCACGCCGAACAGCGCGTCTTCAACCGTATAAAGCGCCGGATCCCACTCGCCAAACTGGCCGCTGTTTTTGGTGTTGCCCAGCCTGCGGAAGCTGTGGGCCATCACCCGCGTCACCTTCGGGAAGCCGAGCACGTAAAGCGCGGCGTCGAGCATATGAATGCCGAGATCGATCAGCGGGCCGCCGCCCTGCGAATCCTTGCTGATGAAATTTCCCCACGACGGCACGCCGCTGCGGCGCAGCGCTTTGGCCGTGGTGATATAGACATCCCCCAGCGCCCCGGCCTGAACCTGCTCGCGCAGCAGGGCGCTGTCCAGCGCAAAGCGATGATGGAAATTGTAGGCCAGCACGCGGTTGGCCTTTTGCGCCGCTTGCCGCATCTCGTCTGCCTGCGCCACCGTCATCGCCGGAGGCTTCTCGCAGAGCACATGGCAACCCGCCTCCAGCGCCTGCATCACATGCTCGAAGTGCAGAATATTGGGCGAGCAAACACTGACGATCTCCGGCTTCGCCTCACGCAGCATCTGCCCGACATCGTCGTATGCAGAGGGAATATTTAACTTATCCGCAAATGCCCGAGTACGCGCCAGATCGCGTCCGCAGGCCGCCACTAACACCAGAGAAGGATTAGTCGCATAGTAAGCCGCGTGCACGTTCTCGGCGATCTGCCCCGGCCCGATGATAGCGACGCGCATGGGGGATGTGGGGTTGGGATTGGGCATGGGGGCTCCGTTGGGTGGCCAGGCTGAAAGCAAATCACATCGCAAACGAGCGGGAATGTAAACCGCAGAGTTGTTCATAGAAGTGACTGGGAAGAAAACGGCAGGCCGCTGAAAAATTCAGCACTTAACGCCACTTACGCACAGCGCCGCTTGCAAGGCCGCCAGCGACAGGTATAATCCACAGCGTTTCCGCATACCCCTTCAGTGCCGAAGTGGCGAAATCGGTAGACGCAGTTGATTCAAAATCAACCGTAGAAATACGTGCCGGTTCGAGTCCGGCCTTCGGCACCATCGATATGCAAATGAAAGCTACCTACGGGTGGCTTTTTTTGTGTCTGAGAATTAGAAATTATCCTTGTTTTATTATTACACTGGAAATAATTATTCTTAACTAGTGTGTTCGATAAGTAATGGTTATGTGTGACTTCAGAAAGTCAACTACTTAAATTAGTAGTTGGTGCTAGTAATTACATAATAATTTCCGCAGTAATAGAAATTATAAATATCACTTTTAATGTTCAAGGTATTAGTGGTTTTCTGTAATGAATCAAGTAAAAGTTCTATGGAGATCATTAATTAGCTCGTATAAAATAGGCTAATTCTTACTTTAGAGAACATGAAGTTATGAGCGCGATCACATTACGTAAAGCGTTAGGTGTACTTGCGAAGTCATCTTCGTTTTCAGTTACTACGGTGACAGATCGACAAAAGAATGATTTCGATCAGTTAAAGGAACAACTTTTTGTTAAACAAGAGATTGAAACCGAATTACAACGCTATCTGGATGTTGCTAAACTCGGTGAAATCATTTTTTTGTGTGGTAGTAGCGGGGACGGAAAATCCGAGATTTTAACCCGCTGTCAGTCAGATCCGCGTTATCAGCGGAGATTTATTTTTCATCTGGATGCCACTCATAGCTTTGCCCCTCGACAATCGGCCATTGATGCTTTGAATGAGTTATTTGCTAATCATCATCAGCAGTCATCTCCATTGCTCATTGGCATCAACACCGGAATGCTTGCTAACTTTGCCCGAGAAGGTGCTGAATGCCATAAGGTGATCCGGTCTGCAATTGACTCATTTTTATCAGGGCAGCAGGATGCAAGCCGTCCTTACCGTAACGAGAATTGTTCTTTTTTTGATTTTGAACATTACCCTAAATTCCAGTTTGACGAAAATAAAAACTATTCACCATTTATTAAAAGCTTATTAGATAATTTAACTCGCGATGATGATAATAATTTATTTCAGTTTATCTTTCGGAGCGATGAGTCAGTTAATCCAGATCTAAAAGAAGTCGCAAACTTTAAATTGCTTTGCTTGCCTGGTGTACAGAATATTTTAATTACGCAGCTATTCAAAGCCCGATTAATTAAAGACCAGTTTGTAACAACCAGAACTCTATTAGATTTTCTACATCATCTGCTGATGGGGCCAGGTTACTTATTTGATAATCTTTTCACTGGTGTAGAAAATGATCTGATTAAAAAGGTATCTGATTTCGATCCCGCTAGATTGCATACTTATGAGCTTGATCAGTTTATTTTACGCTATGAGCTTGGGCTGGTCGATGCAGAACTCGATGATTTTTTAGTCGCACTTGATACGTTGTACATTAAGTTTGATCGCCAGTGCGTTAAGCCAGGTGATGCAACCTCATTGATCCGGCTTTTTTGGCTTTTGCAACATGAATTATTGGGAAATGACTATCACCATAATTTTTCAGAATTCTTTAAAGAATCGTTGTTTGAACATTACTCAGAAATCTGGCGTCTGCATAGAAATTATACTGCAGCCCCTGAACAAAAAAAATTACTGAATCGCTTCTATACTTTTGAACTTATCGCTGCTATTCAACGCTATGCCAACCGAAAAGCACCGGAATTAAGTATGCAAAAAGAAGAGTTTTTTTTGGGCGAATTTGGTGGGGTTAAAATAACTGCACCAGTAGAATTAAAGCCTGACTGGGACGCGATCCGTAATAAGAATACGACCCTTTCAACTGGTTTTGATATATATTTAAAAGTTGGACAGCACTCTCTTCCTCCTATTCGTATTGGGCTCAACCTCTTTGAACTTTTGCATAAGTTGAACAATGGATATCGCCCGAATAAATACGATAAAAATGCCATAGTCCTATTGGATGAGCTAGTTGAGTTAATTACTGAACAGGCTAAGTCTAGTAGTGACATAAAATTCTACGATGGTAGGTCCATGGTTTATCGTGCAAAAGCAGATGACGACATAATTTCAATTAGCTACATGGAGGGATAACATAATGTATCCCATAACACTAAAAAAATTGAAAGTAAGAATTAATACAGTCGATAGCTACTTACCTGTGCGTAATAGTAATAATAATATTAATTGGAAAATAGTTACTGGTCTGGTACTTAGCTATGCACTTAAACATAAAATAGATGCCTACGATTTCGTACAATTTCAAAAAGCTTGTAAAGCTGATTTGCAGGATATGCTTGAAGATCAAGAATTTTGGTCAATACTCGAAAAGATGTACTTTACGAACGATGATATTTTCCGCGTATCTCCGCTTTTTTTACTATTCCATGCACAATTCTCTGATGAAAAAATCAATGTAGGTTCTACGGCAGATAAGCGTCTAGCTATTCTTTTTTCTAATTTAATCGGTGGTTTTTCATTAAGTTATCCTATACAAGACAAGCTAAACTTCATTGAACAAAAAATGATGGATAAACTTGGTGAAAATATAAAACCTTTTTTGGGAAGAGGTCCGTTCACAGAAGAACAACCATACCTACCCTACATGGTGGAGTGTTTTCAGGCGGATCTTTCATTTTTAGCTGAACATCCAAAGTATCTTTTACAAGAACTCACTAATACTCTTCGATTGTATGCCTTCAGCTGGTGTGCTCAATTAGCGCTCAACATTGATAACTGGAAAGAAGGAGCACCAAAAAGCAAGTCATTATTTTTTATTCTTGATAGTGAAAAAGCCAGTTCTGAACGCGATATGTTAAAACGTTACGGCTACAAGTTATTTTCAAGTCAATGTGAAAAACTTTTCCCGATGCTCTCTGCATTAGAGGTGCTGCAATGGGAAAAGGGTGAGAAAAAACGTCCGTTATGGCAAGTCTATCAAGATGTAATAAATTATTCTGACCCTTCCTCTCAGATACTAAATGAACTTAACAGATATTTGGGTGAGTTTATTGATAATCGTAAACTTAAAGTTAGAGATAAAGCAATAAATCTTGAAGGCGCTTTTGACCAATTTTTTACTGTTGCTCTTGAACAATTCCAAGATAAAAAAGATAGGGCAACAGTAAATCGGAAGTATATAAATGAGTTGGAAAGTGAAATCTGTACAGGCTTCATTCAGGTGCGTGGTCGGGCAGGGAAAGTGCTGGTGCTGAATCAGGATCGTCTTCTGTTACTGACCAATCTAACTGTGGGCAAAAATGACAAACTCCGCCTGCATGAACTGCTGCGTGGTTTTCAACAGCGCGGTTTTTATCTGGACAACCAGTCGGCGCAGACGCTGGTGGCGTTTTATGAACGCATGGGAAATGTAGAGCGAATGAGTGATAGTGGAGACGCCGTGTATGTCCGCAAAACAGTATGAAACCTATCTGGCAGAAACTTTTATTGAATGGGTAGGTGGCATCATTCAGCCCGGCGAGCGCTTCCAGTTCAAATCTCCCGATCCCGATAATGCCCTAAAACTGTGGGAAGCATTCGTCTCTCTGGCGGACGGCAATCAGTTGGAAATAGCGCCAGGGCAATATATTGATTGCCTCCTCTACAATGGTGTTCAGCTTATTCCTGTACTGCACGGAGCTGAGGCCCCAGCATTCACAGAAAATTACATTTCTCATTTGCGCGATGAAGTTGCAGGGCGCAGCGGCGTTTTTGCCCAAACAGCGCTGTTGATTATTCATAACAGTATGCTCGATACCCTGATTAACAGCACGAAAGACGTAGCTGCACCGGATGCTATTTGGTACCCACAAACTTTCAGTCATCAACTGGAAAAGCTCATTACTACTAATGGTAACCGTTCGGAATTGTCCCGCTGTTTGCTGGAGGATCAACTGGCGACGGTATTGGATGAAGGCGCGACCGTATTTGGTTTCTCGTCGCTGTATCGCTTGCTGGATGATGGCAATCTGGATTTCTCTGAGCTTCATCTGTTTAAAGATGATGAACTACTGAACTATAGCCAGAAGCAGCTACGCACCCGACTGAATGAAAACCGGAAATTATATCGCCAGATAGAAGACTGCGTTGAACGCTACAGCGGACAGCTGGAGAATGTACTACCTGAATTCAGTACAAAATTCATTCAGGAGCATTTTTACGATAAAGGCGACTGGCGTGAGCTAGATTTCTCTGACTACAGGAAAGAAAAAGAGCAGAACAGCGAACAAAAACTAGTGCTGGAGAATGTCTCCGTCGAAAACGGCGAAATTTGGCTACGAGCAAAAAGTGCCAGTAAGGCGGGCAAGCGTGACATCAGCCTACTGGTGCAGGTGCAGCCAGGGCAATCAAAGGCTGAGCTGGAGTTTAGTTTTCAGGGTAATGATCTTCAGGATAACCAGATAAAGATTGCCCATAACCGCCAGTTAAAGAATACATCTTTCTGGCGTACTAACCGGGCGGGAGGCAAGACTTCTCGCATTATGGCATCGGTGCCTTTTGACGGGCATCCCTGCTTCTTTAGTCTCGAACTGACCAACCGCAATAATTCAGCCGAAGAGTATAAATTTCGCCTGTTGTTGGTCGAGCAGGGACAATTCTGGCTAAACGATATTCAGCACTGCTACCGCGTTGAGCCAGGTAAAGAACAAATAACACTGCAACTGGAAGATAACACGCTGCGTATTGCCGAGTCTGGCAACCTAACCTGTATGTTGGATGACGAGAGCGAAGACATCGACTGCCAGCATTATGCTCAGGTGGATTTTGAGACGCTGGTAAATCAAAGTGACTTGGTTCAGTTTGCACTCGTTTCCGGTGATTCCCGTCTGTCGTTTAACATCGAGGGGCCGGGAGCAGAAGAAGGGCTAACGCTGCCGCTGCTTTTTGACCAAAGTCGTTTCAATAGGTTGTTCAAAGAAGAGGGCAATGCAACCTGGAACCGACTAAAAGGGCGCATCATACTCGATAATACCGAACACAAGGTCGTCGGTGTACGCCAGCAGTTGTTGATACTGGAAGCTTCATTAATTGAGCAACGTCTGCTGGGTACGGGAAGTGGCGATAGCGAGTTTGCGCTGGATGAACTTCTTACCAGCTACCCCGATCTTCATAACGCCTACGAGCGGTTATTTGCCTACTATTATCGTCGTAACACCCTACCGAGTCTGGTGTCGTGGTCAACGGAATATCGCACACTGGTCAGCTACATTGTTACTACGTTTGAACAGTCACTCAAGCAAATCGGCCAGAGCAGAGCGCTGACAGCGCAGGAGAAACGTCTTCTGCATCTGGGGATCTGCCGCAATGATATCCATGAGCGTCTCTCACCACTGCACCCATTAGTGTTGGCCTACCATCTACAATTGACAGAAACTATCGTTGCAGAGTCGGAACAGCACGATTCGGCTTCATTTGCCACATTACCGCCGGTCACTCTTGATCGCTTGATGGTTTCTGGCTTAATGCCGTTTGTTTATCACAGTGAGCATGAATACGCGCAACTACAGCCTGTGGAGGAGAACCGCTTCTGGATTGATGTAGTTCCTCAGCGACAGGTTAGTCATGACTACATTAAGCGTCTGGTAAAAGACAAACTTAATGAGTTCACGGACGCCTACGCTCTATTGTTCCAGAGCGCTGGTAACAATGCATTGATTATCAATGCTATTAATCAGGGTAATGCTAAAGAACTTTTTTTGGGATTAGTTGAATATTTTAAGCTGGAAAAAGAACAAGCTATTTCGGTGCATGTGAACTGCTACGATGAACGTTTGCTACCCAATATGTTCGATCACTTTGCCGAAAGTGGAAGCTATGAGCAGCTTAAAAACGATCTCGATCTGAACAGCGGTGTATGGCGTGCGGAAGCCGATATGCTGATTGATCTGCTGCGTAGCCGGTTAACGTTCAGCAAGTTTGTCCTGCCGTCAGAAAGCGACAAGCTTGCCTATGCACATCTGGCATTTTTCACCAATACAGCACCGGTGGATTGTCGCCAGATCCGCATTGAAGATGCGTCCAGCGGGGTATTGTGTCATGGATTGATCGCTGGGGAAGGTGCCGAAACGCAGGGGGATGCTTACTTTACCGCGTTTGGACTGCGTGATGTGGATACTGAGTCCTACTACGCCCTGCGTCTTGCCCGACTAATTGGCTGCCTGTGGCAACCTGCACGTCAAAGCAACAGCCAGTATCATGGACAAGGGATCGGTCTGGCTGTGAGCGGCAATTTTAAACAGCTGCTCAATTACTCCTACAATAGCGCGCTCTGGACCACCATTATTGATCCAAAAGTCACTCTCGACTTTTTTACCAGTCAGAAAGATGTGGTGCTTATCCACTATTCTGACCAGTACACCAGTTGCGCAGGCTACGATGCCGTCACCGTCACGAAGCAGGTTGATTTGTTCCTGAGGTTGCTCCAGACCGGAAGACAGTCAGGGCAACCTGCTGTTGATAGTCAGCATTTGCTGGCTGAATTTAATGCCTTTAACGGCGAATGGCTGCTGAAAATGCTGCGCTCCAATGAAAGAGAGCGTAAAGAGAAGCACGGCATTATAGGTGCGTACAAATTTGTGCAATCTATGTTGCACCAGTCCGACATTTGCTGGATTCCGTTATCGGTGGCCGAAATGATCCGTGTGTCCGGCAATGTCGGGCTGAAAATGAAAGAGAGCGATTTATCGAGAAATTTACAGGGTTATCGTAACGGCGCGATCTCTGATGATGTGCTCTTTGTGGGTTTCAAAGAAAACCGCCTCTATCTGTTACCGCTGGAAGTTAAAACCGGGGCGCGGCCTGACTACAGCTATGCAGGCCAACAGGCTCGTGAGCTGAAACGTTATTTACAGCAGGACATTCTGGAACCACAAACGCTGGCATCACAGCTGTATCGGGCACTCTTTATTCGTCAGGTGTTGATGCAAGTGGAGAAACTGCGTCTGTACGGTGTGCTGGACAGCAACAAACTGACTCCCTTGCTGGATCGACGCGAATGGTGGTTAACGGGCGACTATCAGTTAGGTGAGTTGGCCGACTATGTGGACGGCTTCGTCGTGGCGCATGTGGACAGCGCAACCTGTTTCGATCTCTCTTATAAAGAGACAGCGGAGAATATCTTACAGATCGAAATTCCTTATTCACTGCTGCCTTCGCTGATTGCTGCGCAGGGGGATGAACCACTGCTGGCTGAACGTTATCGGGTGCCGGAAAAATACCGGCTTAAGTCAGAGTGTGATGCCAGTCCGTCACAACCCGAAGTCGTGGTAGAAGTCACAACGCCGACTACTGCACAGTCCATTTCGGAACCAGAGTCGTTACAGCCTGTTGTACCGGTGGCGATTCCGGATATTAGCGATACTCCATTACAGATCCTGTTTGGTCATGATGCTGCGCGTCAGAGCCCGTTACATTGGGAGCCAACCAACACCGCGAAGTTCATGAATACCAATACCGGCATTATTGGAACGATGGGCACCGGTAAAACCCAGTTTACTAAATCGCTGGTCACACAATTGATGCGTAATCAGTCCTGTAACGTTGATGGTAAATCTATCGGTTTGCTGATCTTCGACTATAAATCAGACTATGTGGATGAGGCTTTTCTTGATGCTACGGGTGCTAAAAAGTACAAGTTATTTAAGCTGCCTTACAACCCCTTATCTCTGTTTGGCGACACGCCAATGCTACCAATCCACACTGCTGGTGGACTATCTGAAACGATGGCGAAAGCTTATGGGCTGGGGCATAAGCAGCAGCTCAAATTAGAAAATCTAATTTTAGAATGCTACGAAGCGGCAGGTATTTCGCCGGAAGATCCGACAACATGGTCAAGAACTGCACCGACGATTGAAGATGTATGGCAGCGCTTCCTCGCTCAGGAGAAGGTTGAAGAAGATTCGCTTTACGCAGCACTTTCTAAACTGGCGCGTTACAAGATATTCGAGACTAACCCGGAGAAGATGACCAGCTTGTACGAATTGATTGACGGCGTCACCGTGATCGAACTGGCTGGTTACCCGCCAGAAGTGCAAAACCTGGTAGTCGCACTTACGCTGGATCTGTTTTACGCTCAGATGCAAAAGCGCGGTAAACCGGTGGTGCGGGGGAATTATCGTCAGCTCACCAAAATGATTCTGGTGGACGAAGCCGATAACTTTATGCGTCAGGATTTTTCCAGCCTGCGTAAGATCCTTAAAGAAGGCCGTGAGTATGGTGTTGGTGCGATCCTGTCAACGCAGGAGATTACTCACTTTAAGACCGGGGAAAATAATTATGCTTCCTATATTTTGACATGGGTGATCCATCGTGTTTCTGAGATTAGGAATGCGGATATTAAGGCGGTATTTAACGTCGATGATAAAGGTGAGCAGGAGTCTTTGATGGGACAGATTCGGCAGCTTGAGAAGCATTTTAGCCTGTATGTGGATGGAGATAAGCGGGTTAAGAAAATGCGGGATCGTGCATTTTGGGAGTTAGTTAAATGACGATTATTGAAGCTATCGTAAATGTATTAAAGGAACATGGAAAACCTTTGTCACATAAGGATATTTATGATTGCATTATAAATAAAGAGTATTATTCATTTGGTGCAAAAGATCCTGTGGCAGTAGTTCGGGGGGAAATTAGAAAACATTGCTATGGCATTGATTTTCCTAGTGCATCTCCACGAAAAATATTTATTGAGGTTAAATCTGTAGGGCAATCAAAGCCATTATACGACCTATGGCAGGGACAAGCATCAAATGCTAGCCCTCTTAAAATTGAAAAGGTAACAAAAGATCAACTACCTGAAGAGATAATTCATGGGAAGTATATTGAGCATATTAAAACTATTAAAGAACAATTGCTTGATGCTATTAATTCTTCGGATCCAGCTTTCTTTGAGAGACTTGTTGTTACACTTTTATTAAAAATGGGTTATGGGTGGCACGAGTCTGAGGCAGGCAAGGTTGTTGGTGGCGCTGGGGATGAGGGCATAGATGGCATTATTAATGAAGATAAATTAGGTTTGGAAAAAATATATATCCAAGCTAAAAGATATAATAGTAAAAAGGTACCACCTAGCGAAATTAGAGAGTTTATTGGTTCGATGAACCAAAAAGGAGCACATAAAGGGGTGTTTTTTTCATCTTCATGTTTTACCGAACAGGCAATTAATAGTTCGGAAAAAGCACAAGGCATGAACATCACTCTTGTTGATGGTGAACAGTTATGTGAATATTTAGTCCAAAATGGCATGGGGGTTGCGAAGGTAAGTACATATGAAATTTATGAAATAGATAAAAATTTCTTTGATTTATAATTTTTATATAAAAATGGGGTATCCCCCCATTTTGTTAAATTTGTTTTTTTATCTCGTCCTTAAAATCTCTTATCTTATTGAAAAAACAGTTTTTTATCGTGTCTAATTCCTTTCTTATTTTTTCAATTTGACCTGAAATCTCCTTGCATTTTTCAGTATTTTGATTTTCATCGCTTGTTTCAAGATCTATTATAAGTTTCCTTAGTTCTACGGTTTTTTCCTTATAACTATCTACACATTTTTTAGGTTCAAAAGCGCCTATTGATAGTAAGAGGCTGGAAGCCATGTTTTGTTCTTTAAAAGCAGGGTAAACCTTTTCAGAGGACTCTTTTTCTTTATCACTAAAGCTTCCCTCTAATGGTTTACTACCAGGATCGCTCAATGTTTTATACTTTCTGTGTTTGTTCGAGGCATATAACCCTACAGCATCGGAAAATAGGCAAAAACAATCGAAGGCTTTATATAGTAGCTCAACTTCTTTTTCATAAATTTTGCTACGAGCAGTTTGATTAGGTGTTTTAAAAAAAATATAACAGGTTAAAAGTATTATTACCACAGAGCTAATTAAACTCCCTATGGAGGTCACGTAATCTACCCAATCTTTGCTGGTAACTATTTCTGTTAGTTCTTTAATCTGCTCAAAAGTAATTTCCATTTTATTTCCTTAATTACCAGTGCATAACGCACTGGCATAATAGTTATCATTACAATGAAATTAAAAAGTCTTTTAAATTTCGATGGTTTCTAACTGAAGCGATTCCATCCTCAACATGTGCTGCCCATGCTTTAATTATCAATTTTTGGTCGAGCTTAGGATAAAGCATCTTCAATACCAATTCTGTAGTCTGCAATGTTTCCCCCAGCCACGTTATTTTATCCAGCACCAGAGAGCCATCCAGCTTCTTACTATCCCGCTCAGGCGAATAACGAAACTCACTCTCCACCGAGCGGAAAAATGCCAGCCGAGCAGCTACATTGGGCGTGATCCCAGTATATCCTTTTAACTTCTTGAGCTGGTCTTCAGTCTGACGACTAAGCACCATTCGATTCGGGAGCATCAAACAGCCTCCTTAGTTAGTTCCCAGAAATAGCCAGGTTTCAGCGCAGATGATTTGGTATGCGCATTAAACACAATCTCATAAGCATGAGAAATATCATCACGCAGCTGATCGACGAAATAACGCTCGTCTACTTCTGTATCGGTGGACAACAGCACAACCTGATGGCTGGCCTCCGGGAAATAATGATTAATCAACTTATCCCGATGCTGAGAATCCAGACGCCCTAACGGCGTATCAATAATCACCGGGAAATCCCGCCCAGAGGTTTTTGCCAGCGCCTCAAGAATGGCAATCGCATAAATCTGCTTTTCACCCGCAGAAAGCAGCTTACGATTAATCACCGAACCCTTTTCATCCACCAGTTCAACATCAAATGTCTGTGGATTTATGTGCGCATTAAGCTGTAAATCCTCTTTACGAGCCAGCTTGTGGTAGGCAATTTCAAAGTTAGCAGATAATTTTTTCACTCGCGCCTGCGTTAGTACATCGCTGTAGTAATCGAGCAGGTTAATGGTCTCCTGTGCATTTTTAAATGCACTGCTAAGACCATATTGGCTACGCTTGATGTCATGTGCTTTCTGTACCTGGCGAACACAGTCCAGTTGCTGCTGTTTCGTCCGTTTAGCCTCTTCCAGTAGTGAGCGGTATTTTTGCCGCTGTTTTTCACGCTTATGATCGAGCTCGCGTAATGCTGCAAAGAGATCCATTAACTGCTCGTCTTCCGGGGCACGAGCAATGTTAGCAGCGGCCTGCTCCAGTTGTTGTTCAATATCCGCTAATTGATGGCGGTACATATCAAAACGCTGCCATGCCTTTTTGCTATCCTGCTCAATGGACTGCTGTAGCATACCGGCTTCACGTTCAGAAATATCAAACAGCAAATCACCTTTTGGTTTCGCTGCCATATATGAGTCCAAATTATTGGTAATCGCTTCGGTAGTGATGGCTCTGGTACTGCTCTCACTGCTGGAACGGAACGCGATATCATTTTTTAGTTGAGTTAAAAATTGATTTAACTCCGCCTCAAAATTTTTCGCCTGTTTGATCTGTGCTTCATTGGCAATTTTTTCCAGCAGCCGCGACAACGTATTAGGCGCTAACGCATAGGGCAACGATCCATCGCATTCCTGTCGTAACGCTTTTTCCAGACGTTCTTTTTCTTTGAGCAGCGTTTCAACTTTCTGTTTTTCCTGTGCTTTGGTCTGGGCAAATGCGCCGCCCTGCGCATTTAACAATCCCTCATGGCGAATAATGTCCTGGGATAAAAATTCAATCCGCGAGTTTACGAAATCGGCCTCTTCCAGCAATTTCTCTGCCTGACCGGCAAGCGTTTTAATCTTCGTCTCAAGCGCTTCGATCTGCTGTTGCTGGGGGCCACCTAACTGCGAGGTTTGCTGTTTTTTGACAAAAATCATCAGATCATTTTGCAGTCTGGCGATCAGATCCAGTCCCAACAAGCGACGCACCGCTGTACGCAGAATATTGCCGGATTCATCTTCCGCCAGCTCTGCAATCTTCTCTCCATCAAAAAAGAAAAGATCGGCAACACCGTGAGGAATTAATTCATTCAAAAAACCCTGGCACTGGTCATAACTGAGCTCACTACGCGGTTGTCCATCCTGCTGCAAAGAGAGACGATCTTTCTTTCCTTTCTTCCAGCTACGCGTGACGGTGAATTCAGTCTCATGGCCGTTTTGGTTGTAGGTAAAGGTCAGTTCTACTGCGGCCTCATCTGGGCGCTCTGCTGTATACGTCCCGTTGTGCACCAGTGCACCGAGTTGTTCAACATACTCCTGCTCGTGCATTGCCGAGCCAAATGCTAAACGCCCATACAGTGCCAGTCGAATTGCCGACAAAATAGATGTTTTCCCTGCACCATTTAAACCACCAAATAGAACAATCGGGCGAGGGTTTACTTCATGCGGACGCTTTCTGGGAGCCAGATCGATGGTGTGTGTGCCGCAAAATACGCGAAAATTATGTAATACTAGTTGCTTAATGAGCACGTTCATTTTCCTCGTCGATAAGCACAGACGATTCGCCCGCATCGATAATTCTGCGCTGTAAAGTCTGGAGTTCAGCTTCTAGCTTATCCACCTCATCCTGATGAATATCCCGATCGTTACGTTTTTGCAGCGTTGCCTGTTGCTGTTGGATCTCTTCCAGGCTGCCCCAGTCCTGCTTCAAAATTGTGCCGAGCTTGTCAAAAATCCCCTGACGACGACTTAACCCTTCCATCGAGGTTTCCAACTCAATCAGTTTCATTACCATTTCAGGTACTACGTCGAACCCTTGCGTTATCTGCGCCAGCAAATCAGCATCGTTGGCATCAAAGCGCGACTGATCGTCAACCACCCAATTCAGATCCTGCTGATATACCTCGCGATAAATCCCCGGTAATGTGTCATGCCAGTCTGGCTCGTTAGGATCTTTCAACCACTCCTGACGGATAGCGTGCAGCTCCGGCTGGGTAATTAACGTAATCGTGTGGCCCTGGACGTTTAAATCACGCTCAATTTCCAGTAAGTCTTTCAACCACTGCTGGCGGTATTTGAGCCAGTAGGGACCAGGAACATGCTTACGCTCTGCACTGCGATCTTCACCGTCTTTAGCGTACTGATAGCTCACCTTACCGGTGCGACGTTTATAGTTGCGATAAGTGTCTTTATTCGCCGGATCGGTGGTAAACGCCAGCAGATCACGATATTTCAGCAATGGTGACATCCACTCTTCGCCATTTTTGATCAGACTTTCCATCGCTTTATCTTTGGTGACTACAGTACAGGTCCAGCAGCCAAAGCGAGAATTCCCGCAAGAGGGGGTACTTTCGTCGATCACCAGGGGACACTCACCCTGTGCGGAAGAGTCCATATACAGCGTCCACAGAGGACGGTTGTTTCCACCCCACGGGCTTTCCCATTCGTCGATATCTTCAGGAGCATAGCGGAACGCGCCGCGCAGCAGTTTCCATACGTCTTCTACATCCCAAGTATCAATAGGGGTATAGATAAACGCATTTGCCAGAGTGGTATGCCGGGCCAGGCGTGAGCCATCAATTTTATGCTTGGCAATGACCTGCGCACGGGAGGCACTCTCGCTACTACGTGAGCCGAGGACAACAATCACTTCATCAAACTGGCTGACCTTATCTTTAATGAAGTCGCTCACCGGATTGATTTTCATACGCTCGGTACACCAGCGAAAACTACGGGTTGGGGCTGGATAACCTTTCCCCAGTAAATTGACCCAGAAGGTTTCATTAGTTTTAGGCATCACGGCATGTTGAGTGATCGGCAGGCCATTACGTTTTGCGCCTGCCTCAATCTGCACCATGGTTTTCTTAATCAGATCCACGACCACTGGTGTTTCCACCAGTGTATCTGATGACACCAGAAAAATATCTTTACTGCGCATTTCCGGGGGCAGACCGAGCAGGGCCAGATACACCAGCGTGATCACGGCGGAAGAATCTTTCCCCCCGCTATAGCCAATTACCCACGGTCGCTTATCCGCACAATAAATTCTTTGGACCTCAGCAACATATTCGGCCAGAGGGCGTCCAGCGAACTGCTCCTGATTAATAAAATCTTCGTATTCGGCCAAATCGTAGGCCTGAACTAATTTACTCATGAGACAACCATTTGAGCTTCAAGCTCCTGTTCTTCAGGAGTGAGGGGAATTGAGAGCGAGGTTTTTAGTGCATTGCAGGTAAGCTGGATTGCCGTACTGGTTTTACTCAGCTTGCCGTGCTGCATCGCGCGTTTGATCAGATCCGGATTGTTTCTGCGCCAATTAAAGGTTTTGAGTGCAGCAATTTTCTCCGGCCACTGCTCGGGGTAGTCTATAAGCAAGGTATACCCCAGCTGTCCGAGTGCCTGCAAACCAATGCCGTGAGCGTGGACATAGTCCTGACGTAGTTGAACCGGTGAAACTTCTTTTTTTGCGGCTAACTGCCAGTCCGGCATTACATGATAAATAGCCTGCCAATAGCGAGTTGCTATCTGGGTACATTCTTCAAAATTGCCCTCTTTAGGATCTTTTCCCAGCAACGCACGGGTAGCTTGTTTGATACTGCTTAACGTAAATAATTTATTTGACCGCTGACTGATACCGGATTTTTCCAGCTCAGTCATTCCGACAAATGGCTCTACGGACATTGCTAGATAGCGTGCCAGATTTGAACTGGCATCCCGATGATCATACAACGATGCCAGTGACGGGCTGGGGCGAATAGCGTATTTATTCAGATCGGCAAACATCTGTTGGCTGCGTTTTAATCCTTCATCGACAAAAAACAGCACCGGAATGTTGTCCTGCCCCAACTCTGGGCGTGCTTCTAAAGCATCTTCAATTGCTTTACGACGATGCTGACCGTCATTGATCAGAATTTGCGCATCCATCGGTACGCATAACGTTCCCAGGTTGTTTGTACCTGGGTGCTCATCAAACTGGACGTCAACGGCAATGGATGCTGTAAGTGCAGAGAACACATAATCTTTTGGATTTTCCAGAAGATAACGCACCATTTCGGGGATACGCGATTTATTCAGCGTGCGCTGTGCACGTAGCTCAGGCGGTACGTCATTTTCATCAAAGCTGAATATCTTGGGGATGATGCGCATCGGGCACGTGGCGATGTAGAAAGGACGACCAGCCTGAATGCCACGTATAGCTGGAAACGAATAGCAGTAATCTGCATCAACACTAGCCATGCTGTTATCCATGTAAAAAGTGAATGAACTTATGTACGCAATATTTTACGTAACGAATGAGTTGATTTACAGTCTTTTTTACGTAATATTTTGCGTACTAAGATCCATTAATCCATGTAATATTAGTGGTTATCAGTGGCTGAGAAGCTGCTGCACGTTTTTGTACCTAAATTAAGCTGCATCAAACTAGTCGGAGCTCGTTTCGTACCTGCTATTGCACGATACCTTAAAAAAGGGAAACAGATGATTGGCCAAGTAGACACGATGAGTCGTTACGCAGTTGATTATTTCCGCTTTCTTTAACAATGAGGTTTTTTTGTTAACCTGGACCTGTCATTTCTTTTGACATGCTCGAAGCGAGTCGGCTGTCTTTTGTCATTGAGCAGATAGCGTTACATGACACCCAATATATAACTCAATTATTCAAGTGCTGATATCTATGAACAGCGTTAAGCGGTAATTCTCTGTTTCAGAATATGTGGTGGAAAAATCTTAAAAGAGTTGAGCGTTATCTAAATGTGTTCTCGGCTCAAGTGAAAATATCATAATAAATTAGGTGATTTTATATGAATGGTAAATATGGGTCTTTGATCGTGAAAACGATGATTACAGCCATACTCCCTCTTTTTTTTGGGAGCTTGCTGTTTTCAGGATTGATTGAAAGCTATAAGAATGATATGAGCTCTCGGAAAGAAATCTTAAACGATTATTATCGTCCAATGAGAGATGCACGGAATGATTGCCATAAGAAACATAACGAGCTTTTTTTGCAGTATGGTTTAGTTGCTGGGGCTTTAAAGCTTTTTGCAGATGAAACGAAGCGGGTAAGTAAAATGAATTTTAATAGGATCACATATGAACAAGCAATTTTTTATGTTTCAGTAGTTGATACATTTCGCACTGAGCAGGGAAAATTGAATGAGCTCAAAAAAAATGTATCTGATTGCACTAGTGTGTTGAATCGTATGTATACAGAGTTATCAGTTGTTACGGGCAGCTATGATGAATTTGTAAGGATTCTTGCACAAAGAACAGCGTTAATAAATGATCTGTATAGAAAAAGGGCCGATTTTGTGAAGAACTCAAATGGCGATCTAAACGAAGATGAATATATGAAGATGATTCATGAGTTTATTTCATTAGACTTTTCAAATGACGCACTAATAGCTGAAAAATTGGAATCTATGCAAAGTGTGATTCTACCGTTGGTTCCAACTTATTTGGGCATTGGTGAGAATGAGAGAAAAGTTTTTGATGCAGAGTATGATATGTTTGTAAAGTTGAATGAAATATATTTAGAGGAAATGAATTCTCGTTTTAAGAGAGGGGTTATTGCACGTTTGTTTTTCTGATTTTATTATTGTGGGTAATTCTGATGTTTTTTATTGTGCTGTAGGTTTGTGCTATTCTTGAGTTATTTTACATGCGAAATGAAATTTTTCATAGGAATATTAATTTTTTAGGTGATTTATCAAGTTATACGAACCTAAGGCTCAGGCATTAATATGCCGGAGCCTTTAGCAAGTCTGCCAAGTGGTTTCTGTGCTTATAGGTTTTTAATACCTCTAAACAACCTCTTCCTTTCAATCACCACCCCATCTTCCCCGACATACCGCTCAGGCCATATCTCACTCGGATGCACCTCAAGCGCCTTGGCTATCAAAAACTCACCTTTCGGCCAAGGTCGCGTAAGCGCATTTGCCAGCGTTGAAGAGGCCAGGCCAGATTCTCGTGAAAGTGCCGCCAACGATGTTCCTTTCTTGCGTAAACCGGCAATGATATCCGCCGGATGCCAACCTTTAGTCATGATTCCCTCCACATATTTATGTAACAGTTATCTCTTAGTTCGAAGGCTAATTTAGAGGGAATAGTCAAGGTTGGATACTACGAAGAACGTAGTATTACTTCTTCTTTAAAGATGTACCACTCGCCCTTATCGAAGGACTTATTCGTCATGGGAAGTTATTTTTCACTAGTTGAGGATCTCCACAGTTTTTTTGTTTTATTTTCTTTATCATTGTTGTCAATGACATTTAAAATAAATAATCATGGCATTTGGTATGATTGTTTATTTTATGTAAAGAATAATCCCCATGAATAATTAAGGATGAATGTTTATGGCTGTGATTCCAATAATGCCGCGGGAAGGTACGAGTTTAATTATGAAAAATATGCGCGAGGCAAGGTCAAATGGCATGAGCCGCAATATGGCGTTGCCGCAAACGTACTACTGGTTTTATCAAAAAGTTAGAAATCGCGGCCCATGGGACTACAAACAGCAAGACAGAAATCTGGCTAACTTTGGCAATTTTAACTATGGTGCTTCGGGGTTTGCTGCTGGTATACCCGAAGAAACGCTATTTATTGCCGCGGGATTTGCTCAGAACCGCGCCGGAACATCGCAACCGCAATGGGGAACATGGTATGGTCCATTCCCGTATGGAGACGATCCACACGATCAATTCTGGATTAAACAGGGAATAGATTATGCCAAACAACACGGTTATTAAGAGCCTGCACTGTACGTTAACGGCTGTGCTTTTATTGCTTGTGGGGGGTTATGCGGCATATCAGTATTATTTCAATGGTCCACCGGATGATGTGTTTTTCTCCCGTCAAAAAGTCACCGATACTACGTTCTTATATATCACCCGCTACAACGGTGGAGGCGCTACGGTTTCGGATGTCTATCGCTATTATTTGGATGGCAATCTAGCGGGCGATCCAATGGATCATCTGAAGAAGCGTGCCCCGTTTTTGATATCAGCAGTAAGCAATGCGAAGGTTACGGGTTATGGCAGCCACGTTAACGTCACGCTCACTGGCCGCGTGTATTCGTTTACCAACTCTGACTTGTTCTATTCCGATGGCGTCGCGATTATGCCGGTTATCAGCTTTACGGCTAACGGCAGCCGTTAAAACCCCCGCACCAGTCGCGCCGGGCTGCCAACATAAACCCCGGCCACCAGAATATCCTTCGTCACCACGCTGCCTGCGCCAATCACCGCGCCGCTGCAAATATGCTCCGTCAGAATGGTGCTGCCACTGCCGATGGTGACGTTATCGCCGAGGGTGATGGCTATCCAGTTCTCCGGGTTGGGGTCTGGCCTGCCGCTGCGGAACAGGTCGTTGGCGAAGGTGACGCCGTGGCCGATAAAGCAGTTTTTGCCGGTGGTGACGTTTTCGCACAGGAACGAGTGGGACTGGATGCGGGTACCGGAGCCGATCACGCAGTGGCGTTGGATTTCGACAAAAGGCCCAACGAATACGCCGCTTTGCAGCGTACATTCGTAGAGGTTAACTGGCTCCACAACGGTGACATCGTCGCTGGCAATCACGTCGCGGATGCCGCTTTTGAGGATTTTCATACATGCCTGCCCTGGTTCATTAGTCCCGTCCATTAAACAGAAGCCCCGGCCTCCCTGCCAGGACTTTGCATACCGCTACTTCCTATAAAACTTATAGGTCGCCGTGTAAGGCACTTTTAGCGTCGCGCCAAAGGTTGCCGGGTCGCAAACCGTTGGGCTGGTCACGCCGCCGTGGGTGTCCACGCGCTGGATGCTGCTCACGTTGGCGAACAGGCCTGGCTGCGCGTCGGATGTACCGGTCAGCAGCAGCCACGGAATCGAGCCTTTATCTTTCGACGGGCGAGTGGCGCTTAGCGCTCCGGCCACTACGCTGCCGTCCGTGGCCTGCCAGTGCGGGCCGTCGAAGTGTTTGCCGACGAGGTGCTTCAGTCCTTTGTCGCTGAACAGGTCAGCTTCCGGGGCCTGGAACACCCAACTCCCGGTTTTTGCCTCTGCGTCCGCCGCCGCGCAGCGGTAGATTTGCACCCCGCGGGCATAAAGCTCGGTTTGCAGGTGTTCACCTTTGGGCGCATCGATGGAAGTCTCTGCCGCATTCGCCAGGGCCGGAAGCCCGCCCATCATCAGCGTGAAACACGCAACTGTTAAGACGCGTTTGCTCATGACGTCACTCCACAAACCATACGCGCACCGCCGCCGCCGAGCATTGCCGGGTGGTCAGAGTGGTTGTCGCCGCCGGCGTGGATCATCAGCGAGTGGCCTTTTAAATCAGACATGCGAAGGCGAGGGGCCAGCACCGGGTAGGTCGCGGTGCCGTCGCTGTCGACGTACAGCGCAGGCAGGTCGCCGAGGTGGCCGTTGCCCCACGGGCCTTCATGCTTGCCGGTGTGGGCCGGATCTAAGTGGCCGCCAGCCGCCAGGCCAGCCACCATTTTGCCGTCCTGCATGCCCGGGCCGCAGTTCGGATTAGTGTGAACGTGGAAGCCGTGAATCCCCGGCGGCAGGCCTTTAAGGTTTGGCGTAAAGACCACGCCGTACTGGGTGGCGTGGTATTCAATGGTGCCCGCCGGGGTGGACGTGCCGCTGGCGTCCACGGTGTTCATGGCGACAGTGGCGGCCTGCGCCAGCCCGGTGCAGGCGAGGGCGGTAATACACAGCGTCAGTTTTAGTGTTTTTAACTTATTCATCGTTTAACCCCGTACTTTTATTAGAAGGTGCAAAGCAATAGATGTCGCAAAATTTTGTGCTGCGGTCTTGTGCGCGGCAGTAAGCTGGTTATAACAAACTGTTTTGCGGCGTGTTTGATTGCTCTGATAGGTGAAATTGTGGGTTGAAAATCAGCGTGAAGATTTTTAAAAACAGTATTTTCATGAGGTTATCCAGTGGTCGGGAACAATTAAAGGGAGAAGCCTGAATGAAAAGAGAAACGGATAAAGCAGTAAAAAGGGAGAGTGAAAACGACCTGCTAACGATCGTTAAAAATTATGTCGCTGCTGTGCCTTTAATAAAGTGTAGATGAATACGCTGAGCGGGTTGAAAGCGGTCGCTGAAAATCTTGAGATTGTTTAAAAATCCCTTAATTTTCATGCGGCTTGATAAATGAGATATATCCGAATGGCAAAAGGGCCGCTTAGCGGCCCTTGAAGTCAATAAAAAGATTTAAGCGAGTGGGCGGGAGCCAATCATTCGGGCGCTCTTAATCCACGCCACAGATCCCATCACCGCAATCGCCGTCAGCAGGATATACTCCAGCGACATGGCATACACGCCCTGAATGGCGTAAATCACCACGCTAATCACGTCGATAATCACCCAAAGCAGCCAGTTCTCGACGTATTTACGCGTCATCAGCACCATTGCGGCAATCGACAGGATCAGCATCGCGGAATCCCACAGCGGGAAGGCATCTGGCTGCAGCTGCGGCATCTCAACCGCCACGCCAAGGCTCTGCATAATGCCTACCGCAATGTGGGTCAGCACGGCGAAGACCGGGTCGATGAAGAAGGTCATCAGCGCGATGGCGACCAGACAAACCGCCGCCAGCGTGAACGCCTTGCTGCGTGACAGCCAGCGGATCTTCAGCGCGGCCTCGTTGGCCTCGTTCTGGCGGCTCCACGCGTACCAGCCGTACAGGTTGGCGGCGAAGAAGAACACCTGTAGCAACAAGCTGGCGTAAAGCTGGATCTGGAAGAAGATCGCCGCAAACAGCGTGACGTTAATCAGGCCGAACAGGTAGTTGATGATTTTCTCTTTGCTGGCGAACCAGATGCAGAGCAGGCCGAAGACGGTGCCGATGGCCTCGATCCACGACAGCGCGTAGCCGCCTTCGCCGAGCGGAATGGTGACCATCACATTCTTAATGCTGAAGAAATCCATGATTACTGCTCCTGGCTGTCAAGGTAGAGCGCTTCGAGGGCGAGTAAAATCTCGCGGGATTCACCCTGCAGGCAGGAGTGTTCCTGCTGCTGGTAGTTATTAATGCCTTCTTCCAGATTGCCGCTGTGCTCCACCACCACGTTAAGCACGGAGGCGATGCGCAGGCCGCGCAATGCGCCGACCACCATCAGCGGCGCCGTTTCCATATCCGCAGCAAGAATGCCTTTGCCGGACCAGAACTGGTTAATCTCGTCTTCGCGTTCGGTGTAGAAGCTGTCGTGGCTGCGCACATAGCCGCAATGGCTGGCGTAGCCCAGGCGTTTGGCCTGCTGGGTCAGATGGTGTACCAGGCCGATGTCCGCACAGGCCGGGTAGCCTTTGTCGATGTACATCTGGCTGGTGCCGTCGTCCCGCACGGCGGCGGTGGCGATCACCAGGTCGCCGAGGCGAATGTGGTTTTGCATTGCCCCACAGCTGCCGATGCGGATCAGGTTGGTGACGCCAATCTGGCGTAGCTCTTCCACGGCGATGGCGGTAGAAGGCCCGCCCATGCCGGTGGACATCACCAGCACTTCCACGCCGCGGAACCAGCCGCGCAGGGCGCGATATTCCCGGTTGCTGCCGAAGTCTTCCACGTTGTCCAGAAACTGTGCGACGTGTTCCACGCGTTTCGGATCGCCCGGCAGGAGCGCATAACGGGCGTGCGTCATCTCCCGGCTGAGCCGGATATGGGGCTGGAGTTGGGTCATGATAGTTACCTGGCGTTAAACGAGCCATTTGGCATGGCTCAGGATTGGCTGCTGTTATTTAATGTTCGGCGTGCTGGCGCAGGCGCTGAGGGTCGAGAACCTGAATCTGCTCGCCGTGAATCGCAATAATATTGTCTTCCCGCAGTTCGGATAAAATGCGGTTAATGCTGCGCGGGGCCACCGCAAACTGCTCGCTTAATTGCTGCTTATTAAGCGGGATGCTGCCTTGTATTGGCTGGTATTTCTGCCACAGCACCAGGCAAATACGCTGATGTAACGAATAAAGAATGTCTTCCCCGGCCTTTTTGGAGAGCTGATAATATTGATCGCTCACGGCCTGTAATATCTTTTGATTAAAGTAATTGTCTAACCCCAGCCAGCGAATAAACTCTTCCCGCGTCAGCACTAAAAGTGCCGCGTCGCTAACTGCTTCTACCGAGCAGATGTATTGCCGCCGCTCGAAGATTTCCAGCTCCCCCAGAATGTCGCCTTTTTTATAGCGCGCCTGGGAATATTTTCGCCCGTCATCGGCGGTGGTGAAAACGTCGATTTCCCCTTTGACGATCAGGTGGAATTCATCGCAAATTTCTCCCTGACGAAAAATCAGCGAGCCACGAGGGTAATGTTTTAGCTGCCAGCTGCGCAGAATATCCAGAGGGCAATACTTCAGCAGCTCATACAGCACCGGGTCGCCGGTCACTCGCTCAATGACGTTCAGCCAGTCGCCGGGCCTGCTCTCGTTTTTCATGCTGTTCACTATAAAATTTCCCGTCAAATAAGGACAGGACGCCCGTCCTGCGTTGCCCACAGATTAGCGTGAAAACTGCCAGCGGGATCTGAAATCCGTATCGTCGCCGGGACATTTGTCCCGCCGTGGCGCTGGCGGAGTGGGCGATCTGTTTGTTTTTCGTACATACTGTTTTTGATGTTCATCCAATCTATTAACTGTTTATGATTTTAATCAAGGAGTTAACATGTCTGGTTGGTTCGAATTAAGCAAAAGCAGCGACGGGCAATTTAAATTCGTACTCAAGGCGGGCAATGGCGAAGTGGTGCTTACCAGTGAGCTGTATAAAACCCGTGCCTCGGCGGACAACGGCATCGCCTCCGTGCGCACCAACAGCCCGCTGGAGGAGCGCTACGACAAGAAGGTCGCCAGCAACGGGAAGTTCTACTTTAACCTCAAGGCCGGCAATCATCAGGTGATTGGCACCAGCCAGATGTACGCCACGGAGCAATCCCGGGATAAAGGCATTGCCTCGGTGAAAAATAACGGTGGAACCGAAACGGTGAAAGACAAGACTTAACCGGAACCAGGGCGGCGGGGCAATCCGCGAGCATTCACCTGGGTGATGTGTTCGCGTGAAGCTGCCCCGGTCGCTTTTTCCCGGCCGCAGCCTCAATGGCTTGTTGTTTATCGCCGGGAGCCTGGCCGTAAAAATGAAAGTTGAATCTACCCCTGTGGCGTATCGCCCTTTAGAGCTGCACCTGGCCGTAGCGAGTAAAACGCCAGGTACGGACCTCCCGCAGCTTGTCTCGCAAATCAAAGACAAAACCGGCATCGTGCCTGCGCACCTTATCCCGCTTCAAAAAGTCGCCTCGGAACACAATTGCATCATTGGTGTTCGCCCGGTGGACAAGCTGGCGACGGCGCTGATTGAGGCCGGGCATCCGACCAAAGGTTTTCACATTAAGGGGAAAAGTGCCTCGTGGGGGCCGCAGGCGGGGTTTATCTGCGTGGAGCAGCGGTTCAGCAAGCTGGAGAACGCTTCGCCCGAGCGGATCGCGAAGTCTAACCTGCAAACTCAGGCCTGTATTACCGAAGGGCATGCCGCAGCCGTGCCGCTGGAAGTTTCCCAGAGTCGTCTGCACGACCTGTTTGAGCAGGGGCTTATCGACAAGCTGTCGCTTGAGAACGCCAGCGGCGTGAGCCATCTCCGGGCCAGCGGTCCAGGCGGCGAGCGATATGCGTTTGAGGCCCGGCGTCTGCCGGGCTGCGGAGAAGCGCGATATCAAATTTCCCATCAGGGCGTGCCCCTGCAGGTGCTTGCCCCACACGCCGAAGCCCGGCCCTTCACCGCGGATTACGATCTGCTGGTTATCGCCCCGCACGTCAGCGAATTAGGGCCTGAGGATAATTTGCAGGTGCCGGATGTTTCCCATCAGGTCTTTCGCCAGCGGCTGGAAAATTACCGCACGCTGCCTGAGCATCAGGCGTTGCGCGGGGACTATGACAATCCGGCGAGCTTCTACCGCAAGAGCGATGATGAAATAGGCAACGCGAGCGAGCGTGCCCGCCGGATGATTGGCGTACTGAACCAGGCGCTGGTGGGGGAAGGGGAGAAAGTGGTGCATCACGCCACGGACAGCGCCAACCCGGTGACCGATCCGGAGAGCAACTACCCGGCCACGTTCGCGCTGCCGCATAAAATTGGTCGCTTCGATCCTTTGTGTATCATTGAAAACAAAGACGATCTGGCTGAACTGGTGCTGCAGGCCAAGAACGCGGGCTACCACGTGCCGCTGAATCCACTTTGGGAAAAGGAGGTCCTTGGCGTGCGCAGCGACAGGTTTACCGCCGCGAAGCTGACGCTGGAGGCGGCTCAGCTCACAAGGCCGATTCGGCAGCGCTAAAATTGTGTTTTGCGAGGCGGGCCGATATATCGCCGGGAGAAATCCCAAAAGCGCATTCATTGTTCAAAAAATAATCGTCAGCGGGTCGATACTCAAAACATAAGCATATGACTTACCCAAAAGTTAACTCACAGAGGGATATGCTGATGAACAGAGACCTACAGGCAGTGAAGAATTTTGATTTTCTGGCGCGCAGCTTTGCGCATATGCAGGCTTCGGGGCAGCAGGTGAATCTCCAGGCCGTGACCGGCAACATGAGCCGCGAGCAAAAAACGTGGTTCTGTGAACGGTTCAACCAGTATTGCGAAGAAGAATCCCGGGCCGCCGAGCTCGAGCACTGAAATAACGGGCCTGGTGGCCCGTTAAAGTTGCTGACAAAGAAGGAAAAAGCGTGGTTTTTCCTTCTTTGTGGCGAGCAGCCGAAAATCAATGAATTGATTTTCCAGTTTATTTTTCTGGTGACAGATTGCAGAATTTTATCCGCATGAGGTTTGTCATCAGTCTCGACGGGCCTGATGGCCCGTTATCTGTTTTAGCCCTTCAAAACGTTAATTTCATCCAGGCTCTCGTCAATTATCGGTTATCCGGCTGGGCGCGAACATTGTTCAGCCCGGTGGTGTTGATCCGGTATGGCTGCCCATTGCTGGATTTAATCAGCTTCTTGGTTCTGAGCTTTTTGAACACGGCCAGCGTACAGTCGCTTAGCAGCAACCCTTCGCGGGAATAACATTCAACGGCGGTGATGCGGCCTGAAGAGTCGCGGGTGTGAACGATTCGTCCCCCTTTCGCTAAAACGTGGAGGGTACGCTGTTCCTGACGGGATAAATTCATGCTGAAAAACCTTTTCATCATCATGTGCAAAACGTGCCAACACAACGCGTGTGTTCGCATACGGATTAAGCGCAGTGATAATCAGTCCGTCCTTTGGTGGGCGGGAAACTGATTATCGGATGATGACATTCTCCAGCATCAGGCCTCTGAGTGACTTTGGTTGAGGAAACGGGCGAATAATAACACATAAAAACTAAAGGGGAATAACTAAGGGATCCAGTTATCCCACGCCGGCTGCGGTGAAAGCTCCTCCACCAGGAAATCAATAAACGATCTGACCTTAGGGTTGCTGTATTTGCTCGGGAAGTAGAGGGCGTACAGCGCATGGGTTTCATAAGTGATGATGCCGTCCAGCAGCAGCGGGGTTAGCTCATCCTTTTGAATATGGTCGCCAATCAGGTAGGTGGGCAGGTAGGCTACGCCCTGGTTTTCCAGTACGGATTTAAGCAGCACCAGGCTGCTGTTGGCCTGGATTGGCGTACGCATTTTTAGCAGGTGCTGCCGTTCGTGCTCGTCGGTAGTTTTAATCAGCGGCGTTAACCCAGGGTAAACCAGGCAGTCGTGCGTGACCAGATCCGTGCGTTTGCCCGGCATCCCTTTCTTGCTGAGATAGTCTGCGGTGGCACAGTAAGCCCAGCGTACTGGTGCCAGTTTGCGCATGGCGTAATTTTGTGGCGGAGAAGTGGATATTCGCAGGGCGATATCGAAGTCGGATTCATTAAGATTAATAAAGTTATCGTTGAGATCAATATAAAGATTCACGTCGGGGAAACTTGCCCGATATTTATCAACAAGGTTGACCAGCCTGGCGTAACCGAACGCAATCGAGCAGGTGATGCGCAATTCCCCTTGAGGATTATTGTAATAGCTGGATGTGGTATTTAACGTATCGTCGAACTCTTTAATTAATTTATTAGCGCGGTTAAACAAATATTGCCCGGCGTCGGTCAGCGTAATGCTGCGTGTCGTTCTTTTGATAAGCGTTGTGCCCAGCAAATCCTCCAGCGCCGCCAGACTCTTGCTCACCGCCGAAGGCGACACGCTGAGCTGCGCCGCCGCTTCAGACAGCCCGCCGCAATCGATAATTTTGACGAATACCTCGAGATGCTTGAGTGAAATCGGCGCGCTCATTTTTTCCTTTTATTCACAAGTGATTTGCGGAAACGGTATTAATTCCCCATACCAATCCAATTTTAAAAGTGTAACTATTGCTCTGTAGTAAATAAAGAAGTCAGAAAATGAATTTTATACACTATTAGTGATTTGCATCACAAAAGCCCGGGGATTTAATTACAGCAGTTGGTAATTGTGATTTTCGTCCCAGTTATTATTACTTTTATTGAGAAGGTATCCTTTATGTGGACACGCCTCGAACCCTACAAATCATCATTTGTTCTTTTATTTGCTCTTATTGTCGGCGGCTTGCTGGGTATTTATGCCCCGACTTACGCCATTAAACTACAGCCCGTCGGGCAAATATTCCTCAACCTGTTGTTTATGATTATTGTGCCGCTGGTTGGCGTCAGCGTGATGTCTTCTATTGCCGGCATGACCGACCTTAAAAGGTTGGGGCGCATCATGGTGGTTATTTTTATTGTTTCCATCGCCATGGCGCTGATTCCCGCCGCAGGCATTGTGCTGTTGGCGCTTTGGTACAACCCGGCTCAGGGTGTGACCATCGATCTTTCCCATTCGGTGAAAGGCGGTTCGGGGGAGATGGATTTTGTTAGCATGGTCACCACCAGCGACTTCGTCGGCCTGTTCTCCAAGTCGAATATTCTGGCGCTGATCGTCATCGCGATTATCGCCGGTGTGGCGATTGGCCAGTCGGCGGATGCAGGCAAACGCATCGCCGCTCTGCTGCAGGACGCCAACACCGTTATCATGAAAATTGTCTCTATTATCATGAAGGTGGCACCTGTCGGCCTGGGTTGTTATTTCGCCGCAACCATGGCGAGCCAGGATGCCGCGCTGCTGATGACCTTTGCCCGGGCCATCGGGCTATTTATGGCGGCAACGCTTATCTATTACGTGCTGGGCTCCATTTTCTACTCGTGGATTGGCGGCGGGCTTCCGGCGGTGAAAGCGTTCTGGCGGCACGCCATTGAACCTTCAGCCACCGCGCTGGGCACCTGCTCTTCGCTCGGTACACTGCCGGTCACGCTGCGCGCTGGCAAAGCGATGGGCATCAATCCTGAAATTGTCGATGTCTCAATTCCGCTGCTGGTGAACCTCAATAAAGGCGGCGTGGCGATGATTGCTGCGCTGAAAATTGTCTTTATCTATTCGGTTCTCGGCCTGCCGTTTACCAGCGAAACCTTTTTCCTCGCGATGCTGATTGCCGTGCTGTCGGCCATCATCGTTGGCGGCGTGCCGGGCGGCGCGTTCCTCGGGGAAATCTTTATCGTCACGACGCTGGGGCTGCCAATGGAAGCCATCCCGCTGCTGGTGGTGCTTGGCACCATTACTGATGCACCGGCCACGCTTATCAACGTGATCCACGATCTTAATGCGGCACAAATCGTTGAACGCTTCGCCGGAAAGAAGCGCCATGAGCCGCAGGCAAGCGCCCCGCTGGCCGCAAACAGCATCGCTGGCTAATCCCTTTGAATGGAATGAATCAGGCAATAACAGGAGAATTTTATGAACCAGAAAAGTCATCTTGAAACTCAACTGGTCACCGCCGGGCGGGAAAAACGCTACACCCAGGGCGCGGTCAATGCGGTGATTCAGCGCGCTTCCTCGCTGGTTTTTGATAGCGTAAAAGACAAAAAATTTGCCACTGCCAACCGGGCAAACGGCGAACTGTTCTATGGCCGCAGAGGCACGCTGACGCATTTTTCCTTCCAGAAGGCGATGACGGAGTTAGAAGGTGGTGCCGGGTGCTCGCTTTATCCGTGCGGTGCGGCGGCGGTTACCAATGCGATTCTGGCTTTTGTCAGCGGCGGGGATCATATCCTGATGACCGGCGCGACCTACGAGCCCACGCAGGATTTCTGCAATAAGATCCTGAGCAAATTCAATGTCTCAACGACGTATTACGATCCGCTGATTGGCGCCGGGATCGCTGAGCTTATCCAGCCCAATACCCGCGTCGTTTTCCTTGAGTCTCCGGGCTCAATTACCATGGAAGTTCAGGACGTTCCCGGCATGATTAAGGCGATTCGCGCCGTTAACCCGGAAATTGTTGTCATGCTGGACAACACCTGGGCCGCCGGGGTGCTATTCCGCGCGTTGGATTATGGTGTAGATATCTCGATTCAGGCCGGAACCAAATACACCATCGGCCATTCGGACGGCATGTTGGGGACGGCAGTTGCCAACGAGCGCTGCTGGGATCGCCTGCGCGAAAACTCATACCTGATGGGCCAGACGCTGGATGCCGATACGGCGTATATGGCTGCCCGCGGCCTGCGCACGCTGGGAGTCAGGCTGAAGCAGCATGAGGAAAGCAGCCTCGCGATTGCCCGCTGGCTGTCGGCCCATCCGCTGGTGGAGCGGGTTAACCATCCCGCGCTGGCCGAATGTCCGGGGCATGCGTTTTTCGAACGCGATTTTTCCGGCAGCTCCGGCCTGTTCTCCTTCGTGCTGAAAAAGCGCCTCACAGACGAGCAGCTTGCGGGCTATCTCGACAACTTCACGCTGTTCCATATGGCGTATTCCTGGGGCGGGTTTGAGTCACTGATCCTGGCCAACCAGCCGGAAGAGCTGAACGAAATTCGTCCGGCAGGTAAGGTGGACTTCAGCGGCACGCTGGTGCGAGTGCACATTGGCCTGGAGAACGTTGAAGAATTAATTGCTGATCTGGAAGCCGGTTTCGCCCGCATCGCCTGATCCCCTCTTTTGCCGCTCGTAAGGGCGGCTTTCTCGCCTGAATTATTCTGCTATTCCCTTTTCGTTGGAATAAAATATTCGTGATTGTGTTCACGCACATGGAATAAAATATTCCATACTATGCACAACAGAACACACATAACGGATGCCCCGATGAAAATTAACTTAACCAAACTGGTCACCGAAGGCCGCAATCCGGCCAGCGCGGAAATCGACACGCTGCCAACCTTAGAGATGCTTAAAGTTATCAATAACGAAGACAAGCAGGTACCGCTGGCGGTGGAAGCCACGCTGCCGCAGGTCGCTCAGGTTGTCGATAAAGTGGTGGCTGCTTTCGCCCAGGGCGGCAGGCTGATTTACAGCGGCGCGGGAACGTCCGGCCGCCTGGGTATCCTGGATGCAAGTGAGTGCCCGCCAACTTTCGGCACGCCGCGTGAGCAGGTCGTCGGGCTGATTGCCGGTGGGCATCCGGCCATTCTGCAGGCGGTAGAAAACGCCGAAGATAACCGTGAAATGGGCGAGCAGGATCTGCGTAACCTGAATTTCAGCGCACGCGACGTGCTGGTGGGGATTGCCGCCAGCGGACGCACGCCCTACGTGCTGGGCGCCATGGCCTATGCAAAAAGCGTGGGTGCCACCGTGGCCGCGATCTCCTGTAATCCGGGCAGTGAAATGAGCCTGGCGGCGGATATCGCCATCGAGCCGGTCGTCGGCCCGGAAATCGTCACCGGCTCTTCACGCATGAAGGCCGGGACCGCACAGAAACTGATTCTGAATATGATCACTACCGGATCGATGATCCGCAGCGGCAAAGTCTACGGCAACCTGATGGTGGATGTGGAAGCCACCAACGCCAAGCTGATCCAGCGGCAGGTCAATATCGTGGTGGCGGCGACCGAATGTAGCGCGGAGCAGGCCGAAGCGGCGCTTAGCGCCTGTCACCGCCACTGTAAAACGGCGATCTTCATGCTGCTGAGCGGCCTGTCAGCCGAAGAGGCAAGCGATCTACTGGCGAAAAAACAAGGCTTTATACGTGAAGCATTGCGGGGGTTAAACGGGTAGCTATGGCGAAAATCACCGGCTCGATGATGGCAGACATCCTGCGCCTGACGGGCGGCAGCGGCAATATCCTTGTCTGTGGCAACTGCATGACGCGCCTCAGGCTGACGCTTAAAAACAGAGATCTCGTTCAGCACGACGACCTGAAAAAAATTCCCGGCGTGATGGGCGTGGTCAACGGCGACGACCAGCTGCAAATTATTCTCGGCCCTGGCAAAGCGCAAACCGCCAGCGAGCTGATGAATTCGATGCTCAAGCAGGAGGGCTTAAGCGAGCCGGAGCGTGGCGAAAGCGCGGATTTGGCCGCGCTCGCCAGTCAGAACAAACAGCAGATGAAGGCGAAGCAGAACAGCGCGGTGCATAACTTCCTCACTAAGTTTGCCACCATCTTCACGCCGCTGATCCCGGGCTTTATTGCCGCCGGGCTGCTGCTGGGGATTGCCACGCTGCTGCAGCAAACATTGGTGGTAGAAGGCACAACCCCTGCGGCCTGGCTGACCCAGCTTATCGCCTATATGAAGGTGTTCAGCATCGGGCTGTTTACCTTCCTGAGTATTCTGATTGGCTTCAACACCCAGAAAGCTTTCGGCGGCACCGGCGTAAACGGGGCTATTATCGCCTCGCTGTTTATTCTGCGCTACGTGCCGGAAGGCAAAGTCGGCTATTACGCCGGGATGGATACTTTCTTCGGGCTGACTATCGACCCTCGAGGCAACATTATTGGCGTGCTGCTGGCCTGTATGCTTGGGGCGTGGATCGAACGTCAGGTTCGGCGGATGATCCCGGATAACCTGGATATGATCCTCACTTCGACGATCACTTTATTGATCACCGGGGCGATCACCTTTGTGGCGATTATGCCCATCGGCGGCGAGCTGTTCAAAGGCATGTCCTGGCTGTTTATGCACCTGAACGGCAACCCGTTCGGCACGGCAATTCTGGCCGGGCTGTTCCTGATCGCCGTGGTGTTTGGTATTCATCAGGGATTTGTGCCGGTCTACTTTGCGCTGATGGATGCCCAGGGCTTTAACTCGCTGTTCCCGATTCTGGCGATGGCCGGTGCGGGGCAGGTGGGCGCGGCACTGGCGCTGTTTGCCCGTTCGCCGAAAGGCTCGGTCCTGCGTACGCAAATCAAAGGGGCGATTATTCCTGGCCTGCTGGGCATTGGTGAGCCGCTGATTTACGGCGTAACGCTGCCGCGCCTGAAGCCTTTTATCACCGCCTGTATCGGCGGCGGGATCGGCGGGTTCTTCATCGGGCTGGTGGCCTGGCTGGGGCTGCCTGTCGGGCTGAATACGGTGTTTGGGCCGTCGGGTTTGGTGTCGATTCCGCTGATGACTTCCCACCAGGGGATCTTCGCCGGGATGGCGGTTTACGTTGCCGGGATTGTGATTGCCTATGTAGCCGGGTTCATCATGACCTGGTGCTTTGGCAGCAAGAATGTTGATTTAACTTAAGTTAATATGACTCTGCCCGCCCGCGTTCTGCGGGCGGCGTTATTCCTGCCTGACAGCTAACCTTGCCCACTTTTTTTCTAATGACGGAAAGGCATTAGCGATAATTTTTTATTCTTTTATGGAATCGTTGCCGTTGGAAATACTGCTCTCTCCCCCGAGACAGGAGCAGAATCATGGCAGCAAAACGACACTCACTCTGGCTGGTTGCACTGGCCCTTATTGCGGCTCAGGCCCACGCGGTGGACGTCACCGTGGCGTATCAAACCTCCGCGGAACCAGCCAAAGTTGCGCAAGCCGACGACGCTTTTGCCAAAGACAGCGGGGCGAAAGTGGAATGGCGTAAGTTCGACAGCGGCGCGAGCGTGGTACGTGCGCTGGCCTCGGGCGATGTGCAAATCGGTAATATTGGCTCCAGCCCGCTGGCCGTTGCCGCCAGCCAGAACGTACCGATTGAAGTCTTCCTGCTGGCCTCCCAGCTCGGTAACTCTGAAGCGCTGGTGGTCAAAAAAGGCATCAAAACGCCGCAGGACTTGATCGGCAAACGTATCGCCGTGCCGTTTATTTCTACTACACATTACAGCCTATTGGCTTCCCTCAAGCATTGGGGCATCAAGCCGGACCAGGTGCAAATCCTTAATCTTCAGCCTCCGGCAATTATCGCCGCCTGGCAGCGCGGGGACATCGACGCCGCCTATGTCTGGGCTCCGGCGGTGAACGAGCTGGAAAAAGACGGCAACGTGCTGACGGACTCGGCGCAGGTGGGCAAATGGGGCTCCCCGACGCTCGACGTCTGGGTCGTGCGTAAAGACTTTGCTGAAAAACATCCTGATGTGGTCACCGCTTTTGCCCGCAGCGCCGTTGCGGCTCAGCAAAGCTACCTCACCAACCCGGATGGCTGGCTTAAACAGCCGGACAACCTGAACAAGCTTTCGCGCCTGAGCGGCGTACCGGAAGGCGACGTCCCGGGGCTGGTGAAGGGCAATACCTACCTGACGGCGAAGCAGCAGGTTGAGCAGCTTAGCGGCCCGGTGAATAAAGCCATTGTGGACACAGCACACTTCCTGAAAGAGCAGGGCAAAGTGCCGGCGGTAGCCACCGACTATAGCCAGTTTGTGACCGACCGCTTCGTGAAGCCGCTGGCGCAGTAAACAGGAGACACGGCGATGCTACAGGTTTCGCATCTCAGCGCGGAGTACGGCGGCAAGCCGGTACTCGACGACATTAATCTGACGGTGGATGAGGGCGAGCTGCTGGTGGTGCTCGGCCCTTCCGGCTGCGGTAAGACCACGCTGCTTAACCTGATCGCCGGTTTCGTACCGTATCACTCCGGCAGCATTACGCTGCAGGGCAAAACGGTTGCAGGCCCCGGCGCCGAGCGCGGGGTTGTTTTTCAGAACGAAGGGCTGCTGCCCTGGCGCTCGGCGCTGCATAACGTGGCCTTCGGGCTGCAGCTTGCCGGGCAGGCTAAGCCCGAGCGGGAAGAGATTGCGCTCGACATGCTGCGCAAGGTTGGGCTGGAAGATAAGGCGAGAAACGCCATCTGGCAGCTTTCTGGCGGGCAGCGGCAGCGGGTGGGCATTGCCCGGGCGCTGGCGACGAAGCCCCAGCTTTTGCTGCTGGACGAACCCTTCGGCGCGCTGGATGCCTTTACCCGCGAGCAGATGCAAACTCTGCTGCTGAAGCTGTGGCTCGAGAGCCGTCGCCAGGTGCTGCTGATCACCCACGATATTGAAGAGGCAGTGTTTCTGGCGACGGAGCTGGTCTTGCTGTCGCCTGGCCCCGGCCGCGTCCTGGAGCGTCTCCAGCTTGATTTTGGCCGCCGCTTTGCCGCCGGGGAGCCGTGCCGCAGTATCAAATCTGACCCGGAATTTATCGCCAAACGTGAATACGTGCTGAGCCGCGTGTTCGATCAGCGGGAGGGCTTCTTATGAGCGTAGTCATTCAGGACAAACCCGTGCGTCGCAGATTAGCGTGGCGCTGGCCGTTTTCGCGTCAGCTCACCCTGAGCGCAACCACGCTGGTGGTGTTGGTGCTGCTGTGGTGGTGGGTCGCGGCGCAGCACTGGATAAGCCCGCTGTTTCTGCCGCCGCCGGGACAGGTGCTGGCGAAGCTTATCACCATCGCCGGGCCGCAGGGCTTTATGGACGCCACGCTTTGGCAGCATCTGGCCGCGAGCCTGGGGCGCATTCTTACCGCGCTTGCCGCGGCGGTACTGATTGGTATTCCGGTGGGCATTGCGATGGGGTTGAGTCCCACCGTGCGCGGCATTCTTGATCCGCTGATCGAGCTTTACCGTCCGGTGCCGCCGCTGGCCTATTTACCGCTGATGGTGATTTGGTTTGGTATTGGCGAAACATCCAAAATCTTGCTGATTTATCTCGCGATTTTTGCACCTGTAGCCATGTCCACCATGGCTGGCGTGCGCAGCGCGAAGCAGGTACGCATTCGCGCCGCTCAGGCGCTCGGCGCATCTCGCTGGCAGGTTATCTGGCATGTGATTTTGCCGGGCGCGCTGCCGGAAATTCTGACCGGGTTCCGCATCGGGCTGGGCGTGGGCTGGTCCACGCTGGTGGCCGCAGAGCTTATCGCTGCCACGCGCGGGTTGGGTTTTATGGTGCAGTCCGCCGGTGAGTTTCTGGCGACCGACGTGGTGCTGGCCGGGATCGGCGTCATTGCCGTCATCGCATTTTGTTTAGAACTGGGGCTGCGGGCGCTACAGCGCCGCCTGACCCCGTGGCATGGAGAAGGGCAATGAGTGAAAAAGTGAACATTAAGCCGTTGGGGCCGTACATCGGGGCGCAGGTTGACGGCGTGGATTTAACGCGCGGCCTGAGCGACAACCAGTTTGAGCAGATTTACCACGCGCTGATCCGCCACCAGGTGCTGTTCTTCCGCGAACAGGAAATTACGCCCGAGCAGCAACGTGCGCTGGCTCTGCGCTTCGGTGACCTGCATATCCACCCGGTTTACCCCCATGCCGAAGGCGTGGAAGAAATTATCGTGCTGGATACCCACAACGATAATCCGCCGGATAACGACAACTGGCACACCGACGTGACCTTTATTGAAACGCCGCCTGCCGGGGCGATTCTGGCGGCGAAGCAGCTGCCGGAAACCGGCGGAGATACGCTGTGGACCAGCGGGATTGCCGCTTATGAGGCGCTGTCTGAACCGTTCAAAAAGCTGCTGTCCGGGCTTGAGGCCGAGCACGATTTCCGTAAATCGTTCCAGGAGTACAAGTACGCCCGCAGCGAAGTCGAACACCAGCGCTGGCGTGAAGCCGTGGCGAAGAACCCGCCGCTGCGCCATCCAGTGATTCGCACGCACCCGGTCAGCGGCAAGCAGGCGCTTTTCGTCAACGAAGGCTTTACCACGCGCATTGTTAACCTGACGGAGAAAGAGAGCGAGACGCTGCTGGGCTTCCTGTTTGCCCACATCACCAAACCGGAGTTCCAGGTGCGCTGGCGCTGGCAGCAAAACGATATTGCCATTTGGGACAACCGCGTGACGCAGCACTACGCCAATGCCGATTATCTCCCTGCTCGCCGCATCATGCACCGCGCGACAATCCTCGGGGATAAGCCTTTCTGGCGTGGTTGATAAAAAAATAGCGCCTAATTCAAGGCGCTATTTTTAGCTGTTTTTAAGCCCGAACCTTCACTGCAACCAGCACAGCCGTCAGCAGCATCAGGCTGCCGGACAGGATAAGCGGGGCCAGCAGGCCGAGGTTATCCAGCGCCAGACCGCCGACGGCAGCGCCGCAGGTGTTGGCCAACTGGATCACGGCCACCTGAATCGACCCGGCTTTTTCCGCCTGATCTGCCAGCGAGCGGGTGATCCATGTCGACCAGCCGACCGGCACCAGGGCAAAGGCCAGCCCCCAGACAATAGCAATCACTGACGCCACGGCTTTGTTCGCCCCCCAAAATACCAGTACCGCGGCGCTAATAGCGAGAATTAATGGCGCACAGGCCAGGGCCAGCTTGAGCGAGCGTTTCAGGATTGGGGCGGAAAGAGAGGTGCCGACGAAGCTGGCGATACCGAAGCTCAGCAGCACCAGCGTCAGGCCGTCCACGTCAAAGCCCGACAGGGTCATATAAACCGGGCGGATATAGGTAAAGAACGAGAACTGCCCGGCGAACGCCATGAAAATAGCCAGCATACCCGCCAGCACGCCCGGCCGCTTGAGCAGGCCAAACATGTTTTGCTTCTGGTGCGCCGCTTCGCCCGGCAGAGAAGGCAGCGCTTTCCAGACCCAAATAATACAGGCGACACCCATCAGCGCGGCGGCGTTAAAGACGTTGCGCCAGCCGATGATCCCCCCGAGGAAGCTGCCCAGCGGGGCGGCAATCACTAGTGCAATCGAGACGGCCCCGAAGATAACGGACAGCGCCTTAGGCACCGTGCGCGCGGGAACAAGGCGCATGGTCAGCGAGGCCGACATGGCCCAGAACCCGCCCAATGCCAGCCCAAGGCACGCGCGACCAAGCAGCAGCAGAGAAAAATTACCCGCGAACGAAACCAGCAGGCAGGAGGCGGTGAGCAGAACGGCAAAAAGCAGCACCACGCGGCGACGATCGGTCGATCCGATCAGGTTGGTGATAAACAGGCTGGCAAACATCGCTACAAAGGCTGTAACCGTAACCGACTGCCCGGCAAGGCCTTCGGAGATATTCAGTTCCTGCGCCATCGGCGTCAGCAGGCTAACCGGCAAAAATTCAACGGTAATCAGGCAGGCCACGCAAAACGCGATGGCAAAGACTGCCGACCAGTTGGGGCGGGTTATCGAGGTTGCCGGAATGGCGTGGAGGGCTGTTTCATTCATCCTGAAGTCCTGGGTCAAAGTGCGGGGCAAGCCTTCCAGTGTATCACCGCTTGCGCAACGTCTTTAACCTTTTGGCAACTTCACTCAGTATTGCGCATTAGGTGTTCAAAACCCGCCTTCCTTGATGAAACAAAAAATAAACAAATTTAACAAAAAATGAACAATATTCTGGTGCTCAGAGAACAATATAACCCCCTAAATTAACGAGCCTTTTATCCCTTTTTGCCCGTTTTCCCGAAATGTTTCCCTGGTGATTTCTTAGGTCTCATTAAGACCGCGCTTATATAACATAAAGAATTGGCATCTGTTACTTAATTCAAATTTGGCTTAATTTAGCCACACTTCGTAACCCATCACGAATATATAAAAATTTCATCTTGAATTATTAAGAATAACGTCGTTCGGCGCATTAAATAATGCGCTGGGGAAGCGTTTGTCTTTAATTCTAATGAAAACACTAAGCATTCTAAGGAATTCCCACAGGATGTGGGGAATGCGTTATGCGGTCATTTAAGACCGATGATGATTCAAACGGAGTCACGAAGGATGCCTGACTCCGATGTGCGTTTTATATATGAAGGAATACCCATGAAATTAAGCAAAATCGCCTCTTCTCTGATCGCCACCGTTGCTCTGGTCAGCAGCGCCGCTAACGCAGCAGATCCTGTTACCGTTAATGGCGGGACCGTGCACTTCCAGGGCGAGCTGGTTAACGCCGCTTGCGCAGTGAGCACGCAGTCCGACGGCCAGATCGTTAAACTGGGCCAGTACCGTACCGCAGCTTTCACCAAAGTGGGCGATACCTCTTCCCAGATCCCATTCAACATCGTTCTGACCGACTGCGATAGCACCGTTGCGGCCACCGCTTCTGTGGCATTCACCGGCCAGACTGATGCGACCGACCCAACGCTGCTGGCGGTAAACTCCGGCGGTAACGCAACTACCGCGAAAGGCGTAGGTATCGAGATCCTGGATCGTACCTCTAAGACCCTGTCTCCGAACGGTTCTACCTTCTCTACCGCTCAGACTCTGAACGACGGTGAGAACACCATTCCGTTCACCGCTCGCTATAAAGCAACCGCTGCCACCGCCACTGCCGGTGCTGCGAACGCGGACGCAACTTTCGTGATGAAATACGAATAATCAGCCACGGCTGAGCGCGCAGGGATGATTCAGCCTCACGGATGAGGCTTGTTCGACGCGAGTCCAGAGAGGACGATGATGATAAGGAAAATCCTGCTCCTGGCTATGCTGGCTGCGGTGAATCCCGTTCAGGCAAAGCGCATTGTGGTTATCCACGGTGGGGAAGTGCATATGCAGGGTGAGCTGGTTAACGGAGCCTGCGCTGTCGCGCCTGAAAGTCAGGAAATGACGGTGCAAATGGGCCAGTACCCGAGCAACGTATTTAAAGATGTTGGCAGTTACGCGCCGCCCAGCATCCCTTTTACCCTTCGGCTGACGGACTGTCGCCCGGAGGTTTATGACCATGTGGGCATCGCGTTTCAGGGATCTACCCCGGCGGAAGATCCTCTGGTCTTTCTGGCCACATCCAGCGTAAGTGGCAATGACGCCAGCAGCGGCATTGGCCTCGCGTTATTCGACCAACAGCAGCAGTTGATTATTCCCAATAGCGAACCGGCGTCTTATTCGGAAATAACCGCGCAGGAAATGAGTTTTCATTTTACTGCCCGTTATCGTGCGGTTTCTAAACATATGTCGCCCGGAAATATTCGCTCTGACGTCTGGTTCACGCTGGTTTATCCCTGAACCTCTGCTTCTCCATTCTGGCTATTTTGATGGTACCTGTCGTGATGAACAAATTATATAAAGCCGCTTCGGCACTGATGCTCTCTTTAATGATGATGACTTTTAATGCGCAGGCTGCGGGTGGTATTGCCCTGGGCGCGACGCGCGTTATTTATCCGGCCGACGCGAAACAAACTTCTTTGGCAATCACCAACAGCGATCCGAAAGAACGCTTCCTGGTGAATTCCTGGATCGAGAATGATCTGGGTCAGAAAGAGAAAAGTTTTGTGGTCACGCCGCCGCTGTTTGTCAGCGAGCCAAAAAGCGAAAACACGCTGCGTATTATCTACGCTGGACCTGCGCTGCCGACGGATCGTGAGTCTATTTTCTGGATGAACGTGAAGGCCATTCCTTCCGTGGATAAAAACAGCGTTGAGGGCAAAAACGTCCTTCAGCTGGCGGTGCTGTCCCGCATCAAGCTGTTCGTGCGTCCTAAAAATCTGCAGATGCAGCCGGAAGATGCGCTGAAAGAGATTCGCTTCGCGCGTAACGGTCAGTACCTGAAGATAAGCAACCCTTCGCCTTACTACGTTTCGCTGGTCAACCTGAAGATGGGGAGTGAAAAACTGCCTAACACCATGGTGGCACCGAAAAATAGCGTGCAGGTTGCGGTGCCGTCCGGCGTTCAGGGGGCTGTGAGCTTCCAGACCGTGAACGACTACGGCGCGGTGACCAAAGCACAAGCGGGTGTCATGCAGTAACGCCAGGCTGGCAAAGGGAAGCCGATAAATCATGAAGAGATCAGTCTCGCGTAAGGTGTTTACGCTAGCGCCGCTGGCGGCGACCATTGTGGCCTCACTCTGGCCCGCGTTCGCTGCCGCTGAGAGCTATTTCAACCCGGCATTTTTGTCGGACGATACCGCGACGGTGGCGGATCTGTCTCGTTTCGAAAAAGGCAGCAGCCAGCCGCCGGGCGTTTATCGCGTGGACATCTGGCGCAACGATGAATTTGTTGCCACCGAAGACGTGCATTTTGCTGCGACGGAATCGAAAGTCCCTGCTTCTGAAGCCGTGAAGTCCGGCGGGCTGACGGCCTGCCTCGACGTTGACTGGCTGAAGCGTCTTGGGCTGAATATGTTGGCGTATCCCGAGCTGGCGAAATATAAATCCGGCGAGTGCGTCCCCGTGACGACAGCGGTGCCCGGTGCAGAAGTTAGCTATGACTTTTCCCGACTGCGGCTTGATATCAGCCTGCCTCAGGCCTCTTTAATCAACAGCGCCCGCGGCTACATTCCGCCCGACCAGTGGGATGAAGGGATCCCTGCGGCGCTGTTGAACTATACCTTCACCGGCAACCGCGGCACGTACAACGACAGCTATTATCTGAACCTGCAAAGCGGCCTGAACCTTGGGCCGTGGCGTCTGCGCAACAACGGCGCATGGAACTACACCAGCGGCGATGGCCACCACCAGAATCAATGGCAGAACATCAGCACCACGCTGCAGCGCACGATTATTCCGCTCAAGGGCGAACTGGTCATGGGCGACAGCAACACCGGCAGCGATGTGTTCGACAGCCTCGGGTTTCGCGGGGCGCGCCTCTATTCTTCCGACAGCATGTACCCGGACAGCCTGCAGGGCTACGCGCCAACCGTGCGCGGGATTGCCCGTACCAACGCTAAAATTGTCGTCCGCCAGAATGGCTACGTGATTTATCAGAGCTACGTCTCTCCGGGCGCGTTCGCCATCAGCGACCTTAACCCGACCTCTTCCAGCGGTGACTTAGAAGTTACGGTAGAAGAGAAAGACGGTTCTGTGCAGAAGTACACGGTGCCTTATTCCACCGTGCCGATGCTGCAGCGTGAAGGCCGGTTTAAATATGACGTGGTGATGGGGGATTTCCGCAGCGGGAATAACCAGCAGGATAAGCCGTTCTTTACACAGGGCACGCTGATTGCCGGCCTGCCGAACGGCTATACCGCCTATGGCGGGACACAGCTTGCGGAGCGCTATACCGCCGTCGCGTTAGGCGCCGGTAAAAACCTCGGCGACTGGGGGGCCATTTCGCTCGATCTGACTCATGCGCGCAGCAAGCTGGCGGATGACAGTGAGCATCAGGGGCAGTCGCTGCGCTTCCTGTATGCCAAATCCCTGAGCGGCTTCGGGACCAACTTCCAGCTGCTGGGCTATCGCTACTCCACGCGCGGTTTTTACACCCTCGATGATGTGGCTTACCGGAACATGGAAGGCTACCAGTACGAGTGGCAAAACAACGACAGCAACCGGCAGGAGCTGGTGGCGACCAGCTATCACAACCTGCGCTATAACAAAAAGGGCCGATTTCAGGTCAACATCTCCCAGTCGCTGGGGGATTACGGCTCGGTCTATGTTTCCGGCAGCCAGCAAACTTACTGGGGAACCGATCAGGACAACACCTGGTACCAGCTGGGCTACTCCAGCGGCTGGCGCGGGATCAGCTACTCGCTTTCCTGGTCGTGGAGTAAGTCGCTCGGCCTGGCAGACACCAACCGGATTGTCGCCTTCAACCTTTCGATTCCGTTTAGCACGCTGCTTGGGCACGGTTATTCGCGCGATACGGCGCTGGATCGTGCCTATGCCACGCTGGCCACAAGCCGCAGCTCTGACGGCAAAAACAGCTGGCAAACCGGGGTCGGCGGCACGCTGCTGGAAGGCCGCAACCTGAACTACAGCGTCAGTCAGGGGCATACCAGCAATAACGGCTACTCCGGCAGCGCCACCGCCAACTGGCAGGCCACGTACGGCACGCTTGGCCTGGGCTACAACTATGACCGCAACCAGCATGACTTCAACTGGCAGGCTTCCGGCGGCGTGGTCGGCCATGCGGACGGGGTGACTTTCAGCCAGCCGCTGGGGGATACCAACGTATTGATTAAAGCGCCAGGCGCTTCCGGCGTCAGCATTGAAAACCAGACCGGGGTGAAAACCGACTGGCGTGGCTATGCGGTGATGCCGTACGCGACGGTTTACCGCTACAACCGCGTAGCGCTGGACACCAACACAATGGACAACCACACCGACATTGAAAACAACGTCAGCAGCGTTGTGCCGACGGAGGGCGCTCTGGTTCGTGCCACCTTCGACGCCAGAATTGGTGTGCGTGCGATCCTCACCGTTAAACGCGGCGATCGGCCGGTGCCGTTTGGTTCCGTGGTGCGGGAAGAGCAAAGCGGCGTGACCAGCATGGCCGGTGACGACGGGCAGATTTACCTCAGCGGCCTGCCGCTGAAGGGCAAGCTGCTGATCCAGTGGGGCGACGGGAAAGGTTCCCAGTGCCGCGCTAACTATTCCCTGCCGGAAGAGAGCCTGAAGCAGGCTGTCGTCATGGCAACCGCCACCTGTTCGTAGCGTGCGGAGAGATTCAGGAAGATGAAAATGAAACTGAACAATGTTATTGCGGGTGGCTTGCTGCTGCTCTGCGCGGGCCCTGCTGCGGCGACAGTCTGCTCAAACGAGAACGGCATTCCGACCGATATTCCTTATGATTTATCGGACAAATTTAACAGCAGTAATAACAACGTCGGGCAGATCATAACGCTGTCCGAAAAATCAGGGTTGATTGGGGTGAATGCGATTTGCCCGAAGGGGACATCGGGGAATACCACCAAGCGTAGCTATGTGACAGATTTGCCCATTCAGGAAGTGGTAGGCAGCTATAAGTACCTAAAAATAAATGACTACCTTAACGGCGCAATGAAAATCAACGACAGCTATGCCGGTGATTTTTATCCGCCGGTGAACTACATGCAAATGGGTTCGCACCCTAACGTGTCGAAGAATAAGCCTTTTGGCGTCACGGACTCGAAACTGGTGTTTCGCCTTAAGGTCACCCGCCGTTTTATCAATATGGTGCCCATTCCACAGCAGACGATGTTCCGTGTCTATGTGACCACCACTAACGCTGACCCGTTAAGCACGGTGGTTTATACCATCAGCTACAGCGGCAAAGTTGAAGTCCCGCAGACCTGTGAAATCAACGCCGGGCAGGTGGTGGAGTTTGATTTTGGCAGCATTGGCGCGTCGCTGTTCAGCCAGGCTGGGGCCGGGAACCGTCCGCAAAGCGTAACGCCGCAAAGTAAAACGGTCGGCATCAAATGCACCAATATTGATGCCCAGGCTTACCTCACTCTGCGCCTTGAGGCTGAGAAAAGCAGCGGCAATATGATGATATCCGATAACAGCGATCTGGGCTTTATCGTGGCGAACGCCAGCGGTACGCCGCTGACGCCAAACAATCTTGGCAGCAAGATTAATTTCCAGCTTGATGACGCCGCGTCGGCCAGAGTGGGGATTCGCGCCTGGCCGGTCAGCGTGACGGGCGTCAAGCCGAAGGAAGGGCCGTTCACGGCCCGTGGCTATCTGCGTGTTGATTTCGATTAAGGGGGCAGGATGAACAAATTTTTCCTGAGCGCGCTGGCGCTGGCCCCGATAGTGTTCATGTCCTCTGCGAAAGCCGCTACCCCGTTGGGTGAGATAAACGTTGAGTTGCGTGGGAACATTGTGGATTACACCTGTGTGGTGGAGACCGGCAGCGACAACAAGACCGTGAAGCTGGGATCGTGGCCGACCAAACAGCTGCGCACCGCCGGGAGCACAACTCAGGCAATGCCTTTCAACCTGAAGCTAACCGGCTGCCCGCCGAGCGGCACCGCATCTATCACCTTCAACGGCAAGAGTACCGGCACGGGGCTGCTGGCGCTCAACGCGGCCAGTACGGCGAAGAACGTGGCCATTGAGCTGCTGAATGAGGATAAGAGCCGATTGTTGCTGAATAACGCCAGTAAAACGATGCAGGTTGATGCCAACGGCGATGTGACACTGAAGTTCTGGGCCAACTACATTGCCACAGCGGACAATGCGGATGCCGGGCTGGCGAATGCGGATGCGACGTTTCTGATTAACTACAACTAAAGAGTCTTAATGGTTCCTGAAAATAACCGGGAGGAGCATTCCCGGTATTTCCGCTTCCAGTGCACAATGGTCCTTTATAGCAGTTCATGCACCTTGGCATAGTCAATCAGCTCGACAATGGAAGTGAGTCCGAGTTTAGAGAATATATTAGCTTTATGTGCGCTAATGGTTTTATTGCTAAGCAATAGCTGCTCGGCAATCTCTTTATTCGACAGACCGTTTGCCAAATAGCGTAAGACAGTGATTTCACGGTTGGATAATGGCATGTCGTCCATCGTTCCCCGGCGTGATTTATGGCTGCTGATAAAGTGCAGCGTTTCCGAAGGGAAAAAGGAGTAGCCCGAAAGCAACATTTCAACCGCGTTAAATATATCTTCCTGTTCCTTACGTTTGCTCACAAATCCGTTAGCACCTGCCTGAATGGCGCGTCCGGCGTAAAAAGATTCTGATTTTGAAGACAGGAAGAGGATCTTGGTTTTTTCCTGTATTCCTTTGATTCTCTTGAGTAATGTGAAGCCGTCGGTGTTGGGGAGTTCAATATCAAGAATCACCAGGTCGACCGGATTCGCTCGCATATAGTCGATAACTTCCCGACCATCATCTGTTTTTAAGACAACATTAATATCTTTATTTTTCTGGAGCAGGACTTCTATCGACATTCTGACAATAGGGTGTTCGTCCATAATGATTACGGATGCCGGTTTCATTTTTTTTGCCTCGATTGTTTGATAAAAACATCGCTTTGACACAGCGTCAATGGCAGCGAAAGTGATAAACAGTGAGTTGGCGGTTGCCGGTCTTTATGCGGGAACCTCCTTGTTTACTTTAAAACATATCCCTTTTTTAAATTCGTTATTCGCGGCGGGAGAATGAATGCCTAAATAACTTCACATTTAAACGTTATAAATGCCCTGGCAAATATAAATATGTGATGAGGTGATTATACAGCGCAGTTTTTGTGGGAAAAGTCTGATGTTCCTGGGCGTAATCCGAGCCAATACGAAATGCTGTCTAGTTAATTGGCCTTTTTCTAAATTGAATTAACGAACCTAAATTTTAAGTTAAGATGGTTTAAAAGACTTTTTATTGCAGAAAAAATGACATTTAGTTCTAAATGTTGTTAATTTGTTTTGGATCAAAAAGTGCTGAACGGCAGTATAGCGGAAGAATTGCTTCCAGGAATAGTTGTAATTGTTATTATTTTGTTTGTTTTTAACGCATGACAAACATAAAAATTAAGTAAATTCTTAAAATATCTTACCACTCAGTAGGTTAGTTCGATCGCCAATGTGCGTTATTTGCAACAGAAATTTCATGAAGCAGATGCAGCAGTTTACTGCGGTTATCGAGCGCCAGTCGGGTCAGCAAAACGTTAAATCGGTAAACGACGTAATGATAGGGTTTCTCCAGTAAAAGGGCGATAGATTTCAATGACTCTCCGCGACTTAGCGCCAGTAAAATAGCCCACTCTCTAATGGAAAAACCTGGCCTATCGTAAAGCGTGGCCAGATCGGGTTCGCTGCAGCTTAATGCCTGTTTTAGTTTATCCGGAGGGAGACGGCGTTCGACAATTTTGCAGTCAACGGCCTGCTGCATAAACCGCGTAATTTCAGGCTTTCGCAGCGTACTAAGCAGCGTAATTTGGTGCTGTGACGTGGTGATAATTTGCTGGCGGATGGCCTTCAGGACGTCAAGTATTGGTGTCTCCAGACTGTCGAGATCGATGATCAGACGCGGTACAGGAGACAGCGTCTGATGTGCGATAACATCATCCAGCGAAGGGGAGACTGGAATGTTAAGGTGATGGAAAAGGCTGCCAGTGATTGCGCTACTGAGAAAGCCGTCGGCTGAAACCAGGATGGCATCTGGCTTTTTTGGCTTTTGCCCTCCAATCAATTGCTGCTGAAGATATTCAAGTCGATCAAAAAAAAGCGGCGCGGTGTAGCTGGCGGGGTTTAGAAAATAATCAGTCCGACTACGCCGGTGTTTATTTCGCCTCATAGCTGCGCACATAGGCCTCCTCACAATGACAATGCATCAGAGAGCAGCCAGCGTTTATGCGGCCATAAATAGCCTTGTCCGTAGCTGGCGCCTGACTGGCGAGCGAGCTCGAGATGGTGGTTGTCTTCGATACCTTCAATGACAATCTGAGGTGAAATATCCGCGCACTGTGCAACCAGTTGCCGAAGTGCCCGCGGGTTTTTACTGAGCGTCCAGAATGCGTGCTTATCAATTTTTACTCCGCCGACATCAATGGCGTAGCGGTGGAAGCTTTCAATACAGCCATCGGTAAGGTCATCAAGCCACACCGATATCCTTTGTTGCTGTAACAGCTTAATTCGCTCACACAGGCAAAGCTGATGCTGCCTGGAGCACAGACCAAAAAGTGGAGCATCCTGTATCTCAATTGTTATCCATGATTCGCAAACATCAAGCAGCCGGGTGAATAGCCGCTCGTCAATCAGCGCCATAAGAGGAAGGTTAAGGGTGTATGTGCCTGGGGCTTGCAGGGACTTCAGCAGGCCAACCTGATGGCAGAAAATCGCCATGCTGTCGAAAACCGGCAGATGTGCAAAGAAATCGTCAGCGTCGCTCGATGGCGTTAGCTGGCTGAGTACTTCGTGACTAATAACGTGTCCATTGAATAAATTAACAATCGGCTCCAGGCGGAGGCCGGATATATGTTGGTTAACAGATAATAAAATGTTATCGCTAGAAATATTTATCATTATTTTGTCGCTAATTGTGACAATTATTACTGAATTGCTGAGCGATCAATGACCTGAGAGGTAGGGTTAGTATGCTGTCAGCAAATTTGGAGATTATTCTGAGCGTATTCTCTCAGCGACACGAATGAGTGAATAGCAGGGATGGCTTATTCCAGGTTGCGAAAATTCGCAACCCAAAAGAGTGAAGGAGGTGCTTTTTTAATAATTAAGAGTAATTCCCTGGCATAATAAGAAAATACTTAATTAAAAGATTCAATCCAACAAGAATGGCAAATTCAGTTTGATATAATTCATGAGTTTATATTGGCTCTTGATATTAAGTTTTTTCATAATCGACAGTCGTTTATCCCGCGCTGCATTTTCATCAATATGCATAATAAAAGCCGCGTCAATCAGCGAGTAACCGCAGGCCATTAGCTTCAGCAATTCCCGCTCCTGCATGTTGAAATGCCGTGTTGTGCAGTAGTGACAAATGGACGTAGGCACCGGTAGGGTGTTTTTTTTGCGCCGTTCGGGATCGACCCAGGGGGCCAGCTTGAGCCTGACATCTTCGACCTCATCCTCACGGTAGATAGACGGCAGCATATACAGGCAGGGACGAAACATCAGGTTCTCCTGATCCTGCTTTTTGCAGATCAGGATCACCCGCTGATGGCGCGTTGTCTGCGGTATTTTGTAGCAGTTGGCGGTTGACCAGTTGTCATCGAGCGCGAAAAAAACCAGATCGGCGACGTCCTGATGTGCCAACGGTAGGAAATGATAAGTCTCGCTAAACTGATGGCAGAGCTGCTGGATAATAATTTTAATGCCATTGGCAAAATGGCTATTTCTTTCACAGATAGCAACGGTAAGCATGCCTTCCTCCGGGCTGGTTGACTATTAAAAAAATGATAGTGAAAAAAACCCGTTTTATGAATGTGTTACGACTTAACCCCGCAGGTGTGGAGGATGAATTATTGCCAGGCCATTTCCTGGGAGTAGCAGAAAAAACGGCAAAAAAACGCTTTGGGTAAAGTTTTCTGCTGTTACGCCGATGATTAAGACTTGTCTTACAGGGAATGAGAAGCAATGTTAAACCGTATCAAAATCGTTACAAGCTTACTGGTCGTCCTGGGGCTGTTTGGCATTTTGCAGATAGCTTCCGGCGGATTGTTCTTCAATGCGCTGAAGCAGGACAAAGAAAATTTCACCGTTCTACAAACCATTCGTCAGCAGCAGTCAACGCTGAACGGCAGCTGGGTCGCGCTGTTGCAGACCCGTAACACCCTGAACCGCGCCGGCATTCGCTACATGATGGATGCCAATAAAATTGGCAGCGGTGCAACCGTTGAAGAACTGATGGCGATTGCCAGCACTTCGCTGAAACAGGCTGAGGTTGAGTGGGCGGCTTATGAAGCTTTACCGCGCGATCCACGCCAAAGCGACGCGGCCGCACAAGAAATTAAGCGCAACTATGATATTTATCACGGCGCTCTGGCGGAGCTGATTCAACTGCTTGGTGCGGGGAAAATTAATGAATTCTTCGATCAGCCAACCCAGGGATATCAGGATGGCTTTGAGAAGCAATACGTTAACTATCTGCAGCAAAACGACCACCTTTATCAGGAAGCAGTCGACAGCAGCAATAGCTCTTACAGCATGGCGATTTGGATCCTGATTGGCGTCCTGATTGTGGTGCTGGTGGTGATCCTTGCGGTCTGGCAGGGTATTCGCACCACGCTTATCTCTCCGCTGAATCGCCTGATCGAAAGCATTCGCCACATCGCCAGTGGCGATCTGGTGCGCAAAATCGACGTCGAAGGCACCAACGAAATGGGGCAGCTGGCCGAGAACCTGCGCCATATGCAAAACGAGCTGGTGATTACCGTGGGCGAGGTTCGCAACGGCGCGAATGCCATTTATAGCGGCGCCAGCGAGATTTCCATCGGCAATAACGATCTCTCTTCTCGTACCGAACAGCAGGCGGCTTCGCTTGAGGAAACGGCCGCGAGCATGGAGCAGCTGACTGCCACGGTTAAGCAGAATGCTGAAAATGCCCGCCAGGCTAGCCAGCTGGCGCTGAGCGCGTCTGAAACCGCGCAGCGCGGCGGTAAAGTCGTGGACAATGTGGTGCATACCATGAGCGAAATTGCCGGCAGTTCGCAGAAAATTGCCGACATTATCAGCGTCATTGACGGGATCGCCTTCCAGACTAACATCCTCGCTCTTAACGCCGCCGTTGAAGCTGCTCGTGCGGGTGAGCAGGGACGTGGTTTTGCCGTGGTCGCCGGGGAAGTACGTAATCTGGCACAGCGTAGCGCGCAGGCCGCGAAAGAGATTAAAACCCTGATTGAGGACTCGGTCAGCAAGGTCGATACCGGCTCAACGCTGGTTGAAAGCGCCGGGGAAACCATGGGGGAAATCGTTAATGCGGTGACCCGCGTGACCGATATCATGGGTGAGATTGCCTCTGCTTCTGACGAGCAAAGCCGCGGGATCGATCAGGTTGGATTAGCGGTTGCAGAAATGGACCGTGTGACCCAGCAGAACGCCGCGCTGGTGGAAGAGTCCGCCGCCGCCGCCGCCGCGCTGGAAGAACAGGCCAGCAGGCTCACGCAGTCCGTCTCCGTATTCCGCATCGCTCAGGAGCGCCAGGCCAAAGCCCAGGCCGCGGCGCCAAAGGTTGTCGCGACGACGGCTGCACCGCGTAAAGCCGTGGCTGCAGCGTCAGACGATAACTGGGAAACCTTCTGATTCGTTGATTTCCAGTGAAACAAGGCGGATAGCTCAGGCTCATCCGCCTTTTTTATATTCTAGCCACCATCTCCAGTGCGTCGCTGTCCAGGAGCCAATCGCGCGAATTGATCCTCAGCATTTCCATAAAAGTTGTTCCCGCAGTGGAAAGTCGCCCAAGGCTGGGGCATACGATGTTCACGCTGGTTGCCGGCAACACTTCTTTGAGCGTGAGTGGACGAAGGTTTTTTTCATAACCTGGAAAGCGCAGCCTGACCGATGTCCACATGCTGACAATGGGGGCCTGCTCCATCATGCGCGCCATAATCCACGGGGAAGAACAGTGAACAATCGTCGGTGGCAGCGGCAGGTTATAGCGGCGAAAAACCTGGCCCAGAATGGAGTGCTCTCCTGGTTCATCCCAGTCCAGCCAGGGAAATTGCATCAGACTTTTCAGCGTTGTGGTGTGGGTAACGGGGTGATGTTCGCCGGCAATAATGGTATTGCTCAGTGCGTAGAGTGTCTCGTGATAAAACGTACCGATGGGCGTTCCGCTGGCACTGGTCATTACCGCCATATCCAGCCTCTGATTCGCCAGCGCATCCAGAATCTGGTGCGGTCTGCCTTCCATCGCGGTTAGCTTCACGCCTGGGTATCGTGTCTGATACTGACTCATTGTGGTACAGAAGGGGCCGTAAGAGGCGGCGGAGGTAAATCCAACGCGCAACTGGCGCATTGCTTTCCCGAGCAGATTGTCTATTTCATCTCTTGCCTGATGTAACGATCGATCAATATCTCTGGCATGGCGCAGCAGCACTTGCCCATACTCATTCAACGTCACGCCCCGTGATGAGCGTTGCAAAATTGGCATGCCGATTTCAGTTTCCATCTCATGAATGGTCTTGGAAATGGCAGGTTGAGTGAGATGCAGGGCTCGGGCTGCTTTACCAATGCTGCCTTGTGCGGCAACTTCTAGTAATACATCTAACTGATTTAATTTGATTTTCATTTGTTACCCCGCCGTATGTCACCGCCATAGTGCAAAAAATGTGCTTTCAGGATAGGAAGAATATAACCAAAGGCATAACTAATTTTTATGTTTGCGATGTTCTTTTTTTATGCAGATAGTCGAATCACTCCCCGGAGTAACAACACACCATGCAAAAAATAATTAGAAGGAAGTGAGCATGAAATCATCTGCCAGTTCTGCCTCTACGGCCAGCGGGTTGATAGCCGTGATGCCGCCTCAGAGCCGCCCTGTGGAAGAGCAGACCAGCGCTAAGTCGCTGGTGGCCGTGACATTGGGAAACGGATTAGAAATCTATGATTTCGCGGTGTACAGCTTCTTTTCGGTCATCATTGGTCACCTCTTTTTCCCCTCCAGTAATGATTATGTTTCTTTGCTGCTGGCGGTCGCGACTTTTGGCGTCGGTTTTGTCATGCGCCCTTTGGGGAGCCTGGTGCTTGGCAATTATGCAGACAAACATGGCCGCCGTTCAGGAATGACGTTGATCCTCGGGCTGATGGCAGTTGGTGTCATGCTGGTGGCGTTTGCGCCAACTTACAGCCAGGCCGGGATTGTGGGGCCAGTGGTGCTGATAGCCGGGCGTTTGCTCCAGGGTTTTTCTGCCGGAGGAGAAATTGGCGCGGCAACCAGCTGGCTGATGGAGGCCGGGGATAAATCCCGCCGCGGGCAACGTGTGAGCTGGCAGATGACCAGCCAGGGGGGTGCCGCGCTTTTTGGTGCGGCCATAGGCGCGGGGTTGAGCCATTATCTCAGTGAAGAAGCCCTGTACGATTGGGGCTGGCGCGTCCCCTTTATTCTGGGCCTGGCGATCATGCCCATTGGCATGTACATCCGACGTCACCTGCCGGAAACCCATCATACTGAATCGGCTCCCCAGAAGGAGAATTCGGCAAAAACGCTCTGGCGGGAACATCGCCGCGCGCTGTTGCTCGGCATTTTGCTGATAATGAAAGGCACAACAACGTTTTACATTATTATTTATTACATGCCTGCCTATATGGTGAACACACTGCATATGCCGGCGGCAACCTCCTACTGGATCAGCCTGACGGCAGCGCTTATGACGCTCCTGATCCCCTTTTTTGCCGGAAAGCTGGCGGATCGCCTGCCCCGACGTAAACCGATCATGGCTATCTGTTTTACCGTGTCGCTGGTGCTGATTTGGCCGATCTTCGCGTCTATCCTTAACGGCATGCCGTTGTTTATCACTATCGCGCTAATTGCTGTCGATCAGGTGCTCGCTAATGTTTGCACTGTGGTGCTGTTTTTGCTGCTGCTCGAAGCATTCCCGCAAAAGGTTCGTGCCTCGGGTATCGGTATAGTTTATGCCGTTGGCGTAACGCTGTTTGGCGGCTTTGCGCAATTTAACGTGACCTGGTTACTTAAAGTGACGGGGCAGCCGATGACGCCGGCCTGGTATCTGATTTTTTGCTCTTTCGTTTCGCTGGCGGCGCTGCTTGCCTGGCGGGAACGGAAAACGCTACCCGATGCTTAATACAAGGAGCTACCTATGTTGATTAAAGAGATTCTGGATCGTGAAGAAGAGATGATCGCCATTCGACGCGATTTTCACCAGCACCCGGAACTGGGTTTTGAAGAGTTTCGCACCAGCGATCGTATTGCTGAGCTGTTGACGGGCTGGGGTTACGAAGTACATCGCGGATTAGGAGGTACCGGGGTAGTTGGGACGCTAAAAGTGGGTAGCGGCGGTAAAAGATTGGGGATCCGCGCCGATATGGATGCGCTGCCGATGCAGGAGCAAACAGGGCTGCCGTGGGCAAGCCAGATCGAAGGTAAAATGCATGCATGTGGGCATGACGGACACTGTGCCATTTTGCTTTCGGCGGCCTGCTATCTGGCGGAGAAGAAGCCTTTTAATGGGACGTTACACCTGATCTTCCAGCCCTCTGAAGAAAAGATCGGCGGTGCTAAGCGCATGATCGACGACGGCCTGTTCAGGCTATTTCCGTGCGACGCGGTGTTTGGCCTGCATAATTTCCCCCTGATCCCCGCCGGGCAATTTGTGACAAAACCAGGGGCGTTAATGGCATCTTCTGACAGTCTGACGATCACTCTGGAAGGCAAAGGCGGGCATGGTTCGATGCCGGAGCACTGTATCGATCCTACCGTCGCTGGGGCATCTATTGTGATGGCACTGCAGACCATAGTCTCTCGTAATATCGATCCTCAGGATTCTGCGGTGGTTACGGTGGGCAGCCTGCAGAGTGGCACAACGCACAACATTATTCCTCATAGCGCCGTGCTGAAACTGAACATGCGTGCCTTTAAAAAAGAGGTGCGTGAGGCGCTCAAACAAAGGGTTGAGACTCTCGTCCACGCTCAGGCGGAAAGTTTTGGCGTGAAGGCCAATATTGAAGTGGATTTTGGCTATCCGGTGACGATAAATAACGAAGCGCAAACGGCCTTTGCGCTTCAGGTTGCCCGGGATACATTCGGCCCAGATAAAGTCGCTGACCCTCAGGAGGTTAAGAGCATGATGGGCAGCGAGGATTTCTCTTTTATGCTGGAAGAAGTGCCGGGTTGTTATATCTGGCTGGGAACGGCGACGGGGAAAGACGACTACTCGGTACATCATCCGCTGTATCAGTTTAACGATGCTTGTATTTCTGTAGGCGCAACATACTGGGTCCGGTTGAGCGAGGCATTTTTGCGCTGAGCATTTCCCCCTGGCGCTTTCCTTTGCGGGAGCGCCAGGGGGATGGGGATTACTCGGCGTCTTTCGGGACTTCGCGGTTTTCCAGTTCGGTCAGACGCTGCTCCAGCAGAGCCAGTTTCTCGCGGGTGCGCAGTAGCACCTGAGTTTGCACGTCAAACTCTTCGCGGCTCACAAGGTCAAGACGGGTTAACTGAGACTGAAGGATCTGGCGTACTTTCTTCTCCACATCATCCCCGAACTCACGAATCCCTTTCGGCATTGACTCATGGACCTGGCGGGCGATTTGTTCAATTTTTTTCGGGTCAATCATAGCGGCTTCCATTATCTGGCGAGTAATAAGGCTAATTGTAATGCCTGATTGCCAGGGGATAAACTGGAAATGTTGCCTGTGTAATCGTTGCCCATAAAAATGATTAGCGCTATAGTGAACCTGCTTATTCTCAGGGCGGGGCGAAACTCCCCACCGGCGGTAAATCAGCGAACGCTGAAAGCCCGCGAGCGCTTCAGGCTTTGCCTGAAGGTCAGCAGATCCGGTGTAATTCCGGGGCCGACGGTTAAAGTCCGGATGGGAGAGAGTAACGATCACGTCAGGCCCTGGCCTGCCCGCGTTATTTTTTTAGCTCCTAAGACTGCCCTGATTCTGGTAACCATAATATTAATGAGGTTTTTATTACCATGAATCAGACGCTACTTTCTGCATTTGGCACCCCGACTGAGCGCGTTGAGCGTGCTCTTGATGCGCTTCGCGAAGGCCGTGGCGCCATGGTTCTCGACGATGAAAATCGTGAGAACGAAGGCGATATGATCTTCCCGGCTGAAACCATGACCGTGGAGCAAATGGCGCTGACCATTCGCCACGGGAGCGGCATTGTCTGCCTGTGCCTGACCGACGAACGCCGTAAACAGCTCGACCTGCCGATGATGGTCGAAAACAACACCAGCGCTTTCGGCACCGGGTTTACCGTGACCATCGAAGCAGCTCACGGCGTGACAACCGGGGTTTCCGCAGCCGATCGTCTGACCACCGTTCGTGCGGCGATTGCCGACGGCGCTAAGCCGAGCGACCTGCACCGCCCTGGTCACGTTTTCCCACTGCGTGCGCAGCCGGGCGGCGTGTTAACTCGCGGTGGCCACACCGAAGCCACTATCGACCTGGTTTCTCTGGCAGGTTTCAAACCTGCGGGTGTGTTGTGTGAACTGACCAACGACGACGGCACCATGGCGCGCGCGCCGGAGTGCATCGAGTTTGCCCGCAAACACAATATGGCGGTTGTGACCATCGAAGATCTGGTGGAATATCGCCAGGCGCAAGCGCGTAAAGCTAGCTAAAAAAGTAAAGCCCGGTCAGCGCGATCGGGCTTTTGTTTTTCATTCCCTTCTCGCTGTTTTCGTCTTTTCAGACCTGTTCAAAATTTCTGATGATCATCATCATGCTTATCTGAGTTCTTCCCACAAAAATTGGGCGTAATCTGTGTGTATTGAATCTTAGCCATTTAAGGACACCATCATGACAAGCCCACGTATGCCCGCGCTGTTCCTTGGCCACGGTAGCCCGATGAACGTGCTGGAAGATAACCGCTATACCCGCGCCTGGGCTCAGCTTGGCGAAACGCTGCCGCGGCCAAAAGCGATTGTGGTGGTGTCGGCCCACTGGTTCACCCGTGGAACGGGCGTGACCGCGATGGAAACGCCGAAGACGATCCACGACTTTGGTGGTTTTCCGCAGGCGCTGTATGACACGCATTACCCGGCACCCGGCTCGCCTGAGCTGGCGCAGCAACTGGTTGATCTGCTGGCACCGACGCCGGTGGCGTTAGATAAAGAAGCATGGGGCTTTGACCACGGTTCGTGGGGAGTGCTGATCAAGATGTACCCGAACGCGGATATCCCGATGGTGCAGCTGAGTATCGACAGCACGAAGCCGGCAGCCTGGCATCTGGAGATTGGCCGTAAACTGGCCACGCTCCGCGACCAGGGGATTATGCTGGTGGCGAGTGGTAACGTGGTGCATAACTTGCGCACGGCACGCTGGCACGGCGAAAATACGCCTTACCCCTGGGCCGAGTCGTTTAACGATTATGTTAAAGCGAACCTGACCTGGCAGGGGCCTGCGGAGCAGCATCCGCTGGTGAACTATCTCAGCCATGAAGGCGGTTCCCTGTCTAACCCGACGGCGGAACACTTCCTGCCGCTGCTTTATGTCCTGGGCGCATGGGATGGCAAAGAGTCGATCACGATTCCGGTCGACGGAATAGAAATGGGTTCGCTGAGTATGCTGTCGGTTGTGGTGGGATAAACAGAAAAGCGCCCAATGGGCGCTTTTTTAATGCTCTATTCCACAAAGATATGCGGATAGAAACGGGAAAGATCCTGCGTAATAAGTTCGCGATCCTCACGAATCCCGATCCCGGCAGGCTGATCGTTAATAAGCCAGCTGCCAATCAGCGTATAGCTGTCGCCGAATTTAGGTAGCTGATAGAACTGCTGGACGATCATGCCTTCTTCACCGTATGGCCCGTCAACGCGCGCGATCTCCTGGCCATTCTCGATGATCTTCACGTTGGCGCCTTCGCGGGAGAAGATCGGCTTCACGACGTATTTTTCCATCGGCGGGAAGTTATCTTCGGCGAAATAAGCCGGCAGCAGGTTAGGGTGGCCCGGGAACATCTCCCACAGCATCGGCAGCAGAGCTTTGTTGGAGATAATGCTTTTCCAGGCCGGCTCCAGCCAGCGGACGCCCGCATCTTCCAGCTTGGTGGAGAACATCTCACGCAGCATGAATTCCCACGGGTAGAGCTTGAACAGGTTGCTGATAACCTGATCCTGCAGATCGGTAAACTGGCCTTTCTCTCCAAGACCAATTTCCTCAATAAAGAGGAACTCGCTCGCGACGTCTGACTCAGCGGCGCAGTCCTGCAGATATTGCACGGTGCCGCGATCTTCTACCGTATCCTGGCAGCAGGCAAAGTGCAGCAGATTGAAGCCATGCTGCTGCTTCAGCTCGGCGAAACGCTCGATCAGCTTTTCCTGCAGGCTGTTGAACTGGTCTGCGTCTGCGGGCAGCTTGCCCGCAGCCACCTGATCTTCAAGCCAGATCCACTGGAAGAAGGCCGCTTCGTACAGCGACGTTGGCGTATCGGCATTATTTTCCAGCAGCTTGGGTTCACCCACTCCGTCCCACGCCAGATCCAGACGGGAATAAAGGGAAGGCTGCTGGCTGCGCCAGGACTGGCGAACAAATTCCCAGGTGTGTTTCGGAATGCGGAAACGGGCCATCAGCTCGTCGCTGGCCACCACCTTTTCCACAACCTGCAGACACATTTGATGCAGCCCGGCGGTCACCTCTTCCAGGCGTTCAACCTGAGCCAGCGTGAGCTTGTAATAGGCGTCTTCACACCAGTACGGCTCCCCGTACATGGTGTGAAAATTGAAGCCGTATTCCGTGGCTTTTTCGCGCCAGTCCGGGCGCTCAACAATAGAAACTCTTTCCATGATTTATCAGCCGCCCATTGAACGGCTGCTGCCGGAGGTGGCGCTGCTGCGCTGCATGGTGGATTGCTTGGCCACTGACTCACCAAAGCCGCCGCGAGTCACCGTTGAAGTGGTCGCAGGTTTTGGTGCCATCGCGCTTTTCGGGACGGTTGTCGTCCTGCCTGGGGTGGCCGCGCCGTAGCTCTTACCGCTGGCATCGGCGTACTTGCCGTAAGCCGGGCTGGCCGGGTTTTTTGAGGTAAACAGCGGCTGCTGCGCAAAGCCCGCACCGCCGCCCATCAGGCGACCCATCATGTAGCCCGCCATCAGCGGCATCCAGAAGCTGCCGCTTTGCTGCGGTTGAGCCTGAGCCTGGCTTTCACCGGCAAGACTTGCCTGAGCTGGCGCTGGCTGGCACTGGCCTTCGCCAAACTCGGCCACGCAGGCTTCTCGGGAAGCGTACTTCGGTGCGGTGCGCTCGGCTTCTTTCAGCGCGTTATTATAGGCGGTGGTACATTCCGCGCTTTTGCTCGGGTTCGCCTGTGAGCAGTCGTCCGCGTTTTGATACATTGAGACGGTTTCGTCGCTTTGTTCACAGCCGGCCAGCATAAAGACGGCGGTGACAGCCAACGCCACCGGCGTTAAATGGCGTGCGTTCCAGCTTTTGCGGAACGATGAATGATTTATATTTTTTGTCCGTTTCATTTAATCAGTCCTGAGCCCAGTAGGTTTGGTGCTAAGGATAGGGGATGAGCGGTTGAAATTGAAGCGATGTAGGCCTGTTGGCAGGAGATCTTTACGTTGCCTTACGTTCAAACGCGAGGCAGAAAAAAAGGGGCGTAAAAATACGCCCCTTTCGTTGGCATTCCAGCGATTAATTAGCGAATGGGTTCGCTTTTTTCCCGCTGGTGGCCGCTGCCGGAGTGGCATGAGTCGCTTTAGTGGATGCGGCTGCTGGCGTAGTGTTGTAGCCGTCAGCGCGGGCATCCTGTTCTGGGGTTTCCGGGGCAACGCTGTCCGCGGAGGTTGAAACCGGTTTGCCCAGGGTATTGTTCAGCGCAATCAGATCCTGCTCGTTCAACGTACCCAGCGCTGATTTAATATTCAGCTGGTTAATCAGGTAGTTATAACGTGCGCTGGAGAGTTGCTGCTTGGCGTTATACAGCGTGGTGGTCGCATCCAGCACGTCAACGATAGTACGGGTACCCACTGAGTAACCGGCTTCCATCGCATCCAGGGAGCTTTGTGCAGACACAACGGCCTGTTTATAAGCGTTGATGGTGCTGATAGAGGCATTCACGTTGTTGAAGGAGGAACGCACGGTCTGTACGACGCTGCGGTGTGCGCTTTCCAACTGCTCGCTGGCACCCACAAAGTTGTACTGAGCTTGTTTAACCTGAGAGTTAACCTGGCCACCCTGGTACAGCGGCAGCGAGAAGCTCAGGCCAACCTGGTTCTGCCCTTTGTAGCTGTTGTCATACGCCGAGTTATTCGCGGTTTTTGAACCGTTATAGCTGGTGTTAGACACGCCGCTGGACGCGTTCAGGCTCAGGGTTGGCAGATGGCCATCTTCAGCCAGGCGAATTTGTTCGCGGGCCAGATCCTGGCTCAGGCGAGCCTGAAGCAGGCTCAGGTTGCGTTTTTCAGCGTCTTTCAGCAGGTTGTTGACCGCATCTGGTTTGGTGGTTTTGAAACCGTCTACGTTCAGAGAAGCGAGGCTCAGATAGTCGTTGCCGGTGACCTGACGCAGTGATTCCACCGCGTTGTCCAGATTATTACGGGCGGTAACTTCGTTCGCCAGCACGGTGTCGTACTGTGCGCGGGCGTTTTGTACGTCAGTGATGGCAACCAGACCGACGTTAAAGCGCTGAGTGGTTTGATCCAACTGGCGATAGATGGCCTGTTTCTGCGCTTCAGTATAAGAAAGCGCGTCAATGGCGCTCAGCACGTTAAAATAGGCTGTGGCCGTGTTCAGGATCAAAGACTGCTGATCGGTCTGGAAGCTGACGTCCTGAATCCCCGCGGTTTTTTCCTGCAGGCTCAGGGCGCGCCATTTTGACATATCAAAAATGGTTTGCGTCAGCTGTAACGTTGCGCTGGTCGTGTTGGAGTTAACGCCGTTTGCGTCACGAAAACCGTTACCGTAGGTGTAATCTGCACCCAGGCCCAGCTGTGGTAATAATGGGCTGCGTGTTTCATTAATTTTTTCGAATGCGGCGTCACGGTCAGCAGCGGATTTACGCAGGTCCGGGTTGCTGGTGCGGGCCTGTTGATAAACCTGCAGCAGGTTTTCTGCCTGGCTCATGGCGCTGAAACCCGTTAGGCTCAGACCGATAAGAATGGGGAGCAGTTTCTTCATTTGCATTCCTTGTTGTGAAGCAGAATTATTTTGTTTAACGCCGACAGGAGTCAAATATGATCGCCGATTCTACAGATTCCGTCAGCCGGGCAGGTTGGCGTAAAGTGCCATCTACCTTAATTTTCACCAATCTACCACATCAAAATTGAAAGGGCAGTTACGCAGGGTTGAAATCGCCCGGCCAGCGCCCATTTGCCATCAGGACATCATTTATGAATAAGTCAGAAAAGCTTTCGGCTACTTTCGCCAAAAAGGATGTAGAAATTATTGCACGGGAAACGCTTTATCGTGGCTTTTTTTCACTCGATCTTTATCGTTTTCGCCATCGTTTGTTTAATGGCGAAATGAGTGACGAAGTCAGACGTGAAATTTTTGAACGCGGTCACGCCGCGGTGCTGCTACCCTATGACCCTGTGCGCGATGAAGTCGTGCTGATAGAGCAGATTCGTATTGCCGCCTGGGACACAAGCGAAACCCCATGGCTGTTAGAAATGATCGCCGGGATGATTGAAGAGGGCGAAAGCGTAGAAGATGTTGCGCGCCGTGAAGCCGTAGAAGAAGCAGGCCTTGTTGTGGGCCGGACCAAACCGGTTCTGAGCTATTTAGCCAGCCCCGGCGGCACCAGCGAAAGGTTGTCTATTTTAGTCGGCGAAGTGGATGCCACTCAGGCCAACGGTATTCATGGCCTGGTGGAAGAAAACGAAGATATTCGTGTTCATGTGGTCAGCCGGGAGCAGGCTTACCAGTGTGTCGAAGAGGGGAGCATCGACAACGCGGCGACGGTCATCGCTTTGCAATGGCTGCAGCTGCATTATGAGCAACTAAGAAAAGAGTGGAATCACTGATTATGAAGCGCTATACCCCTGACTTCCCCGAAATGATGCGTTTGTGCGAAACCAACTTCGCGCAGCTGCGCCGTCTGTTGCCAAAAAATGATGCAGCGGGCGAAACGGTAACCTATCAGGTTAATAGCGCCAGATATAGATTAACTATTTCAGAATCAACGCGTTATACCACCATGGTGGAAATAGAACAAACGCACCCCTCGGTGAGTTACTGGAGCCTGCCGTCAATGTCGGTCAGGCTGTATCACGATGCGATGGTCGCGGAAGTGTGTTCAAGCCAGCAGATCTTTCGCTTCAAAGCGCGATATGATTATCCGAATAAAAAGTTGCATCAACGCGACGAAAAGCATCAAATTAACCAGTTTCTTGCTGATTGGCTGCGCTACTGTTTAGCGCATGGAGCAATGGCCGTGCCTGTATATACCTAGCTTTTTAGGGTCGAGGACGGTTAACGGCACAACGCCCTGAATAATGGATGGTATTGATACCCTGAATGAATCGAGCTGCCGCCTGGATATCAGCAGCTTAAGTGTGGTGGGTAGTAAGTGTGCGTGAAACCTAAGGACACCATTTGGAAAGCCTGTTAACCCTTCCTGCGGCCGATGGAGGCCGAATCAGGATATTGCAAATAACCGATACCCATTTGTTCGCCGGAAAGAACGAAACGCTGCTCGGTATAAATACCTGGAAGAGCTATCAGGCGGTACTGACCGCCATTCTTGCCGAACAGCGTGCCTGCGACTTACTGGTGGCAACCGGGGATTTGGCCCAGGATCATAGCGTGGAGGCTTATCAGCACTTTGCTGAAGGGATCTCCCGCATTTCTGCGCCTTGCGTTTGGCTACCGGGTAATCACGATTTTCAGCCAGCAATGTTTAACGCTCTGCAGGAAGCGGGTATTTCCCCGGCCAAGCGCGTTTATATCGGCGATCGCTGGCAAATTTTGCTGCTGGACAGCCAGGTCTTTGGCGTCCCCCACGGTGAACTGAGCGACTATCAGCTGGAATGGCTTGAGCGTCAGCTGGCTGCGGCTCCGGAGCGCCACACGTTACTTTTACTGCATCATCACCCTCTTCCTGCCGGCTGCAGCTGGCTGGATCAGCACAGCCTGCGCAATGCTGCCGCACTGGATGCCGTGCTTAAGCCGTGGCCGCAGGTGAAAACGCTGCTTTGTGGGCACATTCATCAGGAACTGGATCTCGACTGGAACGGCCGTAGAATGCTGGCCACGCCTTCGACATGCGTCCAGTTCAAACCACACTGCGCAAATTTCACGCTCGACACCATTGAGCCGGGTTGGCGCTGGCTCGATCTTTACCCTGACGGCAGCCTGACGACGGAAGTTTGCCGTTTGCAAAGCGGTAAATTCAGTCCTGACACGGCTTCTGAGGGTTATTAATGCCTGCGTTACTGTATTTGCACGGGTTTAATAGCTCTCCGGCCTCCGCAAAAGCAACCCGTTTTAAGGCATGGCTGGCCCAGCATCATCCTGAAATTGAGATGATTGTGCCTCAGTTACCGCCTTACCCGGCAGAGGCCTCCGAACTGCTGGAGTCGCTGGTGCTTGAGCGGGGAGGAGAGCCTCTGGGCATCGTGGGGTCTTCCCTCGGTGGCTATTACGCAACCTGGCTTTCGCAATGTTTCACCTTGCCTGCGGTGGTGGTTAATCCGGCCGTTCGCCCTTTTGAGCTGCTGGTGGGTTACCTTGGTAAAAACGAGAACCCCTACACCGGGCAGCAATATGTGCTAGAGTCACGCCATATTTACGATCTAAAAGTCATGCAGATTGACCCGTTGGACGCGCCAGACTTGATTTGGCTGCTGCAACAAACGGGCGATGAGGTGCTTGATTACCGCCAGGCCGTAGCCTACTACGCGCTCTGCCGCCAGACGGTGAAACCCGGTGGCAATCATGCCTTCACGGGCTTCGAAGATTATTTCACACAGATTGTCGACTTCCTCGGCTTGCGCTGAGGCCTGACGGCCGATTTCCTGTTTCGCTATCTGAATGAATAAACCATGACGCAATCCTATAATGCCGATGATATAGAGGTACTCACCGGGCTTGAGCCTGTTCGCCGCCGTCCGGGGATGTACACTGACACCACTCGTCCTAACCATTTAGGGCAGGAAGTCATTGATAACAGCGTGGATGAGGCGCTGGCAGGTCACGCTAAGCGCGTGGATGTCATCCTTCACGCCGACCAGTCGCTGGAAGTCATTGATGACGGGCGCGGGATGCCTGTTGATATCCATTCCGAAGAGAAGGTTCCGGCCATTGAGCTGATCCTTTGCCGTCTGCATGCGGGCGGTAAATTCTCGAATAAAAACTACCAATTCTCCGGCGGCCTCCACGGCGTAGGGATCTCTGTAGTTAACGCCCTTTCCAAACGCGTTGAAGTGACCGTCCGCCGTGACGCTCAGGTATACAGCATCGCTTTTGAAAACGGCGAGAAGGTGCAGGATCTGGAAGTGATTGGCACCTGCGGGAAGCGCAATACCGGGACCAGCGTGCACTTCTGGCCGGATGAAAGCTTCTTTGACAGCCCGCGCTTTTCCGTTTCACGCCTCAGCCATCTGCTGAAAGCGAAAGCTGTACTGTGTCCTGGGGTCGAGATTACCTTTACCGATAAGGTGAATAATACCGAGCAGCGCTGGTGCTACCAGGACGGCCTGAACGACTACCTGTGCGAGGCGGTGAATGGCCTGATTACCCTCCCGGAAGCGCCATTTATTGGCAATTTTTCGGGCGATACCGAAGCCGTTGACTGGGCGCTGCTCTGGCTGCCGGAAGGCGGCGAGCTGCTGACGGAAAGCTACGTAAACCTGATCCCAACTATGCAGGGCGGTACTCACGTGAACGGCCTTCGTCAGGGGCTGCTCGATGCAATGCGTGAGTTCTGTGAATACCGCAATATTCTGCCGCGCGGCGTGAAGCTCTCAGCGGAAGATATTTGGGAGCGGTGCGCCTATGTGCTGTCGGTCAAAATGCAGGATCCGCAGTTTGCTGGCCAGACGAAAGAACGTCTCTCTTCGCGCCAGTGTGCAGCCTTTGTTTCCGGCGTAGTGAAGGATGCTTTCAGCCTGTGGCTGAATCAGAACGTGCAGGCGGCAGAACAACTGGCCGAGCTGGCCATTTCCAGCGCTCAGCGCCGTATGCGCGCCGCGAAGAAGGTTGTGCGTAAAAAGCTGACCAGCGGGCCGGCGCTGCCGGGTAAACTGGCGGACTGTACCGCGCAGGATTTAAGCCGGACCGAACTTTTCCTGGTGGAAGGGGACTCGGCGGGCGGCTCCGCGAAGCAGGCTCGCGATCGTGAATACCAGGCGATCATGCCGCTGAAAGGGAAGATCCTGAATACGTGGGAAGTTTCTTCTGACGAAGTGCTTGCCTCGCAAGAGGTCCACGATATTTCTGTGGCGATCGGTATCGATCCGGACAGCGAAGATCTGAGCCAGCTGCGCTATGGCAAGGTCTGTATCCTTGCGGATGCGGACTCCGATGGTCTGCATATTGCCACGCTGCTGTGCGCACTCTTTGTGCGCCATTTCCGGGCGCTGGTGAAAGGTGGCCATGTTTACGTGGCGATGCCGCCGCTTTACCGCATCGATCTGGGTAAAGAGGTTTATTACGCGTTGGATGAAGAAGAAAAAGCCGGCGTGCTGGAACAGCTTAAGCGCAAGAAAGGCAAGCCAAACGTGCAGCGCTTTAAAGGCTTGGGTGAGATGAACCCGCTTCAGCTTCGCGAGACCACGCTTGATCCGAATACCCGTCGCCTGGTTCAACTGACTATCAGCGATGAAGACGACCAGCGTACGCTGGCGACAATGGATATGCTACTGGCCAAGAAGCGTTCTGAAGATCGCCGCAACTGGCTGCAGGAAAAAGGCGACATGGCCGATATCGAGGGCTAAACGTTTTCTCCAAAACGTAAAAGGGATGGCTCAGGCCATCCCTTTTTGCATTCTCAGATGCCAGTTACTTCACGGCTTCTTCGAGAATGCGGATATGCACTTCCAGCACGTCGTCTTTTACGCGAGCGCTATGCTCTTTCATGTGTGTCGTCTGAAGATGGGCTTCCAGATGCGCAACACTTTCCCATTTTTCCAGCATGAAGATGGAATCCGGAGCGGTTGTCTGGAACGCGACCTGGGCGTTATGATCGACCAGCGGCGCGTAGCCGTGGCAGCCTTCTTCCTGCAGCACGGTTGGAATAATTTTCTCAAACGCTGCAATTACCGCCTGGCGATGGTGTGACCCAGGACGTGTGCGAATTTCTGCAATCACTGTCAGCATGACTAGCTCCTTATGTTATCCGGCAAACAGTTAAGCAAAAATACCAGCCAGATGCTTGCGATATTCTGCTACATAATGTGGCACATCAGGTGCTTTGATGACGTCATTAGCGATAAAGGTTGGCAGCCCTTCCATGCCCAGGAACTGGTTAGCCTTGTGGAATGGAAGATAAACGCCGTCCACGCCAACGCCATGGAAAAACTGATCTTTTTCGGTGAAAGCTTCTAAAGGTGCGTTCCAGGTCAGGGACATCATGTAGGTTTTGCCCTGAATCAGGCCGCCGGAACCATATTTTTTAGAAGCGTCTGAACGGGTACGGCCGTCGCTGGCATACAGCGAACCGTGGCCTTCGGTGAACACATCGTCAATGTACTTTTTGACCGTCCACGGGGCGCCCATCCACCAGCCCGGCATCTGCCAGATGATGCTGTCTGCCCAAAGGAATTTCTCAACTTCCGCTTTAACGTCATATTCGCTGTCTGCGCGGGTGACCTGAACATCATGCCCGAGGTCGCGCAAATAGCTTTCCGCGACTTCGGTCATGGTGTCATTAAGCTGGCCGTTGGAATGGCCGAATTTTTTACCGCCGTTAATAATCAGGATGTTGCTCATCGTTAGACCTTAAATAATTACGTTTGCCAATCATTATAATGAGCGCCTTGCTGTGTAAAAATGACCAAAATGTGCAAAGACTTTTGCTGCGCGAGCAATAATCCAGCTGAGATTTCTCAGTTCCAACGGATGCGAACCCTAAAACCCCCGTCTTCTGCGTTGCCAAAAGTGGCCTGCATACCGTGTAAGGTTGCAATTCGACTGACGATAGATAACCCGAGTCCGCTGCCGGTTTTTAGCTGCCCGGGTGGGCGAAAGAAGCGTTCCCCCAAAGAGGCAAGATATTCAGGAGTTACGCCAGGCCCGTTGTCGATAATCTCAAGCTCATTTTCCTTTAGCGTGACGTTCACAACGCTGCCTGCAGGGCTGTAGCGGGTGGCGTTATCGAGAACATTGCGTAGCATCAACCCGAGCAAAAGTGGCTGGCCACGGCGAATCACCGGCTGCTCCAGCATCTGCAGGCGGATATCAATGTGTTCTCGCTGAGCCCCGTGCCAGGCTTCCATCACGCTTTCCTGAAGCAGCGTCTGCAGTGACACATCTTGCACATCATTAAGTTCCGCCAGAGAGTCCAGCCGGGAAAGCGTCAGTAGTTGCTCAACAAGGCGGGAGGCGCGGTCAATGCCCTGGTGAAGTTGGTTCAGTGCCTGATCTCTGACTGGAGCATCATCTTCGGCCAGTTGAGCCACTTCGGCCTGTACTTTCAGGGCCGCAAGCGGGGTACGGAGTTCGTGTGCGGCATCGGACGTAAAGCGCCTCTCACGCTGCATAAATGCTTCTGTACGCTCAAAGAGCTGATTTAAGGCATCCACAAGCGGCCTGACTTCCAGCGGGAGCGGCTGAGTCTCGAGTCTGCTGTTGTCACCGGGGGGACGACGCTGTAGTTTTTGCGCCAGTTTACGCAGCGGGGCCAGCTCTCTGCTGACTAACCAAATCAGCAGGACCAGCATCAGCGGCAGTGCTATTAGCCAGGGCGTGAGCTGAGCAGAAACGATATCCAGAGCCATGTCGTTCCTGTAGTCCCATTCCTGGCCGACCACAATACGATAATGCCCGTCAGGCGTTGTCAGCCAGACCAGACGCCACAGATCGTCATCATCCACGAGTTGCCCATCAGTAAACCCGTCCCTACGCCATGAATAGTTCAGCCCTTTACCGCTGTCGCCGTCATTGAGCACAAGTCTGCCCTCAGTGGTAAAAATGGCGAAGGCTAATGTGTCATCATCGAGTTTACCTCGATGTTTTTTCAGAATGTTTTTACTGCGAGGAAGCTGTGGCTCGGCGTTGTTTGCGCCATCGAAATCCAGCGTGCTTAGCCGCTTAGCAAAAAGCAGTTGTTGGGTATCGAAGAGCTTGTTGAGCGATTTACGGGCTTCATACCACGCGGCGGCACTGGCAAAGGCTGCTGCTGCAAGGGTCAGCACTATAAAGCCTACGGTCAGGCGTGTGCGTAAGCTTTTGGTCAACGTTCTCAGCATGCATCACCTAACGTATAGCCGATACCGTGTACGGTACGAATAAAGCTGCTGCCCAGCTTTTTGCGGAGATGATGGATGTGAACTTCAAGGGCATTACGCGAGACTTCATCGTCCCAGTTATAGATTTTTTCCTCAATTAACGTGCGTGGCAGTACGCGCCCGGCGTTCCGCATGAGTAACTCGAGTAAAGCGAATTCCTTAGGCTTCAACTGCAAGGGCTCACCGTTAAGAGATACCGTATGGTTTGCTGGAGAAAGCACGACATTTCCGTAGGTCAGCTCTGGCTGAGCGTGGCCGTGCGCCCGGCGGATGAGCACTTGCAGCCGAACCGCGACTTCTGTGAGTGCGAAAGGTTTGCAAAGGTAGTCGTCCGCCCCCAGTTGCAGCCCTTCAATCCGTTCGTCCAGCGAGTCCCTGGCCGTTAAGATCAGCACCGGTTCGTTGTGGCCTTCTTTTCTCCAGGCACGGAGGATATCCAGACCATCCATGCCCGGAAGGCTGAGATCCAACACCACGGCGTCATAGGGGGCGAGGCTAAGTGCCGCTTGCCCCTGAACCCCATTGTTAAACCAATCAACCGCAAACCCCATTTTGATCAACCCGGCTTTAATACCGTCGCCAATCAGCGTGTCGTCCTCAATAAGTAACAAGCGCATGGCGCACTCCTTGTTGCTGCCGTTAAGACGTGAAGTAAATACCCGAAGCCCTTACGTGTACAGCAGAAAAGCCCACGGCTTCGGCAATGGCCGCATATTTATAATAAAAACATCTCGAGTGATGGGGATTAAGATCTCGCTAAGATTTGGGCGTTTTAATAGGGACCAGGAAACGAAAGGAGAATTACATTATGAAAAAGACAGCCGCTTTATTTGCCATTATTGCCTTAACTTCAGCCCCTCTCTTTGCCGCGCAAACGGGCGGATTTGTTGACCCGAACGCGCCTGTTCAAACCCAGCCAATGCAGCAGGGAGGGTTTATTGGCCCGATGGGGAATAAAACCACGGTAAAACAGGCTAAGACCTATTCCGACGATACCTGGGTAACGCTGACCGGGAAAATCGAACAGCGTATTGGGGGCGATCACTATATCTTCCGCGATGCGACCGATAGCATCAACGTGGATATCGATCACAAACGTTGGCAGGGCCTGACCGTAACCCCACAAGACACCGTCGTTATTCAGGGTGAAGTCGATAAAGACTGGAACTCAGTGGAAATCGACGTGAAGCAAATTAGCAAACTTAAATAACGTAAAAATGCGGCAAGCTTTCCCGGGTTGCCGCTTCGTATAAAGCTATTCATCGCTATGACTCAACAGGCCAGATAAGGTACTATCGGCGGCAATTACGCCGATTGTGGCCACAATCGGTTCGTCAGTTTGAGGATGAATGAGCAATGAGTGATTTGACTCATGATGGTGCTGAGCGTCTTGCGCTGCACGAATTCACGGAAAATGCGTATCTCAACTATTCCATGTACGTCATCATGGACCGCGCCCTGCCGTTTATCGGCGACGGGCTCAAGCCGGTCCAGCGTCGAATCGTATATGCGATGTCTGAGCTGGGGCTAAACGCCAGCGCAAAATTCAAAAAGTCAGCCCGTACCGTGGGTGATGTGCTGGGTAAATACCATCCGCACGGCGACAGCGCCTGTTATGAAGCGATGGTGTTGATGGCGCAGCCGTTCTCTTACCGCTATCCGCTGGTGGATGGGCAGGGGAACTGGGGCGCGCCGGACGATCCTAAGTCATTCGCTGCAATGCGTTATACCGAATCTCGCCTGTCGAAGTACGCGGAGCTGCTGCTTAGCGAGCTCGGGCAGGGAACGGTAGATTACATCCCGAACTTTGACGGAACGCTGCAGGAGCCAAAAATGCTGCCTGCGCGTTTACCGAACATCCTGCTTAACGGCACTACCGGCATTGCGGTAGGGATGGCGACAGACATACCTCCGCATAACCTGCGTGAAGTCGCCCAGGCCGCCATAACGTTGATTGACCAGCCCAAAACGACGCTGGACAGCCTGCTGGATATTGTTCACGGCCCGGACTATCCGACTGAAGCTGAAATCATTACGCCGCGAGAAGATATCCGCAAAATTTACCAGAACGGGCGCGGTTCAGTCCGCATGCGTGCGGTATGGCGTAAAGAAGACGGTGACGTTGTGATTACTGCGCTGCCACACCAGGTGTCAGGCGCTCGCGTGCTGGAACAGATTGCCAGCCAGATGCGTGCGAAAAAGCTGCCGATGGTTGAAGATCTGCGCGACGAGTCGGATCATGAAAACCCGACCCGACTGGTGATTGTGCCTCGTTCCAATCGCGTGGACGTTGAGCAGGTCATGAATCACCTGTTCGCGACCACCGACCTGGAAAAAAGCTATCGCGTTAACCTGAATATGATTGGCCTCGACGGTCGCCCGGCGGTGAAAAACCTGCTGGAGATCCTCAGCGAGTGGCTGGTTTACCGCCGTGACACGGTGCGCCGTCGCCTGAACTACCGTCTGGAAAAAGTCCTTAAACGCCTGCATATCCTTGAAGGTTTGCTGGTGGCGTTCCTCAATATCGACGAAGTGATCCATATCATTCGTACCGAGGATGAGCCGAAACCGGTGCTGATGTCTCGCTTCGATATCAGCGAAACGCAGGCCGAAGCCATCCTTGAACTGAAACTGCGCCATCTCGCCAAACTGGAAGAGATGAAGATTCGCGGCGAGCAGAACGAGCTGGAAAAAGAGCGCGATCAGCTGCAGGGGATTCTCGCGTCCGAGCGCAAAATGAACACGCTGCTGAAAAAAGAGCTGCAGTCAGATGCCGATACCTACGGCGACGACCGTCGCTCTCCACTGCATGAGCGCGGTGAAGCGAAGGCGATGAGCGAGCATGACATGGTGCCGTCTGAACCGGTAACTATTGTGCTGTCGCAAATGGGATGGGTGCGTAGCGCCAAAGGCCACGATATTGACGCGCCGGGCCTGAGTTACAAAGCGGGTGACAGCTACCTGGGGTCTGCCAAAGGTAAGAGCAATCAACCCGTGGCGTTCATTGACTCCACCGGGCGAAGCTACGCGCTGGATCCTATCACGCTGCCGTCAGCGCGTGGTCAGGGTGAGCCTCTGACCGGTAAGCTGACACCACCACCGGGGGCGACGGTTGACTATGTGCTGATGGCTGCAGACGATCAGAAGCTGTTGATGGCTTCGGACGCAGGCTATGGCTTCGTCTGTACCTTTAACGACGTTGTTTCCCGCAATCGTGCGGGTAAAACGTTGATTTCCCTTCCTGATAACGCCCGCGTTCTCCCTCCGCTGGAAATTCACAGCGCAGACGACATGCTGCTGGCTATCACCGCCGCCGGGCGCATGCTGATGTTCCCGGTGAGTGACCTGCCGGAACTGTCGAAAGGCAAGGGCAACAAAATTATCTCTATCCCGGCAGCCGAAGCGGCGAAAGGTGAAGATAAGCTGGCACATCTGTTTATCCTGCCGCCGCAGAGTACGCTGACGCTGCACGTCGGGAAGCGTAAAATTAAGCTGCGCCCTGAAGAGCTGCAGAAAATTACCGGTGAGCGAGGCCGCCGCGGGACGCTGATGCGTGGCCTGCAGCGTATCGACCGCGTAGACGTCGATTCCCCAATGCGGGCTGGAGCTGGAGACAGCGAAGAATAATCCGGGGTACGGCGGCAGCGTTGCCGCCGTCCGGTGTGTTTTACGCTAAAGCCGATATACTTATCAACGGCTTCGGCTCATGAGGTAGTTATGCTAGCGATTGTACGTTTTATTATTGTCGTTATTTACTGCATCCTGGTATGCATCTTTGGTTCAATTTATTGTCTGTTTAGCCCGCGCAACCCGCGCCATGTGGCGACTTTTGGGCACCTTTTCGGGCGTCTGGCACCGGTATTTGGCCTCAAGGTTGAAACTCGCTTACCTGCCGGAGCAGAAAACCATCCCACCGCGATTTACATCGGTAACCATCAGAACAACTACGATATGGTGACGGCCTCAAGTATTGTGCAGCCGCCGACGGTGACGGTTGGGAAAAAAAGCCTGGTGTGGATCCCGTTTTTTGGCCAGCTTTACTGGCTGACGGGCAACCTGTTGATCGACAGGGATAACCGGGCAAAAGCCCACGGCACTATCTCTCAGGTTGTCGAGCAGATTCGCAAACGCAATGTTTCTATCTGGATGTTCCCGGAAGGGACCCGCAGCCGTGGCCGTGGCCTGCTGCCGTTTAAAACTGGCGCGTTTCATGCCGCGATTGCCGCTGGTGTGCCGATTATTCCGGTGTGCGTTTCCAATACCAGTAATAAAATTAAGCTAAACCGTTGGAACAACGGATTGGTCATCGTCGAAATGCTGCCGCCAATTGATACCAGCGCTTATGGGAAAGATCAGGTCCGTAAGCTGGCCACTGACTGTCGGGAACTGATGATGGCCAAAATCGACGAACTCAATCAAGAAGTTGCCGCGCGTGAAGCTGCCGGCAAAGTTGAAAAGAATCAGGCGAGTTAAATGCCGCCTTTGGCGGTACGGTTTGTATCGCCTCTCGTTATTCAGTTTTACATGGAGCAATTATGTCACTCAGTCGGCGTCAGTTTATTCAGGCATCCGGGGTTGCGCTTTGTGCCGGCTCGGTGCCGCTGAGGGCAAACGCGGCAGGGCAGCAGCAGCCTTTACCTGTCCCCCCTCTGCTTGAATCTCGTCGCGGCCAGCCCTTATTCCTGACGCTGCAGCGCGCCCACTGGTCATTTACCGGCGGCGCGAAGGCACCCGTTTGGGGCTTTAACGGGCGCTATATGGGGCCAACCATTCGCGTCTGGAGCGGGGATGACGTGAAGATGATATACAGCAACCGTCTGCAGGAAAATGTGGCGATGACGATTGCTGGCCTGCAGGTGCCGGGTCCGCTGATTGGCGGCGCTGCACGTATGATGTCGCCAAACGTAGACTGGGCGCCCGTTTTACCTATTCGCCAGCGAGCCGCCACGCTGTGGTATCACGCCAACACGCCGAATCGCACCGCAAGGCAGGTTTACAACGGTCTCGCGGGGATGTGGTTAATTGAGGATGAAGTCAGCAAATCTCTGCCAATCCCTAACCATTACGGCGTGGATGACTTCCCGATCATTATCCAGGACAAACGGCTCGATAACTTCGGTGCGCCGGAATATCAGGAGCCGGGCAGCGGCGGTTTTGTTGGCGATACGCTGCTGGTGAATGGGGTGCAAAGCCCGTACGTGGAAGTGTCCCGCGGTTGGGTACGCCTGCGCTTATTGAACGCCTCAAACTCGCGTCGCTATCAGCTGCAAATGAGTGATGGGCGCTCCATCGCGGTGATTTCCAGCGATCAAGGGTTCCTGCCGGCACCCGTTTCGGTCAAGCAGCTGTCGCTGGCGCCGGGAGAGCGGCGAGAAATTCTGATCGACATGACCGAAGGCAAAGAGGTCTCGATTACTGCCGGTGAAGCTGCGGGGATCATGGATCGCATTCGTGGTTTCTTTGAGCCGTCGAGCATTTTGATCTCCACGCTGGTGTTAACGCTGCGGCCTACAGGGCTGCTGCCGCTGGTAACCGACACGCTGCCAATGCGCCTTCTGCCGGAAGAGATTATTGGCGGTAACCCAACGCGCAGCCGTGAAATCACCCTCGGTGACGATCCGGGCATTAACGGCCAGTTGTGGGACATGAAGCGGATTGATATTCAGACTCAGCAGGGCACCTGGGAACGCTGGACGGTGCGCGCCGACACGCCGCAGTCTTTCCACATTGAGGGCGTCAGTTTCCTGGTGCGCAACGTCAACGGGGCTTCGCCGTTCGGGGAAGATCGCGGCTGGAAGGACACCGTGTGGATCGACGGGCAGGTTGAGCTGCTGGTCTACTTTGGGCAGCCTTCCTGGGAGCATTTCCCGTTCCTCTATTCCAGCCAGACGCTGGAGCTTGCCGACCGCGGCTCCATCGGTCAGTTGCTGGTTCAGCCTGCACCGTAGTTTTACCCTCTCCCTGACCCTCTCCCTACAAGGGAGAGGGGATAGCTGCGATGATTAATTACGCTTTGTCCTGCTACTCATCTCCTTATTGCTGTAAGGAGAGGGGACAGTCCGTAGCCTCATGCTGACTCTTTTCCCCCTCGCCCCTTTGGGGAGAGGGCCGGGGTGAGGGGCATAAAACACCGAATAACCCTTCAAAAAATACTGCTAATAGGCGTATAATCGCCGCCCTTTTGTTCATTTCTACATCATCTCTTCGGAAATTCTATGAGCGTCAAAAGCCTGATCCAGCCGGATCGCGAACTCTTTTCATGGCCTCAATACTGGGCCGCCTGTTTTGGTCCGGCCCCGTTTTTACCCATGTCCCGCGCGGAGATGGATGAACTCGGCTGGGACAGCTGCGACATCATTCTGGTCACCGGCGACGCCTATGTGGATCACCCCAGCTTCGGGATGGCCATCTGTGGCCGTATGTTAGAGGCTCAGGGTTTCCGCGTGGGTATCATTGCTCAGCCGGACTGGTCTTCTAAGCAAGACTTTATGCGACTCGGTAAGCCGAACCTGTTCTTTGGCGTGACCGCCGGGAACATGGACTCGATGATCAACCGCTACACGGCGGATCGCAAGCTGCGCCATGATGACGCCTATACGCCGGATAACGTTGCGGGTAAGCGTCCCGATCGTGCTTCTCTGGTCTACACCCAGCGCTGTAAAGAAGCGTGGCGTGATGTGCCGGTGATCCTCGGCGGCATCGAAGCGAGCCTGCGGCGTACCGCGCACTATGACTACTGGTCTGATACCGTGCGCCGCTCGATTCTGGTGGATGCTAAAGCCGATATGCTGATTTTCGGCAACGGTGAGCGGCCACTGGTGGAAGTGGCGCATCGCCTGGCCAACGGTGAAGATATTGCAGATATTTGCGATGTGCGTAATACCGCTATTATGCGCAAAGAGGCGATGCCCGGCTGGGCAGGTATAGATTCCACCCGGCTTGATACACCAGGAAAAATCGACCCTATTCCGCACCCTTACGGGGACGATCTGCCCTGTGCCGACGGCAATAAACCGAAGGACACGAAAGCGGATGAAGTCAAAGCTGTTACCGTACAGCCGCCGCGACCCAAGCCGTGGGAAAAGACCTATGTCCTGCTGCCGTCTTTTGAGAAGGTGAAGGCCGATAAGGTAATGTACGCCCACGCGTCGCGGATCCTGCATCATGAAACTAACCCCGGTTGCGCCAGAGCGCTGATGCAAAAGCACGGCGATCGCTATATCTGGATCAACTCCCCGGCAATCCCGCTTTCTACCGAAGAGATGGACAGCGTGTTTGCGCTTCCTTACCAGCGTGTGCCTCATCCTTCCTACGGCAAGGCGCGTATTCCGGCCTATGAGATGATCCGCTTCTCGGTGAACATTATGCGCGGCTGCTTCGGCGGCTGCTCTTTCTGCTCAATCACCGAGCACGAAGGCCGCATTATCCAGAGCCGATCCGAAGATTCCATCATCAGTGAAATCGAAGCGATGCGCGATAGCGTGCCGGGCTTTACCGGCGTGGTGTCCGATCTCGGTGGCCCAACCGCCAATATGTATATGCTGCGCTGCAAGTCGCCGCGCGCGGAGCAAACCTGTCGCCGCCTGTCGTGCGTTTATCCGGAAATTTGCCAGCATATGGACACCAACCATCAGCCGACCATCGATCTCTACCGCCGTGCCCGCGATCTTAAGGGCGTGAAGAAGATCTTAATCGCCTCCGGCGTGCGCTACGATCTGGCGGTAGCCGACCCACGCTATATCAAAGAGCTGGCTACTCACCACGTAGGCGGTTACCTGAAAATTGCCCCAGAACATACCGAAGAAGGGCCTCTGTCGAAGATGATGAAGCCGGGGATGGGCAGCTATCATCGCTTTAAAGAGTTGTTCGATACCTATTCGAAGCAGGCTGGCAAAGAGCAGTATCTGATCCCATACTTTATCTCCGCGCACCCGGGAACGCGTGATGAGGACATGGTGAATCTCGCGCTGTGGCTGAAACAGCACCGGTTCCGCCTCGATCAGGTTCAGAATTTCTATCCGTCGCCGCTGGCTAACTCCACCACCATGTATTACACGGGCAAAAATCCGCTGAGCAAGGTGAGCTACAAAAGCGAGGATATCGTCGTGCCTCGCGGTGACCGCCAGCGCCGCCTCCATAAAGCCCTGCTGCGCTATCATGACCCGGCGAACTGGGCGCTGATTCGCGAGGCGCTGGAGGCGATGGGTAAAAAGCACCTGATTGGCGGCAGACGTGAATGCCTGGTGCCTGCCCCGACCCTGGAGGAGATGCGTGAGGCCCGCAGGCATGCTCGTCATGCCCGCCCGGCGCTGACGAAGCACACCCCGCTTGCGCACCAGCGCCGTCCGGCAGCAGCAGGAAAGAGGAAGCCGCATGTGAAGTAACGGCGTGCTTTCATGCCGCTGTCATTTTTTTCTGCGACAAAGAGAAGTGGGAACTCCTGTCCGCCGGGTCTGGTGTTAAGCTGCCCGGCGGCCTCTTTGCTGAAATGAGAAATGAACATGTCTAACCCGCTGTACGTTTTTGACCTCGACCATACCCTGATAGACGCCGATTGCAGCACCCTCTGGAGCCGCTTCCTTTCCCGCGAAGGACTGATAAAAGATCCCGATTATCTGGCCAAAGAGCACAAGCTGATGCTCGATTACCAGCGTGGTGAAATGAATATTCACGAATACGTTGGCGTCACGCTGGCACCGCTGGCCGGCATGACGATTGCCGATGTCGATACGCTGGTGGCCCGCTGCGTAGAAACTGATGTTCTGCCGCTGGTTTACCCGGAAGCGAAGCGCCTGATTGAGCAACTGCACGCTCAGGGCCAGCAGATGATGATTATCTCCGCGTCAGTCAGCCTGCTGGTAAAGGCCATTGCGCCGCGGCTGGGCATTGAACACGCCATCGGTATCGACCTGGTGACCGGCAATAATGCCTACACCAGCGTGATAAGCGGCGTGCCGAGCTATCAGGCAGGTAAAATCACCCGTCTGAAGGAGTGGCTGGCGGTGAACTCGGAATACAGCGGAGAGCTGACGTTTTATACCGACTCTATCAACGACCTACCGCTCTGCCTTGAGGCCGATAAAGTGCTGATGGTAAATCCATGTCAGAAACTTGCGGCGCAGGGCGCTCGCTATGGCTGGCAAACGCTGAGCTGGGCTTTATAGCGAAACCGGGGCATGGCGAGAACCGTGCCCCGTTTAAGGTGTTATTGCGGAGAATACAGCGGCACCGGCTTCCCGGTGATATAACGGCGGCGCAGCCAGGCCGAAATAGCATCCATCGCCATGACCACGCAGACCAGAATCAGGGTGATAAACATCACCACGTCCCAGTTCCACAACCGCATGTTCTCGGCATAAACCAGGCCGACACCGCCTGCGCCGACAAAGCCCAGCACCGCCGCTGAACGGGTGTTGGACTCAATCTGATACAGGCTGAGGGAGAGAAACGCCGGGAATGACTGGGTGAAGATCCCGAAGCGGTGCTTCTGAATTCCCGCCGCACCCACGGCGGTTAATCCCCGGCTCGGGGAGCGTTCTACCGCTTCGTGCCCCTCGGCGTACAGCCTGCCCAGTAAGCCGGTATCCTGCATGATAATTGCCAGCACACCTGCCAGCGGGCCAAGCCCCACGGCTCGTACAAATATTAGCCCCCAAATCGCCATATCCACGCCGCGCAGCAGGTCAAACAGGCGGCGAACCAGCAGCGCGACTATGCGTGCTACCGGGCCCTGCATGATATTTCGGGCGGCAAAGAACGACAGCAACAGCGCCAGCACCGTGGCGGTCAGCGTCCCGGCAAAAACAATGGCGAGCGTGATGGCGATTTGCGAGAAGTAATAGGCGAACGGCCAGTTAACAAAGTCATGCCAGACAAACATGCGCAGGAAGTAGCGCCCGAGCTGAGCTATGCCAGTCAGGATTTGCCCGGAGTCGATGCCAAAAGTGAAGAAAAACCAAACGTAGTAGCCGAGGATAGCGGCGGCCAGCAGCCCGATGTGGCGCAGATAGCGCCCCTGCATCCGGTAAAGTTCACGGTGCTGCTCGCGGCTTTTAGCGAGATCCGGTGTTGCCTGTGAAATGCTCATTTTTTCCCCTCCAGAACCCAGCGGCGCAGCCTGCCGGACAGGACATCGAGGATGGAAACCACCACGATAATCAGCAGCAGCGTGATGCTGACCTGATCGTAACGGTCGAGTTTAATGTTGGTCATCAGCTCCTGGCCGATCCCGCCCGCGCCAACGAGGCCGAGAATGGTGGAGGAACGGAAGTTAATCTCGAAGCGCATAAAGCTGTAGGACAGGAAGATCGGTTTCACCTGCGGCCACAGGGCGAAGCGTACGCGCTGAAGTGGCGTAGCACCGCAGGCCACCAGGCCGCGTACCGGTTTGTCGGATGCGCTTTCGATGGCTTCATAGAACAGTTTGGTCAGGCTGCCAATGGTGTGCAGGGCTAGCGCCAGAAACCCCGGAATAGCGCCGATACCGAAGGCCATCACGAACATTACCGCCCATGCCAGCTCCGGCATGGTTCTCAGAAACGCCACCGAAGCACGAACGCCGAAGCGCACGGCAGGGGGCGTCCATGTATTACCAGCGGCCAAAAATGCCAGCACGGCAGCAATACAGGTCGAAATCAGCGTTGAAGCCAGCGCCAGCTGCAGCGTTTCCCAAATCAGCGGCAGCTGAATCGGCAGACGGTATCCCCAGTAGGCCAGCGAGCCTTTGGTGTGGACGTCGGCCAGAAGAACCGGGAGGTGCAGGGTCGGCAGGGTTTCGAACATGTAGTCGAGGAAGTTTGGCAGCGATTGCCAGATGGTGGTCAGGCTGAACTCAGCGATATGACCGGCAGTAAGATACAGGCCTACCAGCAGCAGGGACCAAATCAGGGTGTCGCGCTTCTGGCGCATTCTGACCTGGTGATAGTAACGCTCAAATTCCGTATTCAACATCATCACTTATTATCCGGTTTGTTTCCGGTGACGGGTTGCCCCGTCCTGATAAAAAAGCACCCTGGCAGGCCGCCGGGGTGCGATTTTTATGCGGTGGGCGTCAATCAGCGAGCGCTAACCAGCTCACGCTTCATGTCGATGATCTGCTGGAAGTCAGCCACTGACGCCGGGCCGATGTGCTGGGTGCCGCCCATCGCCTTCACGAAGCAGCCGTGATCTTCTTTATCCAGCTTCTTCACTGCATCTACCACTTTGGCCTTGAAGTCAGCAGGCAGCTTGTTGCTGACCAGGATCGGGCCGTTCGGGATCAGTGGCGAAGTCCAGATGATGCGGATCTGCTTCATCAGGTCAGGGTGATCCATACGGATCAGGCGGTTAAACGCCCCGGCGGTGTAGCCGTCGTTATAGTCGCCAACCATGGAAGCCCAGGTCACCGCGCCAGCAAACTGGCCGTTCAGTACGCCCAGGATGTCCTGCTCGTGGCCGCCGGAGAAGGTGACGCTAGAGAAGAAGTTGTTGTATTTGTTGTCCGCGGTACCGCCGAGTTTCTGTTTGAACTCGTGGTTAGGGATCAGGTAGCCAGAGGTGGAGTCAGGATCCGCGAAGCCGAAGGATTTGCCTTTCAGGTCTTCGATGGTTTTGTACGGGCTGTCGGCTTTCACGATCACCACGGAGTGGTAACCGCGAGACTGGTCTTTATCGTCAACTGCGATGCCAACGATATCTACCGCTTTCGGGTCGTTCATGTACACCGAAGCGTAGGAAGAAGGAGACATGCTCAGCACCAGGTCGACTTTACCGCCGATCAGGCCCTGAATAACGCCAGAGTAGTCAGAAGAGTTACGCAGTTTAGTGTCGACATTCAGTTCTTTGTCCATGAACTGCTTCACACACTGGTTATCACCAATTTGCTGGGTCGCATTCTGCCCGCCGAGGATCCCGAGGTTCAGTTCGCGCGGCTGGTCAGCAGCCATAGCGTGGCCTGCAATCACAAGGCCAGTAATCACTGCAGATAAACGTAATGCGCCAGTCAGTTGCTTTTTCATTATCATTGCCTGTGTTGTATCAATTGGAGAGAGAATTAATGCACTTGATTGATTTCATCGCCGTACAAGAGATGCAGCACGTCGTCCGTTAACATCGACGGATGACCGTCAAACACGATATTTCCTTTTGCAACCCCGATAACGCGGGTGCAGTACTCTTTCACCAGCTCGATGGAATGCAGGTTCACCATCACGCTGATGCCTTGCTCACACACTTCACGCAGCACTTTCATGATGCGTTGGGTATTTTTCGGGTCGAGTGATGCCACCGGCTCATCGGCCAGCAAAATGCTTGGGTTTTGCATCAGCGCGCGGCAAATGGCGACGCGCTGCATCTGGCCGCCGGAAAGGTTCTCGGCGCGTTGCAGGGCGTGGGGCAGCATGTTCATCCACTCCAGAAGCGAAATCGCACGGGCGCGGTCTGCCTCAGGGAAAACCTTAAACAGGGATTTCAGCGTGGAGGTCTGGCTCAGGCGACCCAGCAGGACGTTGGTCAGCACGTCCAGTCTTGGCACCAGGCAGAAGTCCTGGAAAATCATGCCGCATTCGGTGCGCCATTGGTTCAGGGCGCGACCGCTGAGTTTAGACACATCGTGCGGCATCCCGACTTCCGGAAAGCTGAGGATCTCGCCCGACGTGGCAGAATGCGTACCGTTAAGAATATGCAGCAGCGTGGATTTCCCCGCGCCTGAACGGCCAATCACGCCCACCAGCTCACCGGCATGCAGGTCGAAGTTAATGTCATGCAGCACGGTCTGGTGTGCGTTATAGGCTTTACTCAGGCTCTTAACGCTCAGGACTTTACGCCCTGGCGCAGGCGCAAACTGCGGCAGCGACTCCAGGTCAGAGTTGATAACTACGGCAAGGGATCTGTTCATAACCATTCCAAATGAGTTAGCGAAGCTGGCCCTATTTATCGTGGTGTTGTGTGACTTTTTGATTACGGCTAAAAGAACAAATAATGAACGCCATGAAAATTCACGCGATGATCAAACGGATGTGTTACACGTAGAAAGCGCTGGGGCAGGGGGTGTGCAGGAAATAAAAAACCACCCGGCGGGTTAAGGCGAAGGTGGTTTGGGAGGGAAAAGAGAAGCCGGATTTAGCCGACAAACACGTCCGGGTCTGGCCCAAGGCGTTTGCCGCTGTCGAGCTTCGCGATTTCAGCCAGCTCTTCTTTGTCCAGGCGGAAGTCGAACACGTCAAAGTTTTCAGCAATACGGGCAGGCGTGACCGATTTAGGGATAACCACCAGTCCGCTATCGAGGTGCCAGCGAATCACTACCTGGGCCGGGGTTTTTCCGTATTTGTCCGCTAAATCACGAATGATTTTCTGATCAAATACGCCTTCACCACCCTGTGCCAGCGGGCTCCAGGACTCCGTCTGGATTTTGTGGGTCGCGTTCCAGGCGTGGAGCGAACGTTGTTGCAACAGAGGGTGCAGCTCAATCTGATTGATCACCGGGCTAACGCCGGTTTCGTCGATCAGCCGCTGGAGGTGATTAAGATTGAAGTTACATACCCCGATACTCTTCACCAGCCCCTCTTTTTGCAGCTCAATCAGCCCTTTCCAGGCTTCTAGATAGTGATCTTTACTCGGCACCGGCCAGTGCAGCAGATAAAGATCGACATAATCGAGCTGCAGTTTCTCAAGGCTATCTTCCAGCGCCTGGCGTGGACGCTGCTGGTCGCTGTTCCAGAGCTTGGTGGTAATAAACAGGTCGTCACGCGCAATGCCCGCGCTTTTCAGCGCGGCACCTACGCCATCCTCGTTTTTGTAGGCGGCGGCGGTATCAATGGAGCGATATCCCACTTCCAGGGCTTTCTCAATGGCTGTCCTGACCTGGTCGTTGCTGGCCTGCCAGACACCGAGCCCAAGCTGCGGCATTACGTTGCCATCCTGGAGCTTGATTAAGGTTGGATGAGTCATGCGTACCTCCTTAATAGTGCGAAAAACACCGGGCAAGCCCGGTGTAAGTTTTGTATTAAGTCTAGTCGAAACTCAGGCGATCAAATCGTTAACCTGGATTCTCTTAGCGCGCGGCTTCGTAAATGCGGCGGCTAACGTCCAGCGTGATGTCCTGATGTTCGCCCAGCTTAGTCATCCCTTTTTCTTCCAGTTTCACCAGCAGAGCAGGGATGGAGCTGCCGTCCAGGCCGTAGGCGGACAGGCGAGTTGCAGTACCCATTTTCTCGAAGAAATTGCGGGTCGCTTCGATAGCCGCATCAATACGCTCTTCTTCGCTGCCGGAGGTGATGTTCCAGACGCGTTCTGCGTATTGCAGCAGTTTGGCGCGCTTCTCGTTACGTTTTTCATTCATCAGAGAAGGCAGAACCACCGCCAGCGTTTGGGCGTGATCCAGACCGTGCATTGCGGTCAGTTCGTGGCCCAGCATATGGGTCGCCCAGTCCTGCGGCACGCCAGCCCCGATCAGGCCATTCAGCGCCATCGTTGCAGCCCACATCACGTTCGCACGCACGTCATAGTTTTCCGGATCTTTCAGCGCTTTCGGGCCGTCTTCGATAAGCGTCAGCAGAATGCCTTCCGCAAAACGATCCTGAACTTTGGCGTTAACCGGGTAAGTCAGGTACTGCTCGATAGTATGAACAAAGGCATCCACCACGCCGTTAGCAACCTGTTTAGGTGGCAGGGTGTAGGTGTAAACCGGATCCAGAACCGCAAAGACAGGCTGTACGAAGTCAGACATAAACGCCTGTTTGTCGCCGGTAGAGCGGCGGGAAACTACTGCGCCTTTGTTGGACTCGGAGCCGGTTGCAGGCAGCGTCAGCACTGAACCCATCGGGATCGCGCTTTTCACGTCGTTACCGCGGGTCAGCAGAATGTTCCACGGATCGATATCTTGCGGATAATGCGCCGCAGCGGCGATGAATTTGGTGCCGTCGAGCACGGAGCCACCGCCGACTGCCAGCAGGAAAGTCACGTTTTCTTTACGCGCGATTTCCACGGCTTTCATCAGCGTTTCGTAAGACGGGTTAGGTTCGATGCCGCCAAACTCCAGCACGTCCAGGCCTTTCAGCGCGTCTTTCACCTGGTCCAGTACGCCAGTTTTAATCACGCTGCCGCCGCCGTAGGTGATCAGTACGCGAGCGTCCGCTGGGATCTGGTCACGCAGTTCTGCCAGGGAGCCTTTACCAAACAGGATGCGGGTTGGGGTATGAAGATTGAAGTTATTCATGATGGGTTTCCCGTTCGTTAGATGAGTCACATTGCTAAATCTGATGGCGCTTATTGTGGTCCGCCACTCTGTCTCTCTCAATGCATATTCCTGCCTTTGTCTTGCCTGTTTCTCCAAACGACTGGAGAAATTGCAAAATCCATCGCACACTGTAAGCCGGATGAAACGCGCCGTGGAGACGTAATAAATGAGCAGCCAGGCTATCTGCCAGCAACTGACTGAAAAGATTAATCAGCTAATTTTAAAGGAAAAAAAAGAGAATTTTTTCGATGGCGTACGGCTGATGTACGGCACCAAACCGATGGCTCGTACCCCGGTCATGTACGAGCCGGGCATTGTTTTTCTCTTTTCGGGTCATAAAACGGGTTACCTCAATGACCGCGTGTTCCGCTATGACGTCAATGAATACCTGCTTCTGACGGTGCCCTTGCCCTTCGAGTGCGAAACTTTTGCGACGGCCGACGTACCGCTCGCCGGGATGCGTGTGAAAGTGGATATCCAGCAACTGCAGGATTTGCTGATGGACATCGGCGAAGACGATCTCTTCCGTCCGCAGTCCTGTACCGACGGGATAAATTCTGCCGAACTGTCGGAAGAAATTCTTTGCGCAGCGGAGCGGTTGCTGGACGTATTGGATCGTCCTCTTGATGCCCGAGTCCTGGGCAAGCAGATTATCCGCGAGATCCTTTATCACGTTTTGACGGGGCCAAGCGGCGGGGCGCTACTGGCGCTGGTCAGCCGTCAGACCCATTTTAGCTTGATCAGTCGGGTGCTGCGTCGGATTGAAAATCAGTACACCGAAAACTTGTCGGTGGACCAGCTGGCAGCCGAGGCCAACATGAGCGTTTCGGCTTTCCATCATAATTTTAAGTCGGTGACCAGCACTTCGCCGCTGCAATACTTGAAAACTTACCGCCTGCATAAGGCAAGAATGTTAATGCTGCATGACGGTATGAAGGCAAGCGCGGCGGCTATCCGCGTGGGCTACGAGAGCGCATCTCAGTTTAGTCGGGAGTTTAAACGCTATTTTGGCGTGACGCCGGGGGAAGATATGGCGCGGATGCGCGTGATTTGATGAGGCAAAAACGGAGAGCGAATAAGTCGGGCTTATCCGCTCTTTCTTTATTAAGCGGGATTACGCGGCGCTAACCTTTTTTTTCAGTACCACAAACACCGTGCCGACCAGGCCCACAATCAGCAGAGCAACCGGCAAAATCATCAGGAAGGTCATCACCTGATCTTCATGGCGCTTAACAAAGGGGATCATGCTGAGCGCGTAGCCAAGGCTAATCACAACGCCCACCCACAGCAGGCCGCTTAGCCAGTTAAAGAACTGGAAACGGCGATTGCTGAGGCCGGAAATCCCCGCCATGGTAGGCAGCAGAGTACGAACAAAGGCCAGGAAGCGGCCCGCGAGCAGGGCCAGTAAACCGTGGCGATCAAACATTTGCGTGGCGCGCTGGTGGTACTGGGTTGGCAGCTGTTTAAGCCAGCCCTTCACCGTGCGGGTATTGCCGAGCCAGCGCCCTTGTAAATAGCTAAGCCAGCAGCCCAGACTGGCTGCGATGGTTAAAATCACCAGCGTCGGCACAAAGCCCATCACGCCTTTGGCGATAAGCGCGCCTGCAAGCAGCAACAGGCTGTCACCCGGCAAAAAGGAAGCGGGAAGCAGCCCATTTTCCAGGAACAGCGTCGCAAACATGACGCAATAGACAATGCCAATCACATGGGGGTCGGCAAGCGCGGCAAAATCATGATGCCAAAGCGCCTCGACAATATTTTGTATAACAGCCATAGGTATTCCTGTGGAACCGCTTATTGAGTTCGCCCTGAGTATTGCACCCGCAACTTAGGCTCACCTTAATTTCTACACATTGTACTGCTAAAATCTTCGCGACACCTTGATCCCAGGCTCAACAAAACGCCGATGATGGCAAAAAAACGGTCCACGGTTACCGATAAACGGAATTTTTAGGCAATACGCTGGAAACCCGTTTCCAGATCCGCAATCAGATCGTCCACGTTTTCCAGCCCAATGTGAAGGCGAACCAGGGTGCCGCTAAAGTCGACGCCGCCAGCCGGGCGGATTTCCGCCAGCTCTTCAGGCTGATTAGCGAGAATAAGCGATTCATAGCCACCCCAGGAATAGGCCATGCTGAAATACTCGAAATGATTGAGGTACTGTTCATACTCTTCATCACTCAGCCGCTTTTTCAGCACAAATGAGAACAGCCCGCTGCTGCCCGTAAAGTCACGTTTCCAATATTCATGCCCTTTGCTGCCGGGCAGTGCCGGATGATTCACGCGCTCAACCTGCGGATGCTGTGCCAGCCACTCGGCGACTTTTAAGCTGCTTTCATGATGCTGGCGCAGGCGAACACCCAGCGTGCGAATGCCGCGGCTGGTCATATACGCGGTGTCTGCATCCAGCATTTGCCCCATCAGATAGGCGTTTTCACGTAGCTGATCCCAACATCGGGCATTGGACACCGCGGTGCCGACCATCGCATCCGAATGGCCAATTAGATATTTGGTTCCCGCCTGAATGGAGATATCGATGCCGAACTCCAGCGCTTTAAACAGCACGCCAGCCGCCCAGGTATTGTCGATCATGATGATAGCGTCAGGAGCAACGCGCCTTACTGCCGTGACAATCGCCGGAATATCGTGGACTTCCATCGTAATGGAACCGGGGGATTCCAGAAAAACGACTTTGGTGTTCGGCTGAACCAGGTCGGCAATATCAGCACCAATCTCCGGCGCGAACCAGCTGGTGCTGACCCCGAGCTTTGAGAGAATTTTGGTGCAGAAATCCTGCGTTGGCTCATAGGCCGTTCCGGTAACCAGAACGTGATCGCCCTGTTCGACAAAGGCCAGAATCGTATTAGCCACCGCAGCGGCACCGCAGGGGAAGAGGGCACAGCCTGCGCCGCCTTCCAGTTCGCACATCGCTTCCTGCAACGAGAAATGGGTCAGCGTGCCGCGGCGGCCATAGAACAGTTCGCCCTTAGCGCGGTTGGCGGTGGCCTGCTTTTTGGCCTCAACGCTTTCAAAGACGAGGGAGGAGGCGCGCTGAATCACGCTGTTAACCGAGCCCTGAGTAAACTTCTTGCTGCGACCGGCGTTGACCAGCGCCGTTTCGATGTGTTTTTCCGCCATTTCCGCTTCCCCGTCTAACCATCTGGATGTCTGGACGTAAATTAACACAAAATGCGCAAAGGGCATCATGGCGTTTTTTCAGGTTGGCGAAAAAAGTCATCATTTCGCCAGGCGGGCGCTTTTCCTGCGTAAGCGCAAGGAATGCTTCAACAATTTCCGGCACTCTGTAAATACTAATGAGAACGACTATCAATTCGATAGTTTTTTGATATATTAGTCTCAGTTTTGACTTTTATTTCTCGCTGGAGCGTAAGACGTGACGAGTAATCTGATGCAGACGGATCTGTCCGTTTGGGGCATGTATCAACATGCTGACATCGTAGTGAAGATCGTGATGATTGGCCTGATTCTGGCCTCTGTTGTCACCTGGGCCATCTTTTTCAGTAAGAGCGTGGAGCTGATCACCCAGAAACGTCGCCTCAAGCGAGAGCAGCAGCAGCTGGCTAACGTGCGCTCCCTGAATGAAGCGAGCAGCGCGGCCGAAGCGTTTGACAGCAAAAGCCTGATCACGCTGTTAATCAACGAAGCCCAGAACGAACTGGAACTTTCAGCCGGCGTGGAAGATAACGAAGGCATTAAAGATCGTACCGGTTTCCGCCTTGAGCGCCGCGTGGCTGCCGTTGGGCGTCACATGGGACGCGGGAACGGTTTCCTGGCCACCATTGGTGCGATTTCACCGTTCGTCGGCCTGTTCGGGACCGTTTGGGGCATCATGAACAGCTTCATCGGTATTGCCCAGTCCCAGACCACTAACCTGGCGGTAGTTGCCCCGGGCATCGCAGAGGCGTTGCTGGCGACGGCAATCGGCCTGGTCGCCGCTATCCCGGCGGTCGTTATCTATAACATCTTCGCGCGTATGATCGGCAGCTACAAAGCGACCCTCAGCGACGTTGCCGCTCAGGTTCTGCTGCTGCAAAGCCGCGATCTGGACCTGGATGGTACCGCTCAGCCGCGTCCGGTGCGTAATACCCAGCAACTGCGAGTAGGTTAATGCCCCATGGCAATGCGTCTGAACGAAAACCTCGATGACAATGGTGAAATGCACGAAATCAACGTTACGCCGTTTATCGACGTGATGTTGGTGCTGCTGATCATCTTCATGGTGGCGGCGCCGCTGGCAACGGTGGACGTGAAGGTTAACCTTCCGGCCTCCAGCAGTGAACCACAGCCACGCCCTGAGAAGCCGGTTTACCTGTCGGTGAAAGCCGATCATTCGATGTTTATCGGTAATGACCCGGTAACCAAAGAGTCGATGGTCAACGCGCTGATTGCCGCGACCGAAGGGAAAAAAGACACCACCATTTTCTTCCGCGCGGACAAAACGGTGGACTACGAAACGCTGATGGACGTGATGGATACGCTGCACCAGGCAGGGTATCTGAAGATTGGCCTGGTCGGCCAGGAAGTCACTAAAGCGAAGTAAGCGGTAGTGACCCTCACCCTAACCCTCTCCCAGAGGGAGAGGGAATAAACCATGTTCCCCGTACCTGTTTCCCCCCTCGCCCCTTTGGGGAGAGGGAATAAACCATGTTCCCCGCACCTGTATCCTCCCTCGCCCCTTTGGGGAGAGGGAATAAACCATGTTCCCCGCACCTGTATCCTCCCTCGCCCCCTTGGGGAGAGGAGCGTCACCGCACCTGTTTCCCCCCCGCCCCTTTGGGGAGAGGGCCGTCCCCGCACCTGTTTACTCCCTCGCCCCTTTGGGGAGAGGGCCGGGGTGAGGGGAAACAGATCGACGGGTGAACGGAGCATTCATCCAGCACAGCAAAGAGCATTTGTACTGCTGTAGGGATTAGATCACAGCGTAGAACTCTTCCAGGTCTTCTCTGCAAGACCACGGGTCATCGACAGCGTCTGCGCTTCCTGCTCTTTCAGGCGCTGATAATGCCCTTCCAGTCGCTTAAGAATCTGCTCTTTAAGCTTCGGATGATGGCTGAGGATCTCTTCCAGCACCGCCCCATACACCTCTTCTTTAGCGCGCCACGGGAAGATTTCACGGCGGTTCATCCACTTCAGGTCGATAAGCGCCGAAGTAATATCCGTAACTTCCTGCGTATTACGGGTGATGTTTTCGTTCTTAAGGCGAACCAGAATTGCTATATTTTTACTTAACGTAAATTCATGGTCTTTATTTTCATCAGCGCTAATTAACACTGGCTGTTTTTTTATAGGTTCTGCCATAGCACTACTCCTCAATTGAATAGCATAACGGCCAGGGCTTTTCTTGAGTCATTTGATTAACCCAAATTTCCTGTTCCTTGCTACTCACCCAGGCGGTTTTGTCTTCGATAAGCATCTGCAAATCGGCGGCACTAATAAGTTCTTTTTCAACCAGTTCGCCAATCAGGGCGTGTAACGCCTCTATCCTAACCGCACACAGCAACCGCTCTTTAATATGACGATCGGTTTCCTCAAGCAGGCGGTTTTTGGCCTGCCCGGCATAATGACCGCCGCTCAGGATGTTTTTTTCCAGCGTTAAAATCTTATCCTGAACGACTTCCGGCGTGGTACTATTTTCAGCTTCTGCAGGGAGCGTTGGCGGTGCAACAACGGGATAGCGCCGTGGTAAGAAGTGTTCAGGCAGCATCGAATGTGATCCTTTGAAATCGGTTCAATATTCAGGTTCAGAGATTCGCGATATGATGCCTCAATTCTAAAATAAAAAAAACAGGAGTTTCTTATGCACAGCATATTTTATTCTATTGTCACAATTTTGATTTTGTTATGCGCCGTGCTGGTTATGCGCAAAGAATTTAGTGCCTCAAATAATAAAAAAAATCGTGCCTCGGGTGAAATACAACCCTTCACCACCAGTGAAGAACGGGAAGATTATTTTGGCATGTTGATGTCTAAAATTACGCCCAGCTATTATTGGCGTATTAACAGTGAGTATATTGACTTCACTCACGCGACTATTAAAAAAATGCGTATCGATGAACTGACTTCTCAGCCGGTTTTATTTAGCGCCCAGCGTCGCTGCAGTGATTTAAATTCGGCGGTATATAAATATTATGACAACATTAAAAAACGCTGTGCCGAGGGCGAGCAGGTGCCATTGTCGGATATTGAAGTACTGAACCTGCGTCAGTGTTTTAACGAGTTTAGCCGCGACGCTTACCCTGAGCTGGTAGCGCTGGTATGGCCGCAGTACCAGCGCCCTGAGATCGACCTGAAAAGTGTTTAAGGCCTGCAATGCAGGTCACTCTTAAACACCGGAATTCGCTATAATGACGCCCTTTTGATATTTCCAGACAGGACATTATGGAACGTTTTATTGAGAATGCGATGTACGCCTCGCGCTGGCTTCTGGCTCCGGTTTACTTCGGGTTATCTCTGGCCCTGCTTGCGCTGACGGTGAAGTTTTTCCAGGAGATCATTCACGTTCTCCCGAATATCTTCTCGATTGCGGAAGCTGACTTAATTCTGACGCTGCTCTCGCTGGTGGATATGGCGCTGGTCGGCGGCCTGTTGGTTATGGTGATGTTTTCCGGCTATGAGAACTTTGTCTCGACGCTGGATATTTACGAAGGCAAAGAGAAACTAAGCTGGCTGGGGAAAATGGACTCCGGCTCGCTGAAGAATAAAGTCGCCGCATCCATCGTGGCCATCTCTTCTATCCATCTGCTGCGTATTTTTATGGACGCTAAAAACGTGCCGGACAACAAGCTGATGTGGTATGTGATCATCCACCTGACGTTTGTGCTGTCGGCGTTTGTGATGGGGTATCTCGACAAGCTTTCCCGCAGCGGGAAGTATTAAAAACTAAGCCCCTGTTTACAGGGGCTTTTGCTTTTATTTGTCGGACGATGCCTGCCACAGATTTAGCTCGCCATCGGCGACGTGGCGGTCAATTCTCTCCAGCTCTTCTGCCGTAAAGTGCAAATTATCCAGCGCTTTCACATTCTCTTTGAGCTGTTCTGCCCGGCTGGCACCAATCAGCACGGAGGTGACGCGTTCATCTTTCAGCAGCCAGCTCAGCGCCATCTGCGCCATTGTCTGGCCGCGCTGTTGCGCCATTTCGTTGAGCAAGCGCAGGCTGCTGAGATTCGCCTCGGTCAGCATCTTTTCATTCAGCCCGCGAATTTTTTTGCCTTCCACCTGCATCCTTGAACCTTCCGGGATGCCGTTCAGGTATTTGCCGGTCAGCAGGCCCTGGGCGAGCGGGGTAAAGGCGATGCAGCCGCTGCCGTTGTGCTGCAGCGTGTCCAGCAGCCCGCTTTTATCGACCCAGCGGTTTAACAGGTTGTAGGAGGGTTGGTGAATAAGCAGCGGAATTTTCCATTCTCGCAGCAGATCGGCCATTTTCTGTGTTCTTTCGGAGGAGTAAGAGGAGATCCCGACATAAAGCGCTTTGCCGCTTTGCACTGTGTGAGCCAGGGCGCTGGCCGTTTCTTCCATCGGCGTTCTCTCATCGACGCGATGGGAATAGAAAATATCGACGTATTCCAGCCCCATGCGCTTCAGGCTCTGATCCAGACTCGCCAGCAGGTACTTACGTGAGCCGCCGGAGCCATAAGGGCCTGGCCACATGTCATACCCCGCTTTGGTGGCGATAATCAGCTCGTCTCGGTAGCCGCTAAAATCCTGCTTCAGCAGGCGGCCAAAGTTTTCTTCCGCCGAGCCCGGAGGTGGCCCGTAGTTATTCGCCAGATCGAAATGCGTAATGCCAAGATCGAACGCGGTGCGCAGCAGATCGCGCTGGGATTCCAGCGGGCTCACGCCGCCAAAACTGTGCCACAGGCCAAGAGAAAGCGCGGGCAGCTGCAGGCCACTCTGACCGCAGAAGCGATACTGCATGGATTGATAACGCGACGGGCTGGCTTCGTAGGGCATGATGTCTCCTTAGGGTAAGAGTTATTTTTGAAACATTGTTTCCATCTTAACCCTGCGGAGACATTCGGCAATCCGAAAATCAGGCCTCCGGCGAGAGCGCGCTGTGCGGCGTACCCTGGTAATACGCCAGTGCCACCATTAGCGACTGCACCAAACAAAGCGTGGCGGACTGCGAACGAAAAGCGTCTACCTGCGCCTCTTTCACCACAAAACAGAGATCGCTAAACGTTGCAAACGGGCTAATTTGGCTGTCCGTGATCACTATCTGGCGAGCGCCCGCCTGGGCGGCAATTTCACTCACCATCAGCGTCTCTTCGGCGTACGGGGAGAAGCTTATCGACACCACAATATCTTTCGCTTTCACCCGGTTGACCTGCTCACGCAGCATCCCGCCAAGCCCGTCCAGCAGCACGGCGCGGCAATCCAGGTGGCTCAGGGCGTAGGTCAGATAGGCCGCCACGCTAAAGGAGCGACGCAGGCCGACAACGTAGATCGTGTCGGCTTCGGCAAGCAATTCCACGGCACGCTGCAGCATTTCCGGTTCGGTACGGGCGGCCAGCTGCTGCAGGGCCTGAGCATTGGAGCGGGCAAACTCCTGCAAAATATCCAGCGGCGTTTCCGGCACGGCCTCGCTGCCCAGTTCCCGGAATAATCTCGCCCGGTCGGTATAGCTGGCTGTCTCTTCCACCAGATTCATGCGAAACAGCTGTTTCATTTCGTTGAACCCGCTGAAATCAAAGGCATTGGCAAAACGGATAAGCGTAGAGGGCGGCACCTCGGCCCGCTCGGCAATGGCGGCCACGGTATCAAATGCCACGCTGTTGGTGTTATCCAGCACGTAACGGGAAACCTGCTGCAGCCTTTTGCTCAGGCTGTCGTAGCGGTCGCGGATCTGCTGCTGGAGTTCGCTCAGGGTTGTCGCCGTGGTCAATTTGCCATCCTCAAAAGTATTTGCTGAAACGTATTTAAGCGTAGTCCCGGCAAAAATGAAACAGATGCACCAAAACTGGTGGAGGCTGAAACGCAGCCGACCTCTCAGTCTTTGCACCTCATTCTGCGGGTTAACATAAAAACGAAGTGTTGATCACAATAATCAACATTTATTTTATTTCAACTTAAAATGGAATGTTTGTTTCATATACAGTGTTCGGGAGACAACCCTAACAGCAAGAGGCCAGAGATGGAGACGGTAGCGAATTTTATCCACGGTGAATGCGTCGCGGGCGAAGGCCAGCGGGTACAGGCGATCTTTAACCCGGCGACCGGCGCGCAGATCCGCCAGGTCGCCATGAGCACGGCCAGGCAGACGGAGCAGGCCATTGCCGCTGCCCAGCAGGCGTTTCCGGGCTGGGCTCGCCAGTCTCCGCTTAAGCGCGCCCGCGTGATGTTCCGCTTTAAAAGCCTGCTTGAGGAACACATGGACGGCCTGGCGAAGCTCATTAGCGAAGAGCACGGCAAAGTCTATTCTGACGCGGTGGGCGAGCTGACCCGTGGCCTTGAAGTGGTGGAGTTCGCCTGTGGCATCCCGCATCTGCAAAAAGGTGAGCATTCGGCCAACGTAGGAACGGGCGTGGACAGCCATTCTCTGATGCAGCCGCTTGGCGTCTGTGCGGGGATCACGCCGTTTAATTTCCCGGCGATGGTGCCGATGTGGATGTTCCCCATTGCGCTGGCAACCGGGAATACCTTTGTGCTCAAGCCGTCGGAAAAAGATCCGTCGCTGTCGCTGCGGCTGGCTCAGTTGCTGAAGGAAGCCGGGCTGCCGGACGGCGTGTTCAACGTGGTGCAGGGCGATAAAGAAGCCGTGGACGTATTGCTGACCGACCCGAGAGTTCAGGCCGTCAGCTTTGTCGGCTCAACGCCGATTGCCGAATACATTTACCAGACTGCTTCTGCCCACGGTAAGCGCTGCCAGGCGCTGGGCGGGGCAAAAAACCACTGCATTTTGATGCCGGATGCCGATCTGGATATGGCGACTAACGCCATTATGGGGGCGGCTTTTGGTGCCGCCGGGGAACGCTGCATGGCGCTTTCGGTGGTGGTCGCTGTGGGGGATGAAACTGCAGATGCGCTGTGCACGGGGCTGGAAAAACAGCTTGCTACGCTGCGTGTGGGGCCGGGGCTTGGGCTGGAGCCGGAAAACGAAATGGGGCCGCTGATTTCCGCGCCGCACCGGGCGAAAGTGCTGGGCTATATTGATAGCGGAGAGCAGCAGGGCGCGACGCTGCGCGTGGATGGCCGTGGCCTCAAGCTGGCAGGCCACGAAGGCGGCTATTTTGTTGGCCCAACGCTGTTTGACCATGTCACGCCTGAGATGACCATTTATAAAGAAGAGATCTTCGGCCCGGTGCTGAGCGTGGTAAGAGTGCCGGATTACGCCAGCGCGCTGGATCTGATCAACAAACACGAATACGGCAACGGCACGGCGATTTTTACCCGTGACGGCGGCACGGCCAGGCGCTTTACAGAAGAAGTCCTGGTGGGCATGGTTGGTGTCAATGTGCCTATCCCGGTGCCGATGGCTTTCCACAGCTTTGGCGGCTGGAAGCGTTCTATCTTCGGGCCGCTGAACGTGCACGGCAGTGACGGCGTGCGTTTCTACACGCGGATGAAAACCGTTACTGCCCGCTGGCCGGAAACCAGCCATCAGCAAGGATCTGCATTCTCAATGCCGACGCTGGGCTAAGGGGAGGAAAGATGACCACACAACGCATGACCATGGCGCAGGCGCTGGTCAGGTTTTTAAACCAGCAGTACGTAGAAATTGACGGGCAGGAGCAGCCGTTTATAGAAGGCGTAATGACCATTTTCGGGCACGGCAACGTGCTCGGCCTTGGGCAGGCGCTGGAGGAAGACCCCGGGCACCTGAAGGTGCATCAGGGCTGTAACGAGCAGGGGATGGCGCATATCGCCACCGGCTTCGCCAGGCAGCACAAGCGGCAGAGGATTTATGCCGTGACCTCCTCCGTGGGACCGGGAGCTGCCAATATGGTGACTGCCGCCGCAACGGCTACTGCCAACCGCATTCCGCTGCTGCTCTTGCCCGGCGACATCTATGCCAGCCGGCAGCCGGACCCGGTGCTCCAGCAAATCGAGCAGTTTCATGACCTGAGCATTAGCACCAACGACTGCTTCCGGCCGGTGTCCCGCTACTGGGACAGAATCAACCGCCCTGAACAGCTGATGAGCGCCATGATTAGTGCCATGCGAGTGCTTACTAACCCCGCTGATACCGGCGCGGTAACGATTTGCCTGCCACAGGACGTGCAGGGTGAAGCCTGGGATTACCCGCAAAGCTTCTTTGCCCGGCGAGTGCACCATCTCGAGCGGCGTCCGCCGGATGAAAACCGGCTGCAGACCGCGCTAAAGCTCATTGCCAGCAAGCGTCGGCCGCTGGTTATTTGCGGTGGCGGGGTTCGCTATTCCGGCGCGCATCGGGCTTTTCAGGATTTTGTGGAGCGCTTCGGGCTGCCGTTTGCCGAAACACAGGCCGGGAAAGGTGCAGTTGTAAGCGAGCACTCACTTAATCTGGGGGGCCTCGGAGTAACAGGCGGTCTGGCGGCTAACCTGCTGGCTCCGAAGGCGGATTTAATCATCGGCGTGGGGACACGGCTGACCGATTTTACCACCGGCTCGAAATCACTGTTTTCACCCGAGGCTGACTACCTGCTGCTGAACGTGGCCGAATTCGACGCCCTTAAGCTGGACGCCACGCCGCTGGTGGCCGATGCCCGGATTGGGCTTGAGCAGTTGGCTGCCGGGCTGCATCTGGCTGGCTATCACGCCGCCTGGCATAACGAGGCAGCAAACGCTAAAGCGGCCTGGCGCGAGGAGTGCCAGCGGCTGTGGACGCGGCAATGGCAGACAGGAGAAGCCCCGGAAGTGGCGGGCCATCTGGACGAAACATTGCAGGAATACAGCCGCGAGCTAGGCACTTCATTAACCCAAACCCGCGTGCTGGGCCTGGTGAATCAGCATATTGAAGATGACGCTATCGTGGTGGGCGCGGCGGGTTCTCTGCCGGGGGATTTACAGCGCCTGTGGCAGGTAAAAACGCCGGACAGCTATCACCTCGAATACGGCTATTCGTGTATGGGCTACGAGGTAGCCGCGGCGGTAGGGGCAAAGCTCGCGAAGCCGCAGCAGCCGGTGTATGCGATGGTGGGGGACGGTTCTTACCTGATGCTGCATTCCGAGCTGCAAACCGCCGTGCAGGAAGGGATAAAAATCACCATTCTGCTGTTCGATAACGCCGGGTTCGGCTGCATCAATAACCTGCAGATGGGCCACGGCATGGGCAGTTTTGGTACCGAAAACCGCCATCGAAATCCGCACAGCGGCAGGCTGGATGGTCCGCTGGTGAAGGTGGATTTTGCTCAAAATGCCGAAAGCTACGGCTGCAAAGCCTGGCGGGTCAACAGCGAGGCGGAGCTGCTAGCCGCGCTGGAGGCATCTCGTCAGGAGCCGGGGCCAACGCTGCTGGATATCAAAGTGCTGCCTAAAACCATGACTCACGACTACGAGGCCTGGTGGCGCACCGGTGATGCCCAGGTTTCGCGTTCGAGCGCGGTGGCCGATGCCGCGGAGCAAACCGCCGCTAAGCTTAAAAACGCCCGCCAATACTAACCCTTTAACATTCCGCTGGACTATCTGGCGGAATGTTTATTTCATTTTCACTTTCTTTTCCTCTGGCGCTGCAACATGGGCGCGCTCTTCCTCTCAAATCCCTTCTCTGTACAGGTTTTAATTCATTCGGCGTTGTGATTTTGCTAACAAAATACAGCCGATAAATTATCAAAATGTTAACCCCTGCGCAAAAATGAAGTTTTCACTCTGCATTAAAATGAAATAAATGTTTTATTTAAGGCGTCGTTATTCAGCTGCATGTGAAAGCCGGAAGACCCGGCTCATGACCCTACTGCAACACCACTCTCGGGAGCCGCCATGTTTAACATTGCTTTACTGGGCGCAGGCCGTATCGGCCAAATCCACGCCGCCAATATTGCCGCCCATCCCCATTCCACCCTCTGGTCCGTTGTCGATCCTAATGCAGAAAACGCCGCGCGCATTGCTGAAAAATACCAGGCGCGCCAGCAGAGCGTTGCCCAGGCGATGAGTGACCCGGAGGTTCATGCGGTGCTAATCGCCTCGGCGACCGACACCCACGCCGACCTGATTGAGCTGGCCGCCAGACACGGCAAAGCGATCTTCTGCGAAAAGCCGGTACATCTGGATCTGGCCCGCGTGCGCGACTGCCTGAAAGTGGTGAAAGCACATAATGTGCCGCTGTTTATCGGCTTTAACCGTCGCTTTGATCCGCAGTTCCGCAAGCTGAAAAACGAAGCGCTGCAGGGGCGCATTGGCACGCCGGAATCGCTGATGATTATTTCCCGCGACCCGTCGCCGCCGCCCGCTGAATATGTGCGTGTCTCCGGCGGCATGTTCCGCGACATGACCATTCATGATTTTGATATGGCTCGCTTCATCATGGGTGAAGAGCCGGTGGCCGTGTATGCCCAGGGCAGCAATCTGGTGGATCCGGCGATTGGCGAAGCGGGCGACATCGATACCGCTTTTATCGTCCTGAAATATGCCTCCGGGGCGCTGGCGACTATCGTCAACAGCCGCCGCTCGGCCTATGGCTACGACCAGCGTCTGGAGCTGCACGGCGCTAAGGGCCTGCTGACAGCGGGCAATATCCTGGAAAACCAGGTTCAATTCTTCGGCGACGGCGGCAACACCAGCGCATTGCCAGAACATTTCTTCCTCCAGCGCTACAAAGATGCCTACGCCGCCGAATGGCAGCACTTTGTTGCCGTCCTGCGCGGCGAGGCCAAACCCGAGTGCAGCGGCGATGACGGTGAACGCGCCCTGTACCTGGCCGACAAGGCGCTGGAGTCACTGCGTAGCCAGCGCGAAGTTGCTTTGTAACCTCCGAAGACCCTACACATAGAAGAGAGATAACAATGAAAAAGCTGATCCTCGCCGCCCTCATCGCCCTGACCACGGCTCCGGCGCTGGCCGAAAACGAACAGATTGTTTTTAGCACCCCCAACCTTGCGATGCCGTTTGAAGTGCATATGCAGCGCACCGCCGTGCAGGCCGCCAAAGAGATGGGCGTCAAGCTGCAGGTTCTCGACAGCCAGGGCAGCTCGCCTAAGCAGGTCGCGGACCTGGAAAACGCCATCACCCGTGGCGCTCAGGGGTTTATCGTTTCGCCAAACGACGTTAACGCCGTGTCGAGCGCGGTAGGGGAAATTCAGGATGCCAAACTGCCGGTGGTGACTCTGGACCGCTCGGTTGCCAGCGACAAGCCGGTACCGCACTTTGGTGCCAACAACTACAAAGGTGGCCAGGCCGTCGCTGATTTTGTGAAAGCCAAATTCCCTGACGGCGCGGACATCGTGCTGCTGACCGGGCAGCCAGGCTCCTCTTCCAATATCGAACGTACCAAAGGGATCCGCGACGGCCTGAAAGCCGGGGGTGACAAATACAAGATCGTCGCCGATCAGACCGGGAACTGGATGCGTTCTGAAGGTATGCGCATCGTTGAAAGCGTCCTGCCATCGCTGCCGAAAAAGCCTCAGGTGATCCTCTCCGCTAACGATGATATGGCGCTCGGTGCGATTGAAGCGCTGCAGGGCCAGGGCATGAAGCCAGGTGAAGTGCTGGTGACCGGCTTTGACGCCGTGCCGGAAGCGCTGGCCCGCGTGCGTGACGGCTGGATGGCGGCCACCGCCGATCAGCGCCCTGGTTTTGCGGTGAAAACGGCGATGAGCCAACTGGTGGCCAACATTCGTGAGAAGAAGGCGATCACCGGGGCAGATTACGCGCCCACGATGATCACCAAAGATAACCTCGATCAAGCAGAGCGTATCGGCGAAGCCGGCAAATAAATCTGAACGTGCCCGTCCGCCCGCGGGCGGGCGCAACAGAGGAGCAGTCTGATGTCGCAACCTTTACTGAAAGTGACCGACCTGGCGAAGAGTTTTTCCGGCGTCTGGGCGTTAAGCAGCGCGCAGCTCAGCGTTGGGCAGGGGGAAATCCATGCCCTGCTGGGGGAAAACGGTGCGGGGAAATCCACGCTGCTGAAGGCGCTGGCCGGGGCGCAGCCGCAAACGCGCGGTGAGATCTGGTTTAACGGTGAAACGCTTTCGGCGGATGACTCGCCGGTAGTGCGCCAGAACAAAGGCATTATCACGATTTATCAAGAATTTAACCTGCTGCCCAATATGACGGTGGCGGAAAACATGTTTCTTGGCCGCGAACCGCGCCGCCGCAACCTGATTGTCGACAGCAAAGCGGTGAACCAGGAAGCGCAGGTCATTCTGGATTATTTGCAGCTCAACGTCGCGCCAACGACCGCCGTGGCCCGCCTGAGCGTGGCCCAGCAGCAGATGGTTGAGATTGCCAGAGCGCTGACGCTGAACGCCCGACTGATCATTATGGATGAGCCTTCCGCAGCCCTGAGCGACAGCGAAGTTGAGAGCCTGCACCGCGTGGTGCGCGAGCTGAAAGGTCGCGGCGTCAGCATTATTTATGTGACGCATCGCCTGCATGAAGTCTTCCAGCTTTGTGACCGGTTCACCGTGTTCCAGGATGGCCGCTATACCGGCTCCGGCGACGTGGCGGGCACCAACGTGGAGCAAATTATCCGCCTGATGGTCGGCCGCGACGTGGTGTTTAACCGCCGCGATGCCAGCCTCACGCACCACGCAGACAAGCCCATCCGCCTGGCGGTGAAGGGGCTGAGCCGTGAAAAACCGCCGCTTGATCCGCACGGCATTGCGTTGAAAGACATCAGTTTCCACGTCCACACCGGAGAAGTGCTGGGCATCGCCGGGCTGGTAGGCGCCGGGCGCACCGAAGTTGCTCGCTGCCTGTTTGGCGCAGACAAATTTACCACCGGCAGCTTCGAGCTGGACGGCAAACCTTACCGGCCGCAAAACCCGATGCATGCCCTGGACCAGGGGATCGCGCTGGTGCCGGAAGATCGTAAAAAAGAAGGGGCGGTGCTGGGCCTGTCGATCCGCGACAACCTGTCGCTCTCCAGCCTTTCGTCGCTGCTGACCTGGCGCTACTTCGTCAGCCCGCGCAAAGAAGATGCGCTGATTGAGTCCTACCGGCAGGCGCTGCAAATCAAAATGGTGAACGCCGAGCAGGAGGTGCGCAAGCTCTCCGGCGGGAACCAGCAAAAAGTGATTCTGGCGCGCTGTATGGCGTTGAATCCGCGCGTGTTGATCGTCGACGAGCCGACTCGCGGCATTGACGTAGGCACTAAATCGGAAGTGCATCAGGTGCTGTTTGATATGGCTAAGCGGGGCGTGGCGGTGATCGTGATCTCTTCCGACCTGCCGGAGATTCTCGCGGTGTCGGATCGGATCATTACCCTCAGCGAAGGGCGAGTGACCGGCGAGCTGCACGGCGATGAAGCCAACGAAGAACGGCTGATGACCCTGATGGCCATCAACCATAGCGCCTTAAGCGCCGCATAACGGGGGAGCCCATGACGCAGATGATTACCAAAACCCAGACGCCGGCAAAAAGTGCCTCGCGCTTCGATCCGATCGCTTTCTTCGAGCGCTTCGGGGTGCTGATCTTCATGTTTCTGTTGCTGATCTTCTTCCAGTCGCAGAACAGCAACTTCCTGTCCGAACGCAATATTTTTAACATCCTGACCGAGGTTTCCATCTACGGGATCATCGCGGTGGGCATGACCTTTGTCATTCTCACGGCGGGTATCGATCTGTCGGTGGGTTCGATCCTGGCCGTGTGTGCCATGACCGCAGCCTACGTGATCAAGGGCGACAACTTTACCACCGTCGATCCCAACGCCTGGGGCGGCTTTAGCTGGCTGCTGGGGCTGGGGATTTGCCTGGCACTCGGCACGCTGATCGGCTTCCTGCACGGCCTGGGCGTCACTCGCCTGCGTCTGCCGCCGTTCATTGTCACGCTGGGCGGGATGACTATCTGGCGCGGCCTGACGCTGGTGATCAACGACGGCGCGCCAATCGCCGGGTTTGATGCCGGCTACCGCTGGTGGGGACGCGGCGAAATGCTCGGCATCTCGATACCTATCTGGATCTTCGCCATTGTCTCAATTCTGGGCTATCTGGCGTTGCATAAAACTCGCTGGGGGCGTTTTGTTTATGCCATCGGCGGCAACCCGGAAGCGGCTCGACTTGCCGGGGTTAACGTGAAGCGCGTGCTGGTTAGCGTGTACGTGGTGATTGGTTGTCTTGCCGGGCTGGCGGGTTTTGTGCTCAGCGCCCGATTGGGCAGCGCTGAAGCGGTGGCGGGGATCTCTTTTGAGCTGCGGGTGATCGCCTCGGTGGTGATCGGCGGGACATCGCTGATGGGCGGCTACGGGCGGATCAGCGGCACGATCATCGGCGCCATCATCATGGGGATCCTGATTAATGGCCTGGTGCTGATGAATGTGTCGGCCTACTACCAGCAGATCATTACCGGGCTGATTATCGTGCTGGCGGTGGCGTTTGATACCTACGCCAAGAATAGACGCGGTGCGCTGTAGGGATTGCCCCTCACCCTAACCCTCTCCCCAGAGGGGAGAGGGAATATTGTCAAAGCAGCCTCTGTTTTCCCCCTCTCCCTTTCAGGGAGAGGGCTGGGGTGAGGGTACAAAGGCTGGTCACGACTTCAGGAACAACACATGAAAAAGGTCAGAATTGGTTTAATCGGCACCGGCTACATCGGTAAAGCCCACGCCATCGCCTACGCGCAGGCGCCGACGGTCTTTGACCTGCAGGGCGAACTGGTGCGTGAAATGGTCGCGGAAGTCACGCCGGAACTGGCGGCAAAGCGCGCCGCCGCGTTTGGGTTTAATCGCTCCACCGGCGACTGGCGCGAACTGGTGGCGGACCCGAATATCGACGTGGTGGACATTTGTTCCCCAAACCACCTGCATAAGGAGATGGCGCTGGAGGCGATTCGCCACGGCAAGCACGTCTATTCAGAAAAGCCGCTGGCGCTGAACGCCCGCGACGCGCGCCTGATGGTGGATGCCGCCGATCTGGCCGGTGTTAAAACGTTGGTGGGCTTCAACTACATGAAGAACCCAACGGCGCAGCTGGCAAAGCAGATCATTGCGCGCGGTGAGATCGGGGAAGTAATCCACTTCTACGGCACCCACAACGAAGACTATATGGCCGATCCGCTTTCACCGATCCACTGGCACTGTTTCAAAGAAACCGCCGGGCTTGGTGCACTGGGGGATCTGGCGGCGCACATCGTCAATATGGCTCAGTACCTGGTCGGCGATATCCGCGAAGTCTGCGGCGATCTTAAAATCGTGGTGCCGCAGCGCCCGGCTTCGGCGGGCAGCCGCGAGATGATCGCCGTAGAAAACGAAGATCAGGCCCACGCGATGGTGCGCTTTGAAGGCGGTGCCCAGGGCGTGATTGAAACATCACGCGTAGCCAGCGGCAGAAAAATGGGGCTGACCTGGACGATCACCGGCACAAAAGGGGCGATGAGCTTTACCCAGGAACGTATGGCGGAGCTGAAACTTTATCTGCAAAGCGATCCCGAAGGCCGTCAGGGGTTCCGCACGCTGCTGGTTGGCCCGGCTCACCCGGACTACGGCTCGTTCTGCATGGGCGCGGGACACGGCATTGGCTTTAACGATCAAAAAACGGTGGAAGTACGCGATCTGATCGACGGCATTGCCGCCGACGCCCCGCTGTGGCCGGATTTTGAAGAGGGCTGGAAGGTATCACGCATTCTCGATGCGATTGCCCTGTCACACCAGCAGGGGCGCTGGGTCAACGTATCTGACATTGTCTGAGGACGAAGCATGAAAGAAAAGCAGTTGGATCTGATTTGCATGGGGCGGGTCGCGGTAGATCTCTACAGCCAGCAGATTGGCGCGCGGCTGGAAGATGCCAGCAGCTTCGCCCGTTATCTTGGCGGCTCGTCCGGCAATGTGGCCTACGGCACCGCTCGTCAGGGGCTGAAATCTTCCATGCTGGCGCGCGTTGGCGACGAGCACATGGGGCGCTTTCTGCGCGAAGAGCTTAGCCAGGTCGGCTGCGACACCAGCCATTTAATCACCGACAAAGATCGGCTGACGGCGCTGGTGCTGCTGGGCATCAAAGACCGCGACACTTTCCCGCTGATTTTTTACCGCGACAACTGTGCCGATATGGCAATTACGGCGGACGATTTCAGCGAAGAGTACATTGCCTCCGCCCGCTGCCTGGCGATTACCGGCACGCACCTTTCTAATCCACGTACTCGTGAGGCGGTGCTGACCGCACTGAGCTATGCCCGCCGGAATGATGTGCGCACCGTGCTGGATATTGATTACCGTCCGGTGCTGTGGGGGCTGACTTCCCTTGGCGACGGCGAGACGCGCTTTGTTGAAGCCAAACAGGTCACAACCCAACTGCAATCGGTCCTGCATCTTTTTGATGTGGTTGTCGGCACCGAAGAAGAATTTCACATTGCCGGTGGGTCAACCGACACGCTGACGGCGCTGAAAAAAGTACGGCAAAACACCGAGGCGACGCTGGTCTGTAAGCGTGGAGCGCAAGGTTGTTCTGTGTTCCTTGGGCTGATTCCTGACTCGCTGGACGGTGGGATCAACGTCAGCGGCGTGCGCGTGGAAGTGCTCAACGTGCTGGGCGCAGGGGATGCGTTCATGTCCGGCTTGCTGCGTGGTTACCTCAACGACGAAGGCTGGGAGCAGGCCTGCCGCTATGCCAATGCCTGCGGCGCGCTGGTGGTTTCACGCCACGGCTGCGCCCCGGCAATGCCGAGTAAAATTGAGCTGGATGATTACCTTTCGCGTGAGCATCAGGTGCCTCGCCCGGATCTCGACACTCGCCTGAACCACCTGCACCGCGTCACCACCCGCCGCCGCCAGTGGCCGGAACTCTGCGTGATGGCGTTCGACCATCGCAGCCAACTGGAAGAGATGGCGCTCAAAAGCGGCGCGGATTTACGCCGTATTCCGGTGTTGAAACAATTGATTCTGCAGGCCAGCCGCGAGGCCGCCCAGCGTGCCGAGCTGGAGGGTAAGGCCGGGCTGCTGTGCGACGGTACCTTTGGCCAGGATGCGCTGAATTCCATCACCGGTGAAGGCTGGTGGATTGGCCGTCCGATTGAGCTGCCGGGGTCACGCCCGCTGGAAATGGAACACGGCAATATCGGCTCGCAGCTGATTAGCTGGCCGCAGGAACACATCGTCAAGTGCCTGGTCTTTTTCCACCCGGAAGATGCCCACGCGCTCCGCCTGGAGCAGGAGCAGAAGGTTGCCGAAGTGTACCGGGCCTGCTGCCAGTCGGGCCACGAGCTGCTGCTGGAAGTTATCCTTCCGGCGGATATGCCGCGCAGCGATGAGCTTTATCTCAGAGCAGTTTCCCGCTTCTACAACCTCGGTATCTACCCGGACTGGTGGAAGCTGCCGCCGCTGAGCAGCGCTGGCTGGGCGGCGATGAGCGAGCTGGTTGAAAAACGCGATCCCCACTGCCGTGGCGTGGTGATCCTCGGCCTGGATGCCCCGGTTGATGTGCTGCGTGAAGGCTTCAATGCCGCCGCTAATTACCCGATTGTGAAAGGCTTTGCGGTAGGGCGTACGCTGTTTGGCGAAGCCTCGCAGGCCTGGTTAAAACGCGATATCGACGATGCGCAGCTGGTGGCGCGTATCCGTGACAATTACCTGCGGCTGATCGCCCTGTGGCGCGAGCGCGGCCAGCATAAACAATAAGGAGAGCATTATGACAGTGCATTTAGGCATTAACCCGCTGACCTGGACCAATGACGATCTGCCTTCTTTAGGCGCCGACACGCCGCTGGACACCTGCCTGAGCGAAGGGAAAGAGGCCGGGTTTGAAGGTTTTGAGCTGGGGAATAAGTTCCCGCGAGAGGCCGGCGTGCTGGGGCCGATTCTCGATAAACATGATTTGAAGCTGGTCTCCGGCTGGTATTCCGGCCGCTTGCTTGAGCGCTCCGTTGAGCAGGAAATCGAGGCCGTACAGCCGCATCTGACGCTGTTGCGTGAGCTAGGCGCGAAGGTGTTGGTGTTTGCCGAAGTCACCCACTGTATTCACGGGGAGCAGCAAACCCCGGTGCATTTACGGCCCCGTTTCCCGGCCGAACGCTGGCAGGAATACGGCGAAAAGCTTACCGCGTTTGCCCGTTATACCCAGCAGCAGGGAGTACAAATTGCCTATCATCACCACATGGGGACGGTGATTGAGAGCGCGGATGACGTGAATAATTTGATGGTTCACACCGGGCCGGAAGTCGGGCTGCTGCTGGACACCGGGCACCTGACTTTTGCGGGGGCCGATCCGCTGGCGGTAGCCGAGCGCTGGATCTCGCGTATTAACCATGTGCATTGCAAAGACGTGCGCGCTGGCGTGCTGGCGGACGTGAAAAACCGTAAAACCAGCTTCCTGGATGCGGTGCTGAGTGGCGTATTTACCGTGCCGGGCGACGGCTGCGTGAACTATCCGCCGATCATGACGTTGCTAAAAAAACACGACTATCAGGGCTGGCTGGTTGTTGAGGCCGAGCAGGATCCGGCGGTGGCACACCCGATGACCTACGCGCGGCTGGGCTACGCTAATTTGAGCCGTTTTGCTCGCGAAGCCGGGCTGATTTAAGGAGGGAGCATGGCCGAATTACTTTCCCGCTGGCAGCAGCCAGACGCGAAGGGGCAGACGCAGCACGTCACGCCGGAAAACGCGGGCTGGGGCTACGTGGGGTTTGCCGCTTATCAGCTTCAGGAAGGGCAGGTTCTGGAACTGCCCGCCGTGGAGGAGGAGCGCTGCCTGGTTCTGGTTGCTGGGCGCGCGACGGTGGACACGCCGCTCGCTCGCTTCCCTGAAATAGGCGACCGCATGAGCCCGTTTGAACGCCGTAAACCCTGGGCTGTGTACGTGACGTCCGGCGAGGCGGTTAAGGTGCAGGCGCTCACCGCGCTCGAACTGGCCGTTTGCTCCGCGCCAGGTAAAGGGACTTACGCCACGCGACTGATTGCCCCGCAGGATATTGATGCTGAGGCGCGTGGCAAAGGCCACAACCAGCGCTATGTCCACAATATTCTGCCGGAGGACAGGCCCGCAGACAGTCTGCTGGTGGTGGAAGTGTATACCAACGAAGGCTGCACCAGTTCGTACCCGAGCCACAAGCACGACACCGATAATCCGCCCAACGAAACCTATCTCGAAGAGACTTATTATCACCGCCTCAACCCGCCACAAGGGTTCTGTCTGCAGCGCGTGTATACCGACGATCGCGCGCTCGATGAGTGTATGGCGGTGTACGACAAAGATGTGGTGAAAGTGCCGAAAGGCTACCACCCGGTGGCGACGATGGCCGGGTACGACAGCTATTACCTGAACGTGATGGCGGGGCCGGTACGCAAGTGGATGTTTACCTGGGAGAAAGATCACGCCTGGGTTAACGGCAGCGAGTACGGGAACAAATAAACCGGCTGAATCACTTTTTAACAAAGGCTGCCCGCTGAGGCAGCCTTTTTCTTTGGTGAGGGCTTGCCAAAACACGCTTTGTTTAAGCGAAGCGCGACTGCACATAATGCCGGGCAGAGGTGTATGATGACTTCTCTGTCAGGTTAATTTTAACGTGCAGACGACAATCAGCGTGACCTTTGCCGCCTGCCTGATTTAGGTTGGACACATGCATACAGGAACACCAGACAACGATTCGCCCTTTGGTACACTTCTGGGTTATGCGCCGGGTGGCGTAGCGATTTACTCCTCCAATTACGGCAGCCTCGACCCGAAAAATTACCCCGAAGACGCAGAGTTTCGTAGCTACATCGGCAACGAATACATGGGCCACAAATGGCAGTGCGTAGAGTTTGCCCGCCGCTTCCTCTTTTTAAACTACGGCTTTGTCTTTACCGACGTTCACATGGCATGGGAAATCTTCTCGCTGCGCTTTTTACGTCAGGTGGTGAACGACAATATTCTGCCACTGCAGGCCTTTGCTAATGGCTCAAAACGGGCGCCAGAGGCGGGTGCGCTGCTTATCTGGCAGAAGGGCGGTGAGTTTCACGAAACCGGCCATGTCGCGGTGATCACGCAGCTTATCGGCAATAAAGTGCGCATCGCCGAGCAGAACGTGATTCATGCGCCGTTACCCGCCGGGCAGCAGTGGACGCGTGAATTAACCCTGGTTGAATGCGACGGGCACTACACGCTGCAGGATACGTTTGCCGACACTTCTATTCTTGGCTGGATGATTCAGACTGAAGAGACCGCCCACAGCGAACCACAGCCAGACATCGGCGGTGAAGCGCTAAAAATTGGCGGGGCTCGCCTGAAGAATAAGCGCCAGTTTGACGGCAAATGGCTGAATGAAAAAGATGAGCTCCAGCGGGCCTATGTCCAGGCTAACGGCCACGTTATCAATAAAGATCCTTGCCAGTATTTCACTATTACCGAAAGCGCCGAGCAGGAGCTGATTAAGGCCACCAACGAGCTGCACCTGATGTACCTGCACGCTACGGATAAAGTGCTGAAAGACGACAATTTGCTGGCACTTTTTGATATCCCCAAAATCCTCTGGCCTCGCCTGAGACTTTCCTGGCAATGGCGCCGCCACCAGATGGTCAGCGGCCGCATGGATTTTTGCATGGATGAGCGCGGCCTGAAGGTGTACGAATACAACGCCGATTCTGCTTCCTGCCACACCGAAAGCGGGCTTATCCTTGAGGAGTGGGTTAAGACGGGCTATCGCGGAACCGGGCATAATCCGGCGGAAGGGTTGCTGGAAGAGCTAACCGGGGCCTGGAAGCACAGCAGCGCTCGCCCGTTTGTCCACATCATGCAGGACAATGATGCTGAGGAGGATTACCACGCGTTGTTCATGCAGCGTTCGCTGATGCAGGCCGGGTTTGACACCAAAATATTGCACGGGCTGGGCGAGCTGCGCTGGGACAGTGCCGGGCAGCTTATTGATAATGACGGCCGGGCGGTGAACTGCGTCTGGAAAACCTGGGCGTGGGAAACCGCGATTGAGCAAATTCGTGAGGTGAGCGAAACCGAATATGCCGCCGTGCCAATCCGTACCGGTCATCCGCAAGGCGAGGTGCGCCTGATTGACGTCTTGCTTCGCCCGGAAGTGCTGGTGTTTGAGCCGCTGTGGACGGTTATCCCCGGCAACAAAGCCATTCTGCCGGTGCTCTGGCAGCTGTTCCCGAACCACCGTTACCTGCTGGATACGGATTTCGAGGTGAACGAACTGCTGGCAAAAACCGGCTACGCGGTGAAGCCGATTGCCGGGCGCTGTGGCAGCAATATCGATCTGGTCAGCCACCACGACGAACTGCTGGATAAAACCAGCGGCAAGTTTGTGGCCCGCAAGAATATCTATCAGCAGCTGTGGTGCCTGCCGAAGGTGGATGGCAAATATATCCAGGTCTGCACTTTTACCGTGGGCGGCAGCTATGGCGGCACTTGTTTACGTGGGGATGATTCACTGGTGATTAAAAAAGAGAGTGATATCGAACCACTGATTGTGGTCAAAGACAGGTAGCGTTTTGGCGTGACGGAGCTTTCGATGTAGAGCTCATATCTCCAAAAGCAAAAAACCCGCCATAGGCGGGTTCTTCTGAAATAGTGGTGCCCGGACTCGGCCAAAAACGTCGGGAACGTTTTTGAACAGCGCTTGCGCTGGCCCCTCACGGGGTGAGTCTCAGGGATGAGACGAATAATCGAACTTCAGTTCGATGCAGAGTCCACTTCTCCAAAAGCAAAAAACCCGCCATAGGCGGGTTCTTCTGAAATAGTGGTGCCCGGACTCGGAATCGAACCAAGGACACGGGGATTTTCAATCCCCTGCTCTACCGACTGAGCTATCCGGGCAACGGGGCGCATTAAACCGTAAACCCCATTCCGCGTCAATGGCTTTGTTGTACAGCACGGTGCGTTTGCCTGATTTATGTGCGGGCTGTTACAGACTTCATGTTGAACCCCCTGGCAGAAGGTGCCATGATTGCGCCAGTTTTCTTATCCACTACGGGGCGCCTTGATGTTTACTCTCAATTCCCATGCATCTTTCGGGATGGCGCTCGTCCGTGCGGCTATAACCTTCCGAAGTCCCTTGCTCACCATGCGGTGAGGGCAATGCTTGCTCGCTGCAGGACATCAGTAAAATCAGGAGTCGCCTGGTTTTACTGATGTCTGGCGGTCGAAGTGGATTCACACCTAAGACCTTCAGAACGCCTTCGTTGGGGAGTTTTCCCTTTGCTGTGCCGGTTGGCACTCACTCATCCTTGCAGACGGGGATTTGTGCTTATGAAATCACTGAAAATTGCCGCCAGCCACGACGTGGCTGCATTACTCTCAACGCATCGTGAAGTGGTCACGCTCGACGAGACCGACTTCACCGATGTGGCGGCAGTTGTCATCTCCGTTGCGGACAGCCGCAGCGGTATTCTGGCCCTGCTTAAACGCACGGGTTTTAATTTGCCTGTATTTATTTTTCGCGAAACCGCCGTTGATGGTTTGCCTGAGGTAACCGGCGTGATTACCGGAAAAGCGCAGGATTATCTGGAGCTGGAAACCGCGGCCAGTGACTACGAAGAAGATCTGTTGCCGCCGTTCTTCAACACGCTGACCAGGTATGTGGCGATGGACAACAGCACTTTTGCCTGTCCGGGTCACCAGCACGGGGAATTTTTCAAAAAACATCCAGCGGGGCGGCAGTTTTATGATTTCTTTGGCGAGAATGTGTTTCGAGCCGATATGTGCAATGCGGACGTTAAGCTGGGCGACCTGCTGATCCACGAAGGTTCAGCCAAGCACGCGCAGAAGTTTGCCGCGAAAGTATTCCACGCCGACAAAACCTATTTCGTACTTAACGGTACCTCTGCAGCGAACAAAGTGGTCACCAATGCGCTGCTGACGCGCGGCGATCTGGTGCTGTTTGACCGCAACAACCATAAATCAAACCACCACGGCGCACTCATCCAGGCCGGTGCGACCCCGGTTTATCTGGAAGCTTCCCGCAATCCTTTTGGCTTTATCGGCGGCATTGATGCGCACTGTTTTGATGAGAAATACCTGCGGGAGCTAATTGCGGAAGTGGCACCTGAGCGTGCTCAGGAGGCAAGGCCTTTCCGCCTGGCGGTGATCCAGCTAGGCACCTATGACGGCACAATTTATAACGCCCGTCAGGTAGTGGATAACATCGGCCATCTGTGCGATTACATCCTCTTTGATTCGGCGTGGGTGGGCTACGAGCAATTTATTCCTATGATGGCGGACTGTTCGCCACTGCTGCTGGAGCTGAATGAAAACGATCCGGGGATCTTTGTTACTCAGTCGGTTCACAAGCAACAGGCTGGGTTCTCCCAGACTTCGCAGATCCATAAGAAAGATAACCATCTTCGCGGCCAGGCCCGTTTTTGCCCGCACAAACGGCTGAATAATGCTTTTATGCTGCATGCTTCAACCAGCCCGTTTTACCCGCTGTTTGCCGCGCTGGATGTAAATGCCAAGATCCACGAGGGCGAAAGTGGTCGTCGCCTGTGGGCGGAATGTGTGGCACTGGGCATTGAAGCGCGTAAGGCGATTATCGCCAACTGTAAGATGATCAAACCTTTTATTCCACCGGAAGTGGCTGGGCGTCCGTGGCAGGATCATCCCACGGAGAAGATCGCTCAGGAGCGCCGCTTCTTCAGCTTTGAACCCGGTGAGCGCTGGCATGGCTTTGAGGGTTATGCGAAGGACGAATATTTTGTCGATCCCTGCAAACTGCTGCTCACCACGCCGGGCATCGATCCAGAAACCGGCCGCTACACCGAGTTCGGTGTGCCTGCGGCGATCCTCGCTAACTATCTGCGTGAAAATGGAATTGTGCCGGAGAAGTCGGATCTTAACTCGATTCTGTTCCTGCTTACCCCGGCGGAAAGCCACGAGAAGCTGGCTCAGCTGGTGGCCATGCTGGCGCAGTTTGAACAACATATTGAGGACGACACGCCGCTGGCGGATGTGCTGCCCACGATTTATCAGAAATACCCGGTGCGCTACAAGGGCTACACCCTGCGCCAGCTTTGCCAGGAGATGCATGACCTGTACGTGAGTTTCGAGGTTAAAGAGCTGCAGAGGGCGATGTTCCGCAAGGAGAGTCTGCCTGCCGTGGTGATGAACCCGCAGGACGCCAACATCGAATTTATTCGCGGCAACGTGGAGCTGGTGCGCCTGAGCGAGGCTGAGGGGCGTATCGCGGCGGAAGGTGCGTTGCCTTATCCACCAGGCGTGCTTTGCGTGGTGCCGGGTGAAGTTTGGGGCGGGGCGGCGCTGCGCTACTTCCTGGCGCTGGAAGAGGGCGTGAATATGCTGCCGGGCTTCTCCCCTGAGCTGCAGGGCGTGTACAGTGAGACGGATTCGGACGGCATTAAGCGACTGTATGGCTACATGCTGAAGTAAGAGGGAATCGCACCTCACCCCAGCCCTCTCCCCAAGGGGGCGAGGGAGCAGAGCAGGGTGAAGTAATGCCGTCCGGGAATATCCCCTCTCCCTTTTAGGGAGAGGGTTAGGGTGAGGGTCAATTACCGCCGACGATAGCTCTTCTGGGCGTTATTCACTTTATACAGATAGCGACGAGACTCTGCGGATGGATGGCGCGTGGTCAACGTTTGATAGACATCGCCCGGCGCCATGCTGTTAATCAGGCTAAACGCCTGCATCTTATCGTTAGAGAACACCCGCAGCACGCTGCCCGCACCGCCGTTATAGGCCGTAATCACCGCATAGCGACGTGACGTTGGGTTATCAATCTGCCCCAGATAGCTGTTCTGCAAAATTGCCAGATAAGCCGTGCCGGTATCGATATTGCTTTCCGGGTCGAACAGGAAGCTGCGGCTTGGTTTGCCCCATTTCCCCTGCGCCTTAAACACGTCTACCCCGGCGCTGTGCTGAACAACCTGCATCAGGCCCAGTGCGTCTGCGTGGCTCACCGCATACGGGTTGAAGCTGGATTCCGTTTGCATGATTGCCAGAATCAGCGACTCGTCCACGCCGTATTTCTTCGATGCTTTACGCACCATACCGATGTACTTATGGGCACGTTTGTCGAGGTGGTTAGGCACAAGGTTGATGGTCACGCTATAGACGATTTTCAGCCCGGTACTGCGCTTTTGCAGGCGCGTTTGCAGCAGATAGTCGGCAAACTTCGTCGCCCGGCCTTCCCAGCGAATAGGCTGGCCGGTGTTATCCACCACCTGGCCATAAAGGAACGGTTCTTTGGAGATCTGGACGTCGTTGGCATCGGAATAGAGATCTATTGAGCCAGGATCGTCCCCCATCAGCAAGGTGGTAATGATGGCCTGGCGCAGGTGTGCGGCAGGATCGGTGCCCGCGATGGTCTCAACGGTGATGGTACCTTCGTCGAAGTTGATGTGGCTACGCGTCAGATATTGGTCGGTGTATTTGACGTAATCCTTCGGGCCTGCGATCAGGACCTCTTTCATACCCCAGATATTTTCGATGTTGTTGGCAAACTGCCCCATCAAAATATCAAACCCGTTGGTGTCCTTTACGTAGGCTTCGTTAAAAGCGTCATCGCCTTTTTTACTGGAACAGGAGATCAGCAACGGGGCCACGAGAGCCAGCGCGAGAAGTTTTTTCATCATTCCGTGTATGCGTGTTGTGTTTGCAAAAAGGTGCCGACGATTACTGTTTTTCTGGCGGGGTGAAGCCTTCGATATGGACTTCTTTCCCTTCAAACAGGAAATTGACCATCTCGTTTTCCAGCTCTTTACGGTGTTCCGGGTTCATCATGCTCATCTTTCTTTCATTGATCAGCATGGTTTGTTTGGACTGCCACTGCGCCCAGGCTTCTTTGGAGATTTCGTTATAGATCCGCTTGCCGAGTTCGCCCGGGTACAGCTGGAAATCCTGGCCTTCAGCTTCGCGCTGCAGGTAAGTACAAAAAATCGTTCTGCTCATGATTATTCCTCTTCTTCGGCGCGAACGGGCGCTAAGGCAACCGGTTCGGCTCGTAATTGTTGTAGCAGGCGCTCTACGGGAGCCGCCAGCCCGACGGACGGTGGCTGGCCTAAGTTATACCAGAGAGCGGAGCCTTCATCCATGCAGCCATCCATTGACGACACCGGAAGCCACATTGGCACAATGTCCAAATGGAAATGGCTAAAGGTGTGGCGGAAAGCCGTTAACTGCGTGAGATTATCTGCCGGAATACCTCGGTGCTCCAGCCAGCGATGTAATTCTTGTTCTTCAGCGAACTGTGGGAAGCAGAATAGGCCTCCCCATAGCCCTACCGTCGGGCGCTGCGCCAGGAACACTTCATCGCCATGCTGCATCATCAGCATATAGCCGGTGCGTTCCGGTAGCGTCACTTTAGGCTTCTTGCCCGGATAGGTTGCCCAGCTATGGTTGGCATAGGCCACGCAGCCGTTGCTCAGCGGGCAAAGTTCGCATTTTGGCTTTGAGCGGGTACAGACCATGGCACCGAGGTCCATCATCGCCTGATTAAACTGGCTAACGCCCTGTGCCGGGGTTACGCGCTCGCTGATTTCCCAGAGACGATTTTCGACCTCTTTTTTACCCGGCCAGCCGGAAACGGCATAGCAACGGGCGAGCACGCGCTTTACGTTGCCGTCGAGAATCGGGAAGTGTTTACCCAACGAAAGCGACAGAATCGCGCCTGCGGTAGAACGCCCGACGCCAGGCAGGTCGGCCACTTCGTCATACGTTTGAGGGAAAACGCCACCGTGTTTATCGGCAACCTGCTTAGCGGCTTTATGCAGATTGCGCGCGCGGGCGTAATAACCCAGCCCGGTCCACAGATGAAGCACTTCATCCAGCGGGGCGTTTGCCAAATCGGTTACTGTGGGGAAACGCGCCATAAAGCGCTCAAAATAAGGGATGACCGTCGCGACCTGGGTTTGTTGCAACATCACCTCAGAGAGCCATACTTTATAAGGCGTTTTCTCCTGCTGCCACGGCAGGGTTTTACGCCCATACTTGTGGTACCAGTCGAGGACTTGTTGGGCGAATTGAGGAGCTTGCATGGTCAACGCGGGATATCCGGCAAAGGTGTAATAAAGGAGCCGATTCCAGCACAGCGGCGTAAAGCTGTAAACCGGAACTTTCTGCCACTTGCTTCTCATCCTTAACTTTGGATAATGCCCGTTTCCCGAACACTAAGCGAAGCGTTAAGAAAACCATGAAGAATGACGTCATTTCACCGGAATTTAATGAAGAAGGTCGTGTACTGCGCCGCATCCGCAGCTTTGTCCGTCGCCAGGGGCGGCTGACAAAAGGCCAGCAGCACGCGCTGGATAACTACTGGCCGGTGATGGGCGTTGAGTTCCAGGCCGAGCCTGCCGACTTTAGCGAGATTTTTGGCCGCGAAGCGCCGGTCACGCTGGAAATCGGTTTTGGTATGGGCACTTCGCTGGTGACCATGGCGGAAACCAATCCGCAGCATAACTACCTCGGTATTGAAGTGCATTCGCCGGGCGTGGGCGCTTGCCTGAGCACCGCTCATGAGGCGGGCGTAGAGAACCTCCGCGTGATGTGCCACGATGCGGTTGAAGTGCTGGAAAACATGATTCCTGACAATTCTTTGAACATGGTTCAGCTGTTTTTCCCTGATCCATGGCATAAAGCACGTCATAATAAACGCCGTATCGTTCAGGTACCGTTTGCTGACCTGGTAAAACGTAAGCTGAAGCTGGGTGGCGTGTTCCATATGGCCACCGACTGGGAACCTTATGCTGAACATATGCTCGAAGTGATGTCCTCTATCGAAGGGTATAAAAACCAGTCGGAGAGTCACGACTACGTACCGCGTCCGGATTCACGTCCGGTAACCAAATTTGAACAACGTGGCCATCGTCTTGGTCACGGCGTATGGGACTTAATGTTCGAGAGGGTGAAATAATGGCAAAGAATCGTAGCCGTCGTCTGCGTAAGAAAATGCACATCGAAGAGTTCCAGGAGCTGGGGTTCTCGATTGCCTGGCGCTTCCCGGAGGGCACTTCCGAAGAGCAAATTGATAAAACCGTGGACGAGCTGATCGCCGAAGTGATTGCGCCGAACAAGCTGGCGTTTGACGGCAGCGGTTACCTGGTCTGGGAAGGTTTGGTGTGCATGGAAGAGATTGGCAAATGCACCGAAGAGCATCAGGCGCTGGTGCGTAAATGGTTGGAAGACCGCAAGCTCGAAGATGTTCGCATCAGCGATCTGTTCGACGTCTGGTGGGACTAAGCTTTAGCAAAAAACAGGCTGGTTAATTAACCGGCCTTTTTTTCAGGAGCTGATTTTTCAGGAGAAAATATGATCCGTAAAGTTCTTTTAGGCGCGCTGCTGGTCACCGCCGCTTCAGCACACGCGGACTACCAGTGCAGCGCCAATCCACGCGATGACGTGGTCATTAACCCGCAGTCCGTGCAGGTGGTGGGTGAGAACGGCAATCTGGTCATCGCGCCTGACGGCAGCGTGAAATACAACGGTGTTCAGAAGACGCTGACTGCTGCACAGCGCCAGCAGGCTCTGAACTACCAGAAAGCCCTGCGCACGGATTTACCGTGGATCGATAACGGAGCTCGCTCTCGCGTAGAGAAAAGCCGCGTAGCGCTGGACGGCATTATTGCTAAACAGGTTGGGGAAAGCAGCAGCATGCGTAATCGCCTGACCAAGCTGGATGCCCAGCTAAAAGAGCAGATGAACCGAATTATTGAACGCCGCCAGGATGGGCTGACGTTCCACTATAAAGCGGTCGATCAGGTGAGAGCCGATGGCCAGCAGCTGGTGAACCAGGCGATGGGCGGCATTCTTCAGGACAGCATTAATGAGATGGGCGCGCAGGCGGTGCTGAAAGGTGGCGGCAACCCGCTGCAGAATGTGCTGGGCAACCTGGGCGGCCTGCAAACGGCGGTTCAGAACGAGTGGAACAATCAGCAGGCTGATTTTGAACAGTTCGGCCACGAGGTGTGTAACCGGGTGGTGTCGCTGGAAAATCAGCGTAAAGGGCTTGTGGGTTCGCTTAAGTAATTTTCCCCTCACCCTAACCCTCTCCCCTCAGGGGAGAGGGAATAAAAAATTCTCTGCAGACTGTATCCCCCTCTCCCTTTGGGAGAGGGCCGGGGTGAGGGTAAAAACTTACGCGTCGTCGGCTAAAAACAGCTCCAGCAGGGAGTTTAAAAACAGCTTCCCGTGCTCGGTTATCTGCCAGTACTCATCCGTCTCAGTCATATAGTTTTTCGCCAGCGCTGCATCCAGTTGCGGGCGAATTATCGCTTCATCTAAACCAGTATAAAGCGTGAATTCACTGCGCGGCGCGGCTTCCAGCAGGCGGAAGCGGTTCATAAAGAATTCGAACGGTTTATCTGCTTGTTCAACGTCATGCTGGCGGTCGAGGTACTTTCCTTCCATGTATCCGCGCGGATGGCGCGTTTTCGCCGTGCGCGTAATGCGCCCGTCCGGGAAGGTGATTTTGCCGTGCGCGCCGCAGCCAATCCCCAGATAGTCGCCAAAGCGCCAGTAGTTAAGGTTGTGCTGGCACTGATAACCGGGCTTAGCGTAGGCGGAGGTTTCGTATTGCTGGTAGCCCGCGGCGGTCAGCAGCTTATCGCCTTGTTCGAAGATGTCCCACAGCGCGTCGTCGTCCGGTAGCTTCGGCGGACGCGATCCAAACAGCGTGTTCGGCTCGATAGTCAGTTGATACCAGGAAAGATGCGGGGGATTCAGGGCAATGGCCTGGCGCAGGTCGTCCAGCGCCTCTTCGAGCGACTGGTCCGGCAGGCCGTGCATCAGGTCAAGGTTAAAGCTGCGCAGCCCCAGGCCGCTCGCCAGGTTCGCGGCACGTTTAGCCTCGCCCGCATCATGAATACGGCCCAGGCGTTTTAATTTGGGTTCGCTGAAGCTCTGTACGCCGATAGAAATACGGTTCACGCCTGCTTTCTGGTAGCCAACAAAGCGGTCGGCTTCGACCGTGCCGGGGTTGGCTTCCATGGTGATTTCTGCGTCGTCCGCCAGCTTCAGGCGTGAGCGCACGCCGTCCAGTAGCGTTTGCATTGCTTCGCTGGAGAGTAAGCTTGGCGTACCGCCGCCAATGAAAATAGTCTTTACCTCACGCCCCTGAGCAAGCGCTACGTCGCGGTCAAGATCGCGCAGCAGATGACTCACGTATTCGTCGTGCGGCACGTCGCCTTTAAGCGCGTGGGAGTTGAAGTCACAGTACGGGCACTTCTGTACGCACCATGGGATGTGAATGTAGAGACTAAGAGGTGGCAAATTAGCCATTACGCATTGCTTCCAGTAACAGTTTTAGCGCTTGCCCACGGTGGGAAATCGCGCTCTTTTCATCGCGGGTTAGCTCCGCCGCGGTTTTCCCCTCGGACGGAACATAGAAAATAGGGTCGTAGCCAAAGCCGCCTTGCCCGGCAGGCGCGTGGGTAATCACGCCCGGCCAGCTGCCGTGAAACACCAGCGGCGTTGGGTCTTCCGCGTGACGCATATAGACCAGCACGCAGTGGAACTGAGCCTTGCGTTTATCGTCGGGTACGTCTTTCAGCGCTTCCAGAAGCTTGTCGAGGTTCTGCCGATCGCTGGCATCTTCACCCGCGTAGCGTGCGGAATAGATGCCCGGCGCACCGCCCAGAGCATCCACCGCCAGGCCTGAATCGTCGGCCAGCGCCGGAAGCCCGGTCACTTTAGCCGCATGGCGAGCCTTGAGAATGGCATTCTCAATAAAGGTCAGGCCGGTCTCTTCGACAGACTCCACGTTCAGCTCGGTTTGCGCGACCACATCGAGGCCAAAATCCGCCAGCAGATCGGCGAGTTCACGCACTTTACCGGCGTTACCGGTAGCTAATACGACTTTTTGCATAGTCAGTCCTGTGTTATTCGAGGGGGGCAATCAATGCCGCGACTTCCGTCGGGATCTGCTGCGGGCCGATAATTTTAACTTGTTTATGGCGACCAAGTTCGCCTTTCTCTATCACGACCTGACCTTTCGCTACCCGGAACTGTTTGGCCAGATATTTTACCAGGTGAGCGTTAGCCTGCCCATCTACCGGCGGTGCGGTGATGGCGACTTTTAACTCGTCGCCATGCATACCGACCAGGCTATCGCGGCTGGCCTTTGGCTGAATATACAGCCGCAGAACCAGCCCGTCAGGCTGTTGTGTCACAGCACTCAAATGGCGTACCAGAGGCCAGGGAACAGGTCCATACCGAGGTAGTTCAGCGCATAAAGGATCAGAATGACCACCATGGCGGAGAAATCAATGCCGCCCATAGCAGGCAAGATGCGGCGAATCGGCGACATCATTGGCTCGGTCATTTGCATCAGCACGTATTCAATAGGGCTGCGGCCCTGGCTTATCCAGCTCATCAGGGAACGCACGATGATCACCCAGAACACCAGGGTGCCGGCTGATTTCAGCAGCGACAGTACGCCGATGAGCAAGTTTAACGGATCGAGCGACAGCCCGCCGGACTGGATCAGCAGCAGAATAGGGAATTTCAGCGTGGTGAGGATAAACGCCACCAGCAGGGATGAGGTGTCAATTGGGCCCAGAGACGGCAGTACGCGGCGAAGCGGTCCGACAACCGGCTGGGTAACTTTAACGATGAACTGGGCGAACGGGTTGTAGAAATCACAGCGTGCCCACTGCATCCAGATGCGGATAAGCAGCACCATTACGTAAAGCTCAATCAGGGTTTTGACCAGGAAAGTCAACGTAAGCATGGTTTTCCTCAACAATGATGGTGATTAACGAGCGGGGTAATCCCGCGCGCCGAAAATAGCGGTTCCAATGCGCACCATGGTGCTGCCTGCGGCAATCGCGGCTTCCATGTCATCGGTCATGCCGAGAGATAATGTATCGACCGTGGTAAAGCGGTCTTTGAGTGCATTGCAGGCTTCTGCCATTTTGCGGCAAACGGCAAGCTGGCGCTCGTAATCCGGTTCTGGCGCAGGAATAGCCATTAAGCCTCGCAGCGTCAGTCCCGGTAAGGCCGCCACTTCGGCAGCTAACTGCTCCAGCTCACTCAACGCGATGCCGGACTTACTGTTTTCGTCGCTGATATTAATTTGAATCAGCACGTTTAGCGGCGGCGACGTCGGCGGGCGTTGTTCGCTGAGTCTGCTGGCAATCTTCAGCCGATCAACGGTATGGCACCAGTCAAAATTTTCCGCCACAAGGCGGCTTTTGTTCGACTGCAGGGGCCCGATAAAGTGCCATTCCAGCCCTGTTACACCTTGTTCAGCAAAGTGGTGAATCTTATCCACGCCTTCCTGCACATAGTTTTCGCCAAAGGCGCGTTGCCCGGCAGCAATCGCTTCTGCGAGGGCGCTCGCAGGCTTGGTTTTGCTGACTGCAAGCAGAGTCACTTCTTCGGGGCTTCTGCCGCAACGTGCTGCAGCGGCTGAGATTTTCCCATGTACCTGTGCCAGATTGTGCGCTATCTCATTCATGATCGTTGGAAGTGATATGGATATCGAAGAAATTGTGGCCCTTAGTGTAAAGCATAATGTCTCCGATCTACACCTGTGCGCGCGCCAGGCGGCACGCTGGCGAAAGTGTGGCAGGCTGGAAGCGTGCCCGGAGAAGGTGCCGGAAGTCGAAGAGGTTCTCAACGGATGGTTAAGTGAAGAGCAAACGTTGCAGCTTAATCGCGCGGGGCAGCTCGATTTTTCATTTACGCTCGCGAACGGCATCAGGCTTCGCGGCAATGCTTTTCGCCATCAGGAAGGTTACTCGCTGGCGCTTAGATTACTCGCGTCTTCTTGCCCGGATCTGCATACGCTTGGCGCACCACCCCAACTGAAGGCGCTTTTACGGGAAAGTGAAGGGCTGATACTGGTGACAGGTGCGACCGGAAGCGGGAAGTCTACAACCCTTGCCGCGATGATCCAGCATCTCAACCAGCATCTTGACGGCCATGTGTTAACGCTGGAAGACCCCATCGAATTTATTCACGTCTCTGGCCGCTGCCTGATTCAGCAGCGCGAACCCGGCCTGCACTGTGAAAGCTATGCTGCAGCGCTAAAAGCCGCTTTGAGGGAAGATCCTGACGTTATCCTGCTGGGCGAGCTTAGGGATAGCGAGACGATTGGCCTGGCGCTGACCGCGGCAGAAACAGGGCATTTGGTTCTGGCGACATTGCACACACGCGGTGCTGCTCAGGCGGTAGAACGGCTGGTGGATGTGTTCCCTGCTCAGGAGAAAAGCCTGATTCAAACTCAGCTTGCCGGAAGCCTGAAGGCGGTGCTGGCACAAAAGCTTGTACCGGCAAGTGACGGTGGTCGGGTCGCGCTGTACGAACTGCTGGTCAATACCCCGGCCGTGGCAAATTTGATTCGTGAAGGGAAGACCCATCAACTACCTGGCGTGCTGCAAACCGGCCAGCAGCATGGCATGCAAAGCTTTGCCCAGAGCGAGGCGCTGCTGCTGCGTGAAGGTAAGATTGCTGGGCACGACCGAGCAGCCAGCGGGCCATGGGAGACGGCATATTGAGCGCTTTTGTTGCTTTTGTGTGTATTGGTGTGTATTATTTCCATCATTCAGGGAGAGCATGATGACCTCTGCTGAGCTGATAAAGGAATTGAGGGCCACGGGGTGCGAACCCGTCAGGCGTTCTGGGGGCAGCCACTGGATCTGGTGGTCGCCCACAACCGGAAAAACGTTCCCCGTTCCGCATCCCAAAAAGGATTTGCCCGTCGGTACCGTCAAATTCATTCGTAAAATGGCAGGCATTTAGTCTGTCGCCGCCGGAGGTTGATAATGTTTTTTTCCGTTGGTGTGGAATTACCTGCAACTGAAAACGAAGCGTTTGGCATGGTCGTGCCCGCGCTATGCAATGATGAATTTGGCTGCGTATCGGCAGCAGACAGTCAGGCGGATATCGCCCCGATGGTGCAGGATGCGGTGCTGTCGATTGTGGATTTAATGGTGGAGAGCGGCAAAGACATTACTCAACTGTGTGATGCCGGGCCTTTTGCTTATGCCGCAGACCCTGAGTACAGCTACTGCCAGCAATGGCTGCTGGTTGATGTGGATTTATCCGCGCTGGAAGGAAAGCAGCAGCGTCTAAACATCATGCTGCCGGACGCGCTGCTGCGGCGTATTGATTCCCGGGTTAAACAGCCCTCTTCAGGCTACCGGGACCGCAGCCATTTTCTGGCGATTGCCGCAAGGCATGAACTGCTGAACGCAGGGAACGACACGCCCGGCAGTTAAGCTCTTCACGGGTGGTACTCAAACCAGCTTTCAAGAATAATCACCGCAGAAGCGGAGTCGATGCTGCCTTTGTTCAGAGCGCGAAAACCGCCGTGTTCGAACAACCCGGCTCGGGCTTCGACGGTGCTCAATCGTTCGTCCTGTAGAGAAACTTTCACACCAAAGCGGCCGTGCAACCGGTTAGCAAACTTGCGGGCTCTCGCCGTCAGAGGCTGTTCGGTGCCATCCATATTCAGCGGCAGGCCGACAACGACTTCTTCCGGCTGCCACTCTTTGAGGATTTTTTCTACCGCGTTCCAGTCCGGGGTACCGTCCTGTGCCTTAAGCGCCGTTAGCGGTCGTGCAGTACCGGTAATACGCTGGCCGATAGCGACGCCGATACTTTTAGTGCCGAAGTCAAAAGCCATTAAAGTTCCGCTGCTCATCAGGCGTGCCCCGCTTCGCTTGGCATGGTGTGGATATCGATACCAATCAGGCGGGCGGCCTCGCGCCAGCGCTCTGAAATGGGCGTGTGGAACAGGATCTCAGGCGAGGCAGGTGCCGTCAGCCATGAGTTTTCCATGATCTCCTGCTCAAGCTGCCCCTTTTCCCAGGAAGCATAGCCGAGGGCAACAATCACCTCTTTTGGCTGCTTGGCCGTGCCTAATGTTTCCAGCACATCACGGGAAGTGGTAATCACCGTGTCGTCGGAGATGCGAATACTTGAGCCGAAGCTGTCCGGCGGCGAGTGCAGAATAAAACCACGATCTTCCGCCAGCGGGCCGCCGATAAATACGGGTTTATCCAGGCGAATCGTGGCGTCGCGCGGGTCTGGTTCTATTTTTAGCTTTTCGAGAACGCCATCCACCTGCAGGTTTTCCAGCGGTTTATTGATGATAATCCCCATCGCGCCTTCATCGTTGTATTCACAGATATAGACTACGGAGCGCTTAAATAAAGGGTCCTGGAGAGCCGGCATGGCAATAAGAAAGTGATGCTGTAAATTCATTGTCAGAGGTTCTGATCCCGGTTGATAAAAGCGGCAGTGGCTGCGCGAAGTGTGGCCAGCTTACCACTAATGAAGGAAGGCGGGCTACCCGCCGTGAATCGTGCCTTCGAAGGGGAATGGCGGGTAACAGCTACCCGCCAGATGTATTTAGTGAGCGAGGCGTTTTTCGATGGCGTCGAACAGCATCCCGGTGATCGACACGGGGAATTCGGCTTCAATTTCTCTGATGCAGGTTGGGCTGGTGACGTTAATCTCGGTCAGGCGATCGCCGATAATATCCAGACCAACAAAAATCAGCCCTTTAGCTTTCAGCGTAGGCCCAACGCGGCGGGCGATTTCCCAGTCGCTTTCGGTCAGTGGCCGTGGTTCGCCACGGCCACCAGCCGCCAGGTTGCCGCGAGTCTCGCCGCCCTGCGGAATACGCGCCAGGCAGTAAGGGACAGGTTCACCGTCCACCACCAGCACGCGCTTATCACCGTCTTTGATAGCCGGCAGGTAGTTCTGCGCCATGCAGTAGCGGGTACCCAGTTCAGTCAGCGTTTCAGCGATAACGCCGATGTTTGGGTCATCCTGTTTCACGCGGAAAATAGACGCACCGCCCATGCCGTCAAGCGGTTTCATAATGATGTCGCCGTGCTGCTGCCAGAAGGCTTTCAGCTGCGCTTTGTTACGGGTGACCAGCGTTTCTGGCGTTAAGTCGGCAAACCAGGCGGTGAACAGTTTTTCGTTACAGTCGCGCAGGCTCTGCGGTTTGTTAACGATCAGCGTGCCTTTCTCTTCTGCGCGCTCAAGAATATAGGTCGCGTAGATAAATTCAGTGTCGAATGGCGGGTCTTTGCGCATCAGGACCACGTTCAGATCGGCCAGGGCGATATCCTGCTCGGTGCCAAACTCATACCACTTATCGTAGTTCTGCTCGACGCTGAGCAGGCGTGTGCGGGCGCGTGCTTCGCCGTTGTTCAGGTACAGGTCAGCCATTTCCATGTAGTGCAGTTCGTAACCACGACGCTGCGCTTCCAGCAGCATGGCAAAGCTGGAGTCTTTTTTAATGTTGATGTGTGCGATGGGGTCCATCACGATGCCGAGCTTGATCATTGTTGTTCTCCTTTAGCCCAGGTCGCCAAAGCGCACCTGCAGTGCGGTGATGGCGGTGAGCGCGGTGGTCTCAGTACGCAGAACGCGCGGTCCCAACAGAATATCAGTAAATTGGTGCTCTGCGGTCATGGCAATCTCATCCGCAGACAGGCCACCTTCCGGGCCAATCAGCAGGCGGACGCGCTCGACCGGCTGCGGCAGCGTGTTGATGCTGGCGCTGGCTCGCGGATGCAGATTGAGCTTCAGGGCGTCATCCTGCTCGGCGCACCAGGCGGCCAGATCCATCGCCGGGCGAATGTCTGGCACCCGGTTGCGGCCGCATTGTTCGCAGGCGGCAATCGCAATCTTTTGCCACTGCTGGAGTTTCTTGTTCAGCCTTTCCGCATCCAGTTTTACCCCGCAGCGTTCGGAAAACAATGGGGTGATCTCGTTCACACCCAGTTCCACGGCCTTCTGAATGGTGAATTCCATTTTTTCACCGCGCGACATGACCTGGCCGAGATGCAGCCAGAGCGGTGACTCACGGTCGTCTTCATTGCTCGCCAGGATTTTAACGCGCACGCTTTTTTTATCCGCCTGCACGATTTCCGCGTCGAACACCTGATTGCTGCCGTCGAACAGCTGAATGGCCTGGCCTGCGCCCATGCGCAGCACGCGTCCAACATGGTTAGACGCATCTTCGCTCAGGGCAACGTCCTGGCCAACGGAAAGATTTTCAGGATGGTGAATGCGGGGTATACGCATGAAGTGAGTTCCGGTTAGTTGCGCTGCAGGAATGGACTCTTATCCTGACTCTATCCCAAAAAGATAGAGGGGGATTTTCGCCCCCTTGTTCTGTAGATCGAGGGCGATATTCGTCACAGCAAATAAAGAATTGCCGCTAGTGTAGGTTAGCTGTTTCGCGCCTGGCAAGCCCGCAGCACATATGGATTATGATTGCCCTGGACTTTCGCAATGCGTTCATCCCGCTCGCACTCCCAGTTGTTGACCGGATAGCGTTTATCCCATGCCTGGAAGAGCTGAGTCTGCTGGCGAGAGAGCGACAGCTGGTATTGGTCGCGCATGTAGAAATAAGTGCGCGCAATCGCGCCTCGAGCACGTTCCGGCGGCTCGGCCACTTTATCCTTAAAATCAATTTTCATTGCGCACTGGCCGTATTGGCCTTCGCCGCCGTTCCACTGGCTGTACATGAAGTTATTTCTGTCGGCGTTAACCTCGCCCACGGCAGGCTGCAGGTTGTGCATATCGCTTTCTATTTTGCGGTATACCGGATCTTTGGCGCAATTTTTACGCCCGCCGTCCTGCCAGCACTGCAGCAGGTGACCGAACTGCCAGGCAGGCATGACGTGTTCCCATTCAATGCGGGTGGCTCGGTTTTCATTCTTCCGCACTTTATAGCCGCAGGACTCCAGATCCGGGATACCTTTTTTACCCTGCCAGCTGATCTTACAGCCGCAGTAGAAGTCGCCCGGAGCATCGGCGTTGACCTTGACGCCTGCGGTTTTGGCTTGTGCGAAGCTATTGATGCCGTTGCTGAAGGCGGGAAGCGAACTGAAGGCTGCAACGAATGCAACAGCCCAAGAAATTTTGCGAGACATTTCCAGAATCCTTACTAAAACGTGCCCGCACCCTACCTGATCGAATATCCAGTTTCAATCAGAGGTGGCGTAAAAACTCCAGAAATAAATGATTAATTACATGGGGTTGTAACGTCGGGTTTTAATAACTGGCCGCAATGAGTGCAGCGATATTCGGCTTCGCCGCGCAGTACCCGATTGTGGCGGCGCACGGTGAGCTGATGCTGCTGGCAAGGGCAGCGGTAGGGGAAGGTATTTTTGCGTACGGAATCGACTTCAAATTTATGCGTGCGGCGGGCCGGAACGCCGAGCACGGTTTCCATCATCCATTTCCATTCCCTGCCGTGAGGGGCGACGCGGCCAAAGTGCTTCCAGACCAGCAGGTGAGCCAGCTCATGGGGGACGACTTCATCGACAAAAGCCTGCTGGTTTTCCATCAACAAGACGGGATTAAGGCGAATTTCGTTGCTTTCCAGCCAGGCAGTGCCGGCGGCGGTGCCGCGCTGCTGATAGACCACTTTGGGCTCAGGATAGTGGGTGCCTAAATGCACGTTGGCCTGCTGAAGTTTTTCACGCAGGCAACGCATCACGGCTTGCTGAAGAGCAATGGGGAGTCTGGGGGCTTTCATAACGGCAGAGAATAATGGGGCGGGAAGCGCGGTGCAAGCCCCTCCCGCTACCGGAAGGGGCCGTCAGGACTTAGTTGTGTGCGCCGATTTCGCGCAATTTACGGCCTTTCATCAGGTTACGTTCAATGTGTTCCAGAGATACATGTTTTGTCTCAGGAATGAGCCACAGCGTCAGAACAATGAAGAACAGGTTCAGCGCCGCATAAACCCAGAAGGTGTTCGCATTGCCCAGCGTGTTCAGCATGGTCAAGAAGGTAGCACCGACAATCATATTGGCAATCCAGTTGGTGGCTGTGGAGCAGGTGATACCGAAATCGCGCCCTTTGAGCGGCTGGATTTCGGAACACAGCACCCAAATCAGCGGACCTGCGCTCATGGCGAAGCCAACGATGAACATCAGCAGCATGGCAACCGCGAAGTACTGCGCACCCTGAGAATGAATGCCAACGTGTAGCATGGTGCCCAGCACGCCCATGCCAACGGCCATGACCAGGAAGCCGAGTACCAGCGTAGGTTTACGTCCCCAGCGGTCAACCAGACCGATAGCAATGAAGGTAGCCAGCACGTTGATCAGGCCGACGATCACGGTGCCCCACATTTGCTGCGTGGTGTTGGCGAAGCCGGCGATTTCGAAGATTTTTGGCGCGTAGTACATGATGACGTTCATGCCGGTGAACTGCTGCATCACCTGCAGCAGCACGCCGAGAAAGACCGCCCGGCGGAAGTTAGAGTTATCCTTAAACAACGCCCAACCGCTCTGTTTCACCTTCAGGCTTTCGCGGATTTCTTCCAGCTCACGTTTCGCCTCTGCACTGGTATCGCGCAGGCGCAGCAGCACGCGTTCAGCATCATGGAAGCGGCGTTTGGCGGCAAACCAGCGCGGACTGTCCGGCAGGAAGAACACGCCAACCAGCAGCAGCAGAGCGGGAAGGGTGATCACCCCAAGCATCCAGCGCCAGGACTCGGTGTAGCTGAAGGCGGTATCGGAGAGATAAGCTCCCAGAATACCGATGGTGATCATCAGCTGGTACATGGAGATCATGCTGCCGCGGATCTTCTCCGGCGCAATTTCTGACAGGTAAAGCGGGGCGGTATAGGACGCGACGCCAACGGCCAGGCCCAGCAGGACACGAGAAACGATTAACACTTCAACGTTGGGCGCAAAGGCCGAGAACAGGGAACCGAGCACAAACAGCACGGCGCCAATCATCAGGCTGTATTTTCGCCCCAGCTTGAAAGAGAGCCAGCCGCTGCCGATGGCCCCGACGGCAGCCCCGAACATCATTGAGCTCACCACCCATTCCTGGGTGTGGGAAGTGATGGCGAAGTCTTTGGCGATAAACGGCAGCGCCCCGGCAATCACGCCGATATCCAGGCCAAACAGCAGGCCGGCGAGCGCAGCCAGGAAGCAGACAAAAAAGGTCATGCTTTTGTTTGAGCGCCCGGTTTTTTTATTGTCAGGCATATCGCCCTCCACGTGGATTTTTCGGATTTGACGTTTTTAAGGGTAGGGCAGTAAACGGCGGAAGTGTGTGATGATAATCACAGTGATGTAATCGTTTACACTAAAGGTTTAAATTGAGAAGAAGCTGAATGCCGATAAAACAGCGTATTAATCACGAGAAAGGTCTCTATTGTGGTTAAAGATCGGTACCGTATGAAACCTTATGTAACAGATGATGTGTTTGAACATGCATTCAAATAAAAATAGCAATGAAGGCGATTTCTGATGAGTGTAATCGTTTTCAATATGTTGCTGGTGATGGCGGGGAACGGGTCAGAGCGAGGCCTGGTGGCACAGATCCAAAAAGCAAAAGGCCAGCATAAGCTGGCCTTTAAAGCACGAAGCGGTGGCGGGTTATTTCAGGCCAGCGGCTTCACGCAGCAGTGCGGCTTTGTCGGTTTTTTCCCATGGAAAATGTTCGCGACCAAAGTGACCGTATGCGGCGGTCTCTTTGTAAATCGGGTGCAGCAGATCCAGCATCTGAATCAGGCCGTATGGGCGCAGGTCGAAGAACTCGCGCACCAGCAGGGTCAGCTGCTCGGTAGAGATTTTCTCGGTACCGAAGGTTTCCACCATGATGGAAGTCGGTTCTGCTACGCCGATAGCGTAAGAAACCTGAATTTCACAGCGGTCAGCCAGGCCTGCAGCGACGATGTTTTTCGCGACATAACGCGCAGCATAGGCAGCAGAACGGTCAACTTTAGACGGATCTTTACCGGAGAATGCACCGCCACCGTGGCGAGCCATGCCGCCGTAGGTATCAACGATGATTTTACGGCCGGTCAGACCGCAGTCACCCATTGGGCCACCGATAACAAAACGGCCGGTTGGGTTGATGTGGTATTTAGTGGACGCGTTCAGCCACTCGCCCGGCAGAACAGGTTTGATGATCTCTTCCATCACCGCTTCCTGCAGGTCTTTCAGCGCGATGTCTTCAGAGTGCTGAGTGGACAGCACAACCGCATCGATACCGACGATTTTACCGTCGTCGTACTGGAAGGTGATCTGGCTTTTCGCGTCCGGACGCAGCCACGGCAGGGTGCCGTTTTTGCGCACTTCAGCCTGACGCTGCACCAGACGGTGTGCGTAGGTGATTGGCGCTGGCATCAACACGTCGGTTTCGTTGGTGGCGTAGCCAAACATCAGGCCCTGATCGCCCGCACCCTGTTCCAGCGGATCGGTACGGTCAACGCCCTGATTGATATCCGGGGACTGTTTACCAATCGCGCTCAGAACAGCGCAGGAGTTGGCATCAAAGCCCATATCTGAATGCACATAACCGATTTCACGCACGGTTTTGCGGGTGATTTCTTCGATATCAACCCACGCGCTGGTGGTGATTTCGCCGCCAACCAGAACCATACCGGTTTTGACGTAAGTCTCACAGGCTACGCGCGCTTTCGGATCCTGCTCGAGGATTGCGTCAAGGACGGCGTCGGAGATTTGGTCAGCGATTTTATCAGGATGCCCTTCAGATACAGACTCGGACGTAAAAAGGTGTTTAGCCATATTTTCTTCACCCTAAGAGGATTTATTTAGTTCAGGCTGCTGCTCTGCGCCACAGCGGTGGCGAGATAGACCAACCCGGGAACTTATTGCCACAGATTGAAAAACAGGCAGTCTAACAGTTAATCAGTATAGATGGATTAACATCTGGACGGCCATTTTAGATTAGACAATCGGCAGATAGCCAGAATTTTTTAGGGTAACGGCAACATGTGATAAATCTTGAGTGGAAAGTGGAGCTGACACTGCTGGCAATTTACACATTTTGTTTTGCTTTTTACCCCTTATATGGGTATAAAGCGGCGCGCGCGGCTTAATCAAAAGCACACGATTCGTGTTGCCCACTTCCAGCCGGGTTGAGCAATTATTTAGAGCCTGTCAGGTACAGTGTTCGCAGCTTTGGCTTGTCGCATACATACTCAACGTATGCGTGGAGGTGATACAAGTAATGAACCGCCGTCATTCATATAACCCAGCACGCCGTTCTGGCGCGCATATGCTCCTCGCAGCCTGCATCTCATGTTTTCAAACTTGCCGATGTTTTACCCATCTCGGCGCTTCTCAGGATCCCCGGGCCGGTCTGTAATCCGCCGTGGTAACTGAACAAGGGCGCTCTTGTATTACAAGAGTTTTCTCGTGGTTTCGCCGGCCTGTCATACAGGGTTCGGATACGTGTTTTACAATGATATGAAAATGAAACCGGTCGCACAGCCTCGCTGTCAGCGTCTTGTGCTGTCAATGCGCGCTGTTAATGGGTTGTTATTGCAGGATACCCCTGCGATAGTAGTCAACTGTTTTGCACAATCGACAAAATTTGAGGTTCGCCATGACTGACAAAATCACTTCTGTTTCGGGTTCGTCAGTGGGCGAGCAGGATGTACATCGTTCCATTCAGGAGGTTGCCATGAGCTCCGAGGAAGCCAGCAAGATGCTGCGTACATACAATATTGCCTGGTGGGGCAATAACTATTACGACGTTAACGAACTGGGCCATATTAGCGTTTGCCCGGATCCGGACGTTCCGGAAGCTCGCGTGGATCTCGCCGAGCTGGTGAAAGCGCGTGAAGCTCAGGGTCAGCGCCTGCCTGCGCTGTTCTGCTTCCCGCAGATCTTGCAGCACCGCCTGCGTTCGATTAACGCCGCCTTTAAGCGTGCGCGCGAATCCTACGGCTACAACGGTGACTATTTCCTGGTTTACCCGATCAAAGTTAACCAGCACCGCCGCGTGATTGAGTCGCTGATTCATTCCGGCGAACCGCTGGGCCTGGAAGCGGGCTCTAAAGCCGAGCTGATGGCCGTGCTGGCGCATGCGGGCATGACCCGGTCGGTCATCGTCTGTAATGGTTATAAAGACCGCGAATACATCCGCCTGGCGCTGATCGGCGAGAAGATGGGCCATAAGGTCTACCTGGTTATCGAGAAGATGTCCGAAATTGGCATCGTGCTCGAAGAAGCCGAGCGACTGAATGTGATCCCTCGCCTGGGCGTTCGTGCCCGTCTGGCCTCTCAGGGATCCGGTAAATGGCAGTCCTCCGGCGGCGAAAAATCCAAGTTCGGCCTGGCGGCGAACCAGGTTCTGCAACTGGTGGAAATCCTGCGTGAACGCGGCCGTCTGGACAGCATTCAGCTTCTGCACTTCCACCTGGGATCGCAGATGGCGAACATTCGCGATATCGCCACCGGCGTTCGTGAGTCCGCGCGCTTCTACGTTGAGCTGCATAAACTGGGCGTGAACATCCAGTGCTTCGACGTTGGCGGTGGCCTGGGCGTGGACTACGAAGGGACTCGCTCCCAGTCCGACTGCTCCGTTAACTACGGCCTGAATGAATACGCGAACAATATCATCTGGGCGATTGGCGATGCCTGCGAAGAAAATGGTCTGCCGCACCCAACGGTGATCACCGAGTCTGGTCGCGCCGTGACCGCGCACCACACCGTGCTGGTTTCTAATATTATCGGCGTGGAGCGTAATGAATATACCGAAGCGACCCCGCCTGCGGATGACGCCCCTCGCGCGCTGCAAAGCATGTGGGAAACCTGGGAGGAGATGCATCAGCCTGGGACTCGCCGCTCGCTGCGTGAATGGCTGCACGACAGCCAGATGGACCTGCACGATATCCACGTCGGCTACTCCTCCGGGGCCTATAGCCTGCAGGAACGTGCCTGGGCAGAACAGCTTTACCTGAACATGTGCCACGACGTGCAGAAGCAGCTTGATCCAAGCAACCGAGCGCACCGTCCAATCATCGACGAACTGCAGGAGCGCATGGCGGACAAAATGTACGTCAACTTCTCACTTTTCCAGTCGATGCCGGATGCGTGGGGGATCGATCAGCTGTTCCCGGTGTTACCGCTGGAAGGGTTGAATCACGCGCCTGAGCGCCGCGCAGTGCTGCTGGACATCACCTGCGACTCCGATGGGGCAATTGACCATTACATCGATGGCGACGGTATCGCTACAACGATGCCGATGCCGGAATACGATCCGGAGAACCCGCCGATGCTGGGCTTCTTCATGGTGGGCGCGTACCAGGAAATCCTCGGCAACATGCATAACCTGTTCGGCGACACCGAAGCGGTGGACGTCTTCGTCTTCCCTGACGGCTCCGTGGAAGTGGAGCTGTCTGACGAAGGCGATACCGTGGCGGACATGCTGCAGTACGTGCAGCTCGACCCGAACAAGCTGCTGACCCAGTTCCGTGACCAGGTGAAGAATACCGGCCTTGACGATGCGCTGCAGCAGCAGTTCCTCGAAGAGTTCGAAGCGGGCCTGTACGGTTATACGTATCTGGAAGACGAGTAAGCTATCGCTTTCCCTCTCCTCTTTGGGGAGAGGGCAAAGACGGCACAATAGCCTATACTCTCTTGAACCTGTATGAATTAGCGGCGATAATCCGCTCAATAAATAGCAGTACCCCAATCCAATCCCTTCCTCGTCGGGTTTAACGACGCGGAGGGGATTTTTTTTAGGCGTTTTTTAACCCCAACCGAGAGGTCAGACAATGAGCACCTTAGGCCACAAATACGATAACTCCCTGGTATCTAATGCCTTTGGTTTTTTACGTTTCCCGCTGAACTTCCAGCCGTACGATAGCGATGCAGACTGGGTGATCACCGGCGTTCCGTTTGATGCGGCAACTTCCGGTCGCGCAGGCGGCCGTCACGGCCCGGCAGCGATTCGTCAGGTGTCTACCAACCTGGCATGGGAAGGCAACCGCTTCCCGTGGAACTTCGACATGCGCGAGCGTCTGAACGTTGTGGACTGCGGCGACCTGGTCTACGCCTTCGGTGATGCCCGTGAGATGAGCGAAAATCTCCAGGCGCACGCTGAGCGTCTGCTGGCTGCCGGCAAGCGTATGCTTTCCTTCGGGGGCGACCACTTTGTGACTCTGCCGCTGCTGCGTGCTCACGCTAAGCACTTCGGCAAAATGGCGCTGGTTCACTTTGATGCCCACACCGACACCTACGCGAACGGCTGCGAGTTCGACCACGGCACGATGTTCTACACCGCGCCAAACGAAGGCCTGATCGATCCGAACCACTCTGTGCAGATCGGTATTCGTACCGAGTTCGACAAAGATAACGGCTTCACCGTGCTGGATGCCTGCCAGGTTAACGATCGCGGTGTAGACGATATCATTGCCCAGGTTAAGCAGATCGTCGGTGACATGCCGGTTTACCTGACCTTTGACATTGACTGCCTGGATCCTGCTTTTGCGCCAGGTACTGGTACGCCGGTGATTGGCGGCCTGACCTCTGACCGTGCTATCAAGCTGGTTCGTGGCCTGAAAGATCTGAACATCGTGGGGATGGACGTGGTGGAAGTGGCTCCGGCCTACGACCAGTCTGAAATCACCGCCCTGGCTGCGGCGACACTGGCGCTGGAAATGCTGTATATCCAGGCAGCCAAGAAAGGCGAATAAGCCCTCCGCGCTGATTGCTGCTGCGCAGGGCCTGTGCAGCAGCATTTCTCATCCAACAAGCCGGATTCTTCCCGGCGCGTCTCTTTCTTGCATAAAAGAATAGTGTATGTTCTGAACGATCATTCACTTTTTAAGCGGTAAAGAGATGAGACGGATTGAGATTATTTTGGGGGAGCTGGAACGGCTGACACAGGGAGTGGATCTTACTGATTTAGCAAAGGAAACGGCATTCACGGCAGAAGCTATTGGCTTTAACCTCGGGCTGGCTAGAAACTCGGTCAGTAAAGATCTCAACCAGTTATGGAACGATGGCCTGGCCATCAAAAGCCGGGGTCGCCCGGTTTTCTTTTTGCACCGTCATGCGCTGGAAGCCGTTCTTGGACGCAAGCTGGATGACTCCGAGCGTGAAGTGCGATCGGTGGCCGATCTGCTCCCATGCCAGGAAAAGCTCAGCGGGGACGATCCTTTTAGCGGTCTGATTGGCTACGATCGCAGCCTGCGCGATGCGGTAGACAAAGGCCGTGCCGCGGTACTTTACCCCCACGGATTACACGTGCTGCTAACCGGGCCTTCCGGCGTCGGTAAAACCTTTTTCGCCGAGTTAATGCACCGTTTTGCCTGTGAGCACGCTTCTGGCGGCACACCGCCGCTGGTCTATTTTAACTGCGCGGAATATGCCCATAACCCGGAGCTACTTTCTTCGCACCTGTTCGGCCACCGCCAGGGGGCGTTTACCGGGGCGAATGAAAATAAACCCGGCCTTGTGGAGCAGGCAGACGGCGGCTACCTGCTGCTGGATGAAGTACATCGCTTGCCGTATGAAGGGCAGGAGAAACTCTTTTCTATTCTCGACAAAGGGGAATACCGGCCGCTGGGATCCAGCGCCGTGGCTCGCTCAATCTCAGTCCGCCTGATTTGTGCCACCACCGAGCCGGTTAATTCCGCGCTGCTGCGTACTTTCCAGCGGCGTATTCAGGTGTGTATTGATTTGCCGGGTATTCGCCAGCGTTCTGTTGAAGAGCAAATTGAGTTGATTATTGGGTTCTTGCAGCGTGAAAGTCGCAAGATAGAGCGCACGGTCAGCCTTGATAAAACCCTGCTGCTCTGGCTGCTCAATAAGCCGCTGGAGGGCAATATCGGCCAGCTCAAAAGCGATATTCAGTTCTTGTGCGCTCAGGCATGGGCGTCGGGCATGACTGAGCATCAGGACACGCTGCAGCTGGATAAACGGCTGGCAGAAATGCCGTTTAATGCCACGCCAGAACAGCGGCTGCTGGTTGATACGCTGTTTGACGGCAAAGAGCGTTTAAACGTTGATGCGCGTACGCTGCCGGCGCTAAAAAGCTCCCTGGCCACCGGGAGTGAAATAGAAGAGAGCGATCTCTTTTACAGCTTCCTGACCCGCGAATACGTCAACCTGCGTAACAGCAATGTCCCCCCGGCGGAAACGTTGGCGATCCTGAAAAATAAGCTGAGTTCGATTTTTGAATACGGTCTCTATAGTCGGGATAGCGTGGTTCATCCCCCGCGATATGGCGGCCAGGTTGAAGTACGCGTGACGCTGCTTATCGGCTGCGTGGAGCAGGTGCTTGGATTTTCACTGCCTGAAAACCTGGTTAACCCGCTGCGTAAACACTTTCTGGCGCTGATTGGCTACGTGCAGCGCGGCTTGATCCCACAGCTTTATTCCTCAAGCCTGATCCTGGACCGCTGCAAAGACGAGTACGAAAACGCCACGCAGCTGTGCCGGAAAATTAACGAACTGCTGCACATTCAGTGCCCGGCGACGGAAGTTGTCTGGCTGTGCCTGTTCCTGAAAGAGTGCCGACATTATCGCCAGCGCATAGACGCCAGTCCCGACTGCGGGGTCATTTTGATTGCCCACGGGGCGACCACCGCCACCAGTATGGCGCAATACGTTAATCGCGTCGTAGAGCGCGAGCTGTTCAGCGCCATTGATATGCCTTTCGAGCAGTCGGTACATGACACCCTGGAAACGTTAACCCTGATGATTCAGACCCGGCGCTATCGACGACTGATCCTGATGGTGGATATTGGCTCACTGGTGCATTTTGGCAGCACCGTCAGCAAGTTATTCCAGATAGACGTTCTGCTGATGCCGAATATTACGCTTACCACTCTGTTGGAGGTGGGGCTGGATTTAAGCTATGAGACCAGCGAGTTACCGCAACTTGCCGCGTTGATGCAAAGCAAAAATATTCCCTGCCAGCTCTGTACGCCGCAACAGGAAAGCGGGGGCAAAGTGCTGGTGGTGTCCTGCATTACCGGAATGGGAACGGCGGATAAAATCAAAAAAGTGCTGGAGGAGAGCTTTGGTGAGCTGATGTCGCAGGACACGCGAATGGTTATCCTCGATTACAACGAAGTTCGCAGCCTGGAACGCGTGCAGCAGGCACTGGGCGTTGGCGAGCGGCTGGCGGGGATCGTCGGGACTTTCCAGCCTGGCCTCCCGGATATTCCGTTTATTTCGCTGGAGGAGTTGTTTTCCGAACAGGGGCCGGAGCTGGTGTTAAGCCTGCTGACGCCGGATCTCTCCAGCAGCGAACGGCGGCTGGAAATGGAACGTAGCGCCATGCGTTTTATCAGCGCGCTGACCATGGAGAGCATCATTAACCACATTTCAGTGCTCAACCCGCAGCGCATTCTCAAAGAGATGGAAGGCGTACTTAACCATCTGACCTCGGCACTTTCGCTCAAACCGAGTCGCCAGGTGACACTGCGCTTTCTGATCCACTGCTGCTGCATGGTCGAGCGTATCGTGATTAACCGTAAACCGTTACAGATGGCGCTGGAAAACAGGCCAGATCTGGACGTTCGCGCATTTAGTGTCATCAAATCTGTGTTCCAGCCAATAGAAGAGGCTTACGGCATTCGCTTATCGGATGCAGAATATATTTATATTTACGAACTGCTTTATAGCTAATCCCACAACTGGCGGGGCACTGCGCTCCGCCAGGCCTTTCTTACTCCTCGCGTGACACAAACTCTGGCACATCCTTTGCTCTCTCTACGTACGTAAACGTAATCGAGCCAGGAGGCCACTTTGACTACCACTGAATCCTTGCCCCAGATCCTGCTGTTAACGCACGGCGGTTGGGGGCAGCAGCTTTGCAACAGCCTGCGCATGGTGATGGGCGAAATTGAAGGCGTGACAGAAATCGCGCTGATGCCCGTCGACACGCTGGGTGATTTTTATCAACGCGTTGAAGCGGTGGTGAAAACGTTGCCTGAAGGCTCGCTGATCCTTACCGATTTTGTCGGCGGCACAACCTCTAATGTGGCGGCACGCCTGAGTGCTGATTATCCGATAGCGGTGATTTCCGGCCTGAATGCCTCTTTATTGCTGGAAGCACTGGACCGGCGCGAGCACGGTTTACTTACCGCCTGCGTGGCCGAGGTGGTCGAGGCCGGTCGCAGCAGCTGTCTCGATGTCGTGGCCCACGTTCGTCAGTTACAACAAACAAAATAAAGGAAAAATATCATGGCAAAGATCGTTTTATGTCGCATCGATAGTCGCCTTATTCATGGACAGGTGGTGACGAAATGGGTGGGCCAGTCTCAAGCTAACAGGATTGCGGTGGTCAGCGATGAGCTGGATGCGGACCCGTTTATGAAAAATATCTACCTGATGGCCGCGCCGCCAAGCATCAAAGTGGACTGCTACAGCAACCAAAGTTTTGCCGCGTCGTGGAAAGAAAACCAGCTGGGGGAGGGCAATGTGCTGGTGCTGTTCCCGTCGCTGGCGGCGATTCAGGACGCGGTGGCGCAAGGTTTTGACGTGACGGATATTCAGGTTGGCGGGCTGGGTGGTGGGCCAAACCGTAAAGCGGTTTTCCAGAACATCACGCTTGATGAGAAAGACGTCGGCATTCTTAACGATCTGAAAAATCGTGGGATTAAGGCCATTTTCCAGACCATCCCGGAAGATAAGCCGCAGTCGTTGGACGATATCCTGAAAAAATTCTAATCCTTTGATAATAGGGTAAATAATTATGGATACATTAGTCTTCGCAAGCCTGATGGGGTTGTATTACTGGTTTGCCCGTTTACGCCTTGGCTACACCTTCTCCGCCATGTTGCTCCAGCCTGTAGTGATTGCCGTCTTTGTCGGTTTGCTGCTCGGTAATATGCAAACGGCGATGATCATCGGCGCCGGTATGCAGCTCGTCTATCTTGGCGTGACGTCAACACCTGGAGGTAATGTTCCTTCAGATCCTGCCCTGGCAGCCTGTATTTCCATTCCGATTGCCGTTAAAGCGGGCATGGACCCAAACCTTGCCATTGCGTTGGCGATCCCCTTCGGCGTGATTGGCGTGTTCCTCGATCAGCTACGCCGCACGCTGAACGCCGCGTGGGTACACATGGCCGACAAGCACGCCGAAACGGCAAACATGGCGGGCATTATGCGCTGTGCTTTCCTTTACCCGGCGTTACTCGGGCTGGTGCTGCGGTTCCCGGTGGTGTTTGCCGCTAACTACTTTGGTCAGAACGTGGTGGAAAGCTTCCTTAAGCTGATGCCGCACTGGTTAACCCACTCCTTTGAAATTATGGGCGGGATCCTGCCTGCGCTGGGCTTCGCTATCACCATTATGGTGATTGGTAAAAAGAGCCTGCTGCCGTGGTTTATCGGCGGATTCTTCGCGGTGCTGTATCTCAAGGTGGACATTATGGCGATGGCAATCTTCGGCACCTGTGTGGCCTTCCTGATTAAAGGCCTGGCGAAAAATGAAGGAGCAGCATGATGAGCACTGATGTAATGCAGCATGAGCTGGTTGAACGCGCGCGCGAAAGCGGCGCACTGACCAAAGCCGATATCACCAAAGCGTGGTTTATCTACTGGCTGGGCGCCGAAGTGTCCAGTTCGTATGAGCGCCTGCAGAGCCTGATTTTTTGCGCCTCGATGACGCCGATTATTAAAAAGCTCTATCCGCAAAAAGAAGAGCAGGTGGAAGCGTTGAAACGCCACCTGAACTTCTTCAACTCAGAGCAGACTTTTGGCGCGGTTATCCAGGGGATCTCGATCGCCATGGAGGAACAAAAAACGCGCGGGGAGCCGATAAGTGATGCGTCGATCACCGGGATTAAAACCGGCCTGATGGGGCCGCTGGCCGGGATGGGGGACTCCATTATTTGGGCCGCGGTCATGCCGCTGCTGATCGCTATCTTTATCCCGTTTGCCGCTAACGGCAGCGCAATGGGCGGCATTATTCCGCTGATCCTCTATCCGGCAATTACGCTGGCGATCAGTTACGGCATGGTCCACAAAGGCTACACCCTGGGGCGTGACTCGATCATCGGCCTGTTACAAGGGGGGCGAATCAAAGAGCTTATCTACGGCGCTAACGTGCTGGGCCTGATCATGATGGGGGCGCTCTCGGCAAGCTACGTGAAGATAACCACGCCGCTCAAAATCAGCGCGCTGAAAGGGTCTGAAGTGGTGGTGCAGCAGATCCTGGATTCTATTGCTCCCGGTCTGTTGCCGCTGGCCGCGGTGTTTGCGATCTACTTCTATCTGATGAAGAAAGGCCCGCGTTATACCACTATTCTGCTGTCGATTGTGGCGTTGAGCGTGGTCTGTTCGCTGTTGGGAGTGCTGTAAGCCATGACACAGAACATCTATCAACAGCTGGGTTTAAAACAGGTGATAAACGCCTGTGGGAAAATGACGATTCTGGGGGTTTCCAGCGTTTCCCCCGACGTGATGCAAGCCACGGCGAAGGCGGCCTCGACTTTTGTGGAGATTGACCTGCTAGTGGACAGAACGGGGGAGCTCATCTCCCGCTATACCGGTGCGGAAGACAGCTACGCTACATCCTGTGCTTCGGCAGGCATTGCGATTGCCGTGGCCGCAGCAATTACCCGTGGTGACCAGGCGCGAGTGACGTTAATGCCTGAGAGTTCGGGCATGGCCAATGAAGTGATAATGCTGCGTGGGCATAACGTCGACTATGGCGCGCCAATCACCAGTGCGATTCGGCTGGGCGGTGGGCGAGTGGTGGAAGTCGGCTCCAGTAATCTGGCCGCTTGCTGGCAGCTCGAGAGCGCGGTGACTGAACAGAGCGCCGCGCTGTTGTACGTGAAGTCACATCACTGCGTACAGAAAGGGATGCTGAGCATTGAGGATTTCGTGCAGGTGGCACAGCGCCACAACCTGCCCTTGATTGTTGATGCCGCTGCCGAGGAAGATTTACAGGCCTGGGTGGCAAGCGGTGCAGATATGGTTATTTACAGTGGGGCAAAAGCCTTTAATGCGCCGACTTCTGGTTTTATCACCGGCAAAAAACAGTGGATTGCCGCCTGCAAGGCGCAGCATCACGGTATTGCCAGGGCGATGAAAATTGGCAAAGAGAATATGGTCGGGCTGGTGTATGCCCTGGAGAACTACCATCAGGGGCAGACCATCGTCACCGCGGAGCAGTTGCAACCGACGGTTGAGGCTATTTCCGCCATTCGCGGGCTGAGCGCTGATATAGAACAAGACGAGGCTGGGCGTGCCATCTGGCGTGTTCGTATCCGGGTGAATGCCCAGGAGCTGGGGCTGGATGCGCGGGAGGTTGAAGCTAGGCTACGCGGTGGCGATATCGCTATTTATGCCCGTCGCTATAACCTGCATCAGGGGATTTTTAGTCTTGATCCCAGAACGGTGGCGGAAGGGGAAATGGCGCTCATTGTCGCGCGACTACAGGAGATTGCAGACCATGCAGCAGATTAATTTTTATCGTCAGCGTGTGGCGATTAACGTGCTGGCGAAGGACATCGCCAATGCCCGGGAAATCTACGAGGCCGCCGAAGGCCATGCGGTCATTGGCGTGCTTTCCGCCCAGTTTGATTCTGTTGAGGAAGGGATCAATGAGGTTCAGCGCTGGATGGCTGAGGTGCCGTCAATTTCTGTTGGGCTGGGTGCCGGTGATCCGGCGCAATTTTATAAAGCGGCGATGATTGCCTCTAAAGTGCATCCGGCTCACGTCAACCAGACCTTTACCGGGTGCGGATTTGCGGCGGGCGCGCTGGCGGCAACGGGGGGTGAAAAAACGCACATTAACGCTTTGGTCAGCCCAACCGGAACAGCTGGCGAGGTGCTTATCTCTACCGGCGTCAGCAGCAGTAAAGGCACGCCAGCCCGCGTTTCCGGTGATGCTGCCGTACGCATGATGCTGGATGCTGGCGCACATGCCGCGAAGTTCTTTCCGATGGGAGGTGAGAAATCGTTGCCTGAACTCTATGCCCTGGCAGAGGCGGCGGCGCGCAGCGGTATGACGCTGATTGAACCGACTGGCGGTATTGATCTGGATAACTTTGGCATTATTTTGCAAACCTGTCTGGAAGCCGGAATGTTGCGTGTTATGCCGCACGTTTACACGTCAATTATTGACCCGCAGACGGGCAACACCCGGCCGGAAGATGTGGTTCGCTTGATGGATATCGTGAAGTCGCTGGTGGAATAAGTTTTGCGCACCATGGGGTGCGCAAGTTTTTTGATCATTACTTAATGCCATCCGCCGCCATGCGGTCACGAATATGCTGGGCACGAGCGGCCGACGCCGGGTGGTCGTCCAGCATGGAGCTTTGGCGGCCTTCGTCGAGCTTAGCCAGTTTCTCGAAGCTGGTGGCAAGGCCGGTCGGGTTGATGCCGCGTTTGCGCAACAGATCGTAAGAGTAATCGTCTGCCTCGGATTCCTGGCGCTGGGAGAACTGAGCGTTCACCAGTTTTTCGCCTAAATCCCCAAGCTGAGACTGCGACAGATTGCCAATCACGCCGCCTGCGGATGCTGCAGCGACACGCGCAGCGTTTGCCCCGAGCGCGACCTGCATGCCTTTTTTGACGTGGCCCAGCGCGACGTGCCCCATTTCGTGGCCAATCACCGCTTCGACTTCGTTGTCGTCCATCATGTCCATCAGGCCGCTGTAGACGCGGATGCAGCCGTTCGCCATGGCGAAGGCGTTGACGTCTTTGGTCACATAAACTTTGTAATTGACCGGCAGGCCGTTGATGTTATCGCCCAGCGCGGAGGCAATTTTGTTCAGCCGCTGGGTGTATGGGCTGTCTGCCGGGGCTATCGTGGCTTTGCTGTCCTGCTGCTTACAGGCATCATCGCTCAGGGTTTTCACCTGCGCGTCGCTTAAAGTGTAGGCCTGGAAAGCTTCGGCTCCAGAGGTCAATAGCCCGTTGGAATCCATTCCCTGGCAGCCGCTCAGCAGGGCTGCGACGCTCAGGCTCAACAATATTGGGCGCATCTTCATGGCCATTTTCCTTTCTTTATAATAGGTAAAAACAGAATCGGATTTACCGCAGGCGAGGCGGCTCCTGACCCAGTATAAAGAAGAATAAATGGCCTGCGCATCAGGTTGCGCAACTTGCGAGCGTTATCCAGAGATTTCTTACCCTGTCAACGGCACGCCGCATGTACATGACCATTCCCCTGGTGTACATTGTTGTCACATTTTCGGGCGTAGCCCATAACGCATCGTAGTCAAGGCGCGACCTTCAACCATCCGATCTGGAGTCAAAATGTCCTCTCGTAAAGAGCTTGCCAATGCTATTCGTGCGCTCAGCATGGACGCAGTACAAAAAGCCAAATCCGGTCACCCGGGTGCCCCTATGGGCATGGCCGACATTGCCGAAGTCCTGTGGCGTGATTTCCTGAACCATAACCCACAGAACCCGTCCTGGGCCGATCGCGACCGCTTCGTGCTGTCCAACGGCCACGGTTCTATGCTGATTTACAGCCTGCTGCACCTCAGCGGTTATGATCTGCCGATTGAACAGCTGAAAAACTTCCGTCAGCTGCACTCTCAGACTCCGGGCCACCCGGAAGTGGGCTACACCGCCGGTGTTGAAACCACGACTGGCCCACTGGGTCAGGGTATTGCGAATGCGGTTGGTATGGCTATCGCAGAGAAAACGCTGGCGGCACAGTTTAACCGTCCGGGTCACGACATCGTGGACCACTTCACCTATGCATTCATGGGTGATGGCTGCATGATGGAAGGCATCTCTCACGAGGTTTGCTCTCTGGCAGGTACCCTGAAGCTGGGTAAACTGGTTGCGTTCTATGACGACAACGGCATCTCCATCGACGGCCACGTTGAAGGCTGGTTCACCGACGATACCGCGAAACGCTTTGAAGCCTACGGCTGGCACGTAGTGCGCGGCGTAGACGGCCACGATGCCGCGGCTATCAAACGTGCAGTAGAAGAAGCGCGTGCGGTGACCGACAAACCATCCCTGCTGATGTGCAAAACCATCATCGGTTTCGGTTCCCCGAACAAAGCCGGCACCCATGACTCTCATGGCGCACCGCTGGGTGATGCAGAAATCGCACTGACTCGCGAAGCGCTGGGCTGGAACCACGTGCCGTTCGAAATCCCTTCTGACATCTACGCGCAGTGGGATGCGAAAGAAGCTGGTCAGGCTAAAGAAGCCGTATGGAACGAGAAGTTCGCTGCTTACGCGAAAGCTTTCCCGCAGGAAGCCGCGGAGTTTACTCGCCGCGTGAAAGGCGAAATGCCTGCTGACTTCGACGCGAAAGCGAACGAATTCATCGCTAAGCTGCAGGCTAACCCATCCAAGATCGCCAGCCGTAAAGCGTCCCAGAATGCTATCGAAGCGTTTGGCCCGCTGCTGCCAGAATTCCTGGGCGGCTCCGCTGACCTGGCGCCTTCTAACCTGACTATCTGGTCCGGTTCTAAAGCGATTAACGAAGATACCGCCGGGAACTACATCCATTACGGCGTGCGCGAATTCGGTATGACCGCTATCGCCAACGGTATCTCCCTGCACGGTGGCTTCCTGCCGTACACCTCTACCTTCCTGATGTTCGTAGAATACGCTCGTAACGCGGTGCGTATGGCTGCGCTGATGAAACAGCGTCAGGTGATGGTATACACCCACGACTCCATCGGCCTGGGCGAAGATGGCCCAACTCACCAGCCGGTTGAGCAGGTCGCTTCCCTGCGCGTAACCCCGAACATGAGCACCTGGCGCCCATGTGACCAGGTTGAGTCCGCAGTAGCGTGGAAGTACGGCGTTGAGCGTCACGACGGCCCGACCGCGCTGATCCTTTCCCGCCAGAACCTGGCTCAGCAGGATCGTACCGAGCAGCAGCTGAAAGACATCGCTCGCGGCGGCTACGTGCTGAAGGATTGCGCAGGTCAGCCTGAGCTTATCTTCATCGCTACCGGTTCTGAAGTTGAGCTGGCGGTTGCTGCATGGGACAAACTGACTGCCGAAGGCGTGAAAGCGCGCGTAGTGTCCATGCCGTCTACCGACGCGTTCGACAAACAGGATGCGGCTTACCGTGAATCCGTGCTGCCGAAAGCCGTTACTGCTCGCGTAGCTATCGAAGCTGGCATCGCTGACTACTGGTACAAATACGTTGGCCTGAACGGCGCTATCGTCGGCATGACCACCTTCGGTGAGTCTGCACCAGCGGAACTGCTGTTCGAAGAGTTTGGCTTCACCGTGGAAAACGTGGTGAAACAGGCTAAAGCGATTCTGTAATCCGTCTCGCTAACTATCAGGGTCGCTTCGGCGGCCCTTTTTTATGCCGATTATTCCACTTATACCCTGCTCTTTATTCCACCACTGCGGCGCTCAGTTGCAGTTATTCCACCAAAACTGTGATGTATGTCAGAAGTTGAGCGGAGCATGTTGGGGTATCGTTCCTTTTATTCCCGCTTTCGCTTAACATAGCTGAAGCGTTTCAGTCGAATAAATGTTCGACAATTAAGCAAACAAGTGCAGTTTCATGAGTGCGAGGATTCCCCTCAGGCGGTTGCTGGATTACTCTGTCAGCCACTAAATCCCAGGGATTCTGGCAGGAGAGATATGACCGTACGCATCGCTATTAATGGCTTCGGTCGCATTGGGCGCAACGTGGTACGTGCTTTGTACGAATCTGGTCGCCGTGCGGAAATTACCGTGGTAGCAATCAACGAACTGGCAGACGCTGCGGGTATCGCGCATCTGTTGAAGTACGATACCAGCCACGGCCGCTTTGCCTGGGATGTTCGCCAGGAGCGTGAAGTCCTGTTTGTGGGCGACGACAGCATTCGCCTGCTGCACGAACCGACCATTGAAGCGCTGCCATGGCGTGAACTGGGCGTTGATATCGTGCTGGACTGCACCGGCGTGTTCGGCTCCCGCGCTGACGGTGAAGCCCACCTGGCGGCAGGAGCGAAGAAAGTCTTGTTCTCGCACCCCGGCGGTAACGACCTCGATACGACCGTTGTTTACGGCGTGAACCATGAACAGGTCGAAGACAGCCATCGCATCGTCTCCAATGCCTCCTGCACCACAAACTGTATTATTCCAATCATTAAACTGCTGGATGAAGCGTTTGGCATTGAGTCCGGGACGGTCACCACCATCCACTCGGCCATGCACGATCAGCAGGTTATTGACGCTTACCACCCTGATTTGCGACGTACCCGCGCGGCGAGTCAGTCGATTATTCCGGTGGATACGCGTCTTGCAGCCGGTATCACGCGTATTTTTCCACAATTTAATGACCGTTTTGAGGCGATCGCGGTACGCGTTCCCACGATAAACGTAACGGCCATTGATTTAAGCGTGACGGTCAGAAATTCAGTAAATGCATGTGAAGTCAACCACTTGCTGCAAAAAGCGGCACAGGAAGCATTTCATGGTATAGTTGACTATACGGAATTACCGTTGGTCTCTACTGATTTTAACCACGATCCGCACAGTGCAATCGTCGACGGCACGCAAACGCGGGTCAGTGGGCAACATCTGATTAAAACTCTAGTCTGGTGTGATAACGAATGGGGCTTCGCCAACAGGATGCTCGACACCACGTTGGTTATGGCTCAATGGATTTCAGGTAAGGCGCACGTTGCGTCTGCAAAACTTTAAGAATCAACGAGAGGATTCACCATGTCTGTAATTAAGATGACCGATCTGGATCTGGCGGGCAAACGCGTATTCATCCGTGCCGATCTGAACGTGCCGGTTAAAGACGGGAAAGTCACCAGCGATGCGCGTATCCGTGCATCTCTGCCGACCATTGAACTGGCGCTGAAACAGGGTGCTAAAGTCATGGTGACTTCTCACCTGGGTCGTCCGACCGAAGGCGAGTACAACGAAGAATTCTCTCTGCTGCCAGTGGTTAACTACCTGAAAGACAAACTGTCTAACCCGGTTCGTCTGGTAAAAGATTACTTGGATGGCGTAGAAGTTGCTGCCGGTGAGCTGGTTGTTCTGGAAAACGTTCGCTTCAACAAAGGCGAGAAAAAAGACGACGAAGCGCTGTCTAAAAAATACGCTGCACTGTGTGACGTGTTCGTGATGGACGCTTTCGGTACTGCACACCGCGCGCAGGCTTCTACTCACGGTATCGCTAAATTTGCTGACGTTGCTTGTGCAGGTCCGCTGCTGGCTGACGAACTGGAAGCGCTGGGCAAAGCTCTGAAAGAACCTGCTCGCCCAATGGTTGCTATCGTTGGTGGTTCTAAAGTTTCTACCAAACTGACCGTGCTGGATTCCCTGTCCAAAATCGCTGACCAGCTGATTGTTGGCGGCGGCATCGCGAACACCTTCGTTGCAGCCCAGGGCCACAACGTAGGTAAATCCCTGTACGAAGCTGACCTGGTTGATACCGCAAAAGATCTGCTGACCCGCTGCGACATCCCAGTACCAACCGACGTGCGTGTTGCCACTGAGTTCTCCGAAACTGCGACCGCAACCCTGAAGTCTGTGAACGACATCAAAGACGAAGAGCAGATTCTGGACATGGGCGACGTTTCCGCTGAGAAACTGGCCGTGATCCTGAAAAACGCGAAAACCATTCTGTGGAACGGCCCGGTTGGCGTATTTGAATTCCCTAACTTCCGTAAAGGGACCGAAATCGTTGCCCGCGCTATCGCAGACAGCGAAGCCTTCTCTATCGCAGGCGGCGGCGACACTCTGGCCGCTATCGACCTGTTCGGTATCGCAGACAAAATTTCCTACATCTCTACCGGCGGCGGCGCATTCCTTGAGTTCGTGGAAGGCAAAGTACTGCCAGCTGTAGCAATGCTCGAAGAGCGCGCTAAGAAGTAATTCCTACGGGCAGGGTAACCTGCCCGTTGATTTATTGCCGCCCGGCAAGATTCAGGACGGTGATTCGATTTTTCCAAGGCCTACAGGACACATCAACATGTCTAAAATTTTTGATTTCGTAAAACCAGGTGTTGTAACTGGCGACGACGTACAGAAAATCTTCCAGGTAGCAAAAGAGAACAACTTTGCTCTGCCAGCCGTTAACTGCGTCGGTACCGACTCTATTAACGCCGTTCTGGAAACCGCTGCGAAAGTAAAATCTCCGGTTATCGTTCAGTTCTCTAACGGCGGTGCTGCGTTCATCGCTGGTAAAGGCGTGAAAACTGATGTTCCACAGGGTGCTGCTATCCTGGGTGCAATCTCTGGTGCACACCACGTACATCAGATGGCTGAACACTACGGCGTGCCGGTTATCCTGCATACTGACCACTGTGCTAAGAAACTGCTGCCGTGGATCGACGGCCTGCTGGATGCGGGTGAAAAACACTTTGCCGCTACCGGTAAACCACTGTTCTCTTCCCACATGATTGACCTGTCCGAAGAGTCTCTGGAAGAAAACATCGAAATCAGCTCCAAATACCTGGCTCGCATGTCCAAACTGGGCATGACCCTGGAAATCGAACTGGGCTGCACCGGCGGTGAAGAAGACGGCGTGGACAACAGCCACATGGACGCTTCTGCTCTGTACACCCAGCCAGAAGACGTTGATTACGCTTACACCGAACTGAGCAAAATCAGCCCACGTTTCACCATCGCAGCTTCCTTCGGTAACGTACACGGCGTGTACAAACCAGGTAACGTGGTTCTGACCCCGACCATCCTGCGCGATTCTCAGGAATACGTTTCTAAGAAACACAACCTGCCGCACAACAGCCTGAACTTCGTCTTCCACGGCGGTTCCGGTTCTTCTGCTCAGGAAATCAAAGACTCCGTAAGCTACGGCGTAATCAAAATGAACATCGATACCGATACCCAGTGGGCAACCTGGGACGGCATCCTGAACTACTACAAAGAAAACGAAGCTTACCTGCAGGGTCAGCTGGGTAACCCGAAAGGCGCTGACCAGCCGAACAAAAAATACTACGATCCACGTGTCTGGCTGCGCGCAGCTCAGACTTCTATGATCGTTCGCCTGGAGCAGGCATTCAAAGAGCTGAACGCGGTAGACGTTCTGTAATTTAAGCGAATACTTGCTTCGATAAAAACCCGCCTCGGCGGGTTTTTTTATATTCAAATAAAAGTGTAATATTTGCAGGTGTTTTTAATATTACGTTATATTTCGAACGGGATGGATAAATTAACGCCAATATTGATGAATCTTCATCCCTGATAACAGCTTACTGACATTTATATGAATTTATTATCACCATAACTTTATTTTATTCAGTATATTTAGGTTGACCTTAATCATATAAATGGCAGATCGTAAAATCATAACCAATTGTTATTATTGGTTTTTATTGTGTTCGCGTGCTTATTGAACAAATCATGGTTGAGCAGTTGTGAGTCGCCGCACATAACCTTTAACGGGGAATACGTAAGATCGCCGCCATTGGCAACTTATTAGGCATGGCGCTTTATGGATAATACGACATTACCTAAAACACAGCACCTGGTGGTATTTCAGGAAGTGGTAAGAAGTGGTTCATTTGGCTCTGCGGCGAAGCAGTTGAGTTTGACCCAGCCTGCGGTCAGTAAAATCATCAGCGACATGGAGGCGCTGTTCGGACTGGAGCTGATCATCCGCAAAAATACCGGTGTTCAGCTTACCGTTGCTGGTAAAGTACTGCTCGGTTATGCCGAGTCGATTACCCGTGAAATGCGCAACATGTGTAACGAAATGAGCAGCCTGGTCGGTAGTGAAGCGGTGGATGTTTCGTTCGGCTACCCTTCACTGATCGGCTTCACCTTCCTGCCGGGCATGATGAAAGCCTTCAAAGAGCAGTATCCTCATGCCGAAGTGTCCATGTTTGAAGCGCAACTTTGCTCCTTCTTACCGGCGATACGTGACGGCAGGCTGGATTTTGCCATCGGTACGCTGAGCGATGAGATGCTGCTTCAGGATTTGCACATCGAACCCCTGTTTGAATCAGAGTTTATTCTGGTAGCCGGACGAACACGAACGCGCGGAGGCGTGATGACGCTCCGCTCATTAAGCCATGAGCAGTGGGTGTTGCCTCAAACCGAAATGGGTTACTACAGCGAACTCCTGGCCATCCTGCAACAGAACCACATCACCAGCGATAAAATCATTAAAACCGACTCTGTCGTCACCATCTATAACATGGTGCTGACCGCCGGTTTCCTGACAATTATTCCCCGTGAAATGATCGCTCCTTTTGGTTCTCAGGAATTTATTCAGATTCCTTTAACGGATGAATTACCCGTCGCACGCTATGCCGCTGTATGGTCAAAAAATTGCAGAATAAAAAAATCGGCGGCGACTCTGGTCGAATTAGCCAAGGTACATTCAGTGCGTAATAAATATCAATTTAATAAATTAACGGTGGTGGCTTAACTTATTTAGCATAATCACTTTTTATTACTCATTCAATCAAAGTGGTGGGCCTTCTATTGTCCGCTGCTAATGCCCTTTATTGCTTTGATGCGGAGGTTAACATGCATATAGATAATGAACTGCCAGTCACAATTAATGATGTTCTTGAGGCGAAAAAAAGAATATCTGGATTTGTGTATAAAACCGGGATGCCTCGCTCTAATTATCTTAGCGAATGCTGTAAGGGCGACATCTATTTAAAATTTGAAAATATGCAGCGAACCGGCTCATTTAAAATGCGCGGTGCGTTCAACAAACTTAGCTCACTGAGTGAAGAAGAAAGAGCCCGGGGCGTGGTGGCCTGTTCTGCGGGCAACCATGCACAGGGGGTTTCACTGTCGTGCGCGCTGCTCGGTATTAACGGCAAAGTGGTGATGCCGAAAGGTGCACCGAAGTCAAAAGTTGCCGCCACGACTGACTATTCAGCTCAAGTGATTATCCACGGTGATAATTTTAACGAAACCATCGCTAAGGTCAGCGAAATTGTTGAGACGGAAGGGCGGATTTTTATCCCGCCTTACGATGATGAAAAAGTCATTGCCGGGCAGGGGACGATTGGCCTTGAAATTCTTGAAGACCTTTACGACGTCGATAACGTGATTGTGCCTATTGGCGGCGGCGGGCTGATCGCAGGCATTGCGGTAGCCATTAAATCCATTAATCCGACGATTAATATTATTGGCGTACAGGCAGAAAACGTTCACGGCATGGCTTCTTCTTTCCGTACTGGTGAAATTACCGCGTACCGAGCAAGCAGTACATTAGCTGACGGTTGTGATGTAGCCCGCCCAGGAAAGCTAACTTTCGAAATCGTTAAGAAATTAGTCACCGATATTATTTTGGTTAGCGAAGAAGAGATCAGAAACAGTATGGTTGCGCTTATTCAGCGAAATAAAATTGTCACTGAAGGTGCTGGGGCGCTGGCTTCCGCTGCATTATTAAGCGGCAAGCTGGACCAGTACATTAAAGGCCGTAAAACCGTGAGTATCATTTCTGGTGGAAATATCGATTTGTCTCGTGTTTCTGAAATTACTGGTGCAGCGGAAGCTTGCCTGGTCTAAATAAGGATCTTCATTATGAGTAATGTAGAAACCACCCTTGTTGGTCAAAAAGAGTCCTCCCTGTGGCGTAAGTCCGACACCACCTGGACTTTAGGTCTGTTCGGTACCGCCATTGGCGCGGGGGTCCTGTTTTTCCCGATTCGTGCGGGCTATGGCGGCCTGATACCTATTCTGATCATGCTGGTTTTAGCCTATCCCATTGCCTTTTTCTGCCACCGTGCGCTGGCGCGGCTGTGCCTTTCCGGCAGCAATCCCTCGGGTAATATCACCGAAGTTGTCGAGGAGCATTTTGGTAAAACGGGCGGTGTCGTCATCACCTTCCTGTACTTCTTCGCGATTTGCCCGCTGCTGTGGATTTACGGCGTCACTATTACCAATACCTTTATGACCTTCTGGGAGAACCAGCTCCAGCTGATGCCGCTCAATCGTGGGCTGGTAGCGCTTTTTCTGCTGATGCTGATGGCCTTTGTCATCTTCTTTGGCAAGGATCTGATGGTCAAGGTGATGAGCTGGCTTGTATTTCCGTTTATCGCCAGCCTGGTCATTATTTCTCTGTCCCTTATTCCTTACTGGAATTCAGCGGTTGTCGATCAGGTGAATCTGAGTGAAATCGCCCTCACCGGCCATGACGGCATCCTGGTGACCGTGTGGCTCGGGATCTCCATCATGGTGTTCTCCTTTAACTTCTCGCCAATTGTCTCTTCGTTTGTAGTGTCAAAGCGCGAAGAGTACGAAGCGGATTTCGGCAAAGTCTATACCGAAGACAAGTGCTCAAAAATCATCTCACGTGCCAGCATGTTGATGGTTGGCGTGGTGATGTTCTTCGCCTTCAGCTGCCTGTTTACGCTGTCACCACAGAATATGGCCGAAGCAAAAGCGCAGAACATCCCGGTGCTCTCCTATCTTGCGAACCACTTCTCTTCTCTGTCTGGTTCGAAATCTACTTTTGCCACGGTGCTGGAATATGGCGCGTCGATTATTGCCCTGGTCGCCATTTTCAAATCCTTCTTCGGCCATTACCTGGGGACGCTGGAAGGGCTTAATGGTCTGGTTCTGAAGTTCGGCTATAAGAGTGACAAAACGAAGATTTCCGAGGGCAAACTTAATCTGATCAGCATGGTGTTCATCATGGGGTCAACTTGGGTTGTGGCCTACGCCAACCCAAATATTCTTGACCTGATTGAAGCGATGGGCGCCCCGATTATTGCTTCACTGCTTTGCCTGCTGCCGATGTACGCGATTCGTAAAGTACCGGCGCTGAGCAAATACAAAGGCAGAAGTGAAAATATCTTTGTTACCGTGATCGGCTTACTGACGATCCTCAATATCGTATACAAAATTATTTAATTAATCGCCATTGGCTCAGGATGAGTGAACGTTAATATGAATGAATATCCGGTAATATTAACCATAAATTGCGGTTCATCTTCGGTTAAATTTTCCGTGCTGGATGAATTAACCATGGAGCCACTTTTAACGGGTATTTGCGAAGGTATAAATACCGAATCCGCAACGCTTACCGTTAATAGCGGTAAGCCGGTGAAGCTGGCGCATTCTGATTATGAGGATGCGCTGGCGGCAATCTCCCTTGAGCTTGAAAGACGTCATTTGACCGAAAGCGTGGCCTATATAGGCCACCGCATTGCGCACGGCGGCGCGATTTTTGGCGAGTCGGTATTGCTCACGGACGACGTCGTGGAGCAAATTCGCGCGGTCTCGCCTCTCGCGCCGCTGCACAACTATGCCAATCTCAGTGGAGTGGCTTCGGCCATGCAGCGCTTCCCAGGTGTGCCGCAGGTTGCCGTGTTTGATACCAGCTTTCACCAGACGATGCCCCCTGAAACCTATCTCTACGGCCTGCCATACCGCTATTTCAAAGAGCACGGCGTCAGGCGTTATGGATTTCACGGAACCTCTCACCGCTATGTTTCCATGCAGGCCAGCGAGCTAGCTGAACTGAAAGGGCGTTCATCGGGGCTGGTGATTGCTCATCTGGGCAACGGGGCTTCAGTGTGCGCGGTTGTGGACGGGCAAAGCGTTGATACCTCGATGGGGATGACCCCGCTGGAAGGTTTGATCATGGGGACACGCTGCGGTGACGTCGACTTTGGGGCGATGGTGTGGCTGGCAAGGCAGACCGGGCAGTCGCTGGACGATCTTGAGCAAGTGGCAAATACCGAGTCAGGGCTGCTGGGGCTTTCAGGGATATCTTCTGACCTGAGAACGCTGGAAAAAGCCAGGCTGCAGGGGGATACCCGCTCGGAGTTGGCTATCAACACGTTTGTGCACCGCATTGCTAAAACCATCGGCGGGCACGCCACATCGCTGCCACATTTTGATGGGCTAATTTTTACCGGTGGCATCGGTGAAAACTCAGCGCTTATTCGCCGTCTGGTAATTCAACATTTACGGGTATTCGGTTTCGAACTGGATGAAGAAAAAAACATGCGGCCTAATTCTGACGGCGAGCGTGTTATTTCAGCCAAAAACTCGGCGGTACTGTGTGCAGTTATTCCGACCAACGAAGAAAAAATGATTGCTCTTGATGCCCGTGAATTGGGCAAGGCATCGCAGTTTGCGGAATTCGCTTAATTTTATTTGCGGTACAGAGGATTGAATGCATGAAAATGGATATTGATATTTCCCATGAGAATTATGCTCAGGCCTGGCAGCAGTTCCGTGGGGAATGCTGGCAGCATGAGATTAATGTTCGGGATTTTATCCAGCAAAACTACACGCCGTATGAGGGGGATGATGCGTTTCTGGCGAGCGCAACATCTGAGACGACGGCGCTGTGGGAAAAGGTGATGGAGGGTATTCGCATTGAAAATGCTACTCATGCCCCGGTCGATTTTGACACTAACGTGGCCACCTCCATTACCGCCCATGCCCCCGGTTACATTATTCAGCAACATGAAAAAATAGTGGGTCTGCAGACGGACCAGCCGCTAAAGCGCGCGCTGCACCCGTTTGGTGGCATCAATATGATCAAAAGCTCGTTTGAAGCTTATGGCCGCAAAATGGACCCTGAGTTTGAGTATCAGTTTACCGAGCTGAGGAAAACGCACAATCAGGGCGTGTTCGACGTTTATTCGCCGGATATTCTGCGCTGCCGCAAGTCCGGCGTATTGACGGGGTTGCCGGATGGCTACGGGCGCGGCCGAATCATCGGCGATTACCGCCGCGTGGCGCTGTACGGCATTGCTTACCTGGTCCGCGAGCGCGAGCTGCAGTTTGCCGATCTGCAGCAGAAGCTTGAACGTGGCGAGGATCTTGAAGCAACGATTCGCCTGCGTGAAGAACTGGCGGAACATCGCCACGCGCTGCTGCAAATCCAGAAAATGGCCGCCGGGTACGGTTTCGATATCTCGAGGCCGGCGAGCAACGCGCAGGAGGCGATTCAATGGCTTTACTTCGCCTATCTGGCGGCGGTGAAGTCGCAAAACGGTGGGGCGATGTCGTTGGGGCGCACCGCAACCTTTATCGATGTTTACATCGAGCGCGATATTCGCTCTGGCCTGCTCAATGAGCAGCAGGCGCAGGAGCTGATTGACCACTTTATTATGAAAATCCGCATGGTGCGCTTCCTGCGCACGCCGGAGTTTGATTCGCTGTTCTCCGGGGACCCGATATGGGCAACGGAAGTTTTAGGTGGAATGGGGCAGGATGGTCGTACTTTGGTGACCAAAAGTACCTTCCGCTATTTGAATACGCTTTACACCATGGGGCCTGCGCCGGAGCCGAATTTAACCATCCTTTGGTCTGAGGCGTTGCCGAAAGCGTTCAAGGTTTATGCCGCCAGGGTGTCGATTGAAACCTCATCATTGCAGTATGAAAACGATGACCTCATGCGCAGCGATTTCGCCAGCGACGACTATGCGATTGCCTGCTGCGTTAGCCCGATGGTGATTGGCAAGCAGATGCAGTTCTTTGGCGCTCGCGCCAACCTGGCAAAAACGCTGCTGTACTGCATCAACGGGGGCATGGATGAAAAGCTGAAGATCCAGGTCGGGCCTAAAACGCCAATGTTGCTCGACGACGTGCTGGACTACGACAAGGTGATGACCAGCCTCGACAGCTTTATGGATTGGTTGGCGGTGCAGTACGTGACGGCCCTGAACCTGATCCACTACATGCACGATAAATACAGCTACGAAGCTTCGCTGATGGCGCTGCATGACCGGGATGTTTACCGGACGATGGCCTGTGGCATCGCCGGGCTTTCAGTGGCGGTGGATTCACTTTCGGCCATCAAACACGCCGTGGTTAAGCCGGTTCGCGACCACACCGGGCTGGCGGTAGATTTCGTGATCGAGGGCGACTATCCGCAGTATGGCAATAACGACGACCGCGTGGATGCCATTGCCTGCGATTTGGTTGAGCGTTTTATGAAGAAAATTCAGGCGTTGCCAACTTATCGTAATGCCGTGCCGACGCAGTCTATTTTGACCATTACGTCGAATGTGGTTTACGGGCAAAAAACGGGGAATACGCCGGATGGCCGCAGGGGAGGAACGCCGTTTGCACCCGGTGCTAACCCGATGCACGGGCGAGACACTAAAGGCGCTGTAGCCTCGTTAACCTCTGTGGCTAAGCTGCCGTTCAGCTATGCAAAAGACGGCATCTCTTATACGTTTTCCATCGTGCCTGCGGCGCTGGGGAAAGATGAATCCGTTCGCTGCCTGAACCTGGTCGGCTTGCTTGATGGCTACTTCCATCACGATGTCAAAACGGAAGGCGGGCAGCACCTGAACGTCAACGTATTGAACCGCGAAATGCTGATGGATGCTATTGCCCATCCTGAAAATTACCCGACGCTGACCATTCGTGTTTCAGGTTATGCGGTGCGTTTCAACGCGCTCACACGGGAACAGCAGCAGGATGTAATTTCCCGGACCTTCACGCAAACGTTGTAAGCCCACTTTTAGCCCGGACATTCGTCCGGGTTTTCCCCTTCTTTTGCCGCATTAATACGCAATTTGAGATCAATTTTGTGACGTACTTGGCACATTCATGCGTTTTTGTTTACCCTTTACGGTTTGAACTGCCTTACCGGGCGGAGAAACTTTTCAGACAAGGAACAGTAAATGGAAGATCTCAACGTAGTAGACAGTATTCATAATGCGGGAGGTTGGCTGGTGCGCAATCAGGAGCTTCTCCTGAGCTATGCGGTAAACATCGTCGCCGCCGTGGCCATTTTGATCGCCGGGATGATCGTTGCCCGTCTGGTCTCCGGGGCCGTTAATCGCCTGATGCTGGCTCGCAGCATCGACAGCACCGTCGCTGATTTCCTTTCCGCGCTGGTGCGCTATGGGATCATTGCTTTCACACTGATTGCAGCCCTGAGCCGTGTCGGGGTGCAGACCGCTTCGGTGATCGCCGTGCTGGGTGCCGCCGGTCTGGCCGTTGGTCTGGCGCTGCAGGGTTCCCTGTCCAACCTGGCCGCAGGCGTGTTGCTGGTCACCTTTCGTCCATTCCGTACAGGGGAATATGTCGATCTCGGCGGCATTGCGGGCACCGTGCTGAACGTGCAAATCTTCTCCACCACGCTGCGTACCGTGGATGGCAAAATCGTGGTTGTGCCGAACGGGAAAATCATCGCCGGCAATATCATTAACTTCTCCCGTGAACCCGCCCGCCGCAACGAATTCATCATCGGCGTGGCCTACGATGCGGATATTGATCAAGTCAAGCAGATCCTGACTGACATCATCACCAGCGACGAGCGCGTGCTGAAGGATCGCGACATTACCGTGCGCCTCAACGAGCTTGGCCCTTCATCCGTCAACTTTGTGGTGCGGGCGTGGAGCAAAAGCGGTGACCTGCAAAACGTTTACTGGGACGTGCTGGAGCGCATCAAGAAAGCCCTTGATGCAAACGGCATCGGCATTCCTTATCCGCAGATGGACGTTCACGTTCGCCAGATTAAAGACTCTGATAACGCCTAACCTCCAGGGCCAGCTTTCGCTGGCCTTATTTTTATCTGTAATAATTAGCCATTCTTATTAGCGATTAAAACTATCAATTTCCTCTAATAATTTTTGCGCATTACACTCACGCTCAATGATGAACATTTAAAGGGCGTATCGCGTGTTATCTTATTATTTTCAGGGTATTGCATTGGGAGCGGCGCTAATTCTGCCGCTAGGGCCGCAAAATGCCTTTGTGATGAACCAGGGCATTCGTCGGCAGTACCATCTGATGATTGCTTCCCTGTGCGCGCTGAGCGACATCATTCTGATTTGCGGCGGTATTTTTGGCGGCAGCGCCATTCTGATGCAGTCTCCCTGGCTGCTGGCGCTGGTCACCTGGGGCGGCGTGGCATTTCTGTTGTGGTACGGCTGGGGCGCGCTGCGCACGGCGATGAGCAGCAACCTGGAGCTTGCTTCGGCCGAAGTGTTGAAGCAGGGGCGCTGGAAAATCGTGGTCACCATGCTGGCGGTGACCTGGCTCAATCCGCACGTCTATCTGGACACTTTTGTGGTGCTTGGCAGCCTGGGCGGCCAGCTTGCGGATGATGCAAAACGCTGGTTTGCTTTGGGGACCATTAGCGCCTCTATTCTCTGGTTTTACGGCCTGGCGATTCTTGCCGCCTGGCTGGCTCCTCGGCTGCGTACCGCAAAAGCACAGCGGATTATCAACGGGGTGGTTGGGATTGTGATGTGGTTTATCGCCGCTCAACTGGCCCGGGATGGCGTGCAGCACATCGCGGCGCTCGTGGGCTAATTCGCCATAATCTGATAGACAAGTTACCATTACAGGCTAAGCTTGCTGGCAGACGCCGGGAGTTTGTTGAACGGCGTAATCACAGTGGAACGTAGCACGGAGGAGTTACAGTGAAGTTTAAAATTTTAGCATTAGCCGCGTTAATGGGATTAGGTTCTGTTTCTGTACAGGCAGGCGAGTTGCCAAACGGGCCGCACGTGGTCACCTCCGGGACAGCCAGCGTCGATGCCGTACCTGATATCGCCACGCTCGCTATCGAAGTCAACGTGTCCGCTAAGGACGCCGCTTCTGCCAAAAAACAGGCCGACGATCGCGTGGCACAATACCTGACTTTCCTGCAGAAAAATGGCGTAGAGAAGAAGGACATCAATGCCGCTAACCTGCGCACACAGCCAGAGTATGACTACCTGAAAGATGGCAAAACTCAGCTGAAAGGCTACCGTGCGGTACGCCAGGTGGAAGTCACCCTGCGTCAGCTGGATAAAATGAACGAGTTGCTGGATGGCGCGCTGAAATCTGGCCTGAACGAAATTCGTTCCGTGTCGCTGGGCGTTGCGCATCCGGAAGAGTACAAAGACAAAGCACGTAAAGAGGCGATTAACGACGCAACCCGCCAGGCGAAGCTGCTGGCCGAAGGCTTTAACAGCAAGCTGGGCCCGGTTTACAGCGTGCGTTACCACGTTTCTAACTACCAGCCAGCACCGATGGTTCGCATGATGAAAGCGGATGCAGCTGCACCGGTTTCCGCTCAGGATACCTACGATCAGCAGACTATTCAGTTTGACGATCAGGTCGATGTGGTGTTTGAACTGCAGGGCGCACAAACCCCGGCAGCACCTGCTCAGTAAGATGTGATTTTCACCTTAACCCTCGCCATTCCGGCGGGGGTTAATCAAAGCGTTATTCCGTATCCTGCCTCAAGACCTTGTGCCCGTACTCCAGTAACGCATCCGTCACGTTGCGCATCATGCGGCTTTCCGGCGCAAAGCGGTGCCAGTAAAGCATGCGGCGCTGCAGCAGACCCGGCGTCAGGTCGATTAATTCCCCGCTATTTAACTCGCGCTCAATTTGCAGGTGCGGGATCATACAGCATGTTGTGCCCTGGCGCGCCAGCTGCACAAAGGCTTCCGAAGAGTTCACGATATGGCACGGCACGCTGCCGGGAGACAGGTCAAAGTTCTGCTGTAAAAATGCCTGATGCATATCGTCGAGATGATCGAACGCAACGGCGGGGGCTTTAAGCAGCGCCGACCGCGTGACGCCATTCGGGAAATAACGCTCGGCAAAATCTTTTGAGCCTACAAACAGGTAGTCCAACGCGCCAAGGCGATCTACAAGGCAGCTCGGCAGCGGCTGAGGCTGAATGGACACCGCGCCAACCACTTCCCCGCGACGCAGGCGTTCCTGAGTGCGGGTTTCATCTTCCACCTGAAGATTCAGGCGAATGGGGGAGTCGGCTAAGACCGGCGCAAGGGCCGGCAGCAGCCAGGTTGCCAGGCTGTCGGCGTTAACTGCCAGCGAAAGCAGCAGCGGCGTGGAGCCGGTTTGCTCATCGCCCAGCCACTCTTCTTCCAGCAGTTCCACCTGACGTAAAAGCGCCAGCAGTTTTTGACCCTGCTCGGTAGGGCGGGGCGGCACGGTACGCACCAACAATGGCTGGCCGAACATCGTTTCCAGTTGCTTAATACGTTGTGACACCGCCGACTGAGTAATGCACAGCTTCTGCGCCGCGCGCTCAAATCCTCGTTCACGAATTACCGCATCCAGCGCCTGCAGCGTTCTGTAGTCCGGGCGTTTCATTGTTGTTCATCTGCTCCTGATTTCGTCGTGCAGCCACTATGACATAAATTTGCCGCTGATTCAGACCAAATCGGCAGGCTGACATTGTGTTTGAACGTGATGGGGTCGGCATTGCGGCAAAGCCGGGGACATTTTTCCGGCGCATGCTCTATAATGCGCGTCAGTTTCCACATCACAGGCATAAAATTATGACGCAGGATGAACTGAAAAAAGCAGTCGGATGGGCAGCACTCCAGTACGTGCAGCCGGGCACCATTGTTGGCGTGGGGACGGGCTCAACCGCCGCGCATTTTATTGATGCTTTGGGCACCATCAAACACCAGATTGAAGGTGCTGTTTCCAGCTCCGACGCTTCCACCGCGAAACTGAAAAGCCTTGGGATCCCCGTTTTCGATCTCAACGAGGTGGATTCATTAGGCGTTTACGTCGACGGTGCCGATGAGATCAACCATCAGATGCAGATGATCAAAGGCGGTGGCGCCGCGTTAACTCGCGAGAAAATCATCGCCTCCGTTGCCGACAAGTTTGTTTGCATCGCGGACGCTTCCAAGCAGGTTGATATTCTCGGTAACTTCCCGCTGCCGGTAGAAGTGATCCCGATGGCGCGCAGCGCCGTTGCGCGTGAGCTGGTAAAACTGGGTGGGCGCCCGGAGTACCGTCAGGGCGTGGTCACGGACAACGGTAACATCATTCTGGATGTGCATGGTTTGAGCATCATGGAGCCGATGAAGCTGGAAAACATCATCAACGGTATGCCTGGCGTTGTTACCGTGGGTCTGTTTGCGAACCGTGGCGCGGATGTGGCGCTGATCGGCACCGCTGACGGCGTAAAAACCATCGTGAAATGATCTGACCGGGGCGCGTTCTGCGCCCCAAAAAACCGTATAAAAAATGACAAATTATTTTAACCGCATATTTGGTGACATATATCACATTTTGGTAACAGTGCTGTGATTCATGCCTGGTTCACTCTCCCGCTCAGCATTTTATTCTGACTCCCGCCGCCTTATTCCCGCCTGACGATACGGCGACGCAATCGTTCATATTGCCCCAAACGTAGATTTTGATATTTTGACAGAAGGGTAACTTATAGGCGGTGGCGCATCACCGCCTAAAAACGAACACAACAGCACTGAAAATAGGGTCGGGAAATGGCAAAAGTATCACTGGATAAAGACAGAATTAAATTCCTGCTTGTGGAAGGCGTGCACCAGAAGGCGGTAGACAGCCTCCGTGCAGCGGGATACACCAACATTGAATTCCATAAAGGCGCGCTGGATTCCGAAGCGCTCAAAGAGTCGATCCGTGATGCTCACTTTATTGGCCTGCGTTCCCGCACCCATTTGACCGAAGAGATCTTTGCCGCGGCTGAAAAACTGGTAGCCGTGGGCTGCTTCTGCATCGGCACCAACCAGGTTGACCTGGATGCGGCGGCGAAGCGCGGTGTTCCTGTGTTTAACGCCCCGTTCTCAAACACCCGCTCCGTTGCCGAACTGGTGATTGGTGAATTGCTGCTGCTGCTGCGCGGCATTCCTGAAGCTAACGCTAAAGCACACCGTGGCGTGTGGAACAAGCTGGCGGTAGGCTCTTTTGAGGCCCGCGGTAAAAAGCTGGGCATCATTGGCTACGGCCACATCGGTACACAGCTAGGGATTCTGGCTGAATCTCTGGGGATGCACGTCTACTTCTACGATATCGAAAACAAGCTGCCGCTGGGCAATGCGACTCAGGTTCAGCATCTCTCTGACCTGCTGAATATGAGCGATGTGGTTAGCCTGCACGTGCCGGAAAACGCCTCCACCAAAAACATGATTGGCGCGAACGAACTGGCGCTGATGAAGCCGGGTTCATTGCTGATCAACGCCTCTCGCGGTACGGTGGTCGATATTCCTGCTCTGTGCGGCGCGCTTTCCAGCAAGCATCTGTCTGGTGCGGCGATTGATGTATTCCCTACTGAGCCGGCTACCAACAGCGATCCGTTCAACTCCCCGCTGTGCGAGTTTGACAACGTGATCCTGACCCCGCACATCGGCGGCTCAACTCAGGAAGCACAGGAAAACATTGGCCTGGAAGTCGCGGGCAAGCTGGCGAAATACTCTGATAACGGCTCTACGCTGTCTGCGGTTAACTTCCCGGAAGTTTCGCTGCCGCTGCACGGGGGGACAACCAGCCGCCTGCTGCACATTCATGAAAACCGCCCAGGGATCCTGACCGCGCTGAACCAGATCTTTGCTGAGCAGGGCATCAACATTGCCGCTCAGTTCCTGCAGACCACGCCGCATATGGGTTACGTAGTAATTGACATTGATGCGCCGGAAGATGTGGCTGAGAAAGCGCTGAAATCAATGAAAGCGATCCCGGGCACCATTCGCGCCCGCCTGCTTTACTGATTAGAAGAATGGCCTCTTCCTCAAAGGGGGAAGGGGCATCACCACTGCCAAAGGCGCGATGGCGTCACCACGGCAGGCAAAGGAATATCCCACTGTTCTACCGGCAACGTCTCCACCTGCTGGCAATCATGCGCCAGGCCAACCGGGTAAAAGCCGTGCTGCTGCCAGTTCTGCAGCGTTCTGTCGTAAAACCCGCCGCCCATCCCCAGACGCTGGCCTGTTTCATCGAAGGCAACCAGCGGCGTGATCAACACATCCAGATTATTCAGCGGCAGCACGTCGCGGACATCCAGCTTAGGCTCAAGAATTTTCAGGCGATTGATGACCAGATTACTTTGCGGCGTGTAGCGTAAAAATAGCAGGTTGCCGGGGCTAAAAGGATGAAGCACCGGGAGATAAACGTTTTTGCCCGCCTGCCATAAAGCCTCAATCAGCGGAGTGGTATTCAGTTCACCGTCGAACGAGAGAAACAGCGCCACAGTCTGAGCGTGTACAACGGGCTCAAACGCCAGCATGCGTTCAGCAGCCTGTAGGGCAAAGGTTTGTTGTTCTGGGGGAGTAAGCGACCGGCGTCGCTGCCGAATCGTTTGGCGAATGTCCTGACGAAGCGTTGAGGTTAACGGGATATGCGTCATGATTGCCGGGTAGTAAAGAGGGAATCTCCGAGATGCCGCCGCAGGCTGTAACCCTTGAACCCTTGGTTCAAGGTGAGTGTGTCGTCATGGTTTTAAGGCTTCTCGGACGGACCGAGCATGCTCACCAACCGCGGAGCGCCACACTCTTGTGGTATGAAATATCGGCTCAGGGGACTGGCCCGCTTGCAAACATCTCAGAGAAATTTTGTCTTCGAAGTTACTCTACCACAGTCAACTGCGAAGTGTTATTCAAACTTTGGACCCTGTCGGTCTGCTATGCGACCTTGCTCAAGCAACGCTTGTTCGATAGTCTGCTGTAACATCCGAATACGCTCTTCCATATTGGCGGCGTAGTCACGGGTTTTCGACTTTTCCTGAGCCAGTTCGTAGCAAATGTTAAGTGCTGCGATGAACACTAGCTGCTCGGTATTTGTGACTCTAGTGCGAACTTTTAAATCTTGCAACCGCTGATTCAGCTCTTCCGCAGCCTGATTCAGCGCATCCTGTTGTTCAGGCGGACAATTCACGCGCAATGAACGACCGAAAATTTGAATATCGACTGGTTGTGCAGACATGCCACCTTCCTGCTGTTTACTCGCCTGCCTTTACGCCACCGACCCCGGTAGCGGAAGGGGCGCCACTATAGCTATCCCGATATCAAGATACAAGCCCTTTTCTGGTATCTGCGGGGGTCCTGGTGGTAGCATAACACACACTATTCCTGCCAACGATGACGAATGCGCATGTCAATACAGAACGCAATGCCGGACTACGACTTAGTCGGCCAACTTTTGAACCAACAGGGTGTGGGTCTGACGCCTGCAGAAATGCACGGCTTGATCAGCGGCATGCTGTGCGGTGGTAACAAAGACACCAGCTGGCAAACGCTGCTGCATGACCTGACCAACGAAGGCCTGGCCTTTAGCCAGAACCTCGCGGATCCGCTGCGCCAGATGCACGGCGCCATTGGCGACGCGCTGGAAGACGAAGGCTTCCTGTTCCAGCTTTACCTGCCGGATGGGGATGATGTCTCCGTTTTCGATCGCGCCGATGCGCTTTCCGGCTGGGTAAACCACTTCCTGCTTGGTCTCGGCGTCATGCAGAGCAAGCTCGACAAAGTCACCGGCGAAACCGGCGAAGCCATTGACGATCTGCGTAATATTGCCCAGTTGGGTTACGACGAGGACGAAGACCAGGAAGAGTTGGAAATGTCGCTCGAAGAGATCATTGAGTATGTGCGTGTTGCCGCGCTACTGTGCCACGACACCTTTACTCATGCGGCACCGACCGCGCCAGAGGTACGCAAACCTACGCTCCACTAACGATCAAAAAATCAGGAGATGTGATGACCCAGCAGGAATTTCTTCGCCGCCGCCAGGCGCTACTGGCGAAAATGGTACCTGGCAGCGCTGCGTTAATTTTCGCGGCTCCGGAAGCGACCCGTAATGCCGATAGCGAATACCCTTATCGGCAGAGCAGCGATTTTTGGTACTTCACCGGTTTTAATGAGCCGGAAGCCGTGCTGGTGCTCATTAAAAGCGATGAGTCGCACAATCACAGCGTGTTGTTTAACCGCGTGCGGGACAAAAGCGCAGAAATTTGGTTTGGCCGCCGGCTAGGTCAGGAGGCCGCCCCGCAGAAGCTAGGGGTGGATCGCGCGCTGGCTTTCAGCGAAATCGGTGAGCAATTACATCTCCTGCTAAACGGCCTGGATGTGGTTTACCACGCTCAGGGCGAGTACGAATATGCGGATAACATCGTTTTTGCCGCTCTGGATAAGTTGCGTCGTGGTTCGCGTCAAAATCTCGCTGCGCCAGCAACACTGACCGACTGGCGCCCGACGGTACACGAACTGCGCCTCTTCAAATCCGAAGAAGAGATTGCCGTGATGCGTCGCGCCGGGGAAATCTCAGCGCTGGCGCATACTCGTGCCATGCAGGCCTGCCGCGCGGGGATGTTTGAATATCAGCTCGAAGGTGAAATTCACCACGAGTTTACCCGCCACGGCGCGCGGTATCCTTCGTACACCACTATTGTGGGCGGCGGCGAAAACGGCTGCATTCTGCATTACACCGAAAATGAAAGCGAACTGCGCGACGGCGATCTGGTGCTGATCGACGCCGGGTGCGAATACCAAAGCTACGCCGGAGACATCACGCGTACTTTCCCTGTTAACGGCAAATTCAGCCCGGCGCAGCGTGAAATTTACGACATCGTGCTGGAGTCGCTCGAAACCTCGCTAAAACTCTACCGGCCAGGCACCTCCATGCAGGAAGTGACGACGGAAGTGGTACGCATCATGGTTAAGGGGCTGGTAAAGCTCGGTATTCTGAAAGGTGATGTCGATCATCTGATAGCCAATAACGCCCACCGCGCGTTCTTCATGCATGGACTGAGCCACTGGCTGGGGCTGGATGTTCACGATGTAGGTTCTTATGGCGTGGACAAGTCACGCGTGCTTGAGCCGGGGATGGTCATCACCGTGGAACCAGGGCTTTATATTGCGCCGGATGCGGACGTGCCCGCACAGTACCGCGGCATTGGCATCCGCATTGAAGACGACATTGTGATCACCAAAGACGGCAACGAGAACCTGACCGCCAGCGTGGTGAAATCCGCAGACGATATCGAAGCGTTGATGGCGGCGGCGCGTCAGCCATGAGTGTGATCATTGTTGGTGGCGGGATGGCGGGGGCGACGCTGGCGTTAGCCATCTCAACCCTCACCCAGGGAAAATTGCCGGTGCACCTTATCGAGGCGATTGCCCCGGACTCAGCCGCTCATCCGGGGTTTGATGCCAGAGCCATCGCGCTCGCCCAGGGCACCCGGCAGCAGCTGGCCCGCATTGGCGTATGGTCTGCGCTGGCCGACTGCGCCACGGCAATTAAAACCGTGCACGTCAGCGACAAAGGCCACGCCGGCTTCGTCACCCTTGAAGCTGAGGATTACCAGATTGATGCGCTGGGGCAGGTTGTGGAGCTTCACGATGTCGGGCTGCGTCTTTTTAGCCTGCTGCGTAAAGCGCCAGGCGTAACGCTGCACTGCCCGCAGCGAGTTACGTCGTTTACCCGGCACGAACATAGCGTGCAGGTTGTGCTGGATAATGGCGTTGAGCTACAGGGCAATATTCTGGTTGCCGCGGATGGCACTCGTTCTAAGCTGGCGGCGCAGTGTGGTATCACCTGGCAGCCGCAGAGCTACCAGCAAATCGCCGTGATTGCCAACGTCACTACCTCTGAACCCCATCATGGCCGGGCATTTGAGCGCTTTACCGAACACGGGCCGATCGCCATGCTGCCGATGTCCGACGGGCGCTGCTCGCTGGTCTGGTGCCATGCGCTGGAAGCTCGTGAGGAAGTTGAAAGCTGGGGCGAAGCAGAGTTTTGCCAGCAGCTTCAACGTGCCTTTGGCTGGCGGCTGGGGCGAATTACCCATGCAGGCATTCGCCATCATTATCCGCTGGCGTTACAGCAGGCTTCGCAGACCGTATCCCATCGCCTGGCGCTGGTGGGCAATGCCGCGCAAACGCTGCACCCGATCGCCGGGCAGGGGTTCAACCTTGGCCTGCGCGACGTTATGTCGCTGGCTGAAGGGCTGGCAGAGGCCCACGCGGCAGGCGCAGATGTCGGCAGTTTCCCGGTTCTGGCGGCTTATCAGCAGCGCCGTGCCGCAGATAAAGCGGCAACCATCGGCGTCACTGACGGGCTGGTTCAGCTGTTTGCTAACCGCTGGGCACCGTTGGTGGCGGGCCGTAACCTTGGCCTGATGGCGATGGAACATTTTACTCCGGCACGAGATGTGCTGGCTCAGCGCACCCTGGGTTGGGTGGCGCGTTAAAGGAGAGTCAATTTGCAAAGCGTAGATGTGGCGATTGTCGGCGGCGGCATGGTGGGGCTGGCGGTGGCCTGCGGACTTCAGGGCAGCGGCCTGCGCGTTGCGGTCATTGAAAGCCATCTTCCTCAGCCGTTGGCGCCTGAAGCTGCCCCGGAGCTGCGCGTTTCGGCGATCAACGCGGCAAGCGAAAAGCTGCTGACGCACCTGGGCGCATGGCCAAAAATCAGCGAGCGAGCCAGCAGCTATCACGGGATGGAAGTCTGGGAGCGAGACAGCTTCGGGCAAATCGCCTTTGATGATAAGAGCTTCGGCTTTAGCCACCTGGGGCACATCATCGAAAACTCGGTGATCCACCAGGCGCTATGGCAACGGGCTGAGCAATGCAGCGACATTAGCCTGATGGCCCCCGTGGACATTAACCAGGTCGCCTGGGGGGAAAACGAAGCGTTCCTGACCCTTAAGGACGGCACAATGCTAACTGCAAGGCTGGTGGTAGGCGCAGACGGCGCCAACTCCTGGCTGCGTGACAAAGCCGATATCCCGCTGACGTTCTGGGACTATAACCACCATGCGCTGGTGGCGACGATTCGCACCGCTGAGCCGCATCAGTCCGTCGCGCGCCAGGTGTTCCACGGGGAAGGCATTCTGGCGTTTCTGCCGCTTTCTGACCCGCATCTTTGCTCGATTGTCTGGTCGCTGCCGCCGGAAGAAGCGGCGCGTATGCAGCAGGCCGACGATGAAGCGTTTAACCAGGCGCTTTCCGTCGCGTTTAACATGCGCCTCGGCCTGTGTTCTGTTGCAAGCGAGCGCCGCACCTTCCCGCTGACGGGCCGTTACGCCCGAAGCTTCGCTGGTCATCGTCTGGCGCTGGTGGGCGATGCTGCCCATACCATTCACCCGCTGGCAGGGCAGGGCGTCAACCTTGGCTTTATGGATGCCGCTGAATTGATTGCGGAAATTCGCCGCCTGCATCGCGAAGGCAAAGATTTTGGGCAGCATCTCTACCTGCGTCGCTATGAGCGCAGTCGCAAGCACAGCGCGGCGGTGATGCTGGCCAGTATGCAGGGCTTCCGCGATCTGTTCGCTGGCAGCAACCCGGCGAAAAAACTCTTCAGAGACATAGGCCTGAAGCTTGCCGATACGCTGCCAGGCGTTAAACCTCAGCTGGTTCGCCAGGCGATGGGGTTGCAAGATCTGCCGTCCTGGCTGCAATAAATACTCGTCATACTTCGAGCTACAGGTGTGTTAGCGGCACTCACTTACCCCAGTCACTTACTTTATGTAAGCTCCTGGGGATAAGCTCCCTTGCTGCCTACCTGTAACTCGAATTATTTAGAGTATTAGAGTGTCTCTCTGATTCAGCTTCCATGGCTGCAATAAATACTCGTCATACTTCGAGCTACAGGGGTGCTAGCCGTACTCACCCGCTCGATGGAATCCATAGTGATAACCTCGTCACATTTCCCTTCCCGATGACCGGGAAGGGTATCTGCTCCCTCGTTTGAAATATTCTAATCTCAGGACAAATCTCGGATTACATTTTCTAATCTTACAATTTTTACGATGTAGTCAATTTGTTTCTGAAATGGTCGTAAATGTTAGCCAGTGCTAAATTCGACATCAAATACCTGCTGTTAATGTGGAGTGAATCGCATTTTTACAGTGAATTACTCTGCACACTTCCTCTCCCATTTTGGTCATAAGCTAATGCAATGACCGTTTTTCGCTTATGGTTTACGCCCCCGTTCGGTGGTAAGTTCAGGTCAAAGGTAACGTTTGCGTCGCTATCGGGGAACGGTGGTGATGCCGGGTTTCGTCTGACGGTTGGCAAAGCCAAATCCGCTTTGCAACCAGATGGTTAAAGAGGAAAAGATGACTCAACAGACCCCCTTATTTGAACAGCACACGCTCTGCGGTGCCCGCATGGTTGATTTCCACGGCTGGATGATGCCGCTGCACTACGGCTCTCAAATTGATGAGCACCACGCTGTGCGCACCGACGCCGGTATGTTCGACGTGTCACACATGACCATCGTCGACCTGCACGGCAGCCGTACCCGCGAGTTTCTGCGTTACTTAGTCGCCAACGACGTCGCCAAACTCACCCAGCCGGGCAAAGCGCTTTACACCGCCATGCTCAATGCATCCGGCGGCGTGATTGACGACCTTATTATCTATTTCCTCACCGAAGATTATTTCCGCCTCGTTGTTAACTCCGCCACCCGTGAAAAAGACCTTGCCTGGATCAACCAGCACGCAGAACCGTTTGGCGTGTCCGTTACCGTGCGTGACGACCTGGCGCTGATTGCCGTTCAGGGGCCGAATGCGAAGGCCAAAGCCGCCACGCTGTTTAGCGAAGCGCAGCGTAAAGCCGTTGAAGGCATGAAACCGTTCTTTGGCGTGCAGTCCGGCGATTTGTTCATCGCCACCACCGGCTATACCGGCGAAGCGGGTTATGAAATTGCGATGCCGAATGACAAAGCCGCAGGATTCTGGGCGCAGCTGGTTGAAGCGGGCGTTAAGCCTTGCGGCCTGGGCGCTCGCGACACGCTGCGTCTTGAAGCTGGTATGAATCTCTACGGGCAGGACATGGACGAAGGCGTTTCTCCGCTAGCCGCGAACATGGGCTGGACTATCGCGTGGCAGCCTGAAGATCGTGCATTTATCGGCCGTGAAGCGCTGGAAGCACAGCGCGCGAACGGCACCGAAGAGCTGGTTGGCTTGATCATGACCGAAAAAGGCGTATTACGTAATGAGCTGCCGGTACGGTTTACCGACGCGCAGGGCAATACGCACGAAGGGGCAATCACCAGCGGCACCTTCTCGCCAACGCTCGGCTACAGCATTGCGCTGGCTCGCGTCCCGGCGGGCATCGGTGAAACGGCGATCGTGCAGATCCGCAACCGCGAAATGCCGGTCAAAGTCACTAAACCTATTTTTGTTCGCGCCGGTAAGCCGGTCGCGCTTTAAATTTTGAAATCAGGTATCAGGAGAAAACAATGAGCAATGTGCCGAACGAACTGAAATACAGCAAAGAGCACGAATGGCTGCGTAAAGAGGCTGACGGCAGCTACACCGTGGGCATCACCGAACACGCGCAGGAACTGCTGGGCGACATGGTATTTGTTGACCTGCCTGAAGTGGGTGCCACCGTTTCTGCCGGTGATGATTGCGCCGTTGCTGAATCCGTGAAAGCGGCTTCTGACATCTACGCCCCAATCAGCGGTGAAATCGTTGCGGTCAACGACGCGCTGAGCGACAGCCCGGAGCTGGTTAACAGCGAGCCTTACGGCGAAGGCTGGATCTTCAAAATTAAAGCCAGCGACGAAGCACAGGTTGCCGCGCTGCTGGATGCTTCTGCCTATGAAGCGCTGTTAGAAGACGAGTAATTTTTAAACCCCTCTCCCTGGTGGAGAGGGGAAACCATTTCAGGAATCACCGCTCATGACCCAGTCTTTACGTCAGTTAGAGAATCACGAAGCGTTTATCGATCGTCACATTGGCCCGGACGCGCAGCAGCAGCAAGAGATGCTGGAGACCGTCGGCGCGAAGACGCTCCCCGACCTGATCGCCAGCATTGTTCCGCAGGACATTCAGCTTGCTGAGCCGCCTCAGATTGGCGCCGCAGCGACCGAGTTTGCGGCTCTGGCCGAGTTAAAAGGCATTGCCAGCCGCAATAAACGCTTCAAAACTTACATTGGCATGGGTTACACCGCGGTACAAACGCCGCCGGTGATTCTGCGTAACATGCTGGAAAACCCAGGCTGGTACACCGCCTACACGCCTTACCAGCCTGAAGTTTCCCAGGGTCGCCTTGAAGCGCTGCTGAACTTCCAGCAGGTCACGCTCGACCTGACCGGCATGGATATCGCTTCCGCTTCTCTGCTTGATGAAGCCACTGCCGCAGCCGAAGCCATGGCAATGGCTAAGCGCGTCAGCAAGCTGAAAAACGCTAACCGTTTCTTCGTGGCCGCTGACGTTCACCCACAAACGCTGGACGTGGTGCGTACCCGCGCGGAAACCTTCGGCTTTGACGTCATTGTCGATGATGCTGCGAAAGTGCTGGACCACCAGGATGTGTTCGGCGTGCTGCTTCAGCAGGTGGGCACCACCGGCGAAGTGCATGATTACACGGGACTGATTGCCGAGCTGAAACAGCGCAAAGTTGTGGTCAGCGTAGCCGCAGATTTCATGACGCTGGTGATGCTGACCGCGCCGGGCAAACAGGGCGCAGACATTGTCTTCGGCTCTGCCCAGCGCTTCGGTGTGCCAATGGGCTACGGCGGCCCGCACGCGGCGTTCTTCGGCGCTCGCGATGAATTTAAACGCTCCATGCCTGGCCGTATTATCGGCGTTTCCCGCGATGCCGCTGGTCGCACCGCGCTGCGCATGGCGATGCAAACCCGCGAGCAGCACATCCGCCGCGAGAAAGCGAACTCCAACATCTGTACTTCCCAGGTACTGCTGGCGAACATTGCCAGCCTGTATGCGGTCTTCCACGGCCCGGCTGGCCTGAAGCGCATTGCAGGCCGCATCCACCGCCTGACCGATATTCTGGCAGCTGGTCTGGAGCAGAAAGGCCTGGTTCTGCGCCATAAGCACTGGTTCGACACGCTTTGTGTTGAAGTGGCTGACAAAGCCGCCGTGCTGGCGCGCGCCGAAGCGCGTGAAATTAACCTGCGCAGCGACATTCTGAACGCGGTAGGCATCACCCTTGATGAAGCCACCACCCGTGAAGATGTTGTTGCCCTGTTCGACGTGCTGCTGGGCGACGCTCACGGCCTGGATATCGACAAGCTGGATCGCGACGTTGCCAACGACAGCCAATCCATTCCGGCCCCGATGCTACGTGACGATGAGATCCTGACCCACCCGGTCTTTAACCGCTACCACAGCGAAACCGAGATGATGCGCTACATGCACTCTCTGGAACGTAAAGATCTGGCGCTCAACCAGGCGATGATCCCGCTCGGCTCCTGCACCATGAAGCTGAATGCCGCGGCCGAAATGATCCCAATCACCTGGCCGGAATTTGCCGAACTGCACCCGTTCTGCCCGGCAAACCAGGCTGAAGGCTACCACCAGATGATCGCCCAGCTGTCCGACTGGCTGGTGAAACTGACCGGCTACGACGCGCTGTGCATGCAGCCGAACTCCGGCGCCCAGGGCGAATACGCTGGCCTGCTGGCTATCCGCCGCTACCACGAAAGCCGTAACGAAGGCAGCCGCAACATCTGTCTGATCCCAAGCTCTGCGCACGGTACCAACCCGGCTTCGGCACAAATGGCGGGTATGGAAGTGATCGTCGTGGCCTGTGATAAACAAGGCAACATCGATCTGCAGGATCTGCGTGTTAAGGCCGAACAGGCGGGCGAAGCGCTCTCCTGCATCATGGTGACTTATCCGTCCACCCACGGCGTGTACGAAGAAACGATCCGCGAAGTGTGCCAGATCGTGCATCAGTTTGGGGGCCAGGTTTACCTGGACGGCGCCAACATGAACGCCCAGGTGGGGATCACTACGCCGGGCTATATCGGCGCGGATGTTTCACACCTCAACCTGCACAAAACCTTCTGCATTCCGCACGGCGGCGGCGGCCCGGGCATGGGCCCAATCGGCGTGAAAGCGCATCTGGCTCCGTTTGTGCCGGGTCACAGCGTGGTGCAGATTGAAGAGATGCTGACCCAGCAAGGCGCGGTTTCCGCCGCCCCGTTTGGCAGCGCGTCTATTCTGCCAATCAGCTGGATGTACATCCGCATGATGGGCGCGGACGGCCTGAAGAAAGCCAGTTCCGTAGCGATTCTGAACGCCAACTACATCGCGACCCGCCTGAAGTCCGCGTATCCGGTGCTGTACACCGGCGCGAACGGCCGCGTGGCGCACGAATGTATTCTGGATATTCGCCCGCTGAAAGAAGAAACCGGCATCAGCGAGCTGGATATCGCCAAACGCCTGATCGACTTCGGTTTCCACGCGCCAACCATGTCGTTCCCGGTGGCGGGTACGCTGATGGTTGAGCCAACCGAATCCGAAAGCAAAGTGGAACTGGATCGCTTTATTAATGCGATGCTGTCCATCCGCAGTGAAATCGACCGCGTGGTTGCAGGCGAATGGCCGCTGGAAGACAACCCGCTGGTGAACGCGCCGCACACTCAGGACGAAATCGTTGCCGAGTGGGCGCACCCGTACACCCGCGAACTGGCGGTCTTCCCGGCCGGTCACGGCAATAAATACTGGCCAACCGTGAAGCGCCTTGACGACGTTTACGGCGACCGCAATCTGTTCTGCTCCTGTGTGCCGATGAGCGAGTACGAATAGTTTTAGCGACGTTGATTAAGGGCACTTCGGTGCCCTTTCTTGTTTCTGGAGAAGACGTATGAAGATAGCTCTGGTTACCGGCGGCAGCCGGGGGATTGGCAAAGCCACCTCGCTGTTGCTGGCTCAGCATGGTTATAAAGTGGTGGTGAACTACCTCCGCAATAAACAGGCTGCGGATGAAGTGATAAATACGATCATTGCCCAGGGTGGCGAAGCGCTGGCGCTGCGGGCGGACATTGCCGATGAGCTGCAGGTGATGGCGATGTTCGCCGAAATCGATAACGCATTTGGACCGCTGACCGCGCTGGTGAATAACGCCGGGATCTTGTTCCAGCAATCGACCATTGAAAACCTGACGGCGGAACGTATCAATCGCGTACTGACGACAAACGTGACCGGGTATTTTCTCTGCTGCCGGGAAGCGGTGAAGCGTATGGCGTACCGCCACGGTGGGGAAGGCGGGGCGATTGTGAACGTCTCTTCTGCCGCGTCCCGCTTAGGCGCTGCTGGGGAATATGTTGATTATGCGGCGTCTAAAGGCGCGGTCGATACGTTGACCACCGGGCTGGCGGTAGAGGTTGCCGCGCAGGGGATCCGCGTGAACGGCGTGCGGCCTGGTTTCATTTATACCGAAATGCATGCTTCCGGCGGGGAAGCAGGGAGAGTTGATCGGGTGAAAACGGCATTGCCGATGCAGCGCGGCGGTCAGCCGGAAGAGATCGCGGAGGCCATTTTATGGCTGCTGAGCGAAAAGGCATCTTACGTGACCGGCACCTTTATTGATGCGGCCGGAGGGAAATAAGTTCGCTACGCCAGAAGAGGGTGAGACTGGCGTAGCGTCAGGCTTATTGCTTGCTCATGCTGTCTTTCGCCATACCGTCTTTGGCCATGCTGTCTTTGCCCATATGGTCTTTACTCATCCCGTCTTTCTTCATGCCGTCTTTGGACATGCAATCTTTCTTCATACCGTCTTTGTTCATGCCGTCTTTACAGGTGTGGGTCATTTTTCCCATGCCGTCTTTGGCCATGGAATCTTTGCTCATCGAATCCGCAGCGTTAGCCCCGGCGATACCGAACAGCATGGTGGAGCACAGCAGGGCAGCGTAGATCTTTTTCATGATGTATTTCCTTGATTTATCTGTGAGACAGAGAGTTAACTACCACCGAACCAGTTATAGCCCTGGTCTTCCCAGTAGCCGCCGGGGTAGCGATTGGTGACTTCAATGACCTGAATATGCTTCGGGTTCTTGTAGCCGAGTTTGGTAGGGATCCGCAGTTTCATCGGGTAGCCATATTTGCGCGGCAACACCTTGCCATCCCAGGTTAAAGCAATCAGCGTTTGCGGGTGCAGCGCGGTGGCCATATCAATGCTGGTGTAGTAATCATCCGCGCATTTAAAGCTGACGTATTTGGCTCGCAGGTCGGCGCCAATCCCTTTCAGAAACAGGGCAAAAGGGACGCCGCCCCACTTGCCGATGGCGCTCCAGCCTTCGACGCAGATATGGCGAGTCACCTGGCTGACCTGCGCCATCTGGTGAAGCTGTGCCAGCGTCCACGGGCGCTTGTCGGTAATCAGCCCGGCAAGCTCCAGGCGGTAGCTGTCACCGTTGATGTCCGGCGCTTCATCCTCACCGTAAAAAGCGTTAAACGGGAAGTTAGCGTCGATCATGCTTTCCGGGTAAATCGGTGCCAGCTGGCTGCCGTTAAACAGCCAGGCCTGGATGCGGTCGTTAAAACGTGAAATCTTGCTGAGCGAACTTTCAACCGTGGCGTTATCGCTGATATCGCAGCCGGTGAGCATCGCGATGCCGCCGAGCGTTAAGCCCTGCTTTAAAAAACGACGGCGGCCTTCCTGCGTGAGCTGCTTATTAATCAGCTGCGTCGCTTCTTTAATGATTTCATTTTTATCGCTCATGTTTCTTCCTCAGCGGCCACGGAGCATGGCGAGCAACGTGCGTGGCACCAGCGCCACCATCAGCAGATGAATCGCCACGAAACCGACGAGTGCGGACATGGCATAAAAGTGGATAAACCTCGCCGTGTCGTAGCCGCCAAGCAATTCTCGCAGCAGGGCAAACTGCACGGATTTCCACACCACCAGGCCTGACACAACCAGCAGTAGACAGTCAGCGATAACAAACAGATAAGCGGCTTTTTGCACCATGTTGTAATGGCTCAGGTCAGCGTGGGCTAATTTCCCCCGCAGCGCCGCAAACGCATCCTGGAAGAATTCACGAGGCGATAAGGGCCAGTATTTCTGCTTAAAGCGGCCGCTGAAGAGATTGCACAGCAGATAAATCACGCCGTTGACCGCAAACAGCCACATCCCGGCAAAGTGCCACTGCAGCGCGCCGCCCAGCCAGCCGCCGAGCGTCAATTCGTTGGCAAACTGGAAATGAAACAGTGGAGAGGCGTTATAAATGCGCCAGCCGCTGGTGACCATAATCAGGATCGCCAGCGCATTCAGCCAGTGGCAGAGCCTCAGCCATAGCGGGTGAATGAGCGTTGGGGCGGTATGCAGCGTTGAGCTTTCCATCGTCCGGCTTCCTCGTAATTCGATGCAGCGAGTATTGGCCAGATTTGTTCCCCATTGCCTCACGCAAAGTTAAATTAAATGTGACAACTTAACCGACGCGAGTTGTGTAAACTTTGGCTATGCCAGGCGTGTGGGGACAGACAAAGTGAATCAGGCAAAAAAAATACTGATCGTAGAAGACGACGAAAATATCGCCGAGCTTCTGCAACTGCATTTGCGGGAAGAAGGCTTTGAGATTGTGCATGCCGCCGACGGCAATGTCGGCCTGGAAAAGCTCAGGCAGGGTGGCTGGGATGCGCTGATTCTCGATCTGATGCTGCCCGGTGTCGATGGCCTGGAGATTTGCCGCTTTGCCAGAAGCATGACGCGCTACACGCCGATTATTATGATCAGCGCTCGCTCCAGCGAAACGCACCGCGTGCTGGGGCTTGAGCTGGGCGCGGACGACTACCTGGCAAAACCTTTTTCGATGCTCGAACTGGTCGCCCGCGTGAAGGCACTGTTCCGCCGTCAGGAGGCCATGAGCCAAAACCTCAAGATAGACGCAGGCACGCTGACGTTTGGCCCGCTGACAATTGATCCGTTGGCCCGAGATGTTCGGCTGAATCAGATGCCCGTGGAGCTCACCCCGCGAGAGTTTGATTTGCTCTACTTCTTTGCCCGCAACCCGGACAAAGTGTTTTCGCGTCTGCACCTGCTCAACCAGGTTTGGGGCTACCAGCACGAAGGCTATGAGCACACCGTAAACACCCATATCAACCGGCTGCGCATCAAGATTGAAGATAACCCGGCGGAGCCGAATTTTATCCGCACCGTGTGGGGTAAAGGCTACAAGTTTACCGCCCAGATACGTGAGTAACCCTATGCGAATTCTTACGCTTTCCCGTCGCCTGACGCTGGTTTTTGCCGTATTGCTGCTGACCGCCTGCGCCTTTTTGGGCTGGCTGCAAGTGCGTACCAGCACGCAGTACAGCCAGGCCGTGATTCAGCAGCTTTCCGGTGACCTGGCGCAGCACATCAACCAGAGCTACCCGCTGCTCGGGCAGGACGGGCTGAACAAAGACTCGGTGCGCACGCTGTTCGACCATCTGATGGCCGTTAACCCCAGCGTGGAAGTTTATCTGCTGGATAAACAAGGCAATATCATTGGCGATGCAGCCCCGGATGGGCATATCAAGCGCCATCAGGTCGATCTCGCTCCGCTGAGGGCCGCGCTGAACGGCGGCAAATTCCCTCTTTATGGCGACGACCCGCGCAGCCTGGACGGGCAGAAGGTGTTTAGCGTGGCGCCAATGATGCGGGACGGCAAGCTTGAGGGCTATTTGTACGTAGTGCTGCTGGGGGAGACCTACAACCAGCTTGCCAACAGTGCTCAATTCGATGCTGTGTTGAAGCTAAGTCTGTTTCTACTCAGCCTGATCTGCGTGCTGGGGCTGGTGGTGGGTGGCCTTGCGTTTCGCTGGATCACACGCCCGTTACGCGAACTTTCGCAGCACGTTAAGGCGCTTGAATCAGGCGGAATGGCCGAAATGCAGGCGATGGCGGCTCTGCCGCAAAATCCTGGAGGAGACGGGGATGAGCTGGCCCAACTGCGGCATGGGGTTATTGCTATGGCCGGGAGAATCTCCGAACAGTGGCATAGCCTGACCCAGCAAGATCAGCTGCGCCGTGAATTTATTGCCAATATCTCCCATGACCTGCGAACGCCGCTAACGTCGCTGCATGGTTACCTCGAAAGCCTGTCGGTCATGTCAGCCACGCTGAGCGAAGCGGAGAAAAAGCGTTATCTGGATATTGCGCTGGCCCAGAGCCAGAAGGTGGGGGCGCTGGCGCAGTCGCTGTTCGAACTGGCACGGCTGGAATATGGGGTGGTGAAACCGCACAAAGAGAGCTTCTCCCTGAGCGAATTGCTGCAGGATGTGTTCCAGAAATTTGAGCTGCCGGCGCAAACTCGCCAACTTGAACTTTTGGCTGACATCCAGCCTGGATTGCCGCTAATTGAAGCTGATGTCAGCATGATCGAGCGTGTGTTGACCAATCTGTTGGACAACGCCATTCGCCATACGCCGGACAAAGGCATGATTTCCGTCCGGCTGTGGAAAGAGCTGGATAAAGTCATGGTGCAGGTTAGTGACAGCGGGCCAGGCATTCCGCAGGAGCTAAAAGAAGGGTTGTTTGTGCGACCTTCGATTGTGAATCAATCCCGGCTCAGGGTTGGCGGGCTTGGGTTGATGATTGTGCGCCAGATGCTGCAACTGCACGGCAGCGATATTTCGCTGGTGGACCAGCCAAAACGCGGGGCCTGTTTCCGGTTTGGCTTACCCGTTTAAATAAGAAAGGCGCCGTGAAGGCGCCTTTTGCTTTAGAGATTCTCGCCGTTGCTGGCAATCACTTCTTTGTACCAGTTGAAGCTTTTCTTGCGGGAGCGCGACATATCGCCGGTGCCGTCGTCGTGTTTGTTGACGTAGATAAAGCCGTAGCGCTTGCTGTACTGGCCGGTGGTAAAAGACACACAGTCGATGCAGCCCCACGGCGTATAGCCCATCAGATCCACACCGTCGTAAGTCACGGCTTTTTTCAATTCTTCAACGTGAGCACGCAGGTAATCAATGCGGTAGTCATCGTTGATGGCGCCGTCCGCCTCGACTTTGTCGTAAGCGCCAAAGCCGTTTTCCACGATGAACAGCGGCTTCTGGTAGCGCTCATACAGTTCGCACAGCGCATAGCGCAGGCCAACCGGGTCAATCTGCCAGCCCCAGTCAGAGGCTTTGACGTGCGGGTTTGGCACGCTGCCCTGGAAGCCGGAAAGCGCATCGCCGCTGCCGCCTTCGGCCTGAACGGCGTTCGTCATGTAGTAGCTGAAACCGAGGTAATCACAGACGCCTTCGCGCAGGATCTGTTCGTCACCGGCTTCCATTTTTATGTGGAACTCGCGGCGTTCCCATTCGTTCAGTACATAAGACGGGTAGTAGCCACGCAGCTGCACGTCGGTAAACACATAGCGTTCACGCATCGATTCTTGCGCAAACATTTGGTCTTCAGGCTTACAGGAGAAGGCGTACAGCGGCACCATCGCCAGCATACAGCCAATCTTCATTTCCGGGTTGATGCGGTGGCCGATCTTCACTGCCATTGCGCTCGCCACAAACTGATGGTGCAGCACCTGGTACATCACCTCTTCCGGGTTGTCGTGCTCGGTGTAAACCACACCGGAGCAGCAGTAGCCGAACAGCGGCGCGCGCCAGTTACGCTGGTTATTGATTTCGTTAAAGGTCATCCAGTACTTCACTTTGCTCTTGTAGCGCTCGAACACAACTTCGGCGAAACGAACAAAGAAATCGACCACTTTGCGGTTGGTCCAGCCGCCGTATTCGGTCACCAGATGGTGCGGCATTTCGAAGTGGGAGAGGGTGATGACCGGCTCGATATTGTATTTCAGCAGCTCATCGAACATATCGTCGTAGAACTTAAGGCCAGCTTCGTTAGGCTGGAGTTCATCACCGTTGGGGAAAATGCGGGTCCAGGCAATGGAGGTACGGAAGCACTTGAAGCCCATCTCGGCGAACAGCTTGATGTCTTCTTTGTAGCGGCCATGAAAATCAATCGCTTCATGGTTTGGATAATATTTACCGGGTACAACCTGCTGAGTAATCTCGCGTGGGACGCCGTGGGCGCCGCCCGTCAGTACGTCACAAATGCTTGGGCCTTTACCGTCTTTGTTCCAGCCGCCTTCCACCTGGTGAGCGGCAACCGCTCCGCCCCACAAAAAGTCCTTCGGTAACTTCAGTTGTTTCATATTCTTTCATCTCATCGTTAGCGCAGAAAATAGTGTGCGTTGAATCACGCTGTGGCGCTGAATTTATTATTTCTGTTTTGGAGTCTAACAAATGAAAAAGGATTGTCACGATATAACAAATAGCGTGAATTGTGATTTGTCACAAATAAAAAACAGGGTGTTTTTTATAGCATTCTTTTTGCCAGACGGCGGCCAATGGTTTCAAGAATATAAATAACGGGAATTTGTGTAGTGATGTCATACACACCGGCAATACGTACCGGTGGAATATGCCAGGAAATATTAAAGTCGGCTAACTTAGCCAGCGACGAGTTCTCATGGCTGGTGACAGACATCACTTTACAGTGGTGAAGGCTGAACTGGCTGGCAAAGCGGAGGATCTCCTCCGTCTCACCGGAAACGGAAAGCACAATAGCCAGCGCGTTGCGTGCCATATCATTGGTGACCGGGAAATAAGGATCATCAATATGGTTGCTAAATTTACCAACGTTTGAGAAAAAGCGCGCGCCATATTTAGCTAAAGCACCGGATGTTCCCGCGCCAACAAAAATAATACGCTCGGAGGAACAAATAATATCTACGGCGTGGTCGATTAAATTATCGAACTCTTCATTATTTGTACTCTTAAAAAAACTAATAATTTCGCTGCTGCCGAAATTAGCGGGCTGAGTTTCCGTTTGCTCCAGAAATAATTTAAAGCGAACGCGAAACTCAGAATACCCTTCACAGTTGAGCTTGCGGCAAAAACGCAGCACGGTGGTGGTGGAGACGCCTGCGGCATCTGCCAGCTCACGGATGGTCATGTACATCACTTTGTCTTTGTTTTTAATGACAAAGTTGTAGACCATCATTTCCAGACCGTTCAGGTTGGCGATTGCCGCGTGGGTAAACATACTCTCTCTTCCTGCTGAGTCGACTTTTGCTAACGGCCAGGGCTAACGCAGCCAGCCTTTTTCGTGCGCCAGATATAATTGGCGCTCGACATGTTGCCATAATTCCGGCCAGCTTTCTCCCACCTGTGCGTTGCGGGTTAATACCTGTTGCAGGGAAATATTATTCTCCCGCCAGCTCTGCCCTTCGTTATGCAGGTTCAGCAGGATAGGCAAAATACGATCCAGTGCTCCGGCAAAACGAGCATCAGGGCTGGCGCCCGACTCATATTCTTCCCACAGTGCGAGGAATTGTGGCCCCTGCGGCGCGGGTAATAAACCAAACAGGCGGCGTGCGGCAGCGGCTTCTTTGTCGGCAATGGCTTCACGGGCCGCAATGTCATAAACCAGCACATCGCCAACATCGATTTCCACGATGTCGTGCAACAGAGCCATTTGGATCACGCGCTGGATATTCACCTCTTTTTCGGCCCAGGGAGCCAGACTCATCGCCGCCACGGCGAAGTGCCAGCTGTGCTCGGCAGAGTTTTCATGTCGTTCATGGCCAATGATTTTGGTGCGGCGTTGAACCAGCTTCAGCTTATCAATCTCCATCAGAAAATGGATGACTTCACTCATTTCACCAAATGCCTGCTGCATCGTGTTTTCCTTCGTTTTTTGCTGTCGTTTGATTGTAAAAGAAACCCTCCAGACTGAGGAAGGGAGCCGTCACAGACGCTCACATATTTATTTTAGCTTACATGTGTTCACTGGAATCATTCTCAGTTAGGCTAGGAACGCTGCGTTATTCTTCTTTATCTCGGGAGGAGCCAGATGGCTCGGAAACCACTTATCGCGCATGGATATTCTCTGGCTGAGGAAGTAGCCAATAGCATCAGTCACGGCATTGGGCTGGTGTTCGGTATTGTTGGGCTGGTGTTGTTGCTGGTGCAGGCGGTCGATGCCAATGCCAGCGCAACGGCAATCACCAGCTACAGCCTGTACGGCGGCAGTATGATCCTGCTGTTTCTCGCCTCAACGCTTTACCACGCCATTCCGCATGAGCGGGCTAAGCGGTGGCTCAAAAAGTTTGACCATTGCGCCATTTACCTGCTGATTGCCGGTACCTATACGCCTTTTTTACTGGTGGGACTCAACTCGCCGCTGTCAAAAGGGCTGATGATTGTTATCTGGAGCCTGGCGCTGGCGGGGATCCTGTTTAAACTCACCATTGCCCACCGGTTTAAGGTGCTGTCGCTGGTGACCTATCTGCTGATGGGCTGGCTGTCGCTGGTGGTTATCTATCAGATGGTGGTCAAACTGGCGCCTGGCAGCGTTACGCTGCTGGCGATTGGCGGTATCGTTTATTCGCTCGGGGTGATTTTCTACGTCTGCAAACGTATTCCATACAACCACGCCATCTGGCATGGGTTTGTGCTGGGCGGCAGCGTTTGTCACTTCCTCGCAATTTATCTCTATATCCGTTAAAGCGTCTGGCTCGCCAAAATCAAATTATTGAGCCCCGGTTTCGGGGCTCAGCGTTCGATTAATTCTCTTCCAGAGAATAAGGGAGTGGCTCAAGCGCCAGCTTGCTGTTTGCATCGTCTCGTACGCGCAAGACGCTGTCCGGCTCAAGATCGTTGTTCATCACCGCCTGCACAACAAGACGACCATCTTCTAATCGCGAAGCGGCCAGCACGGTGCCGGTACGACGCCAGTTTTCACCCATCTGCAATTCAAGATCTTCGCCTGCTTCAGGCACGCGGCTTGCGCTCCCGGCCAGCAGCCAGAGTGCGCGTTTATTTGCCCCGCGGAACTTGGCTCGGGCAACCATTTCCTGCCCGGTGTAGCAGCCTTTTTTAAAGCTGATACCGCCCAGCGCCTGAAGGTTTGTTGCCTGTGGAATAAACTGTGCGCTGTTTACGCTATCAATGACCGGCAATCCGCCTTCGATATCCAGTGCCAGCCACTGCTGGCTATCATTACGTTGGGCTTCTTCACTGAGTTTTTCGCTTAATACCTGAGCCGTTTCTTCGTCAGTGACAATGAGGAAGCGTTCCGCCGGCAGGCTTAACCACAGCAACGTCGTTGCGCCGTGCTGAACAACCTGAGTCTCTTCATCCGGCAGCGTATCGAAAACGGCTGCAAGCGCAGAACGCGCCTGGAAACCAGCCAGCCCTAACAAGACGCTTGCATCATCTGCATTAAAGGTGACTTTGGAAAAAACGGAATATTTCTTCAGCTCCGTGAGCTGGGCATCACGCAGATTACGACGCTCGATAAACGCAAAGCCTTCACCGCGATGAAACAGGCGCAGGTTACTCCACATCTTCCCTTTGGCATCGCAATGGGCGCAGAGCAGATGCTGGCCCGCGTCAAGTTTCGCGACGTCGGCAGTCACTTGACCCTGAAGATATTTCTCAGTGTCTGCACCCACGGCAGTCACGAGAGCCCAGTCGTCGAGCGTCATTAATGTCAGCGGTAGACGGGCGGCGGCACTGGGCTGGCGAGGAGGAAACGGATTAAAAGCCATAACAAAGATCCCGGGTTATCCAACGGTTTAATTTCTCAATGGTAAAAGAGCCAGAGGGCAATGCAAGCAGTTTGATAACGCCATTCGTGCGTTTGCGTGTTGCCTCGGGGAATCTTGTGCAATCGGTGCTGTTACACGGGTTTGTGTGGGGAAAGCGCGCACAATGGAACATTCAGGTAATCCCGGTGACAAAAACACGTTACACTAACTCCGTACCCAACTTGATGGCTAAGCAGGAAAGTGCACATGGATATCAATAATAAAGCCCGAATTCACTGGGCATGCCGCCGTGGAATGCGCGAGCTCGATATTTCGATTATGCCGTTCTTCGAACATGAATATGAAACGCTCAGCGACAGCGATAAGCAGCTGTTTGTTCGCCTGCTAGAGTCAGACGATCCAGACCTGTTTAACTGGTTGATGAACCACGGTAAACCAGCAGATGCCGAGCTTCAGCGTATGGTTGCCCTGATTCAGACACGGAATAAAGAACGTGGTCCTGTGGCAATCTGATCTCCGGGTTTCCTGGCGCGCGCAATGGATGTCATTGCTCCTCCACGGCCTGGTGGCGCTGTTCGTGCTGCTAATGCCGTGGCCGATGAGCTATACGCTCGTCTGGATGCTGCTGCTTTCCCTTGTGGTTTTCGACAGCGTACGCAGCCAGCGCCGTATTCACGCTCGCCAGGGCGAAATTAAACTGCTGGCGGACTTTCGCCTGCGCTGGCAGGGGCGTGACTGGGATATCGTCGGAAATCCGTGGCTTATTGACAGCGGGGCGATGCTAAGACTGCGTCGTGCCGGAAAACATCGTTGCCAGCATCTTTGGCTGGCAGCTGACAGCATGGATATCGGTGAATGGCGAGATCTACGCCGCCTGCTGATGCAGCAACAGGCGAGCGGAAGCGGGCAGATTTAAGCAAAGCGCTCGGCCATTTCGCCAAGAATCTGCTCACACCAGGTTTCAATGCGTTCGTCACTTAGGTCGTACTGATTGGTTTCATCCAGCGCAAGGCCAACAAACAGCTGTCCGTCAGCAATCACGGGTTTTGGGCTGGTAAATTCGTAGCCATCTGTCGGCCAGTAGCCGATGAATTGCGCCCCGCGCGGTGCCAGTTTGTCGTGCAGCATGCCTAACGCATCCAGGAACCACTCACCGTAGCCAAGCTGGTCACCCATGCCGTAAAGCGCCACGAGTTTGCCTTCCAGGTTCAGTTCATCCAACTGCGGCCAGACGGTTTCCCAGTCTTCCTGCAGTTCGCCAAAATCCCAGGTCGGGATGCCAAGGATCAGAACGTCATACTGCTCCATCAAGGCCGGGGCGTCATCTTTCAGGTTATGAAGCGTCACCAGTTCCGGGCCAATAATGTCGCGAATTTTTTCGGCGGCCATTTCGGTATAGCAGGTGCTGGAGCCGTAAAAAAGACCAATGTTCATAGCAATAACAACTCATTTTAATCGCGTGCAGATGGCCAAGTGTACCAGATCCCGCTCGCCATCATGCATAATGGACACAATTCGCCAAATCAGGAGTGGAGCGTGGAGCAGGATAAGATCCGTATAGAACAGTTTCTGGATGCGCTGTGGCTGGAAAGAAATCTGGCCGAAAATACGCTCAGCTCTTATCGCCGCGATCTTACTATGGTGGCCGAGTGGCTGCAGCGTCACCAGCTTAGTTTTTTAACCGTTCAGGCTTCGGATCTCCAGTCGCTGCTTGCGGAGCGCGTTGAGGGCGGTTATAAAGCCACCAGTTCCGCGCGGTTGCTTAGCGCTATGCGGCGGTTATTTCAGTACCTGTATCGCGAAAAAATGCGGGAGGACGATCCCAGTGCGCTGCTTTCATCGCCCAAACTTCCCCAGCGTTTGCCAAAGGATTTAAGCGAGGCTCAGGTTGAACGGCTGTTGCAATCTCCGTGTATCGATCAGCCGATCGAGCTGCGTGATAAAGCCATGCTGGAAGTATTGTACGCAACCGGGCTGCGCGTCTCGGAGCTGGTCGGACTAACAATGAGCGACATCAGCCTCCGGCAGGGCGTGGTGCGGGTTATCGGTAAAGGTAATAAAGAGCGTCTGGTCCCGCTGGGCGAAGAGGCGGTGTACTGGATTGAAGAGTATCTGAAGTATAGCCGCCCGGAGTTGTTAAGCGGGCAGTCTCTGGATGTGCTTTTCCCAAGCAATCGCGCACAGCAAATGACGCGGCAAACCTTTTGGCACCGCATTAAGCACTATGCCGTGCTGGCTGGCATCGATAGCGAAAAACTGTCTCCGCACGTGCTACGTCACGCTTTTGCCACGCACCTGCTGAACCATGGCGCGGATCTTCGTGTCGTACAGATGCTGCTGGGCCATAGTGATTTGTCCACCACACAAATTTATACACATGTAGCGACGGCGCGTTTACGTCAGCTGCATCAACAGCACCACCCTCGAGCGTGAGTGCCACAAGAGATAAAGGAATCCTCATGAAAAAAAGTTTTTGGCTGCTTTCGCTGTTGGCCGCTTCCGTTTCAGGTTTTGCTCACGCGGATGACGCCGCCATTAAACAATCCCTGGCGAAGCTGGGCGTACAGGGTGCGGAGATTCAAGCAGCACCGGTTGCCGGGATGAAAACCGTGTTAACCGACAGCGGCGTACTTTATGTTACCGAAGACGGCAAACATGTGATTCAGGGGCCGCTCTATGACGTGAGCGGCGCTCAGCCAGTGAACGTGACCAACCAACTGCTGATCGGCAAGCTGAACGCGCTCGAAAAAGAGATGATTATCTACAAAGCGCCGAAGGAGCAGCATGTGATTACGGTGTTTACCGACATCACCTGCGGCTACTGCCACAAGCTGCACGAAGAGATAAGCGACTACAACGCGCTGGGGATCACCGTGCGTTATCTGGCATTCCCTCGCCAGGGGCTGCAAAGCCAGGCTGAGAGCGACATGAAGTCCATCTGGTGCGCGAAAGATCGTAACAAAGCGTTCGATGCCGCCATGAAAGGCGGTGATGTGGCACCGGCAAGCTGTGACATTAACCTGGCCAATCACTATAACCTGGGCGTGCAGTTTGGCGTACAGGGGACGCCAGCGATCGTTCTCAGCAACGGCAGCATGATCCCGGGTTATCAGGGGCCTAAAGAGATGAAGCAAATGTTGGATGCCCACAAACAGCTGATGAAAGCGGGTGGTTGATTTCGGGTGAAACATCAAACGCAACTCCGCCGTCGGGCCGTTGACAGCTCGGTGGCGCTTCCGGCTACGTTACCTCCTTTACTACAGCGGCTGTATGCCAGCCGGGGCGTGCGTGGCGAACAAGAGCTGGAGCGCGGCGTAAAAGGAATGCTGCCGTGGCAGCAGCTCAGCGGCATCGATCGGGCCGTCGTCATGCTTTATAACGCCTTTCGCGAAGGCTTGCGCATCATCGTTGTCGGTGATTTTGATGCCGATGGGGCCACCAGTACCGCACTAAGCGTTCTGGCCCTGCGCAGCATGGGGGCTGAGAATATTGGCTACCTGGTGCCGAATCGCTTTGAGGATGGTTACGGGCTTAGCCCGGAGGTGGTCGATCAGGCCCATGCCCGCGGTGCGCAAGTGATAGTGACGGTCGACAACGGTATCTCATCCCATGCGGGCGTTGAACGCGCCCATGCGCTGGGGATCCCGGTGCTGGTGACCGATCACCACCTGCCAGGAGAAACGCTTCCCGCAGCTGAAGCCATTATTAACCCGAATCTCGCCGACTGTGCATTTCCATCTAAATCCCTGGCCGGTGTCGGCGTCGCGTTTTATCTGATGCTGGCGCTGCGTACCCATCTGCGTGATAACGGCTGGTTCGAACAGCGTGGGTTAGCCATTCCGAATCTCGCAGAACTGCTCGATTTAGTCGCGCTGGGCACCGTGGCGGACGTTGTGCCGCTGGATGCCAACAACCGCATTTTGACCTGGCAAGGGCTAAGCCGTATTCGTGCGGGGAAATGCCGCCCCGGTATTCGCGCGCTGCTTGAAGTGGCTAATCGTGAGCCGCAAAAGATCGCCGCCAGCGATCTGGGCTTTGCGCTGGGGCCACGCCTGAACGCCGCAGGCCGACTGGATGATATGTCGGTTGGCGTGGCGCTGCTGCTCAGCGAAAACATTGGCGAAGCACGCATGCTGGCTAACGAGCTGGACGCGCTTAACCAAACGCGAAAAGAAATTGAACAAGGCATGCAGGTCGAAGCACTGACTCTTTGTGAACAGCTGGAGCGCAGTAGCGAAGCCCTGCCTTACGGGCTGGCGATGTATCACCCGGAATGGCACCAGGGTGTGGTCGGCATTCTGGCCTCGCGCATCAAAGAGCGTTTCCACCGCCCGGTCATCGCGTTCGCACCTGCGGGAGACGGCACGCTTAAAGGCTCCGGCCGCTCGGTTCAGGGGCTGCACATGCGTGATGCCTTAGAGCGTCTGGACACACTTTATCCGGGTATGATGCTGAAGTTTGGCGGTCATGCCATGGCCGCAGGTTTGTCGCTGGAAGAGACTCGCTTTGAGGAATTTCGCCAGCGTTTTGGCGACCTGGTCGGTGAGTGGCTGGACCCGGCGTTGCTGCAGGGGGAAATTTGGTCCGACGGCCCGCTGTCCGCTCAGGAGATGACGCTCGAAGTGGCGGAGATGCTCAGAGATGCCGGGCCATGGGGGCAAATGTTCCCGGAGCCGCTGTTTGACGGCAGGTTCCGCATTCTTCAGCAGCGCCTGGTGGGCGAGCGCCACCTGAAGGTGATGGTGGAGCCTGTCGGCGGAGGCCCGCTGCTGGACGGTATCGCCTTCAATGTGGATACCACCCGCTGGCCGGACAACGGCGTGCGCGAAGTTGAGCTGGCCTACAAGCTGGACGTGAACGAGTTTCGCGGCAACCGCAGCGTGCAGCTTTTGATTGATCATCTCTGGCCGATATAGCTCGCATTCTCAACGCTGCTGCAGCGTTAATTACTTGGCTATATGTCAGGGAGAATGCTACAAAATGCGGCGTAAATCCGGTAAACTTTCCGGTTTACGACCGCATTTCGTCTTCTGAAATCAACATAAGAAATTACGCATGTTTGAAATTAACCCGGTAAAAAGCCGCATCCAGGACCTCACAGAGCGCAGCGACGTTCTTAGGGGGTATCTTTGACTACGATGCCAAGAAAGAGCGCCTCGAAGAAGTAAACGCCGAGCTGGAACAGCCCGATGTCTGGAACGAACCTGAACGCGCACAGGCGCTGGGGAAAGAACGTTCCTCACTGGAAGCCATTGTCGACACGTTAGACCAGATGTCTCAGGGCCTGGAAGACGTTTCCGGCCTGCTCGAACTGGCGGTAGAGGCCGACGACGAAGAGACCTTTAACGAGGCCGTTGCAGAACTGGACGTGCTGGACGCCAAGCTGGCGCAGCTTGAATTCCGCCGCATGTTCTCTGGCGAGTACGACAGCGCCGACTGCTATATCGACATCCAGGCAGGCTCCGGCGGTACGGAAGCGCAGGACTGGGCAAGCATGCTGGAGCGTATGTATCTGCGCTGGGCAGAAGCTCGCGGTTTCAAAACCGAAATTATTGAAGAGTCCGAAGGCGACGTGGCGGGCATCAAGTCCGTGACCATCCGCATTCAGGGCGATTATGCCTTTGGCTGGCTGCGTACCGAAACCGGCGTTCACCGCCTGGTGCGTAAGAGTCCGTTTGACTCCGGTGGCCGCCGCCATACCTCATTCAGCTCCGCGTTTGTTTACCCGGAAGTGGATGACAACATCGATATCGACATCAACCCGGCGGACCTGCGCATTGATGTTTATCGCGCATCCGGCGCGGGTGGTCAGCACGTTAACCGTACGGAATCTGCGGTACGTATTACCCACATTCCAACCGGCACCGTAACTCAGTGCCAGAATGACCGTTCTCAGCATAAGAACAAAGACCAGGCGATGAAGCAGATGAAGGCGAAGCTGTACGAGCTGGAAATGCAGAAAAAGAATGCTGAGAAGCAGGCGCTGGAAGACAACAAATCGGATATCGGCTGGGGCAGCCAGATTCGTTCTTACGTCCTCGACGACTCCCGCATTAAAGACCTGCGCACCGGGGTTGAAACCCGCAACACGCAGGCGGTGCTGGACGGCGATCTGGACAAATTTATCGAAGCAAGTTTGAAAGCAGGGTTATGAGGAACCAACATGTCTGAACAACAAGCACAGGGCGTTGACGCAGCAGCCGATCTTAACAATGAACTGAAAGCGCGCCGTGAGAAGCTGGTGGCTCTGCGTGAGCAGGGTATCCCATTCCCGAACGATTTCCGCCGCGATCACACTTCAGACCAACTGCACGCTGACTTCGATGCGAAAGAGAACGAAGAGCTGGAATACCTCGGCGTTGAGGTTAGCGTGGCTGGCCGTATGATGACCCGCCGTATCATGGGCAAAGCGTCCTTCGTGACCTTACAAGACGTTGGCGGCCGTATTCAGCTGTATGTCTCCCGTGATGACCTGGCGGAAGGCATCTACAACGAGCAGTTCAAAAAGTGGGACCTGGGCGATATCCTGGGCGCGCGCGGCAAGCTGTTTAAAACCAAAACCGGCGAGCTGTCCATTCACTGTACCGAACTGCGTCTGCTGACCAAAGCGCTGCGCCCGCTGCCGGACAAATTCCACGGCCTGGCCGATCAGGAAACCCGCTATCGCCAGCGTTACCTGGACCTGATCGCTAACGAAGAGTCCCGCAACACCTTTAAAGTGCGCTCTAAAATCATGGCCGGCATCCGCCAGTTCATGGTTGGCCGCGACTTTATGGAAGTTGAAACTCCAATGATGCAGGTGATCCCTGGCGGCGCATCCGCTCGCCCGTTCATCACGCACCACAACGCGCTGGACATCGACATGTACCTGCGTATCGCGCCAGAGCTGTACCTGAAGCGCCTGGTGGTGGGTGGTTTCGATCGCGTCTTTGAGATCAACCGTAACTTCCGTAACGAAGGCATCTCTCCGCGCCATAACCCTGAGTTCACCATGATGGAACTCTATATGGCTTACGCGGACTACAAAGATCTGATTGAGCTGACCGAATCCCTGTTCCGTACCCTGGCGCAGGATGTGCTGGGCACCACCGAAGTGCAGTATGGCGAAGAAACCTTCGACTTCGGCAAGCCGTTTGAAAAGCTCACCATGCGTGAGGCGATCAAAAAGCACCGTCCAGAAACCAACCTGGCCGATCTTGATAACTTCGACTCTGCGAAATCCATCGCGGAAAGCATTGGTATCAAAATCGAGAAAAGCTGGGGTCTGGGGCGCGTAGTGACCGAGATCTTCGAAGAGGTTGCGGAAAGCCACCTGATTCAGCCGACCTTCATTACTGAATACCCGGCAGAAGTCTCTCCGCTGGCTCGCCGTAACGACGAGAACCCGGAAATCACTGACCGCTTCGAGTTCTTCATCGGTGGCCGCGAAATCGGCAACGGCTTCTCCGAGCTGAACGATGCGGAAGATCAGGCACAGCGCTTCCAGGATCAGGTTGACGCGAAAGCGGCTGGCGACGACGAAGCCATGTTCTTCGACGAAGACTACGTTACCGCGCTGGAGCACGGCCTGCCGCCAACGGCGGGTCTGGGGATTGGTATTGACCGTATGGTGATGCTGTTCACCAACAGCCACACTATTCGCGACGTTATCCTGTTCCCGGCTCTGCGTCCGACTAAGTAAGCGTCTTTGTCGGCGGACAACCGCCTTCATTGCGATTAAAAAGCCCCGTCAGCTTACTGACGGGGCTTTTTTGCCTCAGAGCGTTAACCCGATACTGCTTTCTCCCGGCCACGCAGAATATGCGTTGTCATCAACTGCTCGGCCAGCTCAATATCCTGATTTCTCAGGGCTGCGACGATAGCTTTATGCTCCTCTGTGGAGGCGGTGTAATAGGCGTGGCGGCGTAAGGGATCGGGCTGGTAGTAAACTCGCTGCCGGATGTTGTCGGACAGCTCAAGAAAAACGTCATTGTTGGTCAGCGACATCAGATACCGATGGAAGTTTTTATCTTCTTCAAGCCAGCGATCGTAGGCCTGGTGGTCTAATGCATCCTGCTGTCTGCAAATGAGCGTCTCCAGCGGGCTAAAATGCTCTTCCGTCAGGTAACCCTGCAGCTGGCGCAGCGTTTGCAGCTCAATGGCCAACCGCAAGTCGTAGTAGTCGCGGATCTCTTTGAGGGAGAGTTGCTGAATAAGGATCCCTTTGCGCGGGATGATTTTGAGCAAACCTTCGCTTTGCAGCTGGTGCAGCGCCTCGCGAATCGGCGTCCGGCTCATGCCCAGCTCTTCGACCAGCTGATTCTCAGAGGTATAGCTATCACGCCGATACTCACGCTTGATGATCCGGTTCTTGATGGCGATATACGCCTGATGGCTCAGGGAGTGCTCTGACATACTGCATGGTTTCCTTAACCTGCGTGGAGTCCCTGAGTATAAGAAGTTGCCCGAAGAGGGACAAGCGCCCGCAATCAGGGAGCTACGGGCGCGGGTAGATTATTTGTTCAGGTGACTATAGAGTTCCGCGCGGCGATGCCCAAGGCAAGGCAGTGCCTCCCGGGTTTTACGCGTATGCTCATAATCTATTTCGCTGTAAATCAAGCCTTGTTCGATCCCCATACTGTTGCGGGCTACGCCCATCGCATCGCATACCAGGCTACGCCCGCTGTAGATATTTCCCGTTTGATCGCAGGCCACCACTGGCAGAGTATTTTCCAGCGCGCGGGCAGAGACCAGCGCCTGGAAATGCTGTTCCTTAAGCGGCCCGTGAACCCAGGCCGTGGGGACGATAAGCAAATCGGCCCCTTGAAGCGCCAGCTCCCGAGCTATCTCTGGGAAACGAAGCTCATAGCAAACCATTAACCCGATGCGGCCCATTTCAGTTTCAACCACTTTAAGCGGGTTATCCCCCGGAATAATATTGCGGGACTCCTGGTAGGAAAATGCATCGTACAGATGTGTTTTGCGGTAGGCATGCAGTAGCTTGCCGTGGTTATCTATTAGTAACGTGGTGTTCCAGGCGCGGATATTATCTTCGGGATTACGTTCAAACATCCCAACGATAAGATAAATATCGGCTGCACGGGCGGCAGCGCAAAGCCCGGTGACAAAAGGCCCCTCAAGGGGCTCGGCGATATCCGCATAACAGGTAGCAGAAGACGGAGAAATAAAAGCCATGAAGGTTTCCGGTAGCACCAGAAGTTTGGCGCCATTCTGGCTGGCTTCCTGAATTGCAGCCTCCGCTTTTGCCAGGTTAACGGCCTTGTCCGTATCGGTAGTGAACTGCCCCAGCGCAATTTTCATTAGCGGGACTCCTGCTCAAAGAAACGTGTCGCCCCGGAAATTGTTGCCAGGGATTCGCCGTTATCAATGCGCTGTTTAATAGCGATTTCCGCGTGCTGGGCTTTCAGCGCGCGTTCCGCCCACCCGCTTACCTGCTCGGGGGGAATAACCATAACCCCGTCGTCATCGGCAAGGATCAGGTCTCCCGGATTCACCGTTACACCACAAATAGAAACCGGGACGTTAATTGCGCCTTCAATGCCTAAAATACGGGTTGTGAGCGGACTGACATCGCGGGCGTAAAGCGGGACCCCAATTTCACGCAGTGCGCGCAGATCGGTTACGCAGCCGTCGATAACCGCCCCCGCGATGTTGCTGGCGCGAGCCATATAAGAAACCAGTTCTCCCCAGCATGCCCGGTCGACATCGCCCGACATATCGATACAAACCACATCGCCAGGTTGCACCGTATCAAACACTTTATGTACGGCGCAGGAGTCCATATGAGGAATGCGTACTGTCACTGCATTCCCCGCGAAGCGCTTTCCGGGAAGAATTGATGAGAGTGATTTAATAAAACCAAAATCGGTCATGTGGCCCAGTGTTGAAGGGCAAACTTCAGCCACCTCTTTTACCTGAGCGGGGCTAATACCAGAGACGCGTGGGTTTAACGTAAACATAAAGGCTCCTTAAGCGCGTTGGGAAGGGGTAAGTGGACGATCGGGCTTGATGAAGAACCAGCAGACAATCGCGAGAGTAATCGGCACGATGTTAAACAGCAGGGCGGTATTCCAGCCGAAATGCTGGGCAAGAAAGCCGCACAGCACCGGGGAAACCACGCCCCCGAGGTTCCCCCAAAGATTCATCCAGCCGCTGACCGACCCCGAATATTGTTGGCCTTTATCGGCGGCAACGGCCCAGGAAACCACCACGGGTAGCCCGAGGGCACCCAGCGTCAGCGTCAGCCAGAACACGCTAAGGAAAGGGTTGAGCGTGATCGCTACGCCCAGCGTGCCGAGAATAAACAGAATGAAGCCTGCTATAGCCAGGTAGCCACGAGCCGCCATCAGTGAACGGCCGCGCTGCAGTAAGCTATCCGACAATTTGCCGCCAAAAAGTACGCACAGGCAGATGGCAAGCCACGGGAAGCTGGCTGCAATACCCATGTGTGTAAGAGAGAACCCGCGAGCTTCCTGGAGATAGGTGGGCAGCCAGATCATGAATAGCGTGGTCATATACACCACGAAGAAATACTGGATCCCGACAGCCCAAAACTCACGATTACGCATGAACTGGCGCCATGGTGCTTTCGCTTTCGCCTCCTTCGGCGAAATTGCACGACCCTCACGAATATGCTTCAGCTCCGCGCTTGAGATCCATGGATGTACATCCGGCCTGTCCCGAGCAAGGAAGTACCAAAGCAGCGCAACAGCGACGCCGGCGGCGCCAAAAATGTAGAACACCGCGTGCCAGCCCCAGGCAAGCATAATTAACACCGTAATCGTAGGTGCAATCACGGGGCCAAAGTAAGAGCCAGCCAGCAGCAGGCTTGCAGCGCGTGCTTTTTCATTTTTGCGGAACCACCAACTGTTGAATACCGCGTTACCGGGGTAGGTTGGGGCTTCACCGACACCAAACAGAAAACGCACTACACACAACCAAATAAAGCGGGGCGTCAGGGCTGTCAGCAGCGTAAAGAGAGACCATAACAAGAGACTCAGACTGACAATCAGCCGGGAGCCAAACCGTTCTGCCAGCATACCGCTGGGGATTTGTGCCAGGGCATAGCCTAGTGAAAACAGAGCGCCCAGGAGGCCAAATTCGACTTTCGTCATACCCAGGTCACGCATCATATGCTCAGCGACGATGGAGATATTAGCGCGGTCCATATAAGCGATCAGACCGATCACAAAGAAAAGCAGGCCCAGACCCCAGCGCAACCTGCCGCGTGCCCGGACTTTTTCAGTGATGCCCGGCTGGCTAGCCGTAAGAGATGTTGGATGATTATTCATAGCATTATCCTGAAGTTGGTCGCGCCACGATTTGTTGTATTCATCTTGTATACAAGTTGAAATTATGAGAACTGATAGGTGATGTCAAAGAGTTGTTGCTGAATTGTGATCGGGCAGACAGGTAAAAATAGCTTTGCTTTTACTATCAGGGAATTGCCTGAATACGTGGGCAGATGTCAGCTACCGAAGGCAAAGGGTGATGCAATTTTGGCTGCAGGCTCAGAGATGGTAATATCCTGCCCGGAATGAATTTTGCCTGATGAGAGGTTGTTTTGAAGCCAGGATGCCGGATTGCGATGCCTGGATGTATCGCCCTGTTAACTGCCTGCCTGCTATTAGCCGGTTGCAGCAGTAAATCACCTTCATCTAACGAAGGCAGGTTTAGCGGCGCGGTTTACACCGTGAAGCGCGGTGATACGCTCTCAAAAATTTCCAGAATGACCGGCAGCAGCGTGGGTGAGCTCGCCCGGCTGAACGGTATCTCTGCGCCTTATACTATCCAGGTAGGTCAGCGTATTAGAATCAAAGGCTCAGGCTCTGCAAGCAGACCGAAAAACACCGCCATGGCCAAAAACACCAGTGCACCTGCTCGTTCGCAAAATACGACCATATCAAAGGTAGCACCGCCGCCGGTGGGAGCTCGCTGCTGGCTGTGGCCGACGAAGGGTAATATTGTAGAACCGTTCTCCGATAGCGACGGTGGTAACAAAGGCATTGATATCTCAGGCTCTCGCGGGCAAGCCATCTATGCATCCGGCGCGGGAACGGTGGTTTATGTCGGTAACCAACTTCGCGGTTACGGCAATCTGGTGATGATCAAACACAGCGAAGAGTACATCACCGCTTATGCTCATAATGACACGATGCTGGTTAATACTGGGGAGAAAGTAACAGCTGGGCAGAAAATTGCCACGATGGGCAGCACTGGGGCGGACTCGGTGCGTTTGCACTTCCAGATCCGCTACCGGGCTACAGCAATCGACCCGCAGCGTTACCTAAAACCGTCGTGTTAATTTAAAAAGTGCTTGAAAAACCATCACCTGGACACAAAGGCACTTGCCAGCGAGTGCTGAAAGTCTATAATGCCTGACGTACCTCAAAGCGGGCGTAGTTCAATGGTAGAACGAGAGCTTCCCAAGCTCTATACGAGGGTTCGATTCCCTTCGCCCGCTCCAATACTTCCCTGATATACCTATTCTCCCTGATTGCATAACGGCTGAACCTGCCCGGCAGTAGCTTGACGATCCATAACTCACAGAGCCTTTTTGCCCCACACCAGAGCCATCCCCTCGCTTTCCGGACGCACGCTTTTAAAACCGAATTTTTCATACAGCTCTGGTACATCCGCGACAAGGGTGATATATGCGCCGTCGGGAGACTGCTGCTCAAGCCATGCCATCAAATTCTCCATGACTGCGCGCCCAAGACCTTGCCCCTGATAATCTGGATCGACTGCAACATCGACGATTTCGAAATTCAACGCTCCATCGCCGACAATTCTGCCCATACCGACAACACGCCCGGAATGTTCAATATGAACCCCGTAACAACTTCTCGGGAGTCCATTCCTGGCCGCTTCTAAAGGCCGAGGTGTCAGACCGGAAATAGTACGTAAGCGACAGAAATCTTCGGCAGATGGAACAGCGTTAATAAGTACATACTTCGAGTCCATTTTTAACCTCATTATCGGGGAATTCGATTTATCACTAGCATTGAATTAAGCGGCGCACAATCATGATTTCCCCGGCTTAATTAACGCGTTCCCCTGCGATGCCCGATAAGCGTTAGCATCCCGCAAAGAATAAGCACAGCCGCAATACTCCTGCTGATAAAACTGCTCGCGTTTACAAATTTCCACCGTGCGCGTGGAGCCACCTTGTTTGCGCCAGTTGTGGGTCCAGTAAACCACTCCCGGATGGCGCGCCGCCGCTCGCTGGCCGCATTCGCACACCTGCTGAAAATTCTTCCAGCGTGAAATTCCCAGCGAACTGCAAATCGCCCCGAAACCGTGCTCGGCGGCATAGAGCGCGGTGCGTTCCAGGCGCATATCAAAGCAGACCGTACAGCGCACGCCGCGTTCGGGCTCCCACTCCATACCTTTTACCCGCGCAAACCAGTTATCGGCGTCATAATCCGCATCGATAAAGGGTACGCCGTGTTGTTCAGCAAAGCGCTTATTCTCCTCCTTACGGATGAGATACTCCTTTTGCGGATGGATATTGGGGTTGTAGAAAAAAATCGAAAAGTCGATGTCCGAGGCAAGCAATGCCTCGATGACTTCAGAAGAGCAGGGCGCGCAGTAGGTATGCAGCAGCAGCTTGTTTGCGCCCTCCGGCAGCGTAAGCTTCGGGCGTTTAAATTCGGTGGTTGTCATGGTATGTCGGCGGAAAGAAGGAAAACAGCGAGAATTGTACCACTAAAATTGTGGTCAAAGGCGGGAAGGAGTTTCTCCCGCCTTAGCTAGTGGCTATGCTTGTCCCGACAAATGCATCCCAACGTACCGCTCATAGCGGCTCTTTTTCAGGAACGTTAAATCGACCAGCACCAGCCCATCGACGCAGTTGTTAAAGGCCGGGTCGCTGCCAAAATCAATAAACTGCACGCCGCCCGGTTCGCAGAGCTCCGAATATTGCTTATACAGCGTTGGAATGCCGCAGCCCATATTGCTGAGCAGGGATTTTAAACGAGTCAGATCTTCGCCGTAATCCTCTCCCTTGAACTGTGCCAGCACGTCTGGAAGCGTTGCCGGATAAGGGCTACGGGATGAAGCTAGCGGGTGGCTCGCGGGGAACCACAGCCGGTAAAAGGCGACGAGCAGGTCGCGAGCATCCGGCGGCAGACCACCGGAAATAGATACCGGGCCGAACAGGTAGCGATACTGCGGGTAACGGGCGAGATAAGCGCCAATCCCCGACCATAAATAGTCCAGGCCACGGCGGCCCCAGTAGCGGGGCTGAATAAAGCTGCGCCCCAGCTCGATGCCGTGCTGCAGCACATCGTCCATCTTCTCGTCGTAGTGGAACAGGCTGTAGCTGTACAGGCCGTTCACGCCGCGTTTTTCAAGCTGCTGCGCGGTAGGCATAAAGCGGTATGCGCCGACAATCTCCAGATCCTGCTCGTCCCAGAGGATCAAATGCAGATAATCGTCGTCATAACGATCGAGATCCCGGCGTTTGCCGCAGCCTTCACCCACGGCGCGGAAGGCGATCTCACGCAGTCGCCCCAGCTCGCGCAGTAGGGGAGCCTCTTCTTTAGAATCGTTTCTCTGCCAAAGATAAATCACTTTATCGTCGGCGGTGCGACCCAGGCACTCCGCTTTTGCCAGTTCCCGCCGCAGTGTGGCGCGGTCTTCCGCCCGGGCAATGGCGCTCTCCGTTGTGAATTTGCCGGAAAGGCCTTTGCCCAGCAGTTGAACGTGCTGGCGGCACTTTTTGGCCAGCTCGCGTGGGAGTTGCTGCGGGCTATGCCAGCTTTCCCAGGGAATGCGCTGGCCTAAGGTCACCGGCAGGGTGGAGTTCCGGCGGCGGAACATTTGCTGCATCAGCAGCAGCATCGGCAGCGCAGGGGAAACCATCGCGCTGGCATAAAACAGCGCGCTATTACGTGCGTGAATAAAGGCGGGTAACAGCGGCACGCGGTACTTCGCGGCAAGTTTAATAAAGCCGGTGTGCCAGTGCCCGTCGGCAATCCCTTCGCGGGACAGGCGGGACACCTCACCTGCCGGGAAGAAGATCAGCACGCCGCCGTTTTGCAGCTGCTGTTCCATCTGCACGAGGGACGATTTAGGCGTGCGGCCATTGATATTGTCGACCGGAATAAACAGCGAACTCAGCGGCTCGAGGTGATTCAGCAGGCGGTTGGTCACCACTTTAACATCGCGACGAACGCGGGAAACGGCATACAGCAGCGCCAGCCCGTCGAGGGTGCCAGTGGGGTGGTTGGACATCATCACCACGGGGCCGTGCTCAGGGATATTTTCTAATTCGCGGGGAGAGATATTGCAGCGGATGTGTAGGTGATCCAGGACTTGTTCGATCATATCCAGCCCGCGCAGGTGCGGGTGATTTTCGGCAAAGGCCTGGAATTCTTCCTCGTGCAGCAGGCGTCTTAACAGGTTTTTTTGCCAGGGCGCAGGGTTTGCCTGGGGCCAAAGGTCGTCAAGTACGTTATCGAGACTAAACATATTCGCTCCTCTTACCGTTCTGCGCCTGACGGTAGAAGATGAAGATGAACGCTGCGTGTCAGTGAGGTGACGTTTCAGGGATACGCGCAGAAGCCGTGCCGATTTTTTATTCCGCAGTGATACGTCGTTGGGCAAATAACGCGGTTTCTGGTTTAGGTAACAGGACAAACCCGGATGAATTGTAGGTTAATGATGGGTGTTTCGTGAAAGGATTAGGTTTTTATTTAATTTATTGTTTTAAATGAATTTTATTTTTATGAATTTGAATTTTTGTTGTCAAGATAAAAGCGCATTTAATGAGATTTTTATCATGAAAAATGAGAGTTAAGTCGATTTTTAATCTAAAAACCCTCTATTAGGCATTAAAGTTACTCTTCGCCTTGATGATTTTTCAACGATCTACGCTAAAGTAGCCGCCGCTGGCTAACGACCAGCCTATGATTAAAAATCAGCAACCGAGCGCCGGGACTGGCGTTTTATCAACACCGCATCAAAAGAGATAACCTATGGGAGTTCACAGATGAGTCACTCTGCGACGAAAACAAAAACCTTTTTCGGGCATCCGTACCCGTTAAGTTCGCTCTTCCTCACCGAAATGTGGGAACGTTTTTCTTTCTACGGGGTTCGCCCGCTGCTCATTCTGTTTATGAGCGCCGCCCTGCTTCAGGGCGGGATGGGGCTGCCGATTGAGCAGGCCTCCGCCATTGTCGGGATCTTCGCCGGCGGCGTGTATATCACTTCTTTACCCGGCGGCTGGCTGGCCGATAACTGGCTCGGGCAGCGCCGTGCCGTATGGTATGGCTCGCTGATTATTGCGCTCGGCCACCTCTCGATTGCCCTGTCGGCATTCGTGGGCAATACCTTCTTCTTTGTCGGCCTGCTGCTGATCGTCCTGGGAACCGGGCTGTTCAAAACCTGTATTACCGTGATGGTCGGGACTCTGTATAAAAAAGAAGATACCCGCCGCGACGGAGGCTTCTCGCTGTTCTACATGGGCATCAACATGGGCTCGTTTATTGCACCGCTGATCATCGGCCCGCTGCATGAAAAATATGGCTGGCACATGGGCTTTGGCCTGGGTGGCTTAGGGATGCTGGTTGCGCTGTTCATCTTCCGCTTCTACGCCATTCCGCAAATGCGTCGCTATGACAAAGAAGTCGGCCTGGATTCCACCTGGAACCGCCCGACGACCGAGCGTAAAAACGTCGGTAAATGGGTGACGCTTGCCATGGTGCTGCTTGCCGGGCTGGTGGTGCTTATCTCCAACGGTACGATTCCGTTCAACCCGACTGTGATTGCTAAAAGCTCCGCATACATCATTTCTACCTGCGTGGGCCTCTACTTCCTGTTTATGTTCTTCTTTGCGGGCTTAAGCAGCAGCGAGCGTTCGCGCCTGCTTGCCTGCCTGATCCTGCTGATTGCGGCAGCATTCTTCTGGTCTGCCTTTGAGCAGAAGCCGACGTCATTCAACATCTTTGCCCGCGACTACACCGACCGCCAGATGGGCAGCTTTGAAATCCCGACGATCTGGTTCCAGTCGATCAACGCGCTGTTTATTATCCTGTTAGCCCCGGTGTTCAGCTGGTTCTGGCCGTCGCTGGCTAAGCGTAATTTGAACCCGAGCAGCATGACGAAATTTGTTATCGGCATTCTGTTTGCGGCAGCAGGTTTTGCGGTGATGATGGCGGCGGCAAACCAGGTGCTGGCGACGCAGAGCGGCGTTTCTCCGTTCTGGCTGGTAGGGAGCATCCTGCTGCTGACCCTGGGCGAGCTGTGTCTTAGCCCAATTGGCCTTGCGACCATGACGCTGCTGGCACCGCAGAAAATGCGCGGCCAGGTGATGGGGCTGTGGTTCTGCGCCAGTGCGCTGGGTAACCTGGCGGCAGGGATTATGGGCGGGCACATCAAAAAAGATCAGCTTAGCTCAATGCCGGAGCTATTCTCCCACGTGTCTATCGCCCTGGTTATCTGCGCCGTGGTGCTGGCTGTGCTGATTATCCCGGTCAGAAACATGCTGAGAAACGCTGACGCCAACGAAGCCAAATAACGGTTTTTAGGCGTCTTGCCCGGTAGCCTTTAAGGGGTTACCGGGCTTTTTTATTTCGTGGGCCGTTATTGCCCATCAGTCGAGCGGCTTACCGTTTCCCAGGTTTTAATATCCGCCCCCATTTGCACCAGCTTCTCTTTGACGAAGGTGACCGCGTCGCTGCCCAGCAATAGCGCTGCCGGTGGATTAGGGCTGCCGATAAGCGTCAATATTGCTTTGGCGGCTTTGACCGGATCGCCCGGTTGCTGCCCGCTACGCTTCTGGCGGGTATCGCGAATCGGGCCGAAGCTCTGGTCATAATCGCTGATGCTGCGCGGGGTTCGCACCATGGAACGTCCGGCCCAGTCTGTTCTGAAGGAACCGGGCTGCACGGCGGTCACCGCGATATTAAAAGGTTTGAGCTCTTTACTCAGCGTTTCGGAGATCCCCTGCAGTGCGAATTTACTGCCGCAGTAGTAGCTGATGCCGGGCAGAGTGATAAAGCCGCCCATCGAAGTGATATTAACAATATGGCCCGCACGACGAGTGCGGAACCCAGACAAACAGGCTTTTATCATCGCGACGGCACCAAACACGTTGACGTTGAACTGCTGAATTAGCTCGCTCATCGGGGATTCTTCCATCACCCCTTCGTGCCCGTAGCCTGCGTTGTTGACCAGTACATCAATGGGGCCAATCTCCTGTTCTATCGACGCCGCCAGCGGCGCAGCGGCATCAAAATCGGTGACGTCCAGAATTCGGGCAAAACATTTGCCGGGTGCCAGCGCCTCAAAGGCTTCCTTTGCCTGCTGATTGCGCACGGTGCCAACCACGCGGTGCCCGGCTTTCAGCGCCTCTTCTGCCAGTGAACGGCCAAAGCCGCTGCTGACCCCGGTAATCAAAAATAACTTCGATTGGCTCATTATCATTTCCTTCGTAAGTGGGAGGTAAAGCGTAGAACCGGGAGGGCCGAATGCGTAGCCTGGATCCTCTCTGATGTTTGCCTATTCCTATGAGGTGTATGGACGAGGGGAAATTTCACTGCCAGACTCTGGCCACATCTTCCTTTGCCAGATGAACCCTGATGACAAATGCCAGCCCGCAGGCCAGCAAACAAATGGTAGAGCTTCTGGACCGGCTAACCCCGCATGAAGGCTACAATCTTACGGTGCTAAACGAGGTGCGTTTCTTACGCTCTAACCGTCCGCTGATGCGAACCCCCGTTCTTTATGAACCCGGTATTGTGATTGTGGTTCAGGGGCGTAAGCGGGGTTTTTTAGGCGAGAGTGTCTATTTATATGATTCGCAGCACTATCTGATGGTTTCCGTACCCGTGCCGTTCACCATGGAAACGGAGGCCAGCGCCGAAGAACCCATGCTGGCTATCTACATGAGGCTAGACTTCACGCTGGCGGCTGAAGTCATGCTGGCGCTGGATGGGCGAGGCGCTGAGCTGGCCGTCGAGCCGCGAAGCATGATGTCCAGCCCAATGGATGAAGCGATGAGTGCTTCCGTACTGCGTTTCCTGCAGGTGATGTCGACGCCGCTGGATGCCGAGATGTTAGGACCTTCTATGGTGCGTGAGATTTATTACCGGGTACTGACGGGCGCGCAGGGGCACACGTTGCGCAGTGCGCTGGCTATGCAGGGGCAGTTTGGCAAAGTGGCGAAAGCGCTGCGCAAGCTTCATGCCGAATTTGATGGGCATCTGGATGTGAATGCTCTGGCAAAAGAAGCGGGCATGAGCGTGCCCACTTTCCACAGCCACTTCAAAACGGTGACCAACACTTCCCCCATGCAATATCTCAAATCCACAAGGTTGCATCAGGCGAGATTGTTGATGCTGAGAAACGATCTGACCGCTTCGGCGGCCAGTGCCCGCGTGGGCTACGAAAGTGTTTCGCAGTTCAGCCGCGAATTTAAGCGCCTTTTTGGGCTCACGCCGCTCAATGAGGTTGCGCGTATGCGGCAGCATTTCTCCATGCCGACCCCGCTCGCAGAGTCGGCATTTATCTCTTCCCACTGAAGAGGTTAGTACCGGTACTTCTTATCCAGGATCCGGCAGGTTGTATAAGCACCAGCGGCACACAGCAGCGCAGGGGCAAAATAGCTGTGGTCCATATGGGTAAACTCCATCACCAGCGCCACGGCGGTGATGGGCATCTGCATCGAAGCGGCTAAAAACGCCGCACCACCGACCAGCGCAAAGCTTCCCACGTCCCCGCCAGGGAAGACAAACTGCCAGACCACCGCCAGCAGCAGGCTCAGCAAAGCCCCCACCGTTAAGCCCGGCGTCAGCAGCCCACCCTCAGCACCGCCGCGCAGGACGGCGAGGATCACCAGCATTTTCAGCGCCAGCAAAATCGCCGCGAAGTTAACGTTCAGCCCGTTGCTGATGGCAAGCTGCATCGGGCCTTTGCCGTTGCCCGGCAGCTGTGGGAACCACAGGCTAAGCGCGGCCAGCAGCGCAAAGGCCAGCAGGCAAAATACCGGCATCTGCCAGTTAGTTTTGACCTGCGTTCTCACGCTCGTTGTTGCCTTGCGGAACAGCCAGGCGGCATAGCCCAGCAGCGGGCTGGCGACGATGGCCCAGCCGATAAACGCGTGGGGCAGCGCAAAAGAAGCGAAGTGATATTGGGACTCATCTCCCAGCCCTAATGTGGCGACCCAGGCCGCCACTGCCGAGGTGATGACCGCCGCCAGCGCTTTCTCCCAGCTAAACGAGATCAGCAACACTTCCAGCGTGAACAGTGCTCCGGCGAGGGGAACGTTATATACCGCCGCCAGGCCTGCGCCCGCACCGCAGGCAATCAGCGTGCGGGTTTCATCCGGCTGCAGGCTGAACTTCCGGGCGAGTAGCCCGGCTGCCAGAGCGCCCATTTCCCGAGGGGCGACTTCGCGCCCGAGCGGGGAACCCAGCGCAACGGTAATGATTTGCAGTAAAGCATGAATAGTCGTGGTACCCGTCGGCATCGGCACTGCAGGATTTGCCACGGCTGCAGCGATAGAGACTCTTTTCTTGCCGTAGCGCGCGAGCAGCCACCAGCCAAATCCGGCGACGGCCCCGCCGCCGAGAATCGCCGCGACCCGGCGCAAATGCGTGGCGTCCGTCACGCCCTCGAGGAACGTCTCGCTTCCCACCAGTTGATCAATGCTGTAGCCAAATGCCAGGTGCTGAATGGCGTGTAAAATCAGCGCGAGAAGCATCCCCGCGATGCCGGCAAGAATGCCGGTAAGTACGACCGCAATCAGGCGCACAAGATAGTTTTTAGCGTCAGCCTGTTCAGCTTGCTCGGTCATAACGGGATCCTTAACGCGGGAAAATTTGATGATAAGGGAGAAGAATTAAACAGTTAGTATAAATGTAGCATTCATCCGGCCCGAACCCTTCTCACCTTTCCCCGCGCAGGTTCCCCTTGTTTAACTCGCTTTCTGGCATGCCGCAATCAGCATACCTGCCACAGCGGCAGCGCCCAGCAGCCGGAAGGCCGTTGCCCACTGTGCTATATCTGGAGCCTGCCCGAGCACAACAGACAGCACCGCCAGCATCATGGCCCCGGCCATATACTGGCTGGTGGCCATTAACGCGCTGGCGCGCCCCTGTTGGGCAAGCGGGGTGGATGACAATCCCACGGCGAACATCGCCGGGAAGATGAGCCCGTGGCCAAGCCCGCTTAAGGCGATACCGCTGATAAAGACGGCAGACAGCGGCGATGTTAACCCAGCGGAAAGCAGCCACAACCCCAGCGCCGAACAGGCAAACCCGACGGCCAAAACCGTGGCGCTGGCGTAGCGGGCCGTCAGGCGGGTAAACAGCGTATTGCCAGCCACGATTAACAGCGCGAGCGGTGTGAACATCAGCCCGGTGGTAACGGCATCCTGCTGCAGCGTCTGCTGCCAGAGCAGGGTCATGGCATAAAACTGGCTGCCCACGCTTGCCATATAGCAGGCGCTGCTGAGCCAGCCCGTTTGAAGGCCTGGCAGAGCGCGAAGCGAGCGGGTCAGTAAAGGCTGAGGGGCGTAGCGTTCGTGCAGAAGGAACAAGATCCCCATGGCAACGGCAAAGCGGTTGGCAACATAGTCGGGCTGCCCGGTTTCGCCATAGCGCATCAGCGCCCAGACCAGCGCCCCGGCGGTGAAGCAGCCGACCAGTGACCCGATGCCCGTCTGTTGTTTTTCCCCCTGCGTGCTGAGCTGGAGATAATCCCGGCGAACCAGCCACAGCGCAAGCAGCCCCGGTGGAATGTTTATAAAGAAAATGGTTCGCCAGTCCAGCGCGGCCAGGATCCCGCCCAGCATCACGCCCGCAACCAGACCCAGCGCGCCGATGGCGCTCCATATCGCCAGTGCCCGCCGGTGCGCCTCGCCGTGAAACCGCTGCGCCATTAGCGCCAGCACCGCAGGCTGCAACAACGCCGCCGCCATCCCTTGCCCGCAGCGGGCGATAAGCAGCAGCGTGCCGCTCTGCGCCAGCCCGCCAGCCACTGACGAAAGCAAAAACAGCGCCATGCCGAGGCTGAACATCCGGCGGGCACCCAGCCGGTCACAGAGGCTGCCGCCCGCCAGCAAAAGGGCGGCAAACGTCAGGCCATACAGGGAAACCACCCACTGCATCTCGCTGAGGGAAAGACTCAGATCCTGCGCCAGCGTGGGCAGCGCGACGTAGACAATCGCGTAGTCGAGCGCGATCAGTGCCTGCGCAATGCCAGGAGCGAATAAAGCGCGAAATTGCCCGACGGCGGGCATCGCATAAGTTTGTGTCATCGACGTTTCCTGCTATTTTCTTTGTGATGAATCATTTTCATCATTTGATGGGCGTGAATAACAGGCTACGCCTTTATTTATGGTGCAATCAAAATCATATTATTCAGCAAAGGATGAGTTAAATTCATTCATGAAAAATCGTCGACTCCCGCCACTCACGGCCATTCGTGCCTTTGATGCCGTGGCACGGCACGCCAGCTTTAAAGCGGCTGCGGAAGAAATTGGCGTGACGCCCACCGCCATCAGCCACCAAATACGTCTGCTGGAAGATTCGCTGGAGCAGCGGTTATTCATCCGCTCCGCTCGCGGCGTGGCGCTGACTCCTGCGGGGGAGATTCTGTTCCGCGCCTCCGGGAACATGTTCGCCACGCTGCGCGAAGCCGTTGAGTCGATAGAAACGCTTTCCCACCCAGGCACGCTTACGCTCAGTACTACCTCGAACTTCCTGACTAACTGGCTGGTGCCGCGTTTACCGTCTTTACATCAGCAGCATCCCTCGCTGGAGCTGCGCTTTCACAGCGGTGTAGCCCTGGCCGATCTCCACGGCAAAATGGCGGATTGTGCGGTGCGTTACAGCATGCAGGCCGACGAATCTCTAGACAGCACGCTGCTGCATAGCGACAGCTTTGTGCTGGTGGCAAGCCCTCAGCTAAAACTCAGGAGCGTGAAGGATCTGCCGGGGATGACGCTTTTTCATATTGATAACCGGCACGTGCCCAGCCCTGAACCCAGCTGGCAGCACTGGAAGTCGGTCTTTGGGCCGGAGAATTTGGATGTGCAGGGCGGTATTCATTTTGACGACGAAACCCATGCGATCCAGGCGGCGATAGCCGGGCAGGGGATCTTGCTGGCAAGCGAGCTGCTGATTCGCCGCGCGCTACAGCAGGGCTTGTTGCACATTGCGCTGCCGGGGGCACTGCCTGGCGCGAATTATTATTTTGTGACCAGCCATGAAAAGGCGCGGAGAGAGGATGTGCGGCAGGTTAGGGCGTGGCTGCAGCAGGCGTTTGAGGCTGGGGAGTAGCGATAGCCCCTCACCCTAACCCTCTCCCCTGAGGGGATAGGGGATCGGATCGAGTTTGGTTCTCCCCCTCTCCCTCCCTGGGAGAGGGGCGGGGTGAGGGTCCTGTTACTCCCCGGATTCCCACCGCTTCAACAGCAGGCTCGCATTCACGCCGCCAAAACCAAACCCGTTCGACAGCGCATAGTGCAGCGCCTGCGGCCGGGCAGTAAGCGCCACCAGATCCAGCCCGGCAGCCTCTTCATCGGGGTGATGCAGATTCAGCGTCGGCGGCACAACCTGGTCACGCAATGCCTGAATAGTAAAGATAGCCTCGATGCCGCCCGCCGCGCCCAGCAGGTGACCGGTGGAGGATTTCGTTGACGTCACCGCCACCGGATGAGTACCGAAAAGCGCTTTAATTGCCGCCAGCTCGCCTTTGTCGCCGACCTGCGTCGAGGTTGCGTGCGCGTTGATATGGTCAACATCCGCGGCTGCAATACCGGCCTGGCGAAGGGCCGCTTCCATTGCTCTCCTCGCGCCGTTGCCATCTTCCGGCCCGGCAGTCAAATGCCAGGCATCCGCGCTGGTGCCGTAGCCGACCAGCTCAGCCAGCGGCGTTGCGCCACGGGCCAGCGCGTGTTCCAGGGATTCAATCACGATAAGCCCCGCGCCTTCGCCCATTACAAAGCCGTCCCGGTCGCGGTCGAACGGGCGTGAGGCGGCTTCAGGGTTGTCGTTGGAGGCGGTAGACAGCGCGCGTGCGGCGGCAAATCCGGCCAGGCTGACGCGGTGAATGGCCGCTTCTGCGCCGCCGCAAAGGGCAATATCGGCCTCGCCGCTGCGGATCAGACGGGCAGCATCGCCAATGGCCTGGGCTCCGGCGGCACAGGCGGTGACCGGGGCACCAATCGGCCCGCGGAAGCCGTGTGCGATGGACACATGTCCTGCGGCGAGGTTGGCGAGGAAAGAGGGGATAGTAAATGGCGACAGGCGGCGTGGCCCACGTTCGTCCGTGGTGCGCACGGCGTTGGCGATTTCGCCGAAGCCGCCGATCCCGGTGGCAATCACCGTCGCGGTACGATCTTTCTCTTCCTGCGAAGCCGGATACCAGCCAGCCTGTGCCAGCGCTTCATGGGCGGCAACCAACGCAAACTCGATGAACCGATCCATCTTTTTACGCTCTTTGGCGGGGATCACTGCCAGCGGATCAAAACCGTGCTCAGGATCCTGTTCAACCGACGGCACCTGACCGGCCACTTTGCAGGGAATATCCTCAACGATTTTCTCGTCCAGCGCCGAGATGCCGGATTTTCCCGCCAGCAGCGACTGCCAGACAGGCTGCACGCCACAGCCCAGCGGGCTGACGATACCCATGCCCGTGACCACAATCCTTTTCGCTGAAACGCCCATCATTATTCTCCTGAAATATCAGTGTGGCTGCGGCTTTTTCATCAATGGAACCAGCATCGCAGCAATCAAAAAACCTATCATGATCAGGTAAAAAGCATCCGAAAATGCCTGAGTTCGTGCCTCGCGCAGTGCCAGCGAGGACAAGTTTTTTAGCGCTCCGCCGGTGGCGGCATCCGGGGATAAGCCCTGTGCGGCCAGGCTGGCGGCGCTGCGCTGGACAAAGTCCGTCATCGCGAGGTTAGCGGTATTGAGATGGTCGGCCAGGCGGCTGTAGTGCAGATTGGTTCTGTCATTCAATACCGTGCCGCACAGGGCAATACCGATAGCGCCGCCGAGATTACGCATTAAATTGAACAGGCCGGAGGCAAGCTTAAGCCGCGCGGGCGGCAGGCTGCCCAGCGTTAACGTCACCGTTGGCGCAACGGCAAACTGCTGCGCAAGGCCACGAAACGCCTGCGGCAGCAGCAGTTGGTCCGCGCCCCAGTCGTGGGTGATCGGCACGAAGCTGTACATCGAAATAGCAAAGCCGACCAGCCCGGCCATCAGCAGCCAGCGGAGGTCCACGCGGTTCGCCAGCCAGGAATAAAAGGGTATCGACATCACCTGGAACAGGCCGGTGGAAAACACCGCCAGGCCGATTTCCAGGGCGCTAAAGCCGCGCACGGTGCCGAGATACAGCGGCGTTAAATAGATCGTGGCGAAAATGCCCACCCCGGCCATAAACGAGAAATAGCAGCCGAGGCTAAAGGTTCTGTCCTTGAGTGCCCGGAGATCCATCACCGGCTGGGTGTGGCGAAGCGTTCGAATAATAAAGGCGATGCCGCACAGCAGCGCTATCCAGCCGGTTGTGGCGATGGTGTTGTCGTCAAACCAACCCCAGCGTGGGCCTTCTTCCAGGGTGTATTCCAGGCAACCGAGCGAGGCTGCCAGCAGCAAAATACTGAAATAGTCCGCGCCGCGCAGCAGCGAGAAATCAGGGCTATCCACCTTCACCAGCAGCGGCACGGCGACGGCGATGTAAATTCCCGGGATGACGTTGATAAAGAACAGCCAGTGCCAGTTGAAGTTTTCGGTGATCCAACCGCCGACGGTGGGGCCAAGCGTCGGGGCCAGCGAGGCCAGGCCGCCGATGGTCGCGGCGGCAATAACGCGCTGTTTGCCCTGAAAGAAGGCGAAGGCGGTGGTAAACACCAGCGGGATCATCGAGCCGCCCGCCAGCCCCTGCAGGGCGCGGAAGGCAATCATGCTTTGAATATTCCATGCCCAGCCGCACAGCAGGCTCATCAGGGTGAAGCCTGCCGCCGAGGCGGCAAACAGCCAGCGCGTGGACATCACGCGCGCCAGCCAGCCAGACAGCGGAATAATAATGATCTCGGCGATCAGGTAGCTGGTCTGCACCCAGACGGTTTCGTCATCCCCAGCCGAAAGGCCGCCGCCGATGTCACGCAGCGATGCGGAGACGATTTGGATATCAATCAGCGCAATAAACATCCCTACGCACATGCTGGCAAAGGCGAAGATCTTTTTTGCCATTGGCATAGAGATGCCCTGCGGCATCGGTGCGGCCTGGGCGGTGCTCATCGTGTGCTCTTTTGATCAACGGTGACGATGACCGACAGGCCTGGACGAAGCACATCCAGTTTTGCGCCGTCACCTTCCAGCGCGATCCGCACCGGCACTCGCTGAACGATTTTGGTGAAGTTCCCCGTGGCGTTTTCCGCCGGAAGAATGCTGAACCGGGAGCCGGTTGCCGGGGAGACGCTGGCAATGTGGCCTTTAAAGGTGTGGTTTGGCAGCACGTCGGCCACCACGGTCACCGGTAAACCAGCCCGCATGTGCGCCAGCTGGTTTTCCTTGAAGTTGGCATCGACCCAAAGCCCCTGAGAAGGCACCAGCGAGAGCAACTGCGTGCCGCTAGTCACAAAGGAACCCGTCCACGCGCGGCGGTTGCCGATCACGCCGTCGAACGGGGCGCGAATTTCGGTATAGCTGAGATTCAGCTTCGCCATCGCCAGGTTAGCCTGCGCCTGTTCCAGCGCGGCCTGGGTTTGTTTTTCACGGGCATCAAGCACCGCAAGCTGGCGCTGGGCCACGGCTTTGTCGGCCAGGGCTTTGCTTTGTTCCGCTCGTGCCCGGCGATAATCCGCCGAAGCGTTGTCGCGTATCTGGGCTGAAATGGCGCTCGAGGCTTCCAGGGCGTTATAGCGGCGGTTGTCGTTGGCCGTTTTGTCCGTTGCCGCCGCCGCTGCCGCTAAGGAAGCGGCAGAACCTTCGATTGTCACCTGTTGTAGCTGGCGCGTGGCGGCGATGTCCGCCAGGGCAGCCTGCTGGGCGGCAACTTCGCCGAGGGCTTTGGCCAGCGCGGCCTGGTAATCACGGTCGTCAATGCGGATCAGCAGATCGCCTTTTTTCACCGCCATGTTGTCCTGCACCGCAATCTGCTGAATGTAGCCGGAGACTTTGGTTGAAATGGCGCTGATATCCCCGCCGATGTAGGCGTCGTCGGTAGACTGAATAAAGCGCCCGCTGTGCCACCACCATGTGCCATAGCCTGCGGCTGCCAGTACCGCAGCGCCAAGCACGGTCAGCGTAATCAATTTTTTCTTATGGGCGGCGTTCATCACTGGGGTTCTCTGTACGGTTCTGGCTGGAATTTAAGCCCGGCGTCACCGGCGTGTTTACGCTGCAGGTAGTCGTGGCGGTATTTCATCATCGGTGAGGCCACCGGGCCCGGCACCATGGCGTATTTTCCTGGCTCAATCGGCTCACCGGTTTCTTTATCGGTAAGAATGGGTTCTACCGGGCGCTGGGTTTCGCGCTCAACCAGCTGCATCTGCCGCCCTTCGGGCGCGAAGTGGCGATTGCCCCATTCCGCCAGCGCCAGAATCACCATCCGGAAATCGCGCCCGCTCTGGGTGAGGTGATATTCGTAGCGCGGCGGCGCGCTGCTGTAGCAAACCTTCTCCAGTAAGCCATCATCAACCAGCTCTTTCAGGCGGCGCGAAAGAATATTGGGCGCCACGTTGCTGCTCTTCTGGAACTCATCGAAGCGGGTAAAACCGGCCAGGGCATCCCGCAGGATCATGATGCTCCAGCTGTCGCCGATACGGCCAAGGCTGCGGGCAATGGGGCAGGGAGCGCTGCACAGAGGTTCGTTTTTCATGGATCGATCCGTTTACGGGTTAGCGTCTGGCGACAAATTGGCATAGTGACTTTCAAAATGCAAGTGACTTGCTGAAGCATGGAATAAAGTGACTTTGTCGTAACGTCACGGATATATTCAGAAAAGCGTCGTTCTTAAACGAAAAGTGCGGATTTAAAATCTTTTCAGTTGGCTTATGTCGGGATTAAACGCTGATTTATTTTATAAGATGGCTTTTCCATAAATCCAGGTAATAAATAATATACCCGCCCAAGTCTCGTACAGGATTACCTATGCTTAAGAATGCCAGCGTTCGGAGCGTTATTGTCTATTTTTTGGCAATATCCTTTTTAGTTATAGATTTCCTGGCATATGCTTTATCAGCCAGCGTGCTTGTTTTAGCCATGCTTAATATTGCCTGGGTTGTCTTACTATTCTCCCTGTGGACGTATATGACGATATATCTTGTACGGCCCATTAATAACGTTAAGCGCAGTATTGATGAAATAAATTCGGGGAATTTATCGGTCCATATTCCTGTGTTTGGTAATAATTGCGCCGGACGACTGATCCCGGGCATAAATACACTTTCCGCCGAAATTACTACCCTGGTAATGGATATTCGCAGGTCGTCCCAGTCGGCCAAAGCGCTCTCGGAAAGCCTGGCGCACCAAAGCGCCACGCTGTCGGTGAAAACCGAGCAGCAGTCGGCGATGCTGATTCAGACGGCATCGAGCATGGAACAGATTTCCGCCGGGACAAAAAACAATGCCGACAGCACTCGCGAGCTGAGCGACATCACCAGCGGCGCGCACCGTTCAGCCAACCACGGCAGCGACCTGATGCAGAAGCTGACCAGCAACATGACCTCGATAACCGATTGTGCCAATAAGATGACGGAAATTATCACCATCATCGACAGCATTGCCTTCCAGACCAATATCCTGGCGTTGAACGCCGCGGTGGAAGCCGCTCGTGCCGGGGAGCACGGCAAAGGCTTTGCGGTGGTGGCCGGTGAAGTCAGGAACCTGGCCCATAAAAGCTCTGAGTCGGCCAAGAACATTAAGTCGTTAATCGATATCACCAACCAGAATGTCCTCCAGGGCGCAAGCCTGGTCTCCGAAGCGGAAAAAAATATGAAGGATATTGTTTCCGGCTCAGAAAATATCGACGCGCTGATGGGGCATATTTTTATCTCCACCAACGAACAGGAAAAAGGCATTCAGCAAATTACTACGGCGCTCTCCGAGCTGGAGAAAGTCACCCAGGGGAACGTGGCGGTGGTGGAAGAACTGGCCGGATCTTCAGAAGTGCTGAATAAACAAGTGTTCGAGCTGGAAAAAAGAACCAGCAGCCTGCATCTGGGGGAAAGCGATGAGGCGAGCGTAATATTGTCGCCCCAGCTGGCTCCGCGTCGGGCATTAAAAAGAGAAGAGGAACACTGGCAGGCGTTTTAATCGTTAACTTTAGAGCAAATAATAAAAGGCTCCTTCGCATGAATATGCCGGGGCCTTTTATTTTTCACGGATCTTTTCATTGTGACGCGGATCACATTAAAGCATTGCTTCGGGTCAAAATGCTGATTTATCGACCGTTCCCCCCTGGTTTTTGCCTGCAGAAATAAGCGTGACCTCCGATATCGATTAACAACGTGGTTACAAAACACGCCATTCCCTCACGCCAGGCGTCGGGGGCACTCCGGGATGTGGTTTTCTAAGGAACGAGAATGAAACTAAGTAATTTGCGTGTAGGCGTCAGGCTGAGCGGCGGTTTTTTCCTGCTGTTATTTTTGATGATTTTGATGGGGATCGGCGCCAGCCTGTTCAGTCGGAACAATGTTCACGCCGTCGATGAGATGATTAACCAGCATTTGCTGAAGGAAAGGCTGGTCGAGGAATGGCTGGCGCAGGTCGATAAGAGTAGTGGGAACGCTATCGCGGCAATGGGAACTGAAAATGCGATGTTGCGTAAAAAACTGCTCGCCAGCATTGCTCAGAATTCCGCGGTAACCACCCGAGTCCAGTCCGAGCTCACGTCTTTGATTGCGTTGGAAACCGGCAAGCATCTGCTGGCTAACCTTGTCCCCGTGCGAGAAAAGTATTTGCAGGTTCGTTCCGAAGGGTTGGCCCGGTCTGAGCGAAGTGAACATGAGGGCATGGATACCTATATCTCGGAACGTTTTATTCCGATAAGCGAAGAATACCGGCAGGGGCTGCAGGCTCTGCTGGATTTCCAAAAACAGCTTATCGACAACACGCATGCCAGCATTCAGAAAAACTCGCGTAATAATGAGCTGCTTATGTTGCTGCTCGTCGCGCTGGGTGTGGCACTGGGGGCGGCAACGGCCTGGTACATAACCCGCAGTATTACGCATCCGCTGCAGCAGGCAGTTAACGTTGCCGGTAGGGTGGCGCAGGGCGATCTCACCGCCAAAGTGCAAGTGCATGCGAAGGATGAGCTGGGGCAGCTCATGCATTCATTGCAGGAAATGATTACTTCGCTTGGGAGTACGGTGAGGAACGTCAGCACCGGTGCGGAAAGTATTGCCCTGGCTGCGGATGAAATTGATGCCGGCAACCAGGATCTCGCCTCACGAACAGAGGAACAGGCGGCGAGCGTCGAGCAAACTGCCGCGACGCTAGAGCAGTTAACATCGACGATCAAGAGCACCGCCAGTAATGCCCATCGGGTGAATACGTTGTTTAATGAGTCCGGAGAAATGGTCAAGGCCAACAGCGAACGCATGCATGTTGTTGCCGATGCAATGGGCGAAATCCATGCTGATGCAGGCAGAATGACCGATATCATCACGGCCATTGAAGGGATTGCGTTCCAGACCAATATCTTGGCATTAAATGCCGCCGTTGAGGCTGCCAGAGCCGGTGAGCAGGGGCGTGGTTTTGCCGTGGTAGCCGGGGAAGTGAGAACGCTGGCGCAGAGAAGTTCGGCTTCCGCGAAAGAGATTCGTGACATCATTAGCGCGTCCGTGAACAAAATTACCGATGGTCGTAAGCTGGTCACAGAAGCGGATGAGGGGATGCAGGACATCGTTGAAAACGTTGCCCGCGTGCAGCAACTGGTGGATGAAATTGCCCGCGCGAGTCATGAGCAAAGCGACGGCATCGCGCAAATTAATGCTGCGATGGGGCAGATTGATACCACCACTCAGCAAAACGCCTCTCTGGTTGAGCAGTCCTCCGCGGCCAGCGGTTCCCTGAAGGAACAGTCCGGCATGCTGATTAACAGTATTCGGGTTTTCACGCTGCACGGCGCATAGTGTTTTTAGTTTTGGGGCAGAAAATGCCCCTTCTTCAAAAAAAATCCGATCCCAGCGAATTGATAAATCTGTCTTTTCTTCTCATTCCCGTCTGACCAGGGAGTAAATTTCATTTCCGCGTATTGCAAATTAAATCGCCAGTTTTATAATTGAGTGAGTGGTCAGTCATTTAATGATTGGCCACAATACTTACCATCAACAGCCGCCAGGCCACGCGCCGCGCTGATCAACCGAGGATACAAAGATGACGTCTAAAACTGAAAAGTGGTTTATCACCGGGGCTTCCGCTGGCCTGGGCCTGGCGCTGACCCATCGCGTGCTGGAGGCGGGCAACACCGTCGTGGCCGCAGTGCGGAACCCTGCCGCTTTGGCCGATCTGCAGCAGCAGTATGCCGCGCAGCTTATTGTTGAAAAGCTGGATGTGACCGACTTTGCCAGCTTGCCCGCTGTCGCCAAAAAGCACGGTGATAGCGATGTCGTCGTCAATAACGCCGGAGGGGCGATTATCGGTGCGATGGAAGAGTTCACCGGGCAGGAAATTGAGCATCAGCTTGCCCTGAACCTGCTTTCTCCGGTGCATATCACTCGCGCATTCTTGCCCGCTTTTCGCGCCAAAAAACAAGGCCGCCTGATTTACATCACCAGCATGGGCGGGCGCGTCGCGTTCCCTGGCGGAGCGTTCTACCACGCGGCGAAGTATGGCCTGGAAGGGTTTGCTGAAAGCACCGCGCAGGAAGTGGCGGAGTTCGGCATTAAAGTGCAAATCATCGAGCCGGGTTCGATTAAAACTAACTTCCAGGCGAATGTGCGCTGGACGGAAGAGTCCGAAGCCTACAAAAACGGCACCGTGGGGCAGCTGCGCCGCTGGATTGCCGGGCATGGCGAAGAGAGCAACGCCGGTGACCCGCAGAAAATGGCCGACGCCATTTATAGCCTGAGCCAGCAGGCGGAGCCGCCGCTCAGAACCGCGCTGGGTGCGGATGCATTCCAGATCCTCAAGGGCAGCTATGAGAAGAACCTGCAGTCGCTGGAAGATCAAAAAGCGCTGTCTGCCTCGGTGGTGATCGAAGGCAAAACCGGGTTTATTCCCGAGTAATGTGCGCTTCCGCCCTCGCGGGAGCAAAGCTCAAACCCCGGTGGCTAAATCTATTACACTATCCGGATATTTTATTGACCCCGGAGACGCTGGAATGGCAAGACCCCTAAGCCCGCAAAAACAGGCGGCACTTCTGGACGCCGCGGTGGCGATTATTGCGGAAAGCGGTTTGTCGGCCACCACGGCCAGCATTGCGAAACGAGCGGAGGTGGCGGTAGGCACGCTGTTTACCTACTTCCCGACGAAAGATCAGTTGCTAAACGAGGTCTATTTAAAACTGAAGCAGGATATGTCCGATCTGCTGGTGGCTGGCTATCCAAAGGAGGCCGACTTCCGCACGCAGATCCTGCACATCTGGCGCGGTTACACGGAATGGGCGCTGAAGAATCCCGAAGGAAAGCAGGTTCTCAGGCTGCTCACAGTGTCGGATCTACTGACCCCGGAAACGCTCGCCAGCACGCCGGAGGCGCTGAATCAGGCGGATAAGATGTTTGATGAGGCTATTAAACAGTCGCTGTTTGTCACCGACAGCAAAACGTTTATCTACGCCATTATTCAAAATATTTCTGATGCCACCAGCGAGCAAATCGTCAGGCATCCGGCAGACAAAGAGAAGTTGCTGCAGCTAGGTTTTCGCATGATGTGGCATGCCCTTGCGGCTTAACTCACAGGAAATTCTCATGAAAATTGTGATTGTAGGCTCCGGCGGCATGGTCGGGCAGGGCGTCCTGCTGGCGAGCCTGGCGGCAAAAGACGTGACCGACATTATTCTGCTCGTCAGGACGCAGCCAGCGGGCGAGCACGATCCCCGGATTCGGTACGTGGTGAACGGTGATTTGCTGGCGTTTGACGCGGCCGATCCGCTATTCCGCGATGTGGATGCCTGTTTCTTCTGCGCCGGGATCAGTTCATCCGGCGTCAGTGAAGCTAAGTATCGGCAGATAACCTACGACATGACGCTGCGGGTAGCGGAACAGCTCAAATCTCACAGCCCGCAGATGAAGTTTGTTTATGTCTCTGGCGCGGGAGCAGACAGCAGCGGGAAAAGCTCGCAGATGTGGGCTCGCGTGCGGGGCGAAGTGGAAAACGCATTGCTGGCGCTGTTCCCGGGCAAGGCCGCTATCTTCCGCCCGGCGTTTATTCTGCCGACGCCGGAAGTGCAGTCCCGAACCCCGGCCTATCGACTGTTCTACACCGTTATTGCGCCAGTGATGCGCCTTATCAGTGCCACCACCGGGAAGCGCTTTTTATCAATTATCGACATCGGCAACGCCATGCTGAATATCACGCGTTTTGGCGTGAACAAAACCATTATGGCGAAGCCCGATATCGTGGCCTGTGCCGACCGCCGGAACTAGGCTGGATCTTGCGCTGCCTGTCTGCCGCGGGTGCTGAATAACACCAGCGGCACGGCAATGGCGTACACCACGATCACCGACAGCCAGATAGCGCCGGGCCACGAGTCCTGCACCACAAAGTAGAAGCTTGAGAAGCCCAGCGGGGCAATGATAGACGCCAGGCTGACCGCCGAGGCGAGAATCCCCTGCAGCTGACCCTGGCTGGCTTCATCCACCTTCCGGGTGGCTAGCGCCTGCAGGGCCGGGGTGCCAACGCCGCCCAGCCCGAACAGCGGCATAATCAGAAACACCTGCCAGCCTGCTTGTACAAAGGCCAGCATCGTCAGTGCAATACACGAGCTAAAAATGCCAAACAGCACCGCGCCGCGCTCCCCCAGCCAGCGGGTTATCGGGCCGGGAAGCAGCGCCTGCGTCAGCGTCTGGCAGATACCGTAAGCCCCCAGCGAAAGCCCAATCCACAGCCCGTTCCAGCCGAAAGTATCTGTCCCCCAAAGCGCCCAGCAGGTGCCGTACACTTCGCCGGTTGCGCTCAGAATGAAAAATACCATCGCAATCGGGATAAGCCCTTTCAGGGTGAAAATTCGACGAAGAGGCTGCAGGGGATTGAGTACGGCAAAACTGAACCGCTGGCGGGCGGGTTCGCGGGATTCCGGCAGCATAAACAGCGCCATCAGCAGGTTAACGGTGTTGAGCACGGCAGCCGCAATAAACGGCAGCCGTACCCAGGCATCGCCCAACAGTCCGCCAAGCACCGGGCCGATGATAAACCCGGCCCCAAACATGGCGTTAAACAGCCCGAAGCGACGGGCGCGTTTATCCGCCGGGGTGACGTCGGTGATATAAGCCATCGCCACCGAGACGTTAGCGCTGGTCAACCCGGCAATGGCACGGCCCAGCAGCAGCATCCACAGGTGCGGGGCGAAGGCCATGATCAGGTAGTTCACGGCGGCCCCGATAAGGGAAACGAGCAGCACGGGACGGCGGCCATAGTTGTCGCTCATCGCCCCCAGCAGCGGGGCGAAAACAAACTGCATCAGGGCATACAGCGCGGTCATGATGCCGATCCAGTGGGCGATATCCGGGGTGTGCGTCACCTCTTCCAGCAGGCGTGGCAGAATAGGAAAGATCAGGCCGATGCCAACGGCATCCAGGCAAATGGTGGAGAAAATCACGACCAGCGCTTTGTTCATGTTTACCTGTACTAAGTACCAATATATACTCAGTACATAATTATCTATTCCACAGGATCCTGTCAATGTCCGTCGATCGCCGAACCCTTAACCGACTCGCCACCCGCCAGAAAATATCTAACGCTGCCACCCGGCTATTTCTGGAAAAGGGCTTTGAGCAGGTGACGATTGATGAAATCGCCGCGGCGGCAGGGGTTGGGAGAATGACGGTGTTCAACCACTTCCCGCGCAAAGAGGAGATGTTCTTCGACCGCGAAGAAGAGGGGCTGGAGATGCTGCGTTGTGCGCTGAGTCAGCGGGATAAAAACACGGGGCCGCTGGAAGCGCTGCGCCGCTTTGCTCACCACCTGATTGCACAAAATAGCCCGGTGGTGGCTTTCTCCGTGGCGGGCCAGGGCTTTGTCTCGACGATTGAGAACAGCCCGGCGCTGAAAGCGAGAGCCAGGGAGATTCGGGATGAATTTACCCAGGCGCTGGCGCATGAGCTGGCCGCCGGGGCTGGCCTTGAAAAAAGCGACCCGCAAACTCAGCTGGCGGCGGGCCTGGTGCTGGCCACGTGGAGCGCGGCGCTGATTCAGGCTCACCGGACTTTTAGCCAGACGCTGAGCAATACCGCCGCTGCTGCCGTGTTTCTTGAGCTGATCGACAGGGGAACTGCGGGCGTTATTGCGGCAATGAACGGGACAGTTTACGGCGAAAAATAACGGCATCAGGGCATTGTCGGCTGAGCTGAATTTCAGTAGATTTATTGTTTTCGGAGTCAGAAAAATGTCCGTCACCGATGCGCTTCTTGCTTTCACGCTAGCCGCCACGCTGCTCACGCTTACCCCCGGTCTTGATACCGCGCTTATCCTGCGAACCGCCGCCGCCGAAGGGGGCAAAAAGGCCTTTCACGCCGCGCTGGGCATCGACGTAGGCTGTTTTGTCTGGGGGGCGCTGGTTGCCTTCGGGCTTGGCGCTCTGCTGGCGGTGTCTGAATTTGCCTACACTTTGCTGAAGTGGTGCGGTGCCGCGTATTTGTGCTGGCTGGGTATTCAGTTGCTGTTGCGCCCTCGCCAGAGTTTCAGCCTCGCTTCTGCGGAATCAACCCGAGCCAACAACTGGTTTTTGCGCGGCATGCTCGGCAACGTGCTTAACCCGAAAATGGGCGTGTTCTATGTCTCTTTCCTGCCGCAGTTTATCCCCTCCGGCCATTCCCCGATCCTCTGGACTTTCCTGTTGGTTTCTATTCATGCGGTGCTCGGTACGCTGTGGTCGCTGACGCTGATTCTTGCCACGCGCTACGCTTCCGGTGTGCTCAGAAAACCTGGGGTCGTAAAGTGGATGGATCGCATCACCGGCTGCGTGTTCCTGCTGTTTGCCGCGAAGCTGGCCATCAGCCGTCGTTAAGTCTGTTTCGCCGTCAGCATACCTGGTGTCTGGCCGGTCATGCTGCGGTAAAAATAGATAAAGGCGCTATCGCTGGAAAAGCCGAGTGTTCCGGCAACAACAGTGACTTGTGCGTGGCTGGCCAGCATTTCCACCGCTTTCATTAAACGCCACTGCTGCCGCCATGGCTGGTAGGATAGGCCGGTTTCCCGGAGGAAAATACGGCCAATGGTGCGTTCACTTGCGCCGGTTACGGTGGCCAGTTCGTTGAGCGGCGGCGGCAGCGTGTCGCCCGTCAGGTGGCGCAGCCGCTTATCCTGCGGGAAGCGCAGCGTCATTGGGACTTCTTTTGCGGCATTCAGTTCCGCCACGCACAGGGCGGCCATGTGCATCTGGGCGCCTTGTTCCCAGTCCGTTTCCCAGGGGCTGGCCGAAATCCTTTCCAGCAGTTCATTGAGCAACGGCGTGACGTTGAGCACCAGCGCGGTGGAGGGCAGGGTGGGGTAACGCTTCATATCAAACCAGATTGAGCGGTAGGCCACGCTACTTTTCATTTCGGCTCGATGGCTGACGCCGCCGGGGAGCCAGGCGACTTTACCCGGCGGCAGCAAAGAGAGTATCCGGCCTTCATCCAGCGTGAGCTTCACGCAGCCTTCCCGGGTAAACAGCAGTTGCCCCATCCGGTGCCGATGTAGCCCGGAATCATGATCTCCGAGTTCAGCCTGCACCCCAATCACGCCGCGATGCAGCGCGTCAGGGTTAAATTCTGCATCCGCACTTAGCCAGCTCATTATGTCTGATTTCCGATATTAAATGTCCTGATGTTTATAATGGTGTATTTGCCGTTTGCCTACAATAGCGCCTCTTTTAAGGAGGATGCAGGGTGAACATACCTCGTGGCATGGCGCTCTTAACGGCGCTGCTGATGTTTCCGCAGATTGTGGAAACGCTTTATAGTCCGGCGCTGACCGATATCGCCCGACATTTTTCCGTTACTGCTCAGGACGCGGGCTGGACGCTCTCGCTGTACTTTTTTGGTTTTGCCGTTGGGGTGCTTTTCTGGGGAAGGATCTGCGATCTTCTGGGCCGTAAACCGGCGCTGCTGTTGGGGCTGTTTTGCTATACGACAGGTGCGGTTGCCGCGCTGTTGACGTCGCATTTTATGCTGTTGTTGGCGGCCAGGATGCTGGCGGCTTTTGGCGCGGCCACCGGATCGGTCGTGACCCAAACGGTGCTGCGCGATCGTTTTAACGGCAGCGAACTGGCGCGAATATTTTCCTTTATGGGAATCGCGCTGGCGGTGAGCCCGGCGCTGGGTCTTTGGCTGGGGGGGATACTTGTTTCTGCCGCAGGTTTCGAAGGCGTCTTTTATCTGCTGGCTGGTGTGGCCATTGCTCTGCTGGCCTGGAGTGCGTGGCAGCTTGGGGAAACGAGACCGCCACAGCATGCCCGGCAAGGGGTTGTCGAGGTGATGTGGCGTCTGCTGCGGGACAGGCAGATCTGGCGGGCAACCGGGCTGGTGGCGTTGTTCAATGTCAGCCTGTTCAGTTACTACAGCCAGGCGCCTTTTCTGTTTCAAACCTTAGGTTTTGGGCCTGCTGCTTTTGGCCTGACGGGGAGCGTGCTGGCGCTGGGCTCTCTGGCGGGGGCGCAGCTTAATCATCTGCTGATGAAGCGGAATTTAAGCGCCAAAGCGTTGCTGAATGTAGCGAGCGGCATTGGGCTGGTGGGGAGCGTTGGCGTCTGGGGACTGATGCACAGCATTTGGTTTTTGACACCGATGTTTTTGGTGATGGTCGCATTCTCAATGGCGATTCCGGTGGTGCTGGGCACCGCGCTCAGTGCCTATGCTGATTGTCGTGGCACGGCCGGGGCATTGTTCGGCTTTGCTTACTATTTACTGATCGGCATTGGCCTGATGGTGTCCGGCTGGGGTCAGCAGTTGGGGATCACGCTGGGGATATGCACCGTGGGGGTGGTGCTGGTGGGGCGGGGATATAGGCCGGGGTAATGTTATTGATCCCCTCTCCCTGGAAGGGAGAGGGGATCAATTGCGTACTACTCTGTTGATTTCCCCCTCTCCCCTGTGGGGAGAGGGCCGGGGTGAGGGGCTTTCCTGCGGAACAGAACCATAACCGAGCCAACTCAAACCATATTTGCTGCTACAGCAATCCCCCCAGATTCACATATTTAGTTTCCAGATACTCTTCCATCCCGCAGTCGGATCCTTCGCGGCCCAGGCCCGACTCCTTCACGCCGCCGAAAGGCGCGACTTCCGTGGAAATTATGCCTTCGTTAACGCCAACCATACCGCTTTCCAACTGCTGGGTGACGCGGAAGGCGCGAGCCAGATCGCGGGTATAGAGATAGGCTGCGAGGCCAAACGGCGTGGCGTTGGCGCGCCCAATCGCCTCCAGCTCGCCGCTGAAGCGGAAGCAGGCCGCCAGCGGGCCGAAGGTTTCCTCGCGGGCCAGAAGCATGGCTTCGGTAGCGTCCGCCAGCACGGTAGGCTGGTAGAACGATGCGCCGAGGGCGTGTCGCTCGCCGCCGCACAGCAGACGTGCGCCGTGCGCAAGGGCGTCCTTCACGTGGGCTTCCACTTTCTCAACCGCTTTCTGGTGGATCAACGGCCCCTGCTGGGCACCCGGCGTCAGGCCTGGGGCAACTTTCAGCGCCCGCGCGGCGGCAGCGAGTTTCTCAACAAACTGCTCATACACGCCGGCCTGGATATAGAAACGGTTAACGCACACGCAGGTCTGCCCGCTGTTGCGGAATTTGGCGGCCATCGCGCCCTCTACGGCGGCGTCAATGTCCGCATCGTCAAAGACGATAAACGGCGCGTTACCGCCCAGCTCCAGCGACAGTTTTTTCACAGTATCCGCCGCCTGACGCATCAGTAACTTGCCGGTTGGCGTGGAGCCGGTAAAGGAGATTTTACGCACCGTTGGGCTGGCCATCAGCGTACTACCGATTGCCACGGTATCACCGGTGACGGCGTTAATCACGCCCGCCGGGACGCCTGCCTGTTCGGCCAGCACGATAAGCGCGAAGGCCGAGAGCGGTGTTTCGTTCGCCGGTTTAATCACGGCGGTGCAGCCTGCAGCCAGCGCAGGGCCGAGTTTGCGGGTCAGCATCGCCAGCGGGAAGTTCCACGGGGTAATAGCCGCGACTACGCCAACGGGCTCCTTGAAGGTAAGGATTTGGTTACCCGCTTTTGTGGAAGGAATAGTTTTGCCGTTGGCACGTTTGGCTTCCTCGGCAAACCATTCGATAAAGCTGGCGGCGTAGGTCACTTCACCTTTGGCTTCCGCCAGCACTTTGCCCTGTTCGGTGACCATCAGTTCCGCCAGTTCAGCCTGGTGCTCCACGATCAGCGCGAACCAGCGCTGGAGGATCTGCGAGCGGGCTTTGGCGGTTAATGCTCGCCAGGCGGGCAGGGCCGCATGGGCAGCGGCGATGGCCGCCTCGGTCTCTTTTGTTCCAGCGTTGGCTACCTGAGCCACTACTTCATCGGTGGCCGGGTTTAATACGGCATAGCGCTCGTCGGCGTCCCGCCATTCACCGTTGCAGTACCAGCCGGTACGAACCAGTGCGTCAAAGCTGCTCATGCGATATTCCTTGTGGTTACGTTGTCGATAAACAGGCCGCGAGCGGCGCGGCTCTCACGCGCAATACGTTTGCCTGCGGTGTAGTCGTTGATGACGTCGCACGGCGTGTAGTTACGCTCCAGTTCGTAGCGCTCATCTTCATCCAGCGTGGTGCCGAGCGCGGCAATGGCGCTGTCAATTTGCTGAACGGAATCCGCGCCAACCAGCATGCAGTCCACGCCAGGATGGTTCAGGACCCACGCCTGAGCAATTTGCGCCGGAGGCAGGCCGCGCAGCTGAGCCACATGGCTGACGGATTGCGCGACGTTGCGGGAAGTGATATCCGCATACATTTCCTGGGTGAAGAAGTCGGTCTGGTTGCGCACGGAGGTAAAGTCACAGCTCAGCAGGCCGCGGGCGAGCGGGCTAAAGACTGACACGCCCAGCCCCTGGTCGCGGCAGAAGGGGATCATTTCCCGCTCTTCTTCGCGGTAGGCGCAGTTCAGCTGCAACTGCATGTTGATGGGTTTTGCGTAGCCGTAGCGCTCGCAGCACCAAAGGATTTTCGCCAGTTGCCAGGTGTACATGGTGGAAACGCCGACGTAGCGCGCTTTGCCGCTGCGCACGATCTCGTTCATTGCCGCCCAGGTTTCTTCGACAGGCGTATTTACGTCGAAGTAGTGCAGCATGTAGATATCGACGTAGTCGGTGCCGAGGCGCTTCAGGCTGCCGTCGATGCTTTCCATGATGTGCTTGCGTGAATGGCCCTGGTTGTTAAAGCCGGTGCCGATGGGGTAGCCGACTTTGGTGGTGAGGACCAGGTCATCGCGGCGGGCAATGCGTTTTAGCACGTTGCCGACCACTTCTTCCCCTGCGCCGCTGGAGTAGAAGTCCGCGAGGTCGATAAAGTTGATGCCTGATTCAAGCGCGTGGCGAATCAGCGGCTCGCTTTGCGACTCGTCAAAAATCCACGGTTTCCACTGTTTGCTGCCCATGTTCATGGTGCCGAGGCACAGGCGAGAGACTTTCAGGCCGCTGTGGCCCAGGTTGACGTATTCCATTTCGCCTCCTCAGGCTTTTGGGGTGTAGAAAGGGTTGCCGAGCTGCGGCAGGGCGTCGGCAATCTGGCTGCGCTGCGGCAGTTTGCCCATTGCCGCGCGGATAGCCTGGCGGCAGGCGCGGTAGTTGTTGTGGTACACCTCGTCGATATCGTTGCAGCCGGGGTTTACCCAGTTGGCGGTGACGATACACCAGTTGTCTTCCGCTTCCGGCGGCAGCGTGCCATCCAGCAGTGCTTCGGTAACTGCTTTGGCAATGGCGGCCTGAGAGGCGCCCCAGGTGGCATTGCCGTGCAGTTCGCCGCTGATCTCCGCTTTGTTGACGTACAGCGTCATCGGTTTGGCCGGAACGTTAGGTTTGATCACCACCATAAACGGGCAGTGACCCTGGCTGGGTGAAGCGAGGCTGCTGGAAAACGCCTGACCAACCACGCCGCTGCGTGGGCCAATCATGATGTTGATGTGCGAGGCGTTAACGCCGTTACCTTCAAACCCTTCTCCGATATACATTTCCACGAGACTTCTCCTGTTAAGCGTGAGCGTTATTTAGCCGGTTCAGCGGCGGCATTGCCGTGGCGCTGGGCCGGATCGTGAGCGGCATCGACCAGGGTTAATCCTTTGGTTTCAGGCGCCCAGGCGAGAGAGACGATGGCACCGATGACGAGGATCAGCGCCAGCATGCCGGTGGTGGCCTGCATGCCGTAATTCAGAATGGCCAGCGGCAGTAAACCGGTACCGATGGCAGAACCGAGGCGGCTCATGGAGGTGGCAAAACCGACGCCCATTGAGCGCACTTCCGTCGGGAAGCTTTCTGCCGGGAAGACGCCCACCAGATTGCTGACCGCCGACATCACCAAAGTGAATGCGGCAAAGAACAGAATTAGCCAGCCGGACTGGCTGACCGGAATGATGCTGAGCATCACCAGGCAGGCGGCGAGGAAGACAAATGAACCGATCAGGAAGCCACGACGTGAGCAAACGACGGTCAACAGGATCCCCACGAGGGCGCCGACGATCAGCAGGGCGTTCAGCAGCAGGTCGGTGGTGAAGTTATTGTTCAGGCCCATCACCTGCAGAATCGACGGCAGGAAGGTGTAGATGGCGAAATACGGGATCACCAGGCAGACAAAAAACAGACTGTTGAAGGCGGTGCGGCGGCGGTATTTCGGCCCGAACAGCGACATAAAGCGCTGTTTTGAGGCGACCGGGGCTTCATCCACTAGCAGCACGTTAGGGCCGAAGTGTTTATGGACAATCGCCATCGCTTCTTCTCGTCGCCCTTTGCCCATCAGCCAGCGTGGGGATTCCGGCGTGCCGATGCGCATCAGCAGAATAATCAGCGCGGGTAGAGCGGAAGAAGAGAGCAGCCAGCGCCAGGCGTCCGGCCCAAGCGCCGTCAGGAAGTGCCCGGCAAAGCCTGCGGCCACGTAGCCAAAGGTCCAGATCACGCTGAATGAACCGAGCAGGACGCCTCGGTGTTTACGCGGGGAAAACTCCGCCAGCATGGTGTGGCCGACGGAGAAGTCGCCGCCGAGGCCGATACCAACCATTACCCGCAAGAAGAACAACTGTTCTGGCGTGGTGGCGAAAAACTGCAGCGCCGAAGCGAGCGTGATCACCACGAAGCTGAAGCAGAAGATCTTCTGGCGGCCAACGTAATCGGAGATCCAGCCCAACACCAGGCTGCCGAGAAACAGGCCGATCAGCGCCGAACTGCCGAGCATCCCTTCCCAGAAGGGCGTTAACCCCATTTGAGGTTTGATTTGGGCCAGCGCGAAGCCAATGACGCCGAGCACGTAGCCGTCGGTAAAGTGTGCGCCGAAGGTCAGGCCGGCGATTTTGATATGGAAACGGTTTAACGGCACGTCATCCATACGGGTGTACTGTTGTGTCAGGTGGGACATAACGCCTCCTCCTGTGAGGTGGTTTTGTAGGGTATTTGTATTTTTTATGTTTCAAATTCGTTAACAATGTGGCAGCAAAACACATCAGCAGGCGAGTGTGTTTTAGTCATACCCCCAGGCGAAAAACGCATGTGATCCTCCTCCTGTTTTGCAGAAATAGGTGCGGCGAGGGATGGCGTTTCAGGGCAGGTTAGAAACATATTATTAACATGACTGGCGCTTGCCCGCGGATAATGACAACAATGAGAAAACTCCCGTCACTCAGTATGTTAAGGGTCTTTGAAGAGACCTGCCGGACGCTTAGCTTTAGCAAGGCTGCGCAGGCCTTGTGTATTACCCAGAGCGCAGCCAGTCGGCAAATCAAACAGCTCGAAGCGTTTCTCGGAAAACTGCTGTTTGTGCGGACCCACAGTGGGCTGGAGCTAACCCAGGATGCGATGTTGCTGCTGCCGGTAGTGCGCCAGTCGCTGGATATTCTTGAAGAGGGCATTTGCCGCGTTCAGCTTCGCAACCCTTTCCAGCACCTGCGCCTGCAGGTTGCCCCGACCTTTGCCACCCGCTGGCTGGCTCCAAGGCTGGTGGCGCTTCGCCAGCGCAATGGCCAGCTACAAATTGCCCTTATCAGCGAAACCCGGCAGAAATACAGCGATTTTGACTGCGCCATTCGTTTTGGTACCCGCCAGGAAAGCGAAGGCAGGGGGCAGTGGCTGTGTCATGAAAAACTGTTGCTGGTGGCTAGCCCGCTGCTGATGATTGATGGTGTTTTTCCGCCGCTGGCCTCGCAGCCGCAGTTGCACATTCTTAACGGCGACATCCGGCTGGATAACTGGTCGCGCTGGCTTGCGGCGACGGGAGAAAAGGACAGCCTGCTTTCCGGCGGGCTAGAGTTCAGCACTGAGGATCAGGTGATCAACGCCTGCGTGACCGGCGCGGGCTATGCGGTGCTCGATCGGATGATGGTCCGCAACGAGCTGCGTGGGGGATTATTGGTGCCGCTGGCGGAGCTGGAGCTTGAGAGTGGAAATGGTTACTGGCTGGAGATCCCCCAGGGCAAGCGGGAACTGCCGCGAGTAGGCTATTTTTGTGACTGGGTGCAGGCGGAAATCGCCCGGTTCTGGGAGGAAGAAGAGCTGGTTACTCCCCAGGTAAGCATTTTTCCTCCTGCCGAAGAAGCTATCGCCTTTCCTCACTAATTCATCAGTGTAACATTTTGTTATTATTCACTGATGTTTCTCAACGTTTCGTGAGCACGCATCAACACAATCCCCTTCATGTAGCACCCGCCCACAAGAAATGGTGCGCTGGATCTCATTTCTATTTTTGAGAAAAAAACAAATCTCAATATTGGTTGGTTGTTTTTAAGATTATTCTTGGTAATAATGCCCAAAAAACGCCCTTTTCACAAAACTACGTGCAGTGCTTTTAGCGCGTGGTGTTAAATACCAGTAATTAAATTGTTGTTACTTTTTTTTGCTCTGTGTTCAATCTATTAATTCCCTAGAGGAATAATTTCACCTGGCACCTATTATGAGTTGGTTAACATGTCCGCAATTGAGTTAAAAAGTGCTCCACTGGAAGATATTCGTGCTTTTCCTGTAGTCACTGAACAGAAACAGGAAATTGACCTGCTCGAGCTATTGGGATCTCTTTACGCAGCCAAAAAAACGGTGGCTTTCATCACGGTTGTTGCCGCTTTTGTTGGGCTGATATTTAGTTTTCTATTGCCTCAAAAATGGTCTAGCCAGGCCATTGTTACCCTTCCTGAGTCGTCCCAACTGATTGAACTTCGCCGGGCAACGGTACAACTTTCCGTGCTGGACGTTGCTACAAATGTTGATGCTGAGCATATTTATCAAAATTTCCTGAAGGATTTTGATTCCCAGGCATTGCGTGAAGCGTATTTAGCCAACTCTGACTATGTTAAACGCCTCGTCGATGCCAAAAATGCGGATAATAAAGCCATATTGCATCGCGCCATTCAGGAGACTGCTGCCAGATTTAAAGCGGTAAATAATGCGGATCCTAAGCTTACCAACGCGACATACTATTCTTCATGGACGTTAAGCTTCACCGGGCCGAACGCAGAAGAATCCCAGGAGGTACTGGGCAGCTACATTGATTTTATTACTCAGCGTGTCAACCAAGACGTAGTTCAAAACTTACGCTATGCCGTTGAATTAAAAAGTGCAGCGGAGAAAGACAAACTGCAGTTGGATAGGGTAAATCTTGAGAATCAGCATAAAGTGAATATCCAGCGACTGGGTTACTCCCTGGAAGTGGCCAACGCTGCTGGAATTAAGAAACCGGTATACAGCAATGGGCAAGCAGTTAAAGACGATCCTGACTACTCGGTTGCGTTGGGTGCTGATGGCCTGGCTGAAAAATTGAAAATTGAATCGTCGCTTAAAGATGTGGCGGAATTAAACGCCAGCGTTCAAAACCGTGAGTACTATTTGAGTAAGCTGTCGCAGGTCAAAATTAACGACGTAAACTTCCAGCCGTTCCGCTATCAGATGAACCCATCTTTACCGTTGAAAAAAGAAGGGACTGGAAAATCCATCGTGGTCATTGCGGCTACGCTGATTGGCCTGATGGGGGCATGCGGTTTTGTACTGCTGCGTAACCTTGTATCCAGCAGAAAGACCAGGCTGGACGTTGTTTAAACCTCACATGTTGTAGCCCTGAGCCTCCTGATGGAGGCTTTTTTATTCTCTGGATACGAGTTATAACCGGAGGGAAATGGCAACAGGGGATAGGAATGAAAACGATTGGGCTGCTGGGCGGCATGAGCTGGGAATCGACGATTCCCTATTACCGGTTAATTAACGAAGGGATTAAACAGCGTCTGGGCGGGCTGCATTCGGCCAAAATTGTGCTGCACAGCGTCGATTTTCACGAGATTGAGGCCTGCCAGTCTGCGGGTGAGTGGGACAAGGCCGGTGAGATGCTGGCCGACGCGGCACTGGGGCTGCAAAAGGCCGGTGCCGAAGGCATTGTGCTGTGTACAAACACTATGCACAAAGTCGCGGAGCATATTGAATCCCGCTGCTCGCTGCCGTTTCTGCACATTGCCGACGCCACCGGGCGGGTAATTGCAGCGCACGGAGTAAGCCAGGTGGCCCTGCTGGGCACGCGCTACACCATGGAACAGGACTTTTATCGTGGCCGCCTGCAGGCGCAGTTCGGGATCCGCTCGATTATTCCTGACGCCTCTCAGCGTCAGCGTATCAACCAGATAATCTTCGATGAGCTCTGCCTCGGGGTGATTAACCCTGAGTCGAAGCGCTATTACCAGCAGGTGATTCAGGCACTGCAGGCGCAGGGGGCGGAAGGGGTTATTTTCGGCTGTACCGAAATTGGCCTGCTGCTCAGCCAGCAGGATTGCCCGCTGCCGGTGTTTGATACCGCCGCCATCCACGCCGCCGATGCAGTTCGCTTTATGTGCGGTGATGAGTAAGATTTTATCCTTTTATATCAATTGAATAAGTGGAAATACCGTTTTCCCCCCACGACGAGCCGGGTCATGCCCGGCCGCTAATGTGTTATAAATTTGTTATGTAGCGCACATTATTCCAAAAAGCTGCTCCTCTGAAATCCTCACTTTGCAGGCCGCTGCATTTCGTAATGGTCTTTCATCATGTTCGTAACCGGGAGTTATACAATGCCTGTTTCCTTACTGGCGCTGGCGATGAGTGCGTTTGCCATCGGCACGACGGAGTTCGTGATTATGGGGCTGCTGCCCGAAGTGGCAGGGGATCTCCATGTCTCCATTCCCGTCGCCGGCTGGCTAATCAGCGGCTATGCGCTGGGGGTCGCCATCGGCGCGCCCATCATGGCGCTGCTGACCGCCCGACTGCCGCGCAAGCTGTCGTTAATTTTGCTGATGGTGATTTTCATTGTTGGCAACCTGTTGTGCGCCCTTGCGCTGAGCTACAACTTCCTGATGCTGGCCCGCGTTATTACGGCGCTGTGCCACGGCGCATTCTTCGGGATTGGCGCAGTCGTAGCGGCAAGTCTCGTACCCGCGGGGCGTAAAGCTTCGGCGGTGGCGCTGATGTTCACCGGCTTAACGCTGGCTAACGTGCTGGGCGTGCCGATTGGCACCTGGTTCGGGCAGCTTTACGGCTGGCGAGCTACTTTCTGGGGCGTGGCCGTTATCGGGGTGATTGCGTTCCTGGCGCTGGTGGTGAGTCTGCCGTCGCAGAAAGATGAAGAGGCCACCGACTTAAAAAGCGAAATCAAAGCGCTGGCGCACGGCAAGCTTTGGTTGTCCCTCTGCATGACAGTGTTCTTCTCTGCGGCGATGTTCGCGCTGTTCAGCTATGTGGCGCCGATGCTGTTGCAGGTAACGGGCATTACGCCAGAGGGCGTGAGCTGGACGCTGTTCCTGATTGGTGCGGGGCTGACGGTGGGGAACATTTTGGGCGGACGGCTGGCGGACTGGCGGGTGTCGTTCAGCCTGATCCTCAGCTTTAGCCTGATCGCGGTCTTCTCGTTGCTGTTCAGCTGGACAAGCCACGCCGCATGGCTGGCGGAAATTACGCTTTTCCTGTGGGCGATGGCGGCATTTGCTACCGTACCGGCGCTGCAAATCAACGTGGTGCTGCACGGCAAAGAAGCGCCGAATCTGGTGTCCACGCTGAATATTGCGGCCTTTAACGTGGGCAATGCGCTCGGTGCCTGGGTGGGCGGCACGGTGATTGACCGTGGCTTCGGCCTGACTGCGGTGCCGGTCGCCGCGGCTGCGCTGGCAGTAGTTGGCCTGATACTTTGCCTGATTAACTTTAGCAACGGCACGGGGCATCAGCAGCCGGTGACTGAGCAATAAGCTAGCGGTTAAGCAGCGCGTTGAGCGGGTCGCTATAGAGATGCATGTTGTGCTGTAAGTGGTCGCTGAACGCGCTGACCAGCGCTGATACCGGGCGGTGCAGGGGCCGAATCAGGCTGATGGTAAAAGGCACCGCCACGCTGAACCGGCGTACCACCACGCCGCGTTCATGATAATCCAGCGCGGTTAACGGGTTGACGATAGACACCCCAGCCCCTGCCTGAACCATCGCGCAGACGGACGCGGCGCTGTGCGTTTCCACCACCATTCTTCGCTTGACGTCATGTTCCTGAAACAGCGAGTCCAGCAGCTGGCGATAGCTGTCGGTCCGCGACAGGCTGATGTAATTCTCCCCGGCAAAATCCTGCGGCGTGAGTTCTGCTTTCGCGGCCAGTTTGTGCCCGGCGGGCAGCACGCAAACTTCATTCAGAGTGAGTAGGGTCTGGCGTTCCGTTCCGGCAGGCGTGGTGATGTTTTCCGTCAACCCCAGGTCGTGGCGCTGGGCAGACAGCCACTCTTCCAGCAGCGGGGATTCCTGCGGCACGATGTTCAGGCTGAGTTCCGGGTAGCGGGCCAGAAACGGCTGCATCAGGCGCGGTAAAAAGGACTGAGAAAATACCGGCAGGCAGGCGATGGACAGTTCGCCCTGGCGGAACTCACGCAGGCTTTCGGCGGCATTAATAATACGATCCAGCCCGTACCAGGAGCGCTGAACCTCTTCAAACAGCCTTAACCCCTGAACGGTGGGGTAAAGACGGCCCCGGCTGCGCTCGAACAGCTGCAGGCCGATGAGCTTTTCAAAGCGCGCCAGCTCCCGGCTGACCGTGGGCTGGGAGGTGTGCAGCAGGCCTGCGGCTTCGGTGAGGTTGCCGGCCGTCATCACGGCGTGGAAGATTTCGATGTGGCGCAGGTTGATGGCTGGCATGGTGTTATTCCGCTGATGTTGTTTACGCTCACCCTGGCCCTCTCCCCTCTGAGGAGAGGGGTAGGGTGAGGGGCGTTCTCTAAACCATATCATATTTGAATAGACTCGCTAGAAAACGATATTTTTTATCCCTCACTCTCTGTGGCGTAATAGGGAAAATGACGTTTACCCGGAGTTCACCATGCCACGCTCGCTGCACGACACCACCACCGCGCTGAACGCGCAAAACTTGCTGACCCTGCCTGCTGAATTTGGCTGCCCGGTTTGGGTATATGACGCGGAGATCATTCGCCAGCAAATTGCCCAGCTGCGCCAGTTCGATGTGATTCGCTTTGCCCAAAAGGCTTGCTCGAATATCCACATCCTGAAACTGATGCGTGAGCAGGGCGTGAAGGTGGATTCGGTGTCGCAGGGGGAAATCGAGCGCGCACTGGCGGCAGGCTACAAGCCGCTGGAAAACCCGGATGATATCGTCTTTACCGCCGACGTAATTGATAACGCCACGCTGGCGCTGGTGGCCGAGCAGAATATCCCGGTCAATATCGGATCTGTGGATATGCTGCATCAGCTCGGCGAAGTCTCGCCGGGGCACCGCGTCTGGCTGCGTATTAATCCGGGCTTTGGGCATGGGCACAGCCAGAAAACCAACACCGGCGGCGAGAACAGTAAGCACGGCATCTGGCTGAGCGATATGCCGAAAGCACTGGAAGCGATGCAGCGCTACGGTATCCATCTGGTGGGTATCCATATGCACATTGGTTCCGGCGTGGATTATGGCCATCTCGAGCAGGTCTGCGGTGCAATGGTGCAGCAGGTCATCGACTTCGGCCAGGATCTTGAGGCGATTTCTGCGGGCGGTGGGCTGTCCATTCCTTACCGCGAAGGTGAGGAAACGATCAATACTGATCACTATTACGGCCTGTGGAATACCGCGCGTGAAAAAATTGCCGCTCATCTGGGGCACCCGGTGAAGCTGGAGATCGAGCCGGGGCGTTTCCTGGTGGCGGAAGCCGGGGTGCTGGTTTCGCAGGTGCGCGCGGTGAAAGATATGGGATCCCGCCACTTTGTGCTGATCGACGCTGGTTTTAACGATCTGATGCGTCCGTCTATGTACGGCAGTTATCACCATATTTCCGCGCTGGCGGGGGATGGGCGGGATCTGTCTGCTCTGCAGCCGAAAGAAACGGTGGTGGCGGGGCCGCTGTGCGAGTCCGGAGATGTGTTTACCCAGCAGGAAGGCGGCAAGGTAGAAACCCGCCTGCTGCCGCCGGTAAAACCGGGTGATTACCTGGTGCTGCACGATACCGGCGCATACGGGGCTTCGATGTCATCTAACTACAATAGTCGCCCGCTGCTGCCGGAAGTGCTGTTTGATAACGGCAGCGCGCGCCTGATTCGCCGCCGCCAGACGATTCAGGAGCTGCTGGCGCTCGAGCTACTTTGATACCTTCCGTCCGGCCTCGAAAAAGGGGCCGGGTGCAACGGAATCCCTTAGTACCAGCGTCCCCACAAACGGCGGAATTGGCGCTAACGGTTCGCCACTTGCCAGCTTAATAGCTTGATCGATGGCGGTAATGATCATGTTGTCGATGGGCAAATAGACGGATGACAGCGCCGGTTCCAGCCACTGGGCGCTCGGCGCGTCGTCAAAGCCGAACAGCGAAATATCCTGTGGAATACGGATCCCGGCCTGGTGCAGCGCTTTCGAAGCACCCAGCGCCATATCGTCGTTACAGGAAAACAGCGCGCTGAAGGTTACGCCGCTGGTCAGTAGCTCCTGGCACAGATGGTGCCCTTCAGTCATGGTCGAATCCCCGTATTTCACCCGGTTTTCATCCCACGCTATGCCATGTTTTTGCAGCGCTTTCCGATAACCCATCAGGCGCGCTTTGCCGGTTGGCGTGGAAATAGGCACGGTAATGCAGGCGATTTCCCGGTGGCCTTGCTGGATAAGGTATTCGGTGGCCTGAAAGGCGGCATCCTGCTGTTCGAAGAAGACGCAGCGTTCACGGGCCTGGGTGACGTCCCGGTTAATGACCACCAGCGGCACCTGAATGGCATTCATCAGCGACATCAGCGCCCGCTCGCTCATAAAGCGCGTGTAGAGCACGATGGCGTCGCAGTGCCTGTCCGCCAGCATTTGGACGGCATCCAGCTCTTTTTCCGGCGTGTCATGCCCGTCGGTGACGATCAGCTGTTTACCGTAGAATTCCGTGCGGCGTGAAGCCTGCTGCAGCAGGCGACCGAAGTAGAAGCCATCGAAAGTAGAGACAACCAGCCCGATGCTGTTACTGCTGCGGTTTGCCAGCGATCGTGCCAGAAAATTAGGCTTATAGCCCAGCTCTTCCATGGCCTTAAACACCTGTTCGCGGGTGCTTGCTTTAACCTGTCCGGTGCCGTTTAACACGCGAGATACCGTCGCTTTGGAAACCCCTGCGCGTAACGAGACATCTAACATTGTTACCATTGTTTCCTTCCCGATCTGGACGCTGTCGCGATTTTCCAGCAGTTTATCACAGGAGTTTCGCCCGCAAGCGGCCTTGCCGTTTCGCCGTGCAAATTGTCGTCCCGGATCACGCTTTCAGAATTTGGTGTGGTTTTTTAGGAGTCTATCGTTGTGAAAATTGTCCCGTTGTACCAGGCCCCTCAGCACGCAGAACAAGTCACGGAGTGGCTTTGGCAGGCGTTTGGCAGTCAGGAAAGCCGAGGCTTTTTTGCGTCTATTGTTGCCGCCAGCCAGCGGGAAGGCGAAATGCCTCTGACGTTTATTGCGCTGGAGAGAGAAAAGATGGTGGGCACCGTCGGGCTGTGGCGCTGTGATCTGATTAGCCGGCAGGATCTCTGGCCCTGGCTGGCGGCGTTGTATATTGATGAAAGCCAGCGGGGGAAAGGGTTGGGCGAGCTTTTACAGCGGCACGTTGTGGAATATGCCCGCAATCTGGGTTTTGAGTCTTTGTATCTCTATTCGGCCTGTAAAGCCTATTATGAACGGTTTGGCTGGCGCTACATTGGCGACGGGCTGGATTACCCCGAGCCCGTACATCTTTATCAACTTACGCTTTAACCGTTGTCGCCTGGAGAAGCGACCGAGTGGCGTCGCACCAGCGTCGGGCTGAACATGTGGGTAATTTCCGGCAGCGGCAGGTTTTCGGCCAGCGCCAGCGCGAGTTCGGCTGCCTGAGTCGCCATGGTCACAATCGGGTAGCGAACCGTGGTCAGCTTTGGCCGCACGTAGCGTGAAATTAACACGTCATCAAAGCCAATCAGCGAAATCTCACCGGGAACATCAATGCCGTTGTCGTTCAGCACGCCCATCGCCCCGGCGGCCATTGAGTCGTTGTAGCAGGCTACGGCAGTGAAGTTTTTGCCACGCCCCAGCAGCTCCGTCAGGGCCTGCTCACCGCCGCTTTCATCGGGTTCACCAAAGGTCACCAGACGCTCGTTGACGGGGATATTGTGCTCGCGGAGCGCGTCGTAATAACCCTGGAGGCGGTCTTCTGCGTCCGATATCTGGTGGTTGGAACAGATGTAGCCGATGCGGGTGTGCCCCTGCTGAATCAAATGGCGCGTAGCAAGCCAGGCGCCGTAGCGGTCATCGAGCGCAACGCAGCGCTGCTCAAACCCTGGCACAATGCGGTTAATGAGCACCATGCCGGGGATTTGCTTCATCAGCGAGATCAGCTCTTCATCCGGGAGCTTTTTAGCGTGAACAACCAGCGCAGCGCTGCGGTGGCGAATCAGCTGCTCGATGGCCTGGCGTTCTTTTTGTTCGCTGTGGTAGCCATTGCCGATAAGCAGGAAGTTGCCGGTGCGGTAGGCAACCTGTTCCACGGCTTTAACCATCGAGCCAAAGAAGGGATCGGACACGTCGCCTACAATCAGGCCAATAGTTTCAGTGGCCTGTTGGGCAAGGGCTCTCGCGTTAGCGTTGGGATGATAATTCAGCGCTTCCATGGCGCTATTCACCGCCTGCTTTGAGGCATCGCTGGCTTTTGGGGAGTGGTTGATGACGCGTGAAACCGTGGCGACAGACACACCAGCCAGCCGAGCCACATCCTTAATTGTCGCCATGAAAAGCCTTCTTGTTAGGGGTAATCGTTTACACTGCGTTTAGTTTTACGGAAATCCCTGATGACTGCAAGGCAACAACTGATGGGTATATCGCAAAGTAGAGCAAAATCAAGGCGAAAGCGTGTAACGATTACACCTGTCTTTTATGGCTGCCTCTTTTTAGTGCATGTTGCGGATTTTTAAACGTTTCTGCTCAAATCTTTGCTTACATTTTGCAGTCGGCTGTTGCGATTTCAGCGTAGCTTAACGGAGGACTCCGCTGCTACATTTGTGATCCCAGAGGTATTGATAGGTGAAGTCAGCGATTATTTGCTGATCCTATGAATTACACCAACCTGCGCGGATGCGCAGGTTTTTTTTTGCCTGAATCCCGCCGCCTGTAACAAGAATCGAGAATTTAAACACCTGGTTGCACTTGGGCTCATTCCCTTGCTTTTTGCCGCTGGTTTCACCGCTGGCGGCACGAGACAATTCAGATCCCAGAGGTATTGATTGGTGAGAATTCCTGGTACTCTGCTGAGTACAATTCTTTTGCACCAACCTGCGCAGATGCGCAGGTTTTTTTTTGCCATTTTTTGAGCCCCCTCCCGCACTTAACGCAACTGGTGTACTCTGCGACTCTACACTTAATGCTGACCGACAGACGACAAAGAGAGTCGCTATGCTTCTTGCTTTTTTCCGTGCGCTATTTCGCATTCTGTTCCGGGTAACTCTTTCCGGCGATCCGCAGGTGCTTCAACGCCAGCGGGTGCTGATTGTGCCGAACCACGTCTCTTTTCTGGACGGGATCCTGGTTGCACTCTTTCTGCCTGTGCGTCCGGTATTCGCGGTCTACTCCTCAATAAGCCAGCAGTGGTTTATGCGCTGGCTTAAGCCGCTGATTGATTTTGTCCCGCTGGATCCGACCAGGCCGATGTCTATCAAGCACCTGGTGCGCCTGGTGGAGCAGGGGCGTCCGGTGGTGATTTTCCCGGAAGGGCGCATCAGCGTGACCGGATCGTTGATGAAAATCTACGATGGGGCCGGGTTTGTGGCAGCTAAAGCACAGGCCACGGTTGTGCCTTTGCGCATCGACGGCGCGGAGCTGACCTTCTTTAGTCGCCTGAAAGGGTTGGTAAAACGTCGGGCTTTCCCACGTATTAGTCTGCATCTTTTACCGCCAACCTCCATTGCTATGCCGGAAGCCCCACGGGCACGGGATCGCCGTAAAATGGCCGGCGAGATGCTGCACCAAATCATGATGGAAGCGCGTATGGCCGTGCGCCCGCGTGAGACGCTTTTTGAGGCGCTGCTGGCGGCGAAGGATCGGTACGGCTCGGGTAAAAACTGTATTGAAGACATTAACTTCAAGCCAGATACGTATAGCTCCCTGCTGAAAAAAACGTTGTTTGTGGGCCGAATCCTCGATAAATACAGCGAACAGGGTGAAACCATTGGTTTGATGCTGCCGAATGCGGCGATCAGCGCGGCGGTGATTTTTGGCGCTTCATCCCGGGGCCGTATTCCGGCAATGATGAACTACACGGCCGGCGTAAAAGGGCTGACCAGCGCGATTACTGCGGCGCAAATCAAGACGGTTTTTACCTCCCGACAGTTCCTGGATAAGGGCAAGCTGTGGCACCTACCGGAACAGCTGACGCAGGTGCGCTGGGTGTATCTGGAGGATTTAAAGTCCACCATCACCCTGCAGGATAAAGTGTGGATCTTTGCTCACCTGCTTGCGCCTCGCCTGGCCCAGGTGAAACAGCAGCCGGAAGAGGCGGCGATGGTGCTGTTTACCTCCGGTTCGGAAGGAAACCCAAAAGGCGTGGTGCACAGCCATAAAAGCCTGTTGGCCAACGTGGAGCAGATTCGCACCATCGCGGACTTCACCGCTGATGACCGATTTATGTCCGCGTTGCCGCTCTTTCACTCTTTTGGTCTGACGGTGGGGCTGTTCACGCCGCTGCTGACCGGGGCGGAAGTGTTCCTTTACCCAAGCCCGCTGCATTATCGCGTGGTGCCGGAACTTATTTACGACCGCAATTGCACGGTGGTCTTTGGCACCTCGACGTTCCTCGGCAACTATGCCCGCTTTGCTAATCCGTATGATTTCTTCCGCCTGCGCTATGTGGTTGCCGGGGCAGAAAAGCTACAGGAAAGCACAAAGCAGCTGTGGCAGGACAAATTTGGCCTGCGCATTCTGGAAGGCTACGGCGTGACCGAGTGTGCGCCGGTGGTGTCTATCAACGTACCGATGGCGGCGAAGCCGGGCACAGTGGGCCGCATTCTTCCGGCAATGGATGCTCGCTTGCTGGCGGTGCCTGGTATTGAGCAGGGCGGAAGGCTGCAGCTTAAAGGGCCAAACATCATGAACGGTTATCTGCGTGTGGAAAATCCTGGCGTGCTGGAAAAGCCTGAGGCTGAAAATGGCCTGGGTGAGATGGAACCCGGCTGGTACGACACCGGCGATATCGTGACCTTCGACGAGCAGGGCTATTGCGTGATCCAGGGGCGTGCGAAGCGCTTTGCCAAAATTGCCGGGGAGATGGTGTCGCTTGAGATGGTTGAGCAGATGGCGATCGGCATTTCGCCTGACAAGCTGCATGCCACCGTGGTGAAGCACGACGCCGCCAAAGGTGAAGCGTTGGTGATGTTTACCACCGACAGCGAACTTAACCGCGAAAAACTTCTGCATTATGCGCGTGAGCACGGTGTGCCTGAGCTGGCGGTGCCTCGCGATATTCGCTTCCTCAAACAGCTGCCGGTGTTAGGCAGCGGAAAACCAGATTTCGTTACCCTGAAAGCGCAGGTCGATGAAGCGGAGAAAGCCCATGGCTGAACAGGCTGACAATAGCGGTTCTTTGTGGTCTCGCGGCATGATGGCGGTGACCGCGGCACAGTTTTTATCAGCTTTTGGCGATAATGCGCTGCTGTTCGCCACGCTCGCGGTGCTCAAGCAACAGTTCTATCCGGACTGGAGTCAGCCGGTGCTGCAAATGGTGTTTGTTGGGGCCTATATCCTGTTCGCGCCGTTTGTGGGTCAGGTAGCCGACAGCTTCGCCAAAGGGCGAGTGATGATGCTGGCGAACAGCATGAAACTTGTTGGTGCGGCGGTGATTGCGCTGGGACTGAATCCGTTTGTCGGCTACACGCTGGTGGGCATCGGTGCGGCGGCCTATTCACCGGCTAAATACGGCATTCTCGGCGAGCTGACCACGGGCGACCGGCTGGTGAAGGCCAACGGCCTGATGGAGTCCTCTACCATTGCGGCGATCCTGCTGGGATCCGTTGCCGGCGGCGTGCTGGCAGACTGGAACCTGACGGCGGCGCTGGTCGTCTGTGCGCTGGTGTACGGTGGGGCGGTGGTTGCCAACGTCTTTATCCCTAAACTTGCCGCCGCGCGCCCCGGCCAGTCATGGCGTTTCAAGCCGATGACGCACAGCTTCTTTTCGGCATGCCGCAGCCTCTGGCGCAGCGGTGAAACGCGCTTTTCGCTGGTGGGTACCAGTCTGTTTTGGGGGGCGGGCGTGACGCTGCGCTTCCTGTTGGTGCTGTGGGTGCCGGTGGCGTTAGGGATCACGGATAACGCGACGCCGACTTACCTGAACGCGATGGTTGCGGTTGGGATTGTGGTGGGGGCCGGGGTAGCCGCGAAGCTGGTGACGCTGGAAACCGTCGCTCGCTGCATGCCAGCCGGGATTTTAATTGGCGTTGGCGTACTGATTTTTGCTCTTCAACATTCTTTGCTGCCTTCTTACGCTTTGCTGGTGTTAATTGGCCTGTTGGGCGGTTTCTTTGTGGTGCCGCTTAACGCGCTGCTACAGGAGCGCGGCAAGCACACGGTCGGGGCAGGTAATGCCATTGCCGTGCAAAACCTGGGTGAAAACACGGCGATGCTTTTGATGCTGGGTCTGTTCTCTCTGGCGGTGAAAACCGGGGCCTCCATCGTTGGCATTGGCATTGGGTTTGGGGCGGTGTTTGCGCTGGCCATTAGCGCGCTGTGGCTGTGGCAAATCAAACAGAAATAACAAAAAGGCCCTCTTTCGAGGGCCTTAGATTTTTACGGTGCCGGGTAAGTATAGATACGATGCACCGCGTCAATCTCCTCAATCACCTCTTCGCTTAGCGTCAAATGCAGGCTTTCAAGGTTGGTTTTCAGCTGTTCCAGCGTCGTGGCACCGAGCAGCGTGCTGGCCACAAACGGCTGGCGACGAACAAAGGCCAGCGCCATTTGTGCCGGGTCGAGATTATGGCGTTTAGCTATCTCCACGTAGGCCGCAACGGCTTTTTGCGACTGCTCGCCGCTGTAGCGCGTAAAGCGGCTAAACAGCGTGTTGCGAGCGCCCGCTGGTTTGGCTCCGTTAAGGTATTTGCCCGACAGCACGCCGAAGGCGAGGCAGGAATAAGCCAGCAGCTCAACGCCTTCGTGCTGGCTGATTTCAGACAGGCCAACTTCAAAGCTACGGTTTAACAGGCTGTAGGGGTTCTGAATGGTCACGATGCGTGGCAGATCGTGTTTTTCCGCAAGCTGCAGATAGCGCATTACGCCCCACGGCGTTTCGTTCGAGACGCCGATATAGCGAATTTTCCCGGCGCGCTGGCACTCGGTCAGCGCTTCAAGCGTTTCCAGCAGCGTTACCGGCAGCGAGGTTGTGTCGCTCCAGGTGTAGCCGAGTTTGCCAAACATGTTGGTCTGGCGCTGCGGCCAGTGGACCTGGTAGAGGTCGAGGTAATCGGTTTGCAGGCGTTTGAGGCTGGCATCCAGCGCCTCGCGGATGTTTTTCCGATCGAGGATCTGGTTTGGGCGGATGCCCGCGTCGTTGTTGCGGGTTGGGCCAGTGACTTTGGAAGCAACAACCAGTTTTTCGCGGTTGCCGCGAGCTTTAAGCCAGCTGCCGACATAGCTCTCGGTTAAGCCCTGGGTTTCCGGGCGCGGCGGCACCGGGTACATTTCCGCGACATCAATCAGATTCACGCCCTGACTGACGGCATAGTCGAGCTGCTGGTGGGCATCGGCCTCGCTGTTTTGTTCACCAAAGGTCATGGTTCCCAGCCCCAGCGTGCTGACTTCAAGTGAACTGTGGGGGATACGGTGATAGTGCATAGCCGGCTTCCTGTTGTTCTTTTGACACGTCAGGCATCGTTACCCGACAAAAGGTCTATAAACATGGCAGAGGCCGGAGCAAAGCGAAAGAGGGGAAAGTAAGAAAAATCATCAGGCCAGCCTGGGGGCTGACCCTGCAAGATTAGCGCTCAATAATCTGGGAAACGTCGTTGCGGTTGATCTGCATTTCATTACCTTGCTGGTCGCGATAGCTCACCAGACCGGTATCTTCATCGACCTTCGGCTTGCCTTCGGTCAAAATCATTCGTCCATCTTTGGTGGCCATTACGTAGTCGCTGCTGCAGCCTGAAACGGCGAAGGCAAGACCAATGGCGGAGATTGCTACTGCCCATTTAGTCATCGGTGTGTTCCTCGTCAGGAAGGGATCTCGTTAATAAGTCTAGTAATAACCTGATGAATAAGAGAAGGAAAGCGGCAAATTCTTAATAGGTCGAGGGAAATGTAACATTTCCCGGCACTTGCTGACAGAACCCTGGATTCCATTTCCTGCGGTGGGTATTAGAGTGTGAAGTGCCGTGCGAGAAGGGCGGTGGTGAAATTCTTCTTTAAGTAGAAGCCGCGAGGTAGCGTGAGAATAGGCGAGCCGTCAGCACCGATGGCCTCTGTTAACGCCCGGCTATTGGCGGCTTTTGGCCGCAGCTGCAGCACTTCGCCGTGACGGGCGGTAATGCGCTCGACCTGGCCCAGCACGATCAAATCCATCAGTTCTTCCCAGTCCAGGCGCAGCTGCTGCTCTTCTTCTTCTGAAGGGCTCCATAAGAGCGGAGAACCCACGTGCCGTTCGGCAAGCGGGATCTGCCTTTCTCCCTCAACCGGGATCCAAAGCACGCGCTTAAGCTTATGCCGCACATGGCTGGTTTCCCAAATGACGCCGCTATTACCGGTTAACGGCGCGACGCAGACGAATGTAGTTTCCAGCGGGCGGCCCAGACTATCCACCGGGATCGTTTTCAGTTCGATCCCGAGTGCGGCGAAATCTTGTTCGGGCTTGCTGCCCGCGCTGGCCCCCAGCCACAGCTCCAGTAATACGCCAATCCAGCCTTTATCTCGCTTCAGGTCTTTCGGCGTCTTTAGGCCAGCGCAGGCCGCCAGTTCGCCCAGAGTGTAACCGGCGACGCATTGTGCCTGCTGGAGCAGCTCGGCTTCGCTGCTTGGGGGCGTGATGAGCGGACGTATTGGTTGCATAACTCGTTGATGTTTTTTTTGGTTAAAAAATGAACGCACTTTGTGCACAGCGAAAGCTTAGTTTAGCCGTCTGAGGATAAGATTAACAATATTCTGATTTATAATGAGTTTTTAAAGGCAGCCGTTTCGTTGCGACAGGATTAAAAACGCTTTTCCAAATCTGGTCACTGACAATGAACAGGATCTTACACCATGTTATCCACAGAAAAATGGGATAACTGGGAAAAAGCGTGACTACTGGTTCCATTTACAGCCTTGACGGAGCACTAAAATACAATTTATCACCGATTTGTGACTAACTTGTTGGCACAATCTGTGGATAAAAACGACATTGTGCGATCTTTCATCAGTTGGCGATCTTCGTATGTGACGATCATCACATTATGAAAGTGGTGTGTCATTTTTATGGTGTTATGATTATGAAATATAAAGTTTTTAATGTGTACCCGGATTACGCCTGATTTTACTTGTCCCGAGTTGTCCCGATGTAATTCGGTAGTTCTTCACAGTTATATCCACAGAAAAAGTGAATAAAACCGCCGGTTTTGACCGTCCCCTGTTTATAACCCGGCTATCTTTTGTGAGTTATTCAAATGTTATTCCATGCAGGCGCCGCCGAGAGAGTGGTTTACCGCCTGACACTTGTATGAAACAATCGATGCAATCTAAGTTTGTTTTGAGGTAGTCCGGTGATCGATGATGATGGCTACCGCCCCAACGTTGGGATCGTAATATGTAATCGGCAGGGACAGGTGATGTGGGCGCGACGCTTTGGCCAACATTCCTGGCAATTTCCCCAGGGGGGCATTAATCCTGGCGAGTCCGCTGAACAGGCAATGTACCGGGAGCTTTTCGAAGAAGTCGGTCTACAAAGAAAAGATGTTCGCATTCTTGCCTCGACCCGAAACTGGTTGCGTTACAAATTACCTAAACGTTTGGTGCGTTGGGACACAAAGCCGGTTTGTATCGGCCAAAAACAAAAATGGTTTCTTTTGCAGTTGCTGAGCAGTGACGGTGAGATCAACATGCAAACCAGCAGCACGCCGGAATTTGATGGCTGGCGCTGGGTCAGTTATTGGTATCCGGTCCGTCAGGTTGTTTCATTCAAGCGCGATGTCTATCGCCGGGTAATGAAAGAGTTTGCCAGCGTGGTGATGCCACTGCAGGAAGTTACGCCACCACGCAATAACTCGCCGGCATGGCGACGTAAAAGAGGTTAAGTCACGCGAAAAATGCTCACCCGTCTGCGAGAAATAGTCGAAAAGGTCGCTAGTGCCCCGCGCCTCAATGAGGCGCTGGATATTTTGGTGACTGATATCTGCCTTGCGATGGATACCGAGGTTTGCTCGGTTTATCTCGCCGACCACGAGCGCCGCTGTTTTTACCTTATGGCGACGCGCGGGTTAAAGAAACCGCGCGGCCGCACCGTCACGCTTGCCTTTGATGAAGGTATTGTGGGCCTGGTTGGGCGGCTTGCGGAGCCGATTAACCTTGCCGATGCGCAAAAACACCCCAGCTTTAAATATGTTCCCGCCGTAAAAGAGGAGCGTTTTCGTGCGTTCCTCGGCGTGCCTATTATCCAGCGCCGTCAGCTTCTGGGGGTGCTGGTTGTCCAGCAGCGTGAACACCGGCAGTACGATGAGAGCGAAGAGTCTTTCCTCGTTACGCTGGCAACGCAGATGGCTGGGATATTATCGCAGTCTCAGTTAGCGGCTCTGTTTGGACAGTATCGCCAGACTCGTATCCGCGCGCTGCCTGCATCGCCTGGGGTGGCCATTGCCGAAGGCTGGATGGACACCACCCTCCCGCTGATGGAGCAAGTTTTTGAAGCGTCGACCCTGGACACGGCGCTTGAGCGTGAGCGCCTGACCGCCGCGCTGGAAGAGGCTTCCGGGGAGTTCCGCCGCTACAGCAAGCGTTTTGCCGCCGGGGCTCAGAAAGAGACTGCGGCAATCTTCGATCTTTACTCTCACCTGCTGACCGACGCCCGCCTTCGCCGCGAGCTTTTTGCCGAGGTAGATAAAGGCCTGGTCGCTGAATGGGCCGTGAAAACGGTGGTGGAGAAGTTTGCTGAACAGTTTGCCAGCCTTTCAGATAGCTACCTGAAAGAGCGAGCGGGCGACCTCAGAGCGCTGGGGCAGCGCCTGTTGTTCCACCTCGATGACACGATTCAAAGCCCGAATACCTGGCCTGAGCGCTTTGTGCTGGTTGCCGACGAACTTTCAGCCACCACGCTTGCTGAGCTGCCGCAAAACCGTCTGGCGGGCGTTGTGGTGCGCGATGGTGCGGCTAACTCGCATGCCGCTATTATGGTCCGTGCTCTGGGTATCCCAACCGTCATGGGCGCTGATATTCAGCCATCGGCTCTGCATCGCCGTATGCTGATCGTGGATGGCTATCGCGGTGAATTGCTGGTGGATCCTGAGCCGGTTTTACTGCAGGAATACCAGCGCCTGGTGACCGAGGAGAACGAACTTAGCCGTCTGGCGGAAGATGACGTGGAACAGCCCGCGGCGTTAAAAAGCGGCGAGCGGGTGCAGGTGATGCTGAATGCCGGGCTTAGTCCTGAGCATGAAGAACAGCTTGGCAGCCGTATCGACGGCATCGGGCTGTACCGCACCGAAATTCCGTTTATGCTGCAAAGCGGTTTTCCGTCGGAAGAAGAGCAGGTTGCACAGTATCAGGGCATGTTGCAGATGTTTAACGACAAACCTGTGACGCTGCGAACGCTGGACGTCGGGGCGGATAAACAGCTTCCGTATATGCCCATCAGCGAAGAGAACCCCTGTCTTGGCTGGCGAGGCATTCGTATTACGCTGGATCAGCCTGAGATCTTTCTGATCCAGGTCCGCGCAATGCTGCGAGCGAATGCGGCTACGGGGAATTTAAGTATTCTGCTGCCTATGATTACCAGCATCGATGAGATCGATGATGCACGCAGGCTTATCGATCGCGCGGGCCGGGAAGTCGAAGAGGAATTAGGCTATCAGTTGCCAAAGTTTAGGCTTGGGGTGATGGTTGAAGTGCCTTCCATGGTGTTCATGATGGGGCACCTGGCCGGGCGCATTGATTTTATTTCCGTTGGCACAAACGACCTTACCCAATATTTGCTGGCGGTTGACCGTAATAACACGCGGGTGGCTAACCTTTACGATAGCCTGCATCCGGCGATGCTGCGTACGTTGAACCTGATTGCCCGCGAGGCGGAACGTTATGACATCGATCTGTGCCTGTGCGGTGAAATGGCCGGTGACCCGATGTGCGTCGCGATTCTTGTGGGCATGGGGTACCGTCACCTCTCAATGAACGGCCGTTCCGTCGCACGTATCAAATACCTGTTACGCCATATTCAGCTTGAAGAGGCTGAAGTGCTTGCTCAGCGTACCCTTGAAGCTCAAATGGCGACGGAAGTGCGCCACCAGGTAGCAGCCTTTATGGAGCGTCGCGGCATGGGTGGCCTGATTCGCGGCGGGCGCTGATCCGTTCTCAATGCCCCGGTATCACCGGGACATTATCCTCCGTCTGACAACAAGGGAAAAAGCGTGGTCTTTCCCTTGTTGTGGCTTATCAGCCGAAAACCCCACAGGGTTTTCCCAGTCAGTTTTCTTTAATGCCTTGTGTTGGTTCACATTCCCGAATACGCTCTGCATTACCCTGTATGCCCCGCTATCACCGGGACATTACACATCTTTTACAACTTCCGTAATCAATCACTCTGGCTGTTTGTGCTATGATCCGCTGCTTTCGGAGCGCATCCAGAGTGGTGCGTACTTGCCACTCACCTTCTATTTTGGGTGAGGTAACAATAGCTTGTGGTGACAGATGAATAGTGGCTATCTGCGTTTCCCTGAATTTGATCCGGTGCTTTTCTCCATCGGGCCGGTTTCCCTGCACTGGTACGGGCTCATGTACCTGGTCGGGTTCGTGTTCGCCATGTGGCTTGCCGGGCGCCGCGCCAGCCGTCCGGGCAGCGGCTGGACGAAAAATGAAGTAGAGAACCTGCTGTATGCAGGCTTCCTGGGCGTGTTCCTGGGGGGGCGCCTGGGCTATGTCTTCTTCTACAATCTGCCGGTCTTCCTTGCCGATCCTCTCTACCTGTTCAAAGTCTGGGACGGCGGTATGTCCTTCCACGGCGGCCTGATCGGTGTTATCTGCGTGATGATTTGGTTTGCGCGTCGCACCAAACGCACTTTCTTCCAGGTCTCTGATTTTATTGCTCCGCTGATCCCGTTTGGTTTAGGGGCTGGCCGCCTCGGCAACTTTATCAATGGTGAACTGTGGGGCCGCGTTGACCCGAACTTCCGCTTCGCCATGCTGTTCCCTGGTTCTCGCAGTGAAGACGTTGGCCTGCTGGCTACGCACCCGGAATGGCAGTCGCTGTTCAATACCTACGGCGTACTGCCTCGCCACCCGTCTCAGCTTTATGAGCTGGCGTTGGAAGGGGTTGTCCTGTTCATCATCCTGAACCTGTTTATTCGTAAGCCTCGCCCAATGGGGTCCGTCTCTGGCCTGTTCCTGATTGGCTACGGTGCGTTCCGTATCATCGTGGAATTCTTCCGCCAGCCGGATGCGCAGTTCACCGGCACCTGGGTACAGTACATCAGCATGGGGCAGATCCTGTCGATTCCGATGATTGTTGCCGGTATCATTATGATGGTCTGGGCTTACCGCCGTCCGCAGCAGCAACTTTCGTGAGGTGACATGAAACAGTATCTTGATTTGATGAAAAAAGTGCTCGAAGAGGGCACGCCAAAAGCGGACCGTACCGGTACCGGCACGTTGTCGATTTTTGGGCATCAAATGCGCTTTAACCTGCAGGAAGGCTTCCCACTGGTTACCACCAAAAAATGTCACCTGCGTTCGATCATTCATGAGCTGCTGTGGTTCCTCAATGGTGATACCAATATCGCGTACCTGAAAGAAAACAAGGTGACGATTTGGGACGAATGGGCGGATGAAAACGGCGATCTCGGCCCGGTTTATGGCAAACAATGGCGTTCGTGGGCAACCCCTGACGGGCGTTATATTGATCAGCTAACCACCGTGATCAACCAATTGAAAAACGATCCTGATTCCCGGCGTATTATTGTCTCTGCGTGGAACGTGGGCGAGCTGGATAAAATGGCACTGGCCCCTTGCCATGCGTTTTTCCAGTTCTATGTGGCAGACGGCAAACTCTCTTGCCAGCTCTACCAGCGCTCTTGCGACATCTTCCTTGGTTTGCCGTTCAACATCGCCAGCTATGCGCTGCTGGTGCACATGATGGCTCAGCAGTGCGACCTGGAAGTGGGCGACTTTGTCTGGACCGGGGGCGATACGCACCTGTACAGCAACCACCTGGAACAGACTCGCCTGCAGCTAACCCGTGAACCGCGCGCGCTGCCTAAGCTGGTTATCAAACGTAAGCCGGAGTCTCTGTTTGACTACCGTTTCGAAGACTTCGAGATTGAAGGCTACGATCCGCATCCGGCGATCAAAGCGCCTGTCGCCATTTAACGTGCCGACAGCGTGACAGAACCGGTGCCAGAGTGCGCCGGTTTTTTTTGCCCTGGTTCTGCTTCTTCGGCATTGATTCCAGAGCGAATGCAAACCCCCGTAACGCCTTAATTATCTTCCAGCATGTGTCGCACCATCCGATTTGCGTACTGGCTGATTGAACCTCTGTTATCCACACTCCTTCCCATGAAAATCAATCAACGTGGTTTTAGCGTTATTGAGGTGATGGTGGTGATGGCTATTGTTGCCGTACTCAGCGCAGGGGGCCTTCACGGCTGGCGCGAATGGCAGCAGAGAGTGCAGTTGCGGCAAGCGGCTCAGCAACTGAGCCACTTTCTCTCGCGGCTAAGAAATGACGCCAACTGGTACAACCGAACCCATCTTTTGGTGCTGCATCAATTTGGGAAAAGCTGGTGCCTGACAAGCCGTGCCGTTGAAGAAAACTGTTCGGAAAGCCTGAGTCTGACGTTTACCCCCGAGTTTGACGATATCGCCGTGGAGGATATGACGGCCGGGTTAGGTTTCTACGGTATTCGCAACACAGCCTGGCCAGGCCACCTTATTTTGAAAAATCAGGTCGGGCGCTGGAAAGTGACTCTATCGGTTTGGGGGCGAATCCGGCTGTGCGAAATGTCCGGAGACAAGGCATGTTGAGCGGTCAGAAAGGATTTACTTTACTCGAAACGCTTATTGCGATGGCACTGAGCAGCGCGCTGTTGCTTGGCACCTCGAGGCTATTCCCAGCTTTGCAAGGGGAGGTTTTACGCCAGTACAGCTACGTTGCCCAGCAGGAAGCACTTTGGCAAATGGCGTTTACCGTTGGAAAAAATTTACAGCGTGCGGGTTATTGCCGTGGGCAGTGCCTGGGGGAGGCTGTAAGGCTGATGAATAACGGAAGCTGCGTAGTATTGCAGTGGGATGCCAACGGTAATGGCCGGTGGGACTCGGCCCCTGGTAGCCAAAATGAACAGACGGGCTATCGCTTGCGTAACGGCAGCCTGGAGACCCAAAAGAGCGTAGAGGATTGTGAAGGTACCGGCTGGGAAAGAATGTCTGACCCTACGCAATTGGTGGTGCAGCATTTTTCCGTAATTCGCCAGAATCGCAAAACTGGCAGGCCTTTATTCCGCATCAGTCTTGCAGCCTATCTGAATCAGGGTGGGCGTCCTGTGGAGCTTAGCTATACGGTGAGTGGAGAAAATTTATGAGCGGCAAGCAAGAGAAAGGGAGTACCTCTTTGCTGATGGTGTTAATGCTGCTCGCGGTTGGCTCTCTGATGCTGAGAGGGCTTTCCCGGCAACTTAGCGCTCAGCGCCTTGAGGTTGCCGCCGAAATTCAGTTTATTAAAAATCAGACGGCTGCAAGATCTGCGCTGGCATGGGGTGAAAAACAACGCTGGCAGCCGCAGAGAACCTGGCAATGTCAGTTTGAGTCACGTAATCAGTGGCACACATGCCTGCATCTAACCGATAAAGGTGAGGCCTTACTTGCTGCTTCCGGTTCTGTTGCTGGGCCCATGCTACCGTTCACATTGTGGCGCTGGGGTGTAATTCAGGGGAATAAATTAGTGGCTTCCGCGCAGGGCTGGCTGGATTTTTGCCCTTTACTGGACGATGACTTATGCAAATTGCCTCGATAGTCTCGCGGCAGGGTGGGTTTAGCCTCCTCGAGGTGCTATGTGCTCTGGCGCTGTTTGCGATTGTGATGACGGCATTGCTGGGGTACCACCGTGTATTGCAGCAGGGTTTCACCAGCCAATGGCAGCTAAGGCAGCTGTGGCGAGTCGCGCGTGAGCAGACCGAGCCAGAAGTTCCTCCACTTTCAGATGCATGGAATGTGCATCAACAGCAGACATCGTCTTTGGGATGTGTCAGCATCGACGTTACTGTAACAAGTCCAGAGGGCCGGATAGCGCAGCTTTCGAGGCTCGAGTGCCCACGGTCAGAACAACGTCAGGAGTAGCGATTTCATGTTGCGTGTCTACCATTCCAACCGCCTTGATGTGCTGGAAGCCATTATGGAGTTCATTGTGGAGCGCCAGCCATTGCCGGATCCTTTTGAGCCGGAAGTGGTGCTGGTGCAAAGCACCGGGATGGCGCAGTGGCTGCAAATGACGCTGGCACAAAAGTTTGGCATTGCGGCGAACATCGAGTTTCCGCTGCCCGCTAGCTTTATCTGGGACATGTTCGTGAGGGTACTGCCCGATATCCCGGAAGTGAGCGCTTTCAACAAGCAGAGCATGAGCTGGAAGCTGATGACGCTTATCCCCAATATGCTCCACAAACCAGAGTTTAAGATGCTTGGCCACTATCTGCAGGAAGACGACAGCAGCCGTAAGCTGTTTCAGCTTTCTTCCCGGATTGCCGACCTTTATGACCAGTATCTTGTCTATCGTCCCGGCTGGCTAAGCCGTTGGGAGAAGGGCGAGCTTGTCGACGGTGTGGGAGAGTCTCAGCTCTGGCAGGCTCCGCTCTGGGCGGAACTGGTGCGCTACACCGCTGAGCTGGGGCAGCCTGAATGGCATCGAGCCAATCTCTACCAGCGTTTTATTAGCGCTCTTGAGAAAAGTGAGGTTTGCCCGCCGGGGCTTCCATCTCGCGTCTTTATTTGTGGAATTTCTGCTCTGCCGCCGGTGTACCTCCAGGCTCTGCAGGCGCTCGGTAAGCATATCGACGTCCATGTGCTGTTTACCAACCCCTGCCGCTACTACTGGGGTGATATTAAAGATCCCGCGTTTCTTGCTCGTCTTGTCAGCCGCCGCCGCCGTTTGCATCAGGCCGACCGGGAACTGACCTTATTTAAGGACAACGACAATGCCTCTTCGTTGTTCAATGAGCTTGGTGAGCAGGATGTGGGGAATTCCCTGTTAGCCTCCTGGGGCAAGCTGGGACGAGATTACGCATTTTTGCTTTCCGAGCTGGAGCGTTTTGAAGAGATCGATGTTTTTGTCGATTTAGAACCCGATAACCTTCTCCGCGGCCTGCAGCATGACCTGCTGGAGCTGAAGGATTCGCAGGTGCTGGGGCTAACGGCTGAGGAGTATGAGCACAGTGATGGTAAACGATTACTGGATCTTAACGATCGTTCTTTGACATTCCATGAGTGCCATAGCCCGCAGCGAGAAGTTGAAGTTCTACACGATCAACTGTTGGCGATGCTGGAGGCTGATCCAGAACTTACGCCACGCGATATCATCGTAATGGTTGCGGATATTGATAGCTACAGTCCGTTTATTCAGGCGGTATTTGGTAGCGCGAAGGATGAACGTTGGCTGCCGTTTGCCATTTCTGACCGTCGGGCGCGCCAGGCTCACCCCGCCCTGCAGGCTTTCATTTTACTGCTTGGCTTGCCGGAAAGCCGTTTCGCGGCAGAAGATGTGCTTTCGTTGCTGGAAGTGCCTGCGCTGGCGGCGCGTTTTTCTATTGATGAGGAAGGGTTGCGCTACCTGCGCAAGTGGGTGAATGAGTCTGGAATTCGTTGGGGCATTGATGATGACAACGTCCGCGAACTGGATCTGCCTGCGACCGGGCAGCATACGTGGCGGTTTGGGCTGACCCGGATGCTGCTTGGCTATGCGATGGATAGCCAGGCTGGGGTCTGGGATTCTGTGCTGCCCTATGATGAGTCCAGCGGCCTGATTGCCGAGCTGGTGGGGCAGCTTGCGGAATTGCTGATGCAGCTGAACCGCTGGCGTCAGCTGTTAACTCAGGAGCGGCCTTTAGACGAATGGTTACCGCTATGCAGGGACATGCTGAACAGCTTCTTCCTGCCTGATGGTGAAACAGAAGCCGCCCTGGCGCTGATTGAGCAGCAGTGGCAGGAGATGATTGAGAAAGGCACTGATGCAGCCTACCGGCAACCTGTGCCATTAACTCTGCTGCGCGATGAACTGGCTCAGCGTCTTGACCAGGAGCGTATTAGCCAGCGCTTCCTCGCCGGGCCGGTAAACTTCTGTACCCTGATGCCAATGCGCGCCATTCCCTTTAAGGTCGTTTGTTTACTGGGCATGAATGACGGTGTCTATCCGCGAACGCTTGCGCCACTGGGTTTTGACCTGATGAGCCAGCACCCGCAGCGTGGGGACCGCAGCCGCCGGGACGATGACCGCTATCTGTTCCTGGAAGCGCTTATTTCGGCCCAGCAGCGGCTGTACATCAGCTATATCGGCCGTTCGATTCAGGACAACAGCAGGCGTTACCCGTCGGTGCTGGTGGAAGAACTGCTGGATTATGTCGCTCGTAGTCACTACCTCCCCGGAGATGCTGAATGTAATGCCGATGACAGCAGCGAGCATGTGAGAAAGCATCTGGTCACGCTTCATGCCCGAACACCTTTTGACAGCACCAACTACCTTGCCGGAGGCGATTGGCAAAGCTTTGCTCAGGAGTGGCTGCCAGCGGCAAGCGGCAGCGGCGTAGCGCATGCCCACTTTATTCAGCCTCTGGTTGCGGCTCCCTGGGACGACATCTCCCTTGAGCAGCTCCAGCGCTTTTGGCGGCACCCGGTGCGGGCATTTTTCCAGATGCGGCTGGGCATTAACTTCCGCCTTGAAGATACCGAATTGCCGGATGAAGAGCCTTTCACCCTCGATGTACTCGATCGTTTTCAGTTAAACCAGCACCTGCTTAATGCTCTGGTTCAGCAGGACGATCCTCAGCAGCTGTTTGTGCGCTACCGGGCTGCTGGCGTTTTACCTTACGGTGCCTTCGGTGAAATCTTGTGGGAAAACCAGCGGAATGAAATGCAAACGCTGGCCGAAAAAGTGCTGGCCGAACGGCAAAAAGGGGAAAGCCGTGAAGTTGATCTTCACATAGATGGAACCAGAGTGACGGGCTGGCTGTCGGACGTACAGGCTGATGGTTTGCTGCGCTGGCGCCCTTCGGTGCTGAATGTGGCTCACGGCATGCAGCTGTGGATTGAACATTTGGTTTACTGCGCCAGCGGCTATTCGGGCGAAAGCCGAATGTACGGACGCAAAGATTCGCAGTGGCGTTTCCCTGATATGGCACAGGACGAAGCCAAAGCCTGGTTGTTGCAACTGATTGAGGGTTATAAAGAAGGTCTCCGTCAGCCATTACTGCTGCTCCATAACAGCGGTGGCGCGTGGATAAAAACCTGTTATGACCCACAAAATGATGCCATTTTATGGGATGAGGAGACGCAGCAGAAAGCCCGCACTAAGCTGCTTGCGGCCTGGGAAGGAAACCATATGGTGGAAGGGGAAGGGGCTGATATTTGGCTGCAACGTTTGTACCGTACCCTTGATGCCGAGTATTACGAAGCGATTGTCGCAGAGGCCGAGCGCTACCTGCTTCCTCTGTTCCGATTCAACCAATCCTGAACAAGGGTTGTATAAAAATTGCACAGCCCGGTGAGTTCAATTATGATGCGATTTCTTGCTCAGGGCTGGCGAAGTATAACAACGGCGTTCGACGGATAGCTTCGAAAAGTTGTTAATGATGAGTAAGTTAGTGAAGACGAGGTTTGTGAATGCCTAAATGCAGCACCTGGTTTACCGCGCTTTTCTTGTTCGTTGCTCTTTGGGCACCCTTCAGTCAGGCAGATAACGGATGGCAACCGATTCAGGACACCATCCGTAAAAGTGAAAAAGATCCTCGTCAGTATCAGGCTATTCGTTTAGATAACGGGATGACCGTGCTGCTGGTTTCCGATCCGCAGGCGGTGAAGTCGCTGTCAGCGCTGGTGGTGCCGGTTGGCTCACTGGAAGATCCAGATGCTCACCTTGGGCTTGCCCATTTTCTGGAACATATGACGCTGATGGGTTCCAAAAAATATCCGGACCCGGATAGCCTGTCTGAATTCCTCAAAAAACATGGCGGCAGCCACAATGCCAGTACCGCCACCTATCGAACCGCATTTTATCTTGAAGTCGAAAATGATGCGCTCGACGGTGCCGTAGACCGCCTGGCTGACGCCATTGCTGAACCTAACCTCGCGGCACAATATGCCGAGCGTGAACGTAACGCGGTAAACGCCGAGCTGACGATGGCCCGTGCGCGTGACGGGATGCGCATGGCGCAGGTTAGCGCCGAAACAATCAACCCTTTACACCCGGCGGCTCGTTTCTCCGGCGGCAACCTTGAAACCCTGCGCGATAAACCCGGCAGCAAGCTGCTCGACGCGCTGGTGGCGTTCAGAGATAAGTACTACTCCGCAAATCTGATGAAAGCGGTTATCTACAGCAACAAGCCTTTGCCTGAACTGGCGAAGATTGCCGCTGAGACCTACGGCCGCGTTCCTAATAAAAATATCGAAAAGCCGGTTATCGACGTACCGGTGGTGACTGACGCGCAAAAAGGTATCTTTATCCACTATGTGCCGGTCATGCCGCGCAAGGTGGTTCGAGTTGAGTTCCGCATTGATAACAATAGCGATAAATTCCGCAGCAAAACCGATGAGCTGATTGGTTACCTGATCGGCAATCGCAGCCACGATACGCTGTCGGATTGGCTGCAAAAGCAGGGGCTTGCGGAAAGCGTACGCGCCGATTCTGACCCGATGGTGGCCGGCAATAGCGGTGTTTTCGCCATATCTGTCTCTCTGACTGATAAAGGCCTGGCTAACCGCGACCAGGTTGTTGCGGCGATATTCAGCTATCTCGATCAGTTGCGCGCCAAAGGTATCGATAAACGTTACTTTGACGAGCTTGCCCACGTGCTGGATCTCGACTTCCGCTACCCGTCCATCACCCGTGATATGGACTACATCGAATGGCTGGCGGATACCATGCTGCGCGTCCCGGTCGCCCATACGCTGGATTCCGCGAATATCGCTGACCAGTACGACTCTGCCGCGATTAAAGCGCGTCTGGATATGATGACGCCGCAAAATGCCCGCGTGTGGTATATCAGCCCGCAGGAGCCGCACAATAAAACAGCCTATTTCGTTGATGCACCTTACGAAGTGGACAAAATTCCGGCCCAGACCTTTGCCGACTGGCAGCAGAAGGCAGATGCCATCAAGCTTGAGCTTCCTCAGCTGAATCCTTACATTCCCGATGACTTCACGCTTTATAAGCCAGAGAAGCAGTACGACCATCCTGAGTTGCTGATCCACGAGCCGGATCTGCGTGTGGTGTATATGCCGAGCCGCTATTTTGGCAATGAGCCAAAAGCGGACGTGACGCTTGTGCTGCGTAATCCACAGGTGATGAACAGCGCGAAGAATCAGGTGCTGTTTGCCATCAATGATTACCTTGCGGGCATTGCGCTGGATGAACTCAGCAATCAGGCATCGGTTGGTGGCATCAGTTTCTCATCGAACGCGAATAGCGGGCTGATGATTAACGCCAACGGCTATACGCAGCGTCTGCCGCAGCTGTTTGAGGCGCTGCTGAAGGGCTATTTCAGCTATACCCCAACGCAGGAACAGCTGGATCAGGCCAAGTCCTGGTATGCGCAGATGATGGATTCGGCGGACAAAGGCAAAGCCTTTGAGCAGGCGATTGCGCCGGTGCAGATGGTTTCACAGGTGCCTTATTTTGAGCGTAGTACCCGCCGGGCACTGCTGCCTGAATTGACGCTTAAGGACGTGCTTGATTACCGTGAGCGGCTGAAAACCAACTCTCGACCTGAATTTATGGTCATTGGCAACATGTCTTCAGAGCAGACCAAACAGCTGGCGGAAAACGTCAAATCCCAGCTGGCGCCGAAGGGGGGAGAATGGTGCCGCAATGACGATGTGCTGATTAATAAACAGCATCTGGCGATGTTTGAAAAAGCCGGAAGCAGCACCGATTCAGCACTGGCAGCGGTTTATGTCCCCAAAGGTTATAACGAAGCCACCAGCACGGCCTACGGTTCAATGTTGGGGCAAATTATTCAGCCCTGGTTCTATAATCAATTGCGTACACAAGAGCAGCTTGGCTATGCGGTGTTTGCTTTCCCTATGTCAATTGGTCGTCAATGGGGCGTAGGTTTCCTGCTTCAGAGCAGCGATAGGCAACCAGCTTACCTGTATGAGCGGTTTAAAGCGTTTTATCCGGTCATCGAGAAAAAGCTGCGCGGCATGAGCGACGCCGAGTTTGCCCAAATTCAGCAGGGGATGATTGCCCAGATGCAACAGGCGCCTCAAACGCTTGCGGAAGAAGCGGCGCAGCTTAGCAAAGATTTCGACCGCCGAAACATGACGTTTGATTCCCGTGATAAAGTGATAGCCGAAATTAAGAAATTAACGCCGCAGAAGCTGGCGGATTTCTTCCATCAGGCGGTGATAGCTCCCCAGGGGATGGCGGTGCTGTCACAGATTTCCGGCAGCCATAACGGCAAAGCAGAGTATGCAGCTCCAAAAGGGTGGAAAACCTGGGAGGGGGCACGCAGTCTGCAGCAGGCGTTACCACTAGTAAGCGAGAAATAATGACCGATGTAACCGCGCAGCCCCTTGATCCTTTAAGTTTGCCGTTGTTCGGCGAACGGTTGATAGAAGCTTCCGCGGGGACCGGTAAGACCTTTACCATTGCCGCGCTTTATTTGCGGCTGCTGTTGGGCTTAGGGGGAGAGAATGCTTTCCCCCGTCCGCTGGGGGTTGAAGAACTGCTGGTGGTGACTTTCACCGAAGCGGCCACCGAAGAGCTGCGTGGCCGTATTCGGGCGAATATCCACGAATTGCGCATCGCCTGTATTCGTAACCGCACCAAAAACCCACTGATACAGAACTTGCTTGTCCAGATTACGGACAAACAGCTCGCTGCCCGAACCTTGCTGTTAGCCGAACAGCAGATGGATGAAGCGGCTATTTTCACTATCCACGGCTTTTGCCAGCGGATGCTCAGCCTCAATGCTTTTGAGTCCGGGATGCTTTTCGAGCAGCAGCTACTCGAGGATGAATCCTTGCTGCGCCGCCATGCCTGTGCTGATTTCTGGCGGCGTCACTGCTACCCGCTGCCAAAACCTGTCGCGCAGGCGATGAGTGAGGAGTGGTCGGGGCCGGAGGCGCTTTTAAGGGATATCAATAGCTGGCTTCAGGGCGAACAGCCCCGGTTGAAACAGCCCCCGGCGGATGACGAAACGCTGCTGGCTCGCCATGAAAAGATTATTTCTGCCATTGATGCAGTAAAAGCCCAATGGCGCGAGGCCGCGGGGGAGCTGTCAAGCCTGATTAGTGATTCCGGGGTGGATAAACGCAGCTACAGCAGTAAACATTTGCCGAACTGGCTGGAGATTGTTGGCCAGTGGGCGCAGCTGGAAACCACCGGTTATCAGCTCCCTGAGGCGCTGGCGAAGTTTGCGCAAAGCACGCTGGAAGAGAAAACCAAAAAAGGCGAAGTGCCCCGGCATAGCCTGTTCACCGCCATCGACGCATTGCTTGCAGAGCCGCTAACGCTGCGTGACCTGGTGATTGCCAGAGCGATGGCGGAAATTCGCTATATTGTTCAGCAAGAAAAGCGCCGCCGCGGCGAACTGGGCTTTGACGATATGCTGAGTCGACTCGATGAGTCTCTGCATCAGCCCGGTGGCGACGCCTTAGCGACGGCGATCCGCAGTCGTTTCCCGGTGGCGATGATCGATGAATTCCAGGATACCGACCCGCAGCAGTACCGCATCTTCCGCCGGCTGTATATCAAGCAGCAGGGCACCGCGCTGTTGCTGATTGGTGACCCCAAGCAGGCTATTTACGCTTTCCGCGGCGCCGATATTTTTACCTACATGAAGGCGCGTCAGGAAGTTAGTGCCCACTACACGCTGGACACTAACTGGCGCTCGTCTCCCTCGATGATCCACGGCGTAAACACGCTGTTCCAGCAGGTTGAGAATCCGTTCTTATTCCGCCAGATCCCATTCCTGCCGGTCAAATCAGCGCCCCGTAACGGTGGGCTGCGGTTTACCATCGGGGGGGAAAGCCAGGCGGCGGTGAAAATGTGGCTTCAGCCGGGGGATGGCGTCGGTGTAAGTGATTACCAACAAGCGATGGCATCGCAGTGTGCCCGGCAAATTCGCGACTGGCTCACCGCCGGACAGCGTGGGGATGCGCTGCTTTGGCAGGGGGATGACGCCCGGCCGCTCAGGGCATCGGATATGACGATTCTGGTTCGTAGCCGTGGAGAAGCGGCCATCGTACGTGATGCGCTGGGCGCGCTGAATATTCCTTCGGTGTATCTCTCTAACCGCGATTCCGTGTTTGCTACCGTTGAAGCGCGTGAGCTGCTGTGGGTGTTACAGGCCGTATTAACGCCTGAAATTGAGACGGCTATGCGCAGCGCCATTGCGACAGCCATGTTAGGGCTGGATGCCCAGGCTATCGAGTCTCTGAACAACGACGAACTGGCCTGGGATAGCCTGGTTGACGAATTCTTCGGCTACCGCGAACAGTGGCTTAAGCGGGGCGTGATGCCCATGTTAAGAGCCTTAATCGAAGCGAGAAATATAGCTGAAAACCTGCTGGCCACGCCGGGTGGAGAGCGCAGGCTGACAGATATTCTGCACATCAGCGAGCTGTTGCAGGAAGCCTCGGCAGAAATGGAGAGCGAGCATGCGCTGGTGCGCTGGCTGGCGCAGCGGATTGCCGAGCCGGACAGCAACGCTTCCAGTCAGCAGTTGAGGCTCGAAAGCGATAAACATCTGGTGCAGGTTGTGACCATCCACAAATCTAAAGGGCTGGAGTATCCGCTGGTCTGGCTGCCGTTTGTGGCCAACTATCGCCCGCAAAACAGCGGTCTGTATCACGACCGGACCACTTTTACCTCACTTCTGGATTTAAGCAACGATGCGGAAAGCCTGGGGCTGGCCGAAGAAGAACGTCTGGCGGAAGACTTGCGTCTGCTCTATGTGGCATTGACCCGCTCCGTCTGGCACTGCAGCCTGGGCGTTGCGCCGTTGTTCCGAGGTTCCAGGGCAAAAAAAGGCAGCAGCGACCTTCACCTCAGTGCGCTGGGCTATTTGCTGCAAAAAGGAGAAGCGCTCGATGCAGAGGGACTGCGCCAGGCGCTTGATGGTCTGGTAAGCGAGGCCATCGACGTTGAAACACTCTCTTCCGGGGACGATACCCCGTGGCAGCCGCGGCCCGATGCTTTGCCTGAGCTTGCCGCCCGCCAGCTCAGGCGTCGAATCACCGATAACTGGCGCGTGACCAGTTATTCTGGTCTGCAGCAGCACGGCAGCAGCCGGGTTCTGGATTTAGTGCCACGCCTGGATGTTGACGCAGTCGGGGAGGTCCCCGAACAAAGTGAGCCGTTACTTACGCCGCATACTTTCCCTCGCGGGGCCTCGCCGGGCACCTTCTTGCACAGCCTTTTCGAAGAGGTTGATTTTACTCAGCCAGTACAGCCTGAAGAGATAGAAAAACACCTGCTTGCCAATGGGTTTGGCGGCGAGTGGGGGCCGGTGGTAAGCCGCTGGCTGGAAGCGGTGCTTGCTGCGCCGCTCAATGATACCGGCGTTGCCCTGAACCTGCTTTCTGCGAAGGAAAGACAGGTGGAGCTGGAATTTTATTTACCTATCGACAATGAGCTCCAGGCCCCGGCGTTAGATGCGCTAATTCGTCATTACGACCCGCTGTCTGCTGGTTGTCCGCCTTTGGATTTCCGTCAGGTGAAGGGGATGCTGAAAGGGTTTATCGACCTGGTGTTCCGCTGGCAGGGGCGCTACTACCTGCTGGACTACAAATCTAACTGGCTGGGTGAAGACAGCAGTGCCTACACCCAGGAGGCGATGGCGAAGGCGATGCAATCCCACCGCTACGATTTGCAGTACCAGCTCTACACGCTGGCGCTGCATCGCTACCTGCGCCACCGTATGGCCGGGTATGACTACCAGCAGCACTTTGGTGGGGTCATTTATCTGTTCCTGCGCGGCGTGGAGCAAGGTAAGCCCGAGCAGGGTATTGTTTCAACGCGACCGGACGTCAGGCTGGTTGAAGCAATGGATGCGCTGTTCGCCGGGGCAGCAGAGGAGATCCCACTGTGAGTATGTCTCAGCTACTCAATCAGGCAGTGGCGCTGAAAGCCCTCAGGCCGCTGGATTCACAGTTTGCCATGATAGTGGCTAACGATAAGCAGCCCGCCGTCATGCTGGCCGCAGCGCTGCTGAGCCGTGAATCAGGCGAGGGGCATGTCTGCCTGCCGCTTGAGCGCATCAGGCCCGAATATGCCTTCGCTGGCAAACATCCTGAACTTGTGGCTCAACTTTTTGCCGAGGCGGAGCCTGCTTCGGGCTGGCACAGCGCTTTGCTGGCTTCCCATTCGGTAAGTTCTGGCGACGAATCCACGCCGCTGAAACTCATTGATAACCGCCTTTACCTCAACCGTATGTGGAGCAATGAGCGGCGGGTGGCGGCCTTCTTCGGTGAACATAACCAGCCTGTTGCAGTGGATGAGACCCGACTTCGCGAAGTCCTCGACGCACTGTTTGGTTGCAGCCCACAGACGGACTGGCAGAAAGTGGCTGCAGCGGTGGCGCTGACCCGACGTATCTCAGTTATTTCCGGCGGGCCGGGGACAGGCAAAACCACAACGGTGGCGAAACTGTTGGGCGCGCTGGTTCAGCTTTCCGATGGCCAGCCCGTGCGCATTCAGCTTGCGGCGCCTACGGGCAAAGCTGCCGCGCGCTTAACGGAATCGTTGGGAAGTGCGTTACGCCAGCTGCCGCTCAGCGATGAGCAGAAAAAGCGCCTGCCTGAAGAGGCTTCGACGCTGCACCGGCTTTTAGGCGCGCAGCCGAACAGCCAGCGTTTGCGCCACCATGCCGGGAATCCTCTGCACCTGGATGTGCTGGTGGTGGATGAGGCGTCAATGGTGGATCTGCCGATGATGTCCCGACTGATTGATGCTTTACCGGAGCAGGCACGCGTCATCTTTCTCGGAGACAGAGATCAGCTGGCTTCCGTAGAGGCGGGAGCGGTGCTGGGCGACATCTGTCATTACGTGAACGACGGGTATTCGGCTGAGCGTGCGGAGCAATTAAAACGGCTCACGGGCTGTGAGGTACCCGTGGGGGAGAGTACCCGGGCGAGCGCGCTGCGTGACGGGCTTTGCCTGTTGCGTAAGAGTTATCGGTTCGACAGTCAGTCCGGTATCGGTCAACTGGCATTTGCCGTTAATGCCAGCGACAGCAGGCAAGTGAAAGCTGCGTTTGGGCAAGGGTTTACGGACATCTCGCTGCAGCCGCTGCTGGAGCCAGAAGATTATACGGCGATGATTGCCGACGTGGTCAGCGGCTACGGCGAGTATTTGCAGCTGGTGCGTCAGAAAGCCGGGCCTGCAGAGATCATTGGTGCCTTTGGCCGTTATCAGTTGCTGTGTGCCTTACGTGAAGGGCCTTTCGGCGTTAGCGGCCTGAATGAGCGTATTGAGCAGGCGCTGGTACAGGCACGTTTGATTCAGCGGCCTTCGCAGGCGCTGTCCCGCTGGTATAATGGGCGTCCGGTGATGATTGCCCGCAATGATAGCTCTCTTGGCTTGTTTAATGGCGATATCGGTATTGCTTTGCAGCGTGAGGAGGGGCTTCGCGTCTGGTTTTCGATGCCGGATGGTTCGGTAAAATCCGTTCAGCCCAGCCGCCTGCCTGCACACGATACGGCCTTCGCCATGACCGTGCATAAATCTCAGGGGTCTGAGTTTGACCACGCCGCATTGGTGTTGCCGAATCAGTTTGTGCCGGTGGTGACGCGTGAGCTGGTGTATACCGCGATCACCCGCGCCCGTAAACAGCTTTCGCTGTATACCGATGAACGCGTTTTGAATAAAGCGATAGCCACGCGTACGGAGCGCCGCAGCGGGCTTATGGCAATTTTCTCTGGAGAATAAAAGACAAGGGAAGGCACACTTTATGCCTTCCCTTTTTTCAGGTCAGGTCGGCCATCAGCACTTTTGATTTGCGCTGATAGTTGTACATCTCTTTTTTGCTCGCCGGTAACAGCTCAACATCCACCGGCAAGAAGCCCCGCTCCTGGAACCAGTGAATGCTGCGGGTGGTCAGCACGAACAGTTTGCTCAACCCCATTTGCCGCGCCTGGTTGGCGATGCGGTTCAGCAACTCTTCGCCCCGGGACGAACTACGATAGTCCGGGTGCACTGCGACGCAGGCCATTTCGCCGATGCTTTCTTCCGGGAACGGATAGAGCGCGGCGCAGGCGATGGTCAGGTTATCCCGCTGAATAATCGTGAACTTGTCGATTTCCATTTCAAGCTGTTCGCGGGAACGGCGCACCAGGATCCCTTGCTGTTCCAGCGGGCGGATCAGCTCAAGAATACCGCCGATATCGTTGATGGTGGCGCGGCGGATCTGCTCGGCGCTTTCCATCACAATTTGTGTCCCGATCCCATCGCGTGAGAACAGTTCCTGCAGCAGGGCACCGTCTTCCTGATAGCTGAGCAGGTGGCTGCGGCGCACGCCGCTACGGCAGGCCTTCACCGCCCCGCGCAGGAAGCGCACGGTGCCGGAATGATAGTCGCCGCTGCTTTCCAGGGCTTCAATGCGCTGCTGAGCCTCGTTCGGGAACAGTTCAGAAATCACGTTCCCCAGGTCGTCGGTCACGCCCTGAGCGGAGCAGAACCCAATCATTTTCTCTGCTTTAAGCTTAACCGCAAGCTGGGTGGCGACTTCTTCGGAGGTGAGGTTAAAGCTTTCCCCCGTCACGGAAACCGCGACCGGCCCCATCAGCACAATCGCACCGCTGTCCAACTGGCGGTGAATGGCTTCTTCATCAATGCGGCGGACGCGCCCGCTGTGGCAGTAGTCCACGCCGTCATCCACGCCCAAAGGCTGAGCGATGATAAAGTTACCGCTGACTACGTTGATATGGGCGCCCTGAAGCGGCGTATTACCCAGGCTCATGGAGAGCCGTGCGGTGATGTCGAGCTGAAGCAGCCCCGCGGCCTGTTTCACCAGTTCGAGGGTTTTTGCGTCGGTGACTCGGGTGTGTTTGTGGTAAACCGGCTCGTGGTGGTGCTCGGCCAGGTTTTCGTCAATCTGCGGGCGTGCGCCGTACACCACGACCAGGCGAATGCCCAGGCTGTGAAGCAGGCCAATATCGTTGACGATGCTGGAAAAGTTTTCATGTTCAATGGCTTCGCCGCCGAGCATGATGACAAACGTTTTTCCCCGGTGGGCATTAATATAGGGAACAGAATGGCGGAATCCCTGGACCAGTTCAGTTCTGCGTTCCTTTACCACGGCACACCCTCATTGCATTATTATTCGTAATTTGTGTATTTTTATTCTTTTATGACGTCAGGTGCAAGCGCCAATTTTCATCCAGGATAAAATTCCTTCCACCTGACATTTGGTGACCTTTTCCGAACGTTTACCCTTTTATAGATGACAGTAACCGCGTGTTTCGCTAAAGTTTTTGGCTCAAAAAAATAAATTCATCCATTTAGTGATTATCGCTCAGGGGAGCCATGCCAGATTCCAGTTCGTTAATGAGTCGCCGCCGTCTACTTCAGGGTGCCGGAGCCATGTGGTTGTTGAGTGTCAGCAAGGTCGGTTTTGCTGCCTCAAGCCAGGTGATCGCCGTGCGCGTCTGGCCGGCCTCGTCTTATACCCGCGTGACGCTGGAATCTAACCATCAGCTGAAGTACCGCCAGTTTGCGCTCAGCAACCCGGAGCGGGTTGTTGTGGATATTGAAGGGGCGCATTTAAATTCAGTTTTAAAAGGCATTGGCAGCCAGGTTCGCGGCGACGATCCCTTTATTAAATCCGCTCGCGTGGGGCAGTTTGATCCCAAGACCGTGCGCATGGTTTTTGAATTGAAGCAAAACGTGACCCCGCATTTGTTTGCGCTGGCCCCTGTCGCCGAATTTAAAGAGCGTCTGGTAATGGATCTTTACCCCGCCAACATGAATAGCGAACAAGATCCGCTGCTGGCATTACTGGAAGATTACAACAACGGCCAGTTAGACAAGAAAATGCCGGTGGAAAAAGGGCCGCAGCCGGGTAAGGCCGGGCGAGACAGGCCGATTGTCATCATGCTAGATCCAGGCCACGGCGGCGAAGATCCCGGCGCGATTGGCCCGAACAAGACCCGTGAAAAAGATATTGTGCTCAGCATTGCGCGCAGGCTGAAGGCCTTGCTCGATAAAGAGGGCAATATGAAGGCCTACATGACGCGCAATGAAGATGTGTTCATCCCGCTAAAAGTGCGCGTTGCCAAGGCGCAAAAGCAGCGAGCCGATCTGTTTGTTTCTATTCATGCGGATGCATTTACGACCGCTGCTGCGCGCGGATCGTCAGTCTTTGCGTTGTCCACCAAAGGGGCGACCAGTACGGCGGCGAAATACCTGGCGCAAACGCAGAACGCCTCGGATTTAATTGGCGGCGTGGGCAAAAGCGGAGATCGCTATCTCGACCATACGATGTTCGACATGGTGCAGTCGCTGACTATTAACGACAGTCTGAAGTTCGGGAAAGAGGTGCTTAACCGGCTGGGGAAAGTGAACAAGCTGCATAAAAACAGCGTCGATCAGGCCGGGTTTGCGGTGCTGAAAGCGCCGGATATTCCCTCTATTCTGGTGGAGACCGCGTTCCTGAGTAATCCTGAAGAGGAGCGCAAGCTGCGTACGGCCAAATTCCAGCAGGAAGTTGCGGAGTCAATTCTGGCGGGGATTAAGGCGTACTTTTCTGACAGCTCACGTCTGGCGCGACGGGGCTAACACAGATGATAAAGGCGGGAGATAAACCTGCCTTATTTTTTTATAAACGATACAAACAAAAAAACACCCGTAAGGGTGTTCTCAATGTTGGTTGCGGGGGCCGGATTTGAACCGACGACCTTCGGGTTATGAGCCCGACGAGCTACCAGGCTGCTCCACCCCGCGTCCGTCATACTACTCTTTTTAATGATTTTTCATCATTGCGCTGTTAAATCAGCGACTTTTAATTGGTTGCGGGGGCCGGATTTGAACCGACGACCTTCGGGTTATGAGCCCGACGAGCTACCAAGCTGCTCCACCCCGCGTCCGTGGATGCGCACTATACTCCGCTCGCTTTTTGATGCAACCCTTTTTTTGAGTAAATACCTGAATTTCCCCTTGGTTGTTGAATTAACCCGCACAGTGACCACAAAACAGACGTTTTTGCTGTATGGGTTGTGCAACTCGTTTAATTCTCGCGGCGCGTTTGCTATCTTCGGCGAGGCATACAGAGGCAACGAGCAGGGCGAAAGGTAAATGAAAGGACGTTGGATTAAGTACATAGCAGCGGGAGCCATGTTAACCATGCTGGCTGCCTGTTCATCAAAACCGACCGATCGCGGTCAGCAATATAAAGACGGGAAATTCTCCCAGCCTTTCTCACTGGTGAATCAGCCTGATGCGGTTGGCGCGCCTATCAACGGCGGCGACTATGCCGAGCAGGTTAACCAGATTCGTTCTGCTTCTCCCCGCCTCTATAATAACGGTAGCGATATCTATAATGCCGTGCAGCAGTGGCTGCGGGCCGGGGGCGATACCCGCCAGCTGAAGCAGTTCGGCCTCGATGCCTGGCAGATGGAAGGCGCTGACAACTACGGCAATGTGCAGTTTACCGGCTACTACACCCCGGTGATTCAGGCTCGTCATACTCGCCAGGGTGAATTCCAGTACCCTATTTACCGCATGCCGCCGAAACGTGGGCGTCTGCCGTCCCGCGCGGAAATCTACGCCGGTGGGCTGAGCGACAGCTATGTGCTGGCCTACAGCAACTCTCTGATGGATAACTTCATCATGGATGTGCAGGGCAGCGGCTACATTGATTTTGGCGATGGTCAGCCTTTGACCTTCTTCGGCTATGCCGGTAAAAACGGCCACGCCTATCGCAGTATCGGCAAAGTGCTGATCGACCGCGGTGAAGTGAAGAAAGAAGACATGTCGATGCAGGCGATTCGCCACTGGGGTGAAACCCATAGCGAAGCGGCAGTACGAGAGCTGCTTGAGCAGAATCCTTCTTTTGTCTTCTTTAAGCCCGCAAGCTATGCGCCGGTGAAAGGCGCGAGTGCGGTACCGTTGATTGGACGTGCCTCCGTGGCGTCTGACCGCTCCATCATTCCTGCGGGTACCACACTGCTGACCGAAGTCCCGCTGCTGGACAACAACGGGAAGTTCACCGGACAGTACGAGCTGCGCGTGATGGTGGCCCTGGACGTTGGGGGCGCGATCAAAGGCCAGCACTTCGACATCTATCAGGGCATTGGCCCGGATGCCGGGCACCGCGCGGGTTGGTACAACCATTACGGGCGAGTCTGGGTGCTGAAAGCGGCGCCTGGCACGGGCAGCGTTTTTAACGGTTAATGCTACAACGTTTCCACGCTGAACAACGGGCTGTATAATCAGCCCGTTTTTTATTTCTGAGGATCTCCCCGATGTCTGTCGTTCTCTCTGATGCCTGGCTGCAACGCTTTGGCGGCACCGCTCGTCTGTATGGCCAGGCGGCGCTTCAGCTTTTTGCAGAAGCGCACGTTTGCGTGATTGGCATCGGTGGGGTGGGCTCGTGGGCGGCAGAAGCGCTGGCGCGAACCGGGATTGGGGCAATTACGCTTATCGACATGGATGACGTGTGCGTCACCAACACCAACCGCCAAATCCATGCCCTGAAAGACAGCGTAGGCCAGGCCAAAACGGAAGTTATGGCCGCGCGCATCAAGGAGATCAATCCTGAGTGTCGGGTTACGGTGGTGGATGACTTTATTACCGCCGACAACGCCGCTGAGCTGCTTAGCCAGGGGTTCAGCTATGTTATCGATGCCATTGACAGCGTGCGGCCAAAAGCGGCGCTGATCGCGTATTGCCGTCGCTATAAGATCCCGCTGGTGACCACGGGTGGAGCCGGTGGGCAAATCGACCCGACGCAGATTCAGGTCAGCGATCTGGCCAAAACTATTCAGGATCCTCTGGCGGCGAAGCTGCGTGAACGCCTGAAAAGTGATTTTGGCGTGGTGAAAAACAGCAAAGGGAAGTTGGGCGTAGACTGTGTATTTTCCACGGAAGCGCTGGTGTATCCGCAGGCTGACGGGTCAGTTTGCGCGATGAAAAGCACCGCCGAAGGCCCAAAACGAATGGACTGCGCCTCGGGCTTTGGTGCGGCGACGATGGTGACCGCCAGCTTTGGTTTTGTGGCGGTGTCTCATGTGCTGAAGAAGATGATGGCGAAGGCGGTACGAACCGCCGCCTGATTAACCCTCGTGCGCGGCCTGTTGAACGGCCGCGGCCAGGGCCGTAAGCCCGCTGCTGCGGGAAGCGCTTAGCTGATGGCGAAGCCCAAGATCGTCAAACAGGCTTAGAGGATCGTTTTCCAACAGCTGCCGGGCGGTTTTCCCCTCTACTGCGGTCAACAGCACCGCCAATAAGCCGCGCACGATGCGCCCCTCGCTGTCGCCGTAAAAGTGCAGCGTTCCGTCCGGCAGGCGTTCGTGACCCAGCCAGACGCGGTTTTCGCAGCCGCTGATTTCAATCCGCTCGGTTTTTAATGCCTCCGGCAGGGCTGGCAGCTTCTTGCCCAATAAAATCAGCTGGCGGTATTTGTCTTCCCACTGCCGCTGTGCCTCGAACGTAGCTCGCAGCATCTCTGCGTTAATTTCTGTGCCAAAGGGATGATTAGCCTGCATTCAGTCCACCAGAATATCGAGGGCGCGATCGACTGCGGCGAGCAGTTCGTGCACATCCTGCTGTGTGTTGTAAGGGGCGAAAGAAGCGCGCAGCGTTCCGCTAACGCGTAATGCGGCCATCAAGGGCTGGGCGCAGTGCTGGCCCGCCCGCAGCGCTATGCCTGATTCGGCGAGCAGCGTGACCATATCGCTATGGTGAACATCGGCAAAATCAAACGCCAGCAGGCTGGAGTCCTGGCAGCGGAAGCTACGGAAACCGGGGCGTTTTGCCAGCTCTGACTCCGTGAGCGTGGCCAGGCTGCGGCTCCAGTTTTCCGCCTGTTGTAGATCGACAGTTTCAAGCCACTCCAGCGCGGCGCTAAGGCCAATGACGCCCGCGACGTTTGGCGTCCCGGCTTCAAAGCGATAGGGCACTGGCTGAGTCTTAAACCCGTGGAATGAGACATGGGTAATCATTTTCCCGCCGCCGAGCCACGGCGACATCTGCTCAAGGAGCTCTGCTTTGCCATAGAGCGCACCGATGCCGGTCGGGCCATACAGTTTATGGGCGGAGAAGGCGTAAAAGTCGATATCCAGCGTCTGTACGTCCGGCGGGCAGTGAACAATGCCCTGCGCGCCATCGACCATCACGACGGCACCTGATTCGTGGGCAAGCTTGATGGCTTTCGCAAGATCGGGACAGCCCCCGGTGACGTTAGACATTTGCCCAAGCGCCAGAATACGCGAGCGCTCATTCAACAATGCCGGGAGCTGGTTTAGATCGGGCAGGGCCTGGTCATTCAGCGGCAGTTTCACCACTTTCGCACCGGTTTGCTCAGCCAGCATCAGCCACGGCACAAAATTGGCGTGATGCTCTGCCTCACTCACAATGATTTCATCCCCGGCTTTGAGGCGAGGGCGGGCATAGCATTGCGCAACCAGGTTTATGGCTTCGGTTGTGCCCCGGGTCCAGACCACGGTTTTACCGCTTTCGGCGTTGATCAAACGCGCTACCTGGTCACGTGCCGCTTCGTAGCGTGCCGTCAGACGCTGCGCCTCTGGAAACTGGCTGCGGTGAACGTTCCCGGCACTCAGGCTGTAAAACTGTTGGGTAGCGTCGATCACGGCCTTGGGTTTTAGCGCCGTGGCCGCGCTGTCGAGATAGACGCCTGCATCTGCCAGTGCGGGAAACTGCGCGCGAAAATGAGCGGGGTTAAATGCTGTCATGGGGATCCTCAGTTCAATGCACAGATCGTCGCGCAAAACTGGCGTTGGCACAAGGTTTCCGTCATTCTCGGAATCGTCTGTTTCTCCTGGCGGAATCAGAAAAGCAGGTTATGCTAATTATTGTTGGACTAATATTTAAGCATGTTAGTAGAAGAGATTTAAGTAGCATTAAACTCTATCCACAAGGAGAAGAATAATGAACAAAGCCACCGCTATCGTTTCTGCCTGTATGATGACTTTTGCACTTGCAGCCTGTTCCAGCCCGAACTACATCATGCATACCAATGACGGACGCGCGATCGTCTCCGAAGGTAAACCGAAGACCGATGACGAAACCGGGATGATCAAGTACAAAGATGCCAACGGAAATATGCAGCAGATTAACCGTTCGGACGTGAAAGAGATGGTTGAGCTGAAGAAGTAATACGGCAGGCAAAAAAAAGCACCGCATTCGGCGGTGCTACATTAATCACTATGGACAGACAGGGTAAATGTACAGGAAGTGAAAAGGGGTAGCCTGGCTACCGTGGTCCGAAATGTCAGACCAATTGCAAACACAACAACACAACATCACAACCGTAAGCCAAAAGCCCTCCAGAACACGCATTCCAGACAACTTTTCGTTCCGACTCAGGAAGTGCCGCCACTATAGGTATTTGCTGGTGCATCCTCAACGGACAATTTATAATGGCTCAGATAAAAAAAACTAATAGGTAAACAAACGCTATCCGTTTGTTAACTGTTATTAACACTTAAGCCAAATAACCCATGTCTAAGCGATTACCCCCTCTGAATGCGTTGCGCGTTTTTGACGCTGCAGCTCGTCACTTGAGTTTTACTAAAGCGGCTGAGGAACTGTTCGTTACTCAGGCCGCGGTAAGCCACCAGATCAAGTCCCTGGAGGATTTTCTTGGCCTGAAGCTGTTCCGCCGCCGTAACCGTTCGCTGCTGTTGACGGAGGAGGGACAGAGTTATTATCAGGATATTAAAGAGATTTTTTCCCAGCTGACGGAAGCCACCCGTAAGCTGCAGGCACGCAGTGCAAAAGGCGCATTGACGGTAAGTTTATTGCCCAGTTTTGCGATTCACTGGCTGGTGCCTCGCTTAACAAGCTTTAACTCAGCTTATCCGGGCATCGACGTGCGAATTCAGGCGGTGGACCGCCAGGAAGACAAGCTGTCTGATGATGTGGACGTGGCGATATTCTATGGGCGGGGAAACTGGCCGGGGCTTAGAGTTGAGAAACTTTATGCTGAGTATTTGCTGCCGGTTTGTTCACCTATGCTACTAACCGGCGACAAACCGATTAAAACGCCGGAAGATTTGGCAAAGCACACTTTATTGCATGACGCTTCGCGCCGCGACTGGCAGACTTATACCCGCCAGCTTGGCGTGAGCCATATTAATGTCCAGCAAGGGCCCATTTTCAGCCACAGCGCAATGGTACTCCAGGCCGCGATTCACGGGCAGGGGATTGCGCTCGCCAATAACGTCATGGCCCAAACGGAAATCGAAGCGGGCCGTCTGGTATGCCCGTTCAATGATGTGCTGGTAAGTAAAAACGCCTTTTATCTGGTTTGTCATGACAGCCAGGCAGAACTGGGTAAAATAGCCGCGTTTAGACAGTGGATCCTGGCAAAGGCGGCCAGTGAGCAAGAAAAATTCCGTTTTCGCTACGAACAATAAGCAATCTTCGCGTGGCGCGGCCACGCCTTACTTTAGGGTTACACCATGACCAGCCGATTCATGCTGATTTTTGCCGCCATCAGCGGTTTTGTTTTTGTTGCCCTGGGTGCCTTTGGGGCGCACGTATTGAGCAAGTCTCTGGGTGTTGCAGAGATGGGGTGGATCCAGACCGGGCTTGAGTATCAGGCGTTTCACACGCTCGCGATTTTTGGCCTTGCGGTGGCGATGCAGCGCCGTATCAGCATCTGGTTCTACTGGAGCAGCGTCTTTATGGCGTTAGGCACCGTATTGTTTAGCGGCAGTTTGTACTGCCTGGCCCTGTCGCACCTGCGGCTGTGGGCCTTTGTTACCCCGGTGGGCGGCGTCAGCTTCCTGGCCGGCTGGATATTGATGTTAATTGGTGCTGTGCGCCTGAAACGTAAGGGCGTAAGCCATGAATAAAGTGATTTTGTACTGCCGCCAGGGATTCGAGAAAGAGTGCGCGGCAGAGATAACCGACAAAGCGGGTCAGCGCGGCGTCTACGGCTTTGCCCGCGTCAAAGAGCAAAGCGGCTATGTCATTTTTGAATGCTACCAGCCTGAAGAGGCGGAAAAGCTGGCGCGCGAGTTGCCGTTCAGCGACCTGATTTTTGCCCGCCAGATGTTTGTTGCCGGTGAGCTGTTAAAAGATTTACCGCCGGAAGACCGCATCACGCCTGTTGTCGGCATGCTGCAGGGCGTGGTGGAGAAGGGCGGCGACCTGCGGGTTGAAGTGGCCGACACCAATGAAAGCAAAGAGCTGATGAAGTTCTGCCGCAAGTTTACCGTGCCGCTGCGTGCCAGCCTGCGCGAAGCCGGAGTGCTGACCAACTACGAAACGCCGAAGCGCCCGGTTGTGCATGTGTTCTTTATCGCCCCCGGCTGCTGTTACACGGGTTACTCCTACACCACCAACAATTCGCCGTTCTATATGGGCATCCCGCGCCTCAAGTTCCCGGCGGATGCACCAAGCCGATCTACGCTGAAGCTGGAAGAGGCGTTTCACGTCTTTATTCCTGCCGATGAATGGGACGAGCGTCTGGCCAACGGCATGTACGCCGTGGATTTGGGCGCCTGCCCGGGCGGCTGGACCTATCAACTGGTGAAACGCAATATGTGGGTTTCGTCCGTCGATAACGGCCCGATGGCGCAGAGCCTGATGGACACCGGACAGGTCACCTGGCTGCGCGAAGACGGCTTCAAATACCGCCCGACCCGCACCAACATCTCCTGGATGGTCTGCGACATGGTGGAAAAACCGGCGAAAGTGGCCCATTTAATGGCAACCTGGCTGGTAAACGGCTGGTGCCGTGAGACTATCTTTAACCTCAAGTTGCCGATGAAAAAGCGCTACGAAGAGGTGTCGCAAAACCTGGCGCAGATCCGCGAAATCCTCGAGAGCAACGGGATTAACGCTGAAATCAAAGCCCGCCAGCTTTACCACGATCGCGAGGAAGTGACCGTTCACATCCGCCGCTGGTGGGCGGCCGTGGGTGGCCGTCGCGACGAACGTTAATGACCAACCCCTTGCTCATTCGGGCAAGGGGAATTCTTTTCCGTTACGCAGAAGGCAATGCACCCGGCAGCCTGAGCTGCTGTAAGTTCCCGTCAAGCTGTAAATCCGTCTCAAGCCTTGCTACCCGGCGACTGATAAACGCACTTTCTCTGTGCAGCTCCAGCTTCTTGCGCCATTTTTCCGGAACTTCATCCAGCCGCTGATACAGCGTTTCCAGGTCAGAAAACTGGTTAATGAGCTGCGTGGCGCTTTTCGGGCCGATGCCGGGCACACCGGGAATTTTGCTGCTACTGATGCCTGCCAGCCCCCAGAAGTCCCCCAGTTGTTCCGGCTGAACGCCATATTCCTGAGCAATGAAGGGCGCATCCAGCCAGCGTTTTTGGAAGTAGTCGCGAATTTGCAGCGTTGGCGCGAGCAGCTGGCAATAGCCTTTGTCGGTGGACACAATGGTTGCCCGATGGCCGCCGGAGGCGACTTTCACCGCCAGCGTAGCCGCAAGATCGTCCGCCTCGTTGCCTTTTGAGTGCCAGCACTGAACGCCACGGCGGGTAAATGCTTCTCGCAGAGCCGGCATTTCGGCATGCAGATCGTCCGGCATCGGCGAACGGCCCGCTTTGTAGTCGGGCAGAATCTGATGCCGCCAGCCTTCGCGGCGTTCTTCGTCATCAAACACCGCCACCGCATGAGTTGGCTGACTGTGGCCGATAAGCTGGTCTAGCGCATGCAAACATGTATCGACACAGGGCGAACCCTGCACCGCATGTATACGGCGAATCAGGTTCAGGGCATCGACGATAAGTAAATGAATAGCCATAAGAAATTAACTCGTCACTCTGATGGGCCTACCCTAACACTTCCCGCCATGATGAGCTATTCTCATCGCAGCATTCAGGAATGCCTCTCGCAAAACCTTATAGGGACCGGGTGGAAAGCCATTGCGTAGTTGTTAGCGGGCTATGTATATTTCTAACGCATAAAAAAATAGAGAACATCAATATGAGTAATACTAAACACCTCGCGCAACGCATTCAAAACCTGCAACCCTCGGCCATCCGCGAGCTTCTTAAACACAGCAAAATGCCCGGCGTGATTTCACTGGCTGGCGGCATTCCCTCCAGCGAGCTGTTTGACAAGCAAGGGCTTGAGCTGGCGACCCGTAAAGTGCTGGAAGAGAACTTCAACGATGCTTTTCAGTATGGCCTGACCGAAGGCAATTCAGAGCTGCGTGACCAGTTAGTTGAGCTGTGCAAGGCTCGCGGGATTACTACGCGCAGCGACCAGTTGCTCATCACCTCTGGCTCTCAGCAGGCATTGGATTTGCTGATTCGCGCGCTGGCCGACGAAGGCGACGTTTTTGTCGTTGAGCGCCCAACCTACCTGGCTACGCTGCAAATCCTCAGTTTGACCGCCGCGAAGGTTGAGTCCGTGGGTGGGGATGAGCACGGCATGATTGTCGATGAGCTGGAAGCTTTGCTGAAAACCACGCGGGTGAAAGGCGTTTATCTGGTGCCAACCTTTGGTAACCCAAGCGGCACAACCCTGAGCGCTGAGCGTCGTGAAAAGTTGGTGAAACTGGCTGCCGAACATGATTTTGTGATTATTGAAGACGATCCGTACGGGGCGATTAGTTTTACCGATCGCCGCGAGAAGACCCTGATTCAGGTCGCCACAGAGTTAGGGCATGAAGACCACGTGGTTTATACCTCAACGTTCTCGAAAATTCTGGCTCCGGGGCTGCGCGTCGGCTGGATTATTCTGCCGGAGTGGATGAAGCAAAAGGTCGCCATCATTAAACAGGCGACTGATTTACATGCTAACTCGTTTACGCAGGCGCTGGCGGCGGCTTACCTGAAACTGGGGCGTCTTGAGCCGCAGATTGAGCTGATCCGTGAGGCCTATAAGCAGAAGTGCCTGACGCTGTCGCGTCTGCTGGAAGAAGAGCTTGGTGAGCACATTACCTTTAACCAGCCGCAGGGCGGAATGTTCCTTTGGGCCGCTTTCCGCTACGACTTCGATACCACGGCGTGGCTACAAAAAACGCTGGAGAAAGGCGTGGTTTACGTGCCGGGAGAGTTCTTCTTTAGCGATCATGCGGATAAACGCACGCTGCGCTTCTCTTACGCGACGGCAACTGATGAGCAACTGGGTGAAGCCGTGAAGCGTTTGAAAGCGGCGCTCTAAGAAAAAGGCTCCCGAATGGGAGCCTTTAAGGTTGCTGACAAAGAGGTAAAAAGCGTGGTTTTTCCCTCTTTGTGGTTATCAGCCGAAAATCAATGAATTGATTTTCCTATTTTTTAACCAGCCGCTGGTATTTCTTTTATCACCATAGGTTGGTCAGTCGTCTGCAAGGCTCCCGGTTGGGAGCCTTAATTTTTAGTCACAGGCGACAATTTTCAGCGCCAGGCCACCGCGAGAGGTTTCGCGGTATTTGGCGTTCATGTCCTTGCCCGTTTCATACATTGTCTCGATAACCTTATCCAGGCAGACGCGAGGCTCGCTGGTGCGACGCATCGCCATACGTGCGGCGTTCACCGCTTTTACGGCGGCAATGGCGTTACGCTCGATGCACGGAACCTGAACCTGGCCCGCAACCGGGTCACACGTCAGCCCCAGATTGTGCTCCATGCCGATTTCCGCGGCGATACAAACCTGCATCGGGCTACCGCCCAGCAGCTCGGCAAGCCCTGCGGCCGCCATTGAACAGGCTACGCCGACTTCCCCCTGGCAGCCTACTTCGGCACCGGAGATAGAAGCGTTCATTTTGTACAGCGAACCAATAGCACCGGCGGCCAGGAAATAGCGGGCGCAGGAGTTAGCATTCACCTGACGAATGAATTTGTCGTAGTACGCCAATACCGCCGGAACAATACCGCAGGCCCCGTTTGTTGGGGCAGTGACCACGCGGCCACCGGCAGCATTTTCTTCGTTTACCGCCAGCGCGAACATATTGATCCAGTCCACTACGGCCATTGGATCTGAGTTGTTTTTGTCGGTGGTCACCAGCATACGACGCAGGGCTGCAGCACGACGCGGTACGCGCATTTTACCCGGCAGTACGCCTTCTGTAGTAATACCGCGTTCAATTCCGCTGCTCATTACTTCCCAGACCGCCGCAAAGTGGGCGTCGATCTCTTCCTGGCTGTGCAGGGCACGTTCGTTCTGCATCATCAGGCCGGAAAGCGATAAGCCCGTTTCGCGGCAGTGTTTTTGCAGGTCAGCAGCATTCTTATACGGGTACGGCACGCTGACCGGGTTTTCGCTCTCTACGCCAAAATGCGCTTCATCAACGATGAAGCCACCGCCGATAGAGTAATAGGTCTGAGAGTACAGCACCTTGTCGCCAGCCAGGGCGGTGATGCGCATACCATTCTCGTGGAGCGCCAGGTTGTCGGCATGGAAGTTCATGCAGCAGTCCACCGGGAATTCAACTTCATGCTGGCCGTTGGCCAACATCAGGCGCCCGTGGGTATTTACATCCTGGATGAAGTGCGGAATAGCGTCGATATCTACGGTGTCCGGCAGGTTACCCGCCAGGCCCATGATAATGGCTATATCGGTATGGTGGCCTTTACCTGTCAGGGACAGAGAGCCATAGACATCCACAACTACACGAGTGACATCGCGCAGGATCCCTTGCTCAATCAGGTCATCGGAAAATTGTTTACCGGCCTTCATCGGGCCGACGGTATGTGAACTGGAGGGACCAATACCGATTTTGAAAATGTCGAATACGCTAATCATAAGATTTCCCTGCGTAAGTGACTTGGGGGAGGAGAGCCGCCCTGGCGGGCGACTCTTTAGCTTGCTTAGCTGAACAGCGAGTAGAAGATAGCGGAGATAGCAATCAGGCCCATAATCACAACGAAGACGTTGCTGATATGGCCGCTGTACTTACGCATCGCCGGCACTTTCTGAATGGCATACATCGGCATCAGGAACAGAATCATCGCAATAACCGGGCCGCCCAGGGTTTCAATCATCCCGAGGATGCTTGGGTTCAGCGTCGCTACTGCCCAGGTAGTCACCAGCATGAACAGCGCGGTGATTTTGTTCAGTTTACCGATTTCAATGCTCTTGCCTTTGCCGCGCAGAGACTTAATGACCATGCCGTTAAAGCCTTCACGTGCGCCCAGGTAGTGGCCGAGGAAGGATTTGGTGATGGCAATCATCGCAATGATTGGCGCCATCCAGGCAATAACCGGTGCATTAAAGTGGTTAGCCAGGTAAGACAGGATAGAGATGTTCTGCGCTTTTGCCGCGGCCAGGTCTGCCGGGGTCAGGCTCAGCACGCAGCTGAACACGAAGAACATCACGGTCAGTACCATCATGACATGGGCACGAGCCAGAATGCTGGAGCATTTTTTCTCAGCGCCTGCGCCGTACTCTTCGCGTTTAGCCACGGCGAAAGAGGAGATGATCGGCGAGTGGTTGAAGGAGAAGACCATCACCGGAATCGCCAGCCACAGAGTCATCCACAGGCCGCTGCCGGTTGCCGGAGTTGCGCTGAAGGACAGGGTTTCAAAGGCCGCACCGCTCCAGTTAGGGATCAGGTACAGCGCCAGAACCATCAGAGCCGCAACAAACGGAAATACCAGGATGCTCATCGCTTTGACGATCATCTGCTCACCGAAACGCACGATGGTCATCATGCCGACGATCAGAATCAGGGAAAGGATAGCGCGTGGTGGAGCAGTCATTCCCAACTGGTGGGTGATGAAGCTGTCCACGGTGTTGGTGATAGCCACGCTGTAAACCAGCAGGATCGGGTAGATAGCAAAGAAGTACAGCAGGGTGATGAGCTTACCTGCGCCGATACCAAAGTGCTCTTCTACAACTTCGGTGATGTCTTCACCTGGGTTTTTACCCGACAGAACAAAACGCGTCAGGCCACGGTGGGCAAAGAAAGTCATCGGGAAAGCCAGAATCGCCATGATGAACAGCGGGATCAGGCCACCAACGCCGGCGTTGATTGGCAGGAACAGGACGCCTGCACCGATAGCTGTGCCGTACAGGCCCAGCATCCACATGGTGTCGGTCTTGCGCCATGCGCCTTTTTTCTCAGCAGAGACAATACTGCCGGTTTGAGTGGTTTCCATTTACATCTCCAAAGGAATGTTTCGTGCAATGTTTAAAAATTCGCAGTTAACGCAATGTGTGCGGCGTAACTGCTGAAACTAAATTCTGGCCGGGGGCGTTTTTGTAGTCGTTGTGGCCCGTGACTATCGGCGGGCGGAAAGATACATTTATGTCATCTATGTATCAGTGATCGCGATCCCAAATGCGATAATCTACGTTTGTTAAGCAACAAATCCGCATAACAGTCTGTTCATGGACATCAATATGACATTTATGGTCGCGAAGCCTAACACTTGTGGATGATGCAATAAATTAAACCTGACCAAATAACTCGGTTTTTACCAAAGAAAGTGCCTAAAACAGCATTTTTCAACGAGTATTTGCTTCAGGTCGCAATGTTTGTGCTTTTAAGTGTGAGCGCAATCGATTAAATGGCTTTGAGAAGGGTAAAAAGAAGGGCGACCGCTGGGCCGCCCTGGAAGGTTAACGTACGATTTCGTAGCAGGGAATGTAGGCGCTGCCGGGTAACTTCATGCGGTGCTGGGCGACAAAGCCCTGCAGCAGAACATCCATGCGTTTCATCATGTCCGGGTCCCCGTGCAGTTTGTACGGGCCGTATTTCTCGATAGCATGAATACCTGGCTCCTTCACGTTGCCGGCAACGATGCCTGAGAAGGCACGACGCAGCGAAGCCGCCAGTTTTTCTGCAGGCTGGTCCGGGTAAAGTTGCAGGTTGGCCATGTTTTCATGGGTAGGCTCAAACGGCATCTGTAGATCCGGCGAGATGCGAATAGACCAGTTGAAGCCGTAGGCATCGCCGGTTTCACGACGATTCTCTTTCACCTGCGGCATGGCCTTTTTCATCAGGCGGGCGACTTCAGTTGCGTCGTCGATGATGATTTTATAATGGCGGCGCGCTTTCTCGCCCAGGGTGCTAACGATAAATTCATCCAGCACACGGAAGTAATCTGCGCTTTCTTTCGGCCCGGTCAGGATCAGCGGCAGCACCTGATCGTGGTTATGCGGGTTCATCAGAATGCCGAGCAGGTAGAGCAGCTCTTCTGCGGTACCGACCCCGCCAGGGAAGATAATGATGCCGTGGGCAATGCGCACGAACGCCTCAAGCCGTTTTTCAATATCCGGCATGATGATCAGTTCGTTGACCAGCGGGTTAGGCGGCTCGGCGGCGATGATCGAAGGCTCCGTCAGGCCGATAAAACGCCCTTCTTTATAGCGCTGCTGGGCGTGGCCGACGGCGGCACCTTTCATTGGCGCTTCCATCGCGCCAGGCCCGCAGCCGGTGCAGATATTCAGCTCGCGTAAGCCAAGCTGGGTGCCCACACGGCGGGCATAAAGATATTCGTTTTCGTTAATCGAGTGGCCACCCCAGCAAACCACCAGATTCGGGGCTTCACCCACGTGCAGCGCGCGGGCATTTCGTAAAATAGAAAACACCATATTGGTAATATGAATAGAGTTTTCTTTGTTTAAATGCTGAAAACGGCCTGCGTTAGTAATTTGGCCGTTAACAAACAGAATATCGCGCAGAACGGCAAACAGGTTAGCCTGCAGCGCGCGGATGATTCGGCCGTCAACAAAGGCGTCTTCCGGGGGATTAATCAGTTCGAGTTTTACGCCACGTTCACGGCGTAACACATTGATGTCAAAGTTCTGGTAGCGAGAGAGCAGCTCTTTGCTGCTGTCGGTTTGACTGCCGGAATTAAGGACCGCCAGTGAGCAGTTACGAAACAGTTGATAAAGGTCGCTGCTGGCGGTGCGTTTAAGCATATCGACTTCCAGCTGCGACAACATATCCATTGAGCCAAGCGGGCTAATATGTGTAATCAAGTGAACTCCTTACGGAACGAAAAGTGCCGTTCTCACAGATTACAATAGCCCTGGCTTGTTCACTTTAACAACCCGTAAACCGCATTCGCTTTTGGCGCTGGGAGCTATTTCGCACTTATTGGCGGGTCAGGCGGCCAAAAGCAGGATGGAAATCAGTATTCGTACGCCACGGGTTAATGTCCAACCCGCCCCGACGCGTGTAGCGTGCGTAGACGCTGAGCGATTGTGGCTGGCAGAAGCGCTGCAGGTCATTAAAGATACGCTCCACGCACTGCTCATGAAACTCGTTGTGATGGCGGAAGGAGACAAGATAGCGCAGCAGCTTTTCGCGATCGATTTTCGGGCCGCGATAGCGAATCTGCACTGAACCCCAGTCTGGCTGGTGGGTGATCAAGCAGTTGGACTTCAGCAGGTGGCTGACCAGCGTCTCTTCCACGATCTCATCCCCGGCGGCCTGTTGCAGATAATCGGCGTTAAAGTCGTAGCTGTCGATGGTGATGTCCTGCCCGTCGATGCATTCTCCGCTGAACGCTGAAATTTCCTGTCCTTCCAGCTCATGCAGGCGGAACAGCACCACGCTGACGTCGCCTTCGGCACAGGCGCTTAAATCATGCTTTAGCGTTGCCTGGATGGTTTCCCAGTCGGCGAAACGAGTCTGGTTAAAGCTGTTCAGGTAGAGCTTAAAGCTTTTGGACTCCACAAGATTGACGCTGTTGGCGTCTAACTGCACATGGCCCACGGCGACCTGAGGCAGGCCTTTACTGTTTAGCCACGAGAGTTCGTAGAGCGTCCAGATGTCGCCGCCGCTGAAGGGCAGACTGTCGGCGTGGAGGCCCAGTGGGTCGCGATTCAGGCTGCGCGGTACGGCCTGCAGCAGCGAAGGCTGGTATTGATCCTGATAAGCCGTGGGCTTACCCAGCGTCAGGCCACTTAGAGCCTGGTGATTTTCGTAGGACATGTTTCACCGAGATAAAGGTACAATTGGCTTTTATTGTACCCCAGCCTACGCGAGTGAGAAATTAATGAACGAAGTCGCCTTTGCCCTTAAAGAGTTTACCCGCCGTTTTTGCGACCAGTGGCAGGAGGAAACGGGAGGCTGGCCCGCCAGTGAAGCGCTATACGGCATTCCGTCTCCGTGTATTGTAACGACCACCGGGGGAGACGTGCGCTGGCAGCCCCAGCCGTTTACGCCAGAAGCGGATTTAAGCGCCGTTGAGCGAGCATTAGATATTTCCCTCCAACCTGCCGTTGAAGCGTTTTACACCACGCAGTTTGCCGGAGATATGCCCGCCGTACATGGAAATACTGCGCTGACGCTGTTGCAAGCGTGGAGTGAGGACGACTTTGTTCGCGTGCAGGAAAATCTGATTGGCCATCTGGTGACGCAGAAGCGTTTGAAGTTATCTCCGACGCTGTTTTTGGCCACTACCGACGATGAAATGGAAGTCGTTTCACTATGCAACTTGACAGGTGAAGTAGTGCTTGAAAGAATCGGCACCCCGCAGCGGACCGTGCTTTCCGCCTCCCTCCCTGACTTTCTGAATGCCTTAACGCCACAGGTGATCTAGCTTTTTTGCCCAAGCCCTTGTGAGAGATCTCTTACAAGCCGTGTGAGAGATCGCTACATTTGACGGCAGATGAAAGCGACTCTCATTTATTTATGTCTTTATAAAACAATGAGTTATTTTTGTTTTAGGAAAGTTCCGAATGAAAGTTTTTGCCCACAGCACCGCTGCATCCCTTGTCACAAGCGGGCAAATAGAGGATTCTATATTCATCGACAGGATGTCGGCGTAATGAAGGAGACATTAGGATGATGTCGCTTCTTTACCAAAGGAACCCGCCGGGATGGCGTACAGGGAAGGCTTCACAGATGAAGCACGGATAACTCAGGCAGAGTTAAAGGACACCTCCAGGACGGAGAATGAGAGCCGTAACAGGAGTACGGTGGGTCAGGAAGACTCAAGGATTTCGCGTCAGGATGATGCTGGACACCCAACAGGATGATGGTAGCAGGAAGCCCTGGCGATGGATTGCTGGTCAGGAGACCAGAGGACAAAGTTGTCATGGATGAGCAGGGAGCATGAAAAGTAGCCGGATTAGCTGCGAAACGAACCGGGAGCACTGTGTAAACAGTGCTCCCTTTTTTTATGCCTTTTTCACGGGCAGTGAAGAAGTGGTATTCTCTCCCGCTCTTTCCCACTGACGTATGAGGTTTTCATGGAGCGCCAGACGCTGGTTCGCCATCATTTACTCACCATTGAGCAGATCCTGCGCGATCATTCCCTCTGGCAGGACCTGCCTCCCGATCCCTCTGCATTTGAGAGCACGCAGCCTTTCTGCATGGATACGCTACAGCCTCACGAATGGCTGCAATGGGTCCTGATCCCTCGTATGCACGCGCTGCTGGACAGCCAGCATCCTCTGCCTGAAGCCTTTGCCATCGCCCCTTACTATGAGATGGCATTGGATGCGACGCATGCCGTGCGTGAACCCCTTCTCGCCGCGCTGCTTGAGCTGGATGCACTGTTTGACGCGGAACAGGGTTGATGCTGGAGATTATTTACCAGGATGAATGGCTGGTTGCCGTGAACAAACCGTCCGGCTGGCTGGTTCACCGTAGCTGGCTGGACAGGCACGAGAAAGTTGTAGTGATGCAAACCGTGCGCGACCAGATTGGCCAGCACGTGTTTACCGTTCATCGCCTCGACAGGCCAACCTCTGGCGTATTGCTGATGGGGTTGTCCAGCGAAGTTGGCCGTCTGCTGTCACAGCAATTTGAGCAGCATCAAATGCAGAAACGCTACCATGCCGTGGTGCGCGGCTGGCTGCAGGACAAAGCCGTGCTGGATTATCCGCTGGTTGAGGAGCTGGATAAAATCGCCGATAAATTTAGCGACCAGGATAAAGGGCCACAGCCGGCAGTGACGCATTATCGCGGTCTGGCAACGGTCGAAATGCCGGTGGCGGTGGGGCGCTATTCCAGCGCGCGCTACAGCCTGGTCGAGCTTGAGCCGAAGACCGGCCGTAAACACCAGCTTCGGCGGCACCTGGCGCACCTTCGACATCCCATTATTGGCGATTCCAAACACGGTGATTTGCGCCAGAATCGCGGTGCAGCGGAGCATTTTGGCTGCCAGCGCCTGATGCTGCATGCCAGCCAGCTCTCTTTAAATCATCCCGTGACCGGGGAATCGCTGACGCTAAAAGCGGGGCTGGATGAGACCTGGATGCAAATGCTGACACAATTTGGCTGGCGTGGTCAGCTACCGGATGTTGAAAATAGTGAGTATGATCCGGCGAGCAGCCAGGATAAGCCTTGTCTCTAATTCTTAAGGAGTTACCGATGGCCGAAGTGGGTATTTTTGTAGGCACGATGTACGGCAATGCGCTGTTAGTGGCGGAAGAAGCCGAAACCATTCTGAAAAAACACGGCCATCAGGCAAAGGTGTTTGAAGATCCCGATCTGACCGAGTGGCAATACTATCGCAATCATTATGCGCTGGTGGTGACCTCCACGACCGGGCAGGGCGATCTGCCGGACAGCATTGTCCCGCTGTTCCAGGCTATCAAAGATCAGCTGGGTTACCAGCCTGAGCTACATTACGGCTTGATTGCGCTGGGTGACAGCAACTATGACCACTTCTGCGGCGGCGGCAAGCAGTTTGATGCTTTATTGCAGGAGCAGGGCGCAACCCGTATCGCTGAAGTTTTGACGATTGACGCCAATGACCATCCAGAGCCTGAAGTGGTTTCCGGCCCGTGGGTTGAGCAGTGGGCGACTTTACTGAAGTAAGTGAAAACTGGGTGGATAAGCTGCATAAATCCACCCAGAAAAGATCTTAATTAAGCGGCTGTTCGTGCTCGCGGCGGTAGGCACCGGGAGAAGTATTGAACCGTTTTCCGAACGTGCGGGTAAAAGATTGCTGCGAATCAAAGCCGTATCGCACTGAGATATCGAGGATTTTGTCCTCGGTATTTTTCAGATCCTCTGCCGCTAGCTGCAATTTACGTTCACGAATGTAGGCCCCGAGGCTTTTCCCCGCCCAGTCTGAGAACATCCGCTGCAGGTACCACTTCGAGTAGCCGGACTGCCTGGCGACTTCTTCAATACGCAGCGGGCGCTGCATATTGCCATCGACCCACTCAAGCAGAGATTCCATAAAATCTTTAGGCATGGACATATCACCTCCTTCTACATCTTGCTCGTTCGATAATTGATAATGCTATTCCCACCAGGCATCGAAGGCCTGGCGCGGTTGACTGACTTCCAGTATTTGCCCCATTTCCGGCGTGAGCAGTTGATAGCTGCGGCCTGCGCTGGCGGTTGCTATACGGCGGAAAGGCTCGTCCCAGCTATGGTTCGCCAATGCAAACCGGCCAGCATGCCCCGGCACCATGGTTTTCGCCCCCAGCTCTTCCGTCGCCTGAGCGGCTTCTTCCGGCATCATGTGGATGTATTTCCAGCCTTCGTCGTACTGGCCGTTTTCCATGATGGCGAGATCGATATCGCTAAATTGTTCACCGATCTGTTTGAAATGCGGGCCGTAGCCGGAATCGCCGCTGTAATAAACTTTTCGCTGTGGCGTGACGAACATAAAGCTTGCCCACAGCGTTTTGTTGCCGGTTAACCCGCGGCCAGAGAAGTGGCGTGCCGGCAGGGCGTGAATGGTTAACTCATCATCAATGGCGGCTTTTTCCTGCCAGTCCAGCTCGTGGATAAGCGCGGGATCGAAGCCCCAGGCTTCAAAATGTGCGCCCACGCCAAGCGGGGTGACTACCTGCTTAATCTTTGGCTTAAGCGCCCGCAGCGTGGGATAGTCCAGGTGATCCCAGTGATCGTGAGAGATGATCAACGTGTCGATGTCCGGCATATCTTCTGCTCGCCACGGATAATCACCCGCAAACGCTTTGTTCAGAAAGGCGAACGGGGCGGCATAGTGGCTGAACACCGGATCGATAAGAATGCGCTTGCCGCCGAGCTGGATGAACCAGGAGGAATGGCCCAGCCACACCACCAGATCCTGCTGTTTATCAAGCTTCGCCAGATCGGTTTTGATCAGCGGCAGGGGACGATCGGGTTTGACCGTGTCTGGCCGGGCGAAAAAGAAATCCCACAGCGCTGCAAGGCGACCGCGTTTGTCGGTCATCATTGGCGTGTCCTGCTGATTGTGGAACTTGCCGTCGCGGTACTGGGGCGATTGCTGGATGCGTTCAAGGCGGCTGCCCTGCGGCAGTTTGCCAAATTCAGTCATCGGGAACAGCGCAGCGCTAGTGGCAGTAAGGCCTAATAACATAATCACGACCATGAATTTTAGGGTTAACGAACGCTTGCCAGATTGCGCGGCAGCCATAAAGGATTCTCTTAGAAACTGTGCGGGTTATATTGCTATTGAGTGAGTAAACACTCATTATAGGCAGGCAAGGTCAACCGTCAACAAAATTTACGGTATGATAAAGAACATGACATTCAGCGATCGAGGCGATCCCGATGGCTGAAACCTATCCACTCAGATAACTGGCTTGTGAGGAACCGTGGCTCGTCCAAAAAGTGAAGATAAACGATTAGCATTACTCGATGCGGCAACCGACGCGATAGCGGAGCTGGGGTTAGGGGCGGCGACCTCTTTGATTGCCAGAAAGGCGGGGGTAGCCGAAGGAACGTTGTTCCGTTATTTTCCCACTAAAGACGAGTTGCTGAACGCCGTTTATCTTCATCATAAGCAAGATCTTGGTAGCGAGCTGATGAAAACCTACGACCGGCATGCGCCCAGCAAAGAACGCTCCAGAACGGTATGGGGAAATTACATCGACTGGGGGCTGGTGAATGTTAATGCCCGCAAAGCGATGCGTCAGCTGGCGGTTTCCGGCAAGATCACGCCTGAAACAATGGAGCAGGTTTACCAGGCTTACCCGGACCTGCGCGATTTGTCGAAAGAGTGTGTGACTAACGAAGTACTGACCGGCATTGAATCGGCATTTGCGGATGCGATTTTCTTCGGCCTGGCCGAAACCACGATGGAATTTGCCGGGCGCGATCCTTCACGCAGGGATGAATACAAATCTGCCGGGTTTGACGTGATGTGGCGTGGCATGACTAAAGGCTAACATTTTGTGAAAACGAAGAGGGCGCGCGGGAACCCTCTTCGTACCTGGCTTAAACTCAAATCTGATACTTCTTCGCTTCCCGCGCAACGTTATCCATCTCGTCCAGCAGCTCCAGAATTTCAGGCTCCATCTCCTCCGGCGCTACGCCGTGGCGCAGCTCGTGCTCCAGCGTCTGGCAGAGTTTTTTCATCCTCGGGACGCCGCTGTAGCTGCAGCTCCCGTGCAGTTTATGCACGATATCAATCAACCCTTCGGGCTTGTCGCCCACCAGCTGTTCTTCGAGGACATTTCTCACCTCCGGTAAAAACTCCAGCAGCATGTTAAGCATCTCCCGGGCGAGATCGGCTTTATTGGCGGCCTGACGAAGCGCCAGGTTCCAGTCCAGCGTCTGATTGATGTTAATCGCCGGCGGGACGGGTTCTTCCTGCTGAACGGGAAGCTGGCCGATATTGCCCGGATGGTAGCGCATCAGCAGGCGGTGCAGCTTTTCTTCTTCAATCGGCTTAGCGAGGTAGTCGTTCATGCCGGCGCTCATGAGTTTCTCTTTTTGCCCCGCCAGCGCGTGGGCGGTGACGGCAATCACCGGGGTTTGCTGGTGATGCGGCAACTGGCGGATCAGCTCGCAGGCGCGGATGCCGTCCATTTCCGGCATCTGTATGTCCATCAGAATAATGTCGATGTTCATCTGCCGGGCCCGCTCCAGCGCCTGCGTGCCGCTTTCACACAGCACAACTTGCTGAACTCTGTCTTCCAGTAACGCGCCGATCAGCTTCAGGTTGGCCGGGTTATCGTCCACCGCCATGACAGCCATCGGCAGCTTATCGCTATGTTCAACGAACGGCAGGGCCAGATTAGCTTTAGGGCAGCTTTCAAGCAGCATCGGGAACAGGCGCGTAGAGGTGATAGGTTTTAGCAGGCAGCCCGCCACGCCCTGGCGCTTAAGCTCTTCCGCGCCGACCTGGGTATGGCAAGGCAAGGCCAGAATCAGGCAATCTGCCATGGTCACCGCCTTCGCGAGCTTAGGGTTTGCCAGCGTGAGCGTTTCTGTGAAGGTGACGGGAATGCCGCACAGCAGAATATCGTAGTGTTCATCAGGCAGCCCGGAAAGTGACGGGCTGTGCACGACGTCCAGCGGTGTGTTTTGCAGCAAATTCAGGGTGCTCTGCGCGGCGGTCGCGTTCGGCTCGACGTAGCCCAGACGCTTGCCTGCCAGTTTGTCCAGTACCTGCCTGTCGTTCACGGCGTTAGGGTTCAGGTCCAGGCTGATGTGGAACCAGAACGTTGAGCCGCGATTCGGCTTGCTGTGGAAGGAGATATCGCCGCCCATTTCATTCACCAGCTTCTGGGTGATCACCAGCCCCAGCCCGGTGCCGCCGTGGCGGCGGGAAATACTGGCATCCGCCTGGCGGAAGGCCTGGAAGAGACGCGATTGTTCTTTCTCAGGAATGCCGATGCCGGTGTCGTGGATCTGCATTTCAATCTGAACTTTGTTGTTCCCTTCTGCCCGTTTTTCCACCAGCAGGTCGATGTTGCCGGTTTCGGTGAATTTAATGGCGTTGCCCACCAGATTTGTGATGACCTGCTGCAGGCGCAGGGGGTCACCAATCACGTTATCCGGCACGTCATTTTTAATGTTGAGCGTCAGCTCAAGGCCTTTGTCGTGGGCGGAATGTGCCAGCAGAGTTACGACCTCATCCAGCGTGTTGCGCAGCGGGAAGGGAATGGATTCCAGCAGCAGCTTGCCTGCTTCGAGCTTGGAGAAGTCCAGCACGTCATTAATGATAGTGAGCAAGTTATTGGCCGAGCGTTCAATCGTGTAGAGATGGTCGCGCTGGGTTGGCGTCAAATCGGTTTTTAAGGCCAGGCGAGTGAAGCCAATGACGCCGTTTAGCGGCGTACGCAGCTCGTGAGACATATTTGCCAGAAACTCAGATTTTATACGGGCGGCTTCCTGCGCCCGCTTCTTGGCAAGATCGAGCTCCACGTTCTGAATTTCCATCTGCTCAAGGGTTTCACGCAGATCGGATGTGGCCTGGTCGACGTTGTGCTGCATCTCTTCGTGATACGCCGTCAGCGACATTGCCATCGAGTTAATGCCGTTTTTCAGCATATCCAGCTCGCCCAACATAAACCCTTCCACGCGGCTGTCGAGCTGCCCGCGGCGAATACGGTCCACGGTATTCACCATATTGCGGATTGGCCCGGTCACGTCGCGCATCAGGCGATAGGCAAACAGCATCGCGATGCCGATACAGAACAGCATCATTAACGTTGAGATGAAGATCTCGCGGTACTGCTGCAGGCGAACGGATTTGAGATCCAGCTCCATGGCGACGTAGCCGAGGGTGCTGTTGCTTTGTTTGACGTTGGTTTCAGCGGATTCATCCGGCGAATACCTTTCGGAAATGATCGGCATTCGCAGGATCATGATGTCTCCTGCGCGGGTGACGGTGAGATCTTTCGGGGGCTTTTCCCCGTCGGGCAGCTTCAGGCGAGCGGCGTTATGCTGAAAATTAGAGGTGACGAAGAGCTTGTTACTGTCATCGTAAATCGAAATCCCCCGCACGATATCCGAATGGCGGCGGTGCAGCACGCTGACCAGCTGGCGAATTGATTCCCGGCTGTGGAAGTTCATGCCGTATTCGCTGGAGACCGCCAGCGGCTCAATAATACTGGCGCCGGCATCTTCCAGCTGGCGCTGTAAGTCATTGTAACGATGGACAACGAAAAAGATGCTGAGCAGCAAACCGACCAACAGCGTCGGGGCCAGAATCAGGATCATCATACGTGCGCGCAGGCTGTAGTTGGTCATGGGGTTCCGATATGGGACAATAAAAGCAACAGTGACATTTGAGAACACATCTACTTACATCATGGCGCAATTCTACTCTGCAAAGCGACGCGATACGAATCGTGAATTACTTACCGTGACCGTCACCGACCTCGATCCATTCGGTCAGGGCGTCGCGCGCCACAAAGGCAAAGCGCTCTTTATTCGTGGAGCACTGCCCGGCGAACAGGTTGAGGTTCGCATTACCGAAGATAAGCGTAGCTACGCTCAGGCTGAGGTAAAGCGCCGTTTAAATGACAGCCCTGAGCGTGTTAAGCCGCGTTGCCCGCATTTTGGCGTTTGCGGCGGCTGCCAGCAGCAGCACGCGAGCGTGGCGCTACAGCAGGAGGCAAAAGCTAAGGCTCTTGGGCGCATGATGGGCGAGCGCGAACAGCCTCGCGAGGTGGATGAAATCATTTCTGCCGGGGCATGGGGATACCGTCGTCGCGCGCGGTTGGGGTTGAATTATCAGCCCCGTACACAGACCTTACAGATGGGTTTTCGCAAGGCTAGCGACAAGGCGCTGGTAGATATTCATCATTGCCCCGTGCTGGCGCCCCGGCTTGAAGCATTACTGGAACCTTTACGCCAGTGCTTGTCTGAATTAAGTATCGTGAACCGGTTAGGGCACCTGGAGCTGGTTCTGGCTGACGGTGGACCGCTGATGGTGCTGCGCCATTTGGCACCGCTCAGCAAAGACGACCGGGAAAAACTGGAACAGTTTTCGCATTCCCATGAGGTGGCATTGTTCCTCGCCCCGGATAGCGAGAGCCTGGAATCCCTGGCCGAAGAAGAGCCCTGGTATCATTCAGACGGACTACGCTTAACCTTTAGCCCAAGGGATTTCATCCAGGTTAACGACGCGGTGAATCAGCAAATGGTGGCGCGGGCGATCGAGTGGTTGGAGGTGCAGCCTGAGGATCGGGTGCTAGATTTGTTCTGCGGAATGGGGAATTTTACCCTGCCGTTGGCAAAACGAGCCGCCGCGGTCGTGGGGGTCGAAGGCGTTGCTGCGCTGGTGGCGAAAGGTGAATATAATGCTCAGCGTAATGCGCTGAAAAACGTGACATTCTTCCATGAAAACCTGGAAGATGACGTGACGCGGCAGCCCTGGGCGCAACAAGGATTTACGAAAATATTGCTCGACCCGGCGCGTGCCGGTGCGGCGGGCGTTATGCAGCACGTCATCAATCTTGCGCCGAGCCGCGTGGTGTACGTTTCCTGCAACCCCACCACGCTTGCGCGCGACAGTGAAACGTTACTGGCCGCCGGGTACCACATTAAACGACTGGCCATGCTCGATATGTTCCCCCACACCGGGCATCTGGAGTCTATGGCGCTCTTTGAGCGTAATTGAAAGGGTTAATCAGGCACACTGGCCTGAGCGTTAGCCCGACAGGAGAGGATAATGGTTGCGGTAAGAAGTGCACATCTCAACAAAGCTGGCGAATTTGCGCCCGAAAAATGGATTGCAAGCCTCGGGATTTCCAACCAGCAGTCGTGTGAACGCTTAGCCGAAACCTGGGCGTATTGTGAACGCCAGACCAAAGGACATCCTGACGCTGAATTATTGCTGTGGCGCGGCGTGGAGATGGTCGAAATCCTCTCGATGCTGAGTATGGACAACGATACGCTGCGCGCCGCGCTGCTGTTCCCGCTGGCGGATGCCGGCGTGGTCAGCGAAGAAGTGATGCTGGAAAGCGTCGGCAAACAAGTGGTGACGCTGATTCACGGCGTGCGTGATATGGACGCGATTCGCCATCTGAAGGCGACTCACAACGACTCTGTTTCTTCCGACCAGGTGGATAACGTTCGCCGTATGCTGCTGGCGATGGTGGATGACTTCCGCTGCGTGGTTATCAAGCTTGCCGAACGTATCGCTCATCTGCGCGAAGTGAAAGACGCGCCGGAAGATGAGCGCGTACTGGCGGCCAAAGAATGTACCAATATTTACGCCCCGCTGGCGAACCGCCTCGGTATTGGCCAGCTCAAATGGGAGCTGGAGGATTACTGTTTCCGCTACCTGCACCCTGAGGAATACAAGCGTATCGCGAAGCTGCTGCACGAGCGCCGTATCGATCGCGAGCAGTACATCGATGATTTTGTCGGCACATTACGTTCTTCGATGAAAGAAGAGGGCGTAAAGGCTGAGGTTTATGGCCGACCAAAACACATCTACAGCATCTGGCGTAAAATGCAGAAAAAGCACCTCGCGTTTGACGAGCTGTTTGACGTGCGCGCGGTGCGTATCGTCGCCGAGCGCCTGCAGGATTGCTACGCGGCGCTGGGGATAGTGCATACTCACTTCCGTCATTTGCCGGATGAGTTTGACGACTATGTCGCAAACCCTAAACCGAACGGCTACCAGTCCATTCATACCGTGGTGCTTGGCCCGAACGGCAAAACCATAGAGATTCAGATCCGCACCAAACAGATGCATGAAGAGTCAGAGCTGGGCGTGGCCGCACACTGGAAGTACAAAGAAGGCAATGCGCGCAGCGGCAGTTCCGGCCATGAAGACCGCATTGCGTGGCTGCGCAAGCTTATCGCCTGGCAGGAAGAGATGTCCGACTCGGGTGAAATGCTCGACGAAGTCCGCAGCCAGGTCTTTGACGACCGCGTATACGTGTTTACGCCGAAAGGGGACGTGGTTGACCTGCCTGCTGGCTCGACGCCGCTGGACTTTGCCTACCATATTCACAGCGATGTCGGGCACCGCTGCATCGGGGCAAAAATCGGTGGGCGCATCGTGCCGTTCACCTATCAACTGCAAATGGGAGACCAGATCGAGGTCATTACCCAGAAGCAGCCGAACCCGAGCCGCGACTGGCTGAACCCTAACCTGGGGTATATCACCACCAGCCGCGGGCGCGCGAAGATCCACAACTGGTTCCGCAAGCAGGACCGGGACAAGAACATTCTTGCCGGACGCCAGATCCTCGACGACGAAATTGAGCATCTGGGCATTAGCCTGAAAGAAGCAGAGAAAACGCTGCTGCCGCGCTACAACTTCAACGAAATTGAAGAGCTGCTGGCGGCTATCGGCGGTGGCGACATCCGCCTCAACCAGATGAGCAACTATCTGCAGGCGCAGTTTAATAAGCCAAGCGCCGAAGAACAGGATGCCGCCGCGCTGCGTCAGCTGACGCAAAAGAGCTATTCCCCGCCGCAGTCGCGCAGTAAAGACAATGGCCGCGTCGTCGTGGAAGGTGTAGGAAATCTGATGCACCACATCGCCCGCTGCTGCCAGCCGATTCCGGGGGATGAAATCGTCGGCTTTATTACCCAGGGGCGCGGGATTTCGATTCACCGTGCCGACTGTGACCAACTGGCCGAGCTGCAATCCCACGCGCCGGAACGTATCGTCGATGCCGTTTGGGGTGAAAGCTACTCCAGCGGTTATTCGCTGGTGGTTCGCGTCACAGCGAACGATCGCAGCGGCCTGCTTCGCGACATCACCACGATTCTGGCGAACGAAAAGGTCAACGTGCTTGGCGTGGCCAGCCGCAGCGATACAAAGCAGCAGCTTGCCACCATCGACATGACTATCGAGATCTACAACCTGCAGGTACTTGGCCGCGTGCTGGGCAAACTCAACCAGGTGCCGGACATTATTGATGCCCGCAGGCTGCACGGTTAATTGATTGCCCCACCATCGGTAAGAACAATTCTACTCGATCCATCCCCTCTCCCTTTTAGGGAGAGGGTGAGGGTAAAAAAAACAAGGAATTACAATGTCTCAAATCGACCGCCTGCTCGGGATCATGCAGCGTCTGCGTGACCCTGAAAACGGCTGCCCATGGGATCGCGAGCAAACTTTTGCCACCATCGCCCCTTACACGCTCGAAGAAACCTATGAAGTGCTCGACGCCATTAATCGCGAAGATTTTGATGACCTGCGCGGCGAGCTGGGTGACCTGTTGTTCCAGGTGGTGTTTTACGCGCAGATGGGGCAGGAGGAAGGGCGCTTTAATTTTGAAGATATTTGCCAGGGCATCAGTGACAAGCTTGAGCGCCGCCACCCGCATATCTTTGCTGACGGTGACGCGGCAACCAGCGGAGAAGTGCTTGCGAGATGGGAGCAAATCAAAATCGAAGAGCGTGCGCAGAAGGCTCAGCACTCGGCGCTGGACGATATCCCGGAAGCGCTCCCTGCGCTAATGCGTGCGCAAAAAATTCAAAAACGCTGCTCAAACGTCGGCTTTGACTGGAAGACGCTTGGCCCGGTGCTGGATAAAGTGCACGAAGAGATCGACGAAGTGATGTTTGAAGCCCAGCAGGCCGTTGTGGACGAGGCAAAGCTGGAAGAAGAAGTGGGCGATTTATTGTTCGCTACCGTTAATCTGGCTCGCCATTTGGGCACCAAAGCGGAGGTGGCGTTGCAAAAAGCTAACCGAAAATTTGAGGCTCGTTTCCGAAAAGTGGAGGCGATTGTCGCCGCTCAGGGGTTAACCATGGAGCATGCCGGGCTGGAAATTATGGAAAAAGCCTGGCAAGAAGTGAAACGCCAGGAAACTGAAATCTAAAGCGTTTTTGCTATCAGCTGCACTTTTTTGCGCTTTTTATTTAACAAGCGATTGATTTGCGTCAAAAACATTTCTCACGGAAGGGCTATTTTCTTAGCCTGACTGTGGGGCCGGATTGATTTCCGGGGAACAGAATGAATGTTTGTGGCGCCCATGCTGTTCGGGTATACTACTTTCCCGTCCTGGTTATTCCATCGTCTTTAAACCTAACTTCTCAGGTTCAGCATGACAACGAACTATATTTTTGTGACCGGCGGGGTCGTTTCCTCTCTGGGTAAAGGCATTGCCGCAGCCTCCCTCGCAGCTATTCTTGAAGCCCGTGGCCTCAACGTATCCATCATGAAACTCGATCCGTACATCAACGTCGATCCGGGTACCATGAGCCCTATTCAACATGGGGAAGTGTTCGTTACCGAAGACGGCGCTGAAACCGACCTGGATCTGGGTCACTACGAGCGTTTCATCCGTAACAAGATGAGCCGCCGTAACAACTTCACCACCGGCCGTATCTACTCTGACGTTCTGCGTAAAGAACGCCGTGGTGACTATCTTGGCGCGACCGTGCAGGTTATCCCGCACATCACCAACGCCATTAAAGAACGTATTCTGGAAGGCGGCGAAGGCCACGACGTGGTGCTGGTAGAAATCGGCGGCACCGTCGGTGACATCGAATCCCTGCCGTTCCTTGAAGCGATTCGCCAGATGGCGGTAGAAGTGGGCCGCGAGCACACGCTCTACATGCATCTGACGCTGGTGCCTTACATGGCCGCAGCCGGCGAAGTGAAAACCAAGCCGACCCAGCACTCCGTAAAAGAACTGCTCTCTATTGGCATCCAGCCAGACGTGTTGATCTGCCGTTCTGACCGCGTTGTACCGGCCAACGAACGTGCGAAGATTGCATTGTTCTGTAACGTTCCAGAGAAAGCGGTAATCTCTCTGAAAGACGTCGATTCTATCTATAAAATTCCAGGCCTGTTGAAATCCCAGGGGCTGGACGATTATATTTGTAAACGATTCAGCTTGAACGCGCCGGAAGCCAATCTGGCAGAATGGGAACAGGTTATCTACGAAGAAGCCAACCCAACGGGCGAAATCACCATCGGTATGGTCGGCAAGTACATTGAGCTGCCGGATGCCTATAAGTCGGTGATTGAAGCGCTTAAACACGGTGGCTTGAAAAACCGTCTGACCGTGAACATCAAGCTGATTGATTCACAGGATGTTGAAACCCGTGGCGTAGAGCTGCTGAAAGGCCTGGATGCGATTCTGATCCCTGGCGGCTTCGGCTACCGCGGCGTTGAAGGCAAGATTGCCACCGCGCGCTATGCCCGTGAAAACAACATTCCATACCTCGGTATTTGCCTGGGTATGCAGGTTGCCCTTATCGAGTTCGCCCGTAACGTGGCGGGCATGGATAACGCCAACTCCACTGAATTTGTGCCAGACTGTAAGTACCCTGTGGTGGCATTGATCACCGAGTGGCGCGATGAAGAAGGCAATGTTGAAGTGCGCAGCGAGAAGAGCGATCTGGGCGGCACCATGCGCCTCGGCGGCCAGCAGTGTCAGCTGACCGACGGCAGTCTGGTTCGTCAGATGTACGGTGAGCCAACAATTGTTGAACGCCATCGCCATCGCTACGAAGTCAACAACATGCTGCTGAAACCGATTGAAGCAGCTGGTTTACGTGTTGCAGGTCGTTCCGGTGATGACCAACTGGTAGAAATCATTGAGGTGCCAAACCATCCATGGTTTGTTGCCTGCCAGTTCCACCCGGAATTCACTTCGACTCCGCGTGACGGGCACCCACTGTTTGCAGGCTTCGTGAAAGCCGCCGGTGAGTACCAGAAACGCCAGGCGAAGTAAGCAGAGTTAGAACGGCAACGCGCGACATTATCGCGCGTTGTTTGTCTGGAGTTTTAGTTTAACGTTGTGACTTGAGGAAAACCTACTATGTCCAAAATTGTGAAAGTGATCGGTCGTGAAATCATCGACTCCCGCGGTAACCCGACTGTTGAAGCCGAAGTTCACCTGGAAGGCGGTTTCGTTGGTCTGGCAGCTGCACCATCAGGTGCTTCTACCGGTTCCCGTGAAGCTCTGGAACTGCGCGATGGCGACAAATCTCGTTTCATGGGTAAAGGCGTACTGAAAGCTGTTGCTGCGGTTAACGGCCCGATCGCTGAAGCTGTGCTTGGCAAAGATGCTAAAGACCAGGCTAACATCGATAAGATCATGATCGATCTGGATGGCACCGAGAACAAATCCAAGTTTGGCGCAAACGCCATCCTGGCGGTTTCTCTGGCTGCTGCTAAAGCTGCAGCTGCCTCTAAAGGCCTGCCGCTTTACGCTCACATCGCTGAACTGAACGGCACCCCAGGCAAATTCTCTATGCCTCTGCCAATGATGAACATCATCAACGGCGGCGAGCACGCTGACAACAACGTTGATATTCAGGAATTCATGATTCAGCCTGTTGGCGCGAAAACCCTGAAAGAAGCGGTACGTATCGGTTCAGAAGTGTTCCACAACCTGGCAAAAGTGCTGAAGTCTAAAGGCATGAACACTGCTGTAGGTGACGAAGGTGGCTACGCGCCTAACCTGGGTTCCAACGCAGAAGCGCTGGCTGTTATCGCTGAAGCGGTTAAAGCAGCAGGCTACGAGCTGGGCAAAGATGTTACCCTGGCAATGGACTGTGCAGCGTCTGAGTTCTACAAAGACGGCAAATACGTTCTGGCTGGCGAAGGCAACAAAGCGTTCACCTCTGAAGAGTTCACTCACTTCCTGGAAAACCTGACCAAAGATTACCCAATCGTTTCTATCGAAGACGGTCTGGACGAATCTGACTGGGCTGGTTTCGCATACCAGACCAAAGTACTGGGCGACAAAATCCAGCTGGTTGGTGACGATCTGTTCGTAACCAACACCAAGATCCTGAAAGAAGGTATCGAAAAAGGCATCGTTAACTCCATCCTGATCAAATTCAACCAGATCGGTTCCCTGACCGAAACTCTGGCTGCGATCAAAATGGCGAAAGACGCTGGCTACACTGCGGTTATCTCTCACCGTTCTGGCGAAACCGAAGATGCGACCATCGCTGACCTGGCTGTGGGCACCGCTGCTGGCCAGATCAAAACTGGTTCTATGAGCCGTTCTGACCGTGTTGCTAAGTACAACCAGCTGATTCGTATCGAAGAAGCACTGGCTGCACAGGGCACCCCAGCACCGTTCAACGGTCTGAAAGAAGTTAAAGGCCAGTAAGTTCTTACTGCTGCTTTAGACTTTGAAAAACCCGCTTCGGCGGGTTTTTTTTCGCCTTTTATTTCTTACTGAGCCAGAGATTTCCACGCTTGCAATATTGCATGTTGTCTTCTGAAGCATAAAGATCACATATTTATCAATGGCGTGTTTAGTCGTGTATTGAAAGAACCGTATGATTAAAGTGTATATGTATCAATAACAATGAAGGAATAACCTCCGGGGATATAATGAATCAAAAAAGCATTTTTTTATCTTTAGTGCCACTGATGCTGTTAGGTATCTCTTCTGCACATGCGGCGATGATTTCAAGTGACAGTCTGGGGCAAGACCCTGCAAAAGTAGCGCTTTGCAAGTCACGCTCGACGATGGCGAAAGAGAAGTCGGTTCCTTTTGAGATCAATGCCAATTATGCAAAACTCACGCTGCAATCTGAGCCTGGCACCACTTTCGTTGCTATCGATGGAGTCAGTCCTCAACTGATCGTTTGTGCCGTGCGCTCTGGAACCGGGCGATTTGAACCTGGCGTCTATATGCCACAGTCAGATATTTGGCGCCTGGCTAATCTTCCACAAAAGTATGAGCCTGGTATGGGCACGATGCAGGGGCGTGATGCTGCAAACAGGGCTTGTCTCAATGCGGCGTTGTCGAAATCTAACCGTAGTGATGTTATCAGCACCGGACTTGAGCGGTTGGTTGAGATTAGTCCTGACTCACCCGCTTTTGCTCCCGGTAAGGTCATTGCCGGTAAGAAGAGCGAACGCTATGACGTTGTCGTAGAAGGTTCGGCATTTTTCCCGGGGAAAGGGCCAGACAATGACAAACTTAGTTATACCTGTCTGCTGACACCGATGCTGGATGTGAAGGCTGTTAAGATCAAATAATCCAGGAACAGGCTCCCGATCGGCTTCAGGTGCTCATTGCCCTTTACCCTGAAATGGAGAGCGGCAAGATTAAAGGCCGCATGGTGATTGATTTTAAACTGAAAAAGTAATGAAGCAGGCCGGGAATTTCCCGGCCTTTTTTTACAGCGAGCGGATCACTTCGCGCAGCAGCCGAACCCGAGGCTCGATACTGCTCAGCTCCAGATATTCGGAAGGGGAATGGAAACCCGCGCCGACAGGGCCAAATCCGTCCAGAGATGGCACGCCAAGTGCCGCCGTGTGGTTAGCGTCTGAGCCGCCGCCCACCGCTTGCCAGCGAACCTCCACGTCGACAGCTTCACCGGCTTTTTCCACCAGCCTCATCAGCTTTTCCGTTTCCGCGGAAGGCGACATCGCTGGCGTTTGTGCCTGCTGTTCGACGCTGGTTAACACATCAGGCTCGAATTGACGCTGGCTGAACGATTGAATGGCCTCATTAACCCGCAGATATTCGTCGTTATCATTGAAGCGGAGATCGACAATCATCTCCGCGCGATCCGACACGATATTCGCCCCAACGCCGCCGGAAATCACGCCGGTGTTCAGCGTGGTGCCCTTTGTCATATCGGCCAGATCGCTGATTGCCAGCACTGCATGAGCGAGCGCTTTCACCGCAGAACGGCCTTTTTCTGGATCGTTACCCGCATGGGCGGCTACGCCTTTAAACGCCAGGCGATAACGAGCCATGCCTTTTCTGGCTTTCACCAGAGAGCCGTCGGCTCTTGCCGCCTCGCACACCAGCACGCAGCGGCTGCGTTTTGCTATGCCGCCAATCCATTCATGTGAATGGGCCGAGCCAGTTTCTTCGTCAGGGTTCATGGCCACGGCGATAGCCAACCTTTCAAGGTCGGCTTTGTCCAGGCCACGTAAAGCCCAAAGGATAGATAACAATCCGCTTTTCATGTCTGACACGCCAGGCCCATAGGCGCGATCGCCTTCAATGCTGAAAGGCCGCTCTGAAACGGTTCCTGGTGGGAATACGGTATCCATATGACCCACAAGTAAAACGTCGTACTGTGCGGCATCGGGCTTATTGGTGGCAAACAAACCCGGCCCTACTTTATTCCCCAGATCAATGCTGTCGCAGTGCCAGTTTTCTGACAGATACCATTGCTGAAAGATACGGCTGACCTCTTCTACGCCCGCAGCGGTGGCGGTGCCACAGTCGATATTTACGACTCTTTTTAACTCTTGAAGATACTGTTTCAGATCCATAGGTTACTCCAGAATAAGAACGCGCATGATCAGCATGGCGCAAAATGCGTTGAGTACGGAGAGGGCTATCATCAGCGGAATACGCTTCGCCGGAATGCCGACCACGCCGAGAATACGCCCGGCGTACTGCACCTGAGAGCCCATCAAATAGATGGCCGGCGCGAGAATAGCCAGATGTTCTCCGCTGAGAATTCCTCTTTCAAACAGACTGATAGCGACACCTACGCCACCGCCCATAGACATCCAGCCGCCGATGAGTACTGCCGCAGCTTCACCGGGCAGCCCAAAGAATTTCATTACCGGACCAAACAGCCACGCCATGCCCTGCAGTGCGCCCGTAAGCTCAAGCGCATAAATAATAATGAATGCCATCAACACATTAGGCAGCGTACTGGTTGTCGCTATGGTCCAGCCTTTGCGCGCCCCGGCAACAAAGACATCGGTGATCATCGGTTTTGCTGCATCAGCCATGTTGCACCTCCGTTTTTGTTTTCCGTTCCGTGATGTTCAGGATCAGGCGCATCATGTTTGCCCCCACAATTTTCATAATGAACATCACGGCGACGCACATGCCGATAGAGCTTGGTACGGCCTGGCTGCCGTCAACGGCGATCAGCGTGAAGAGCACCGCCCCGGAAGAGAAAAAGTTGGTGATCATGGCTCCGGCGGAAAACTGGAACATAGTGAACACGGTTTTTTCTTTTTCGGTGATCTGGCCTTCATCCGCCAGTACGCGGGTGAGCGATGCGCCAACGTCGGTGCTTTGCAGGCTGCCGATTAGCGCAAGGCCCGTGGCACCGGGAACGCCCATCAGGGGGCGAAGGAGAGGGGTCAGTAGTTTTCTTGCGGCCCGCAGGGCGCCGTAGTGTTCCAGCACGTTAATCATGCCCAGCGCAAACATCACGGCGGGAATCAGGCCGAAAGCGAAGAGAAAACCGTCCATTGCGCCATATCCACCGTTGCCGCGGAAGGCACTTTTTGCAACATCCAGCGATTCTCCGGCCGGGTTAACACCGCTGACAACTTTGCCAAAGGCACCGTTTAGCGTGGTGAAGTCAAACACCCCGTACCAGTTTTTTCCGCCCAACAGGCCAGAGAAAAAGACCATCGCAAACAGCAGGCTAAACCAGGCGGCGGGCCCAACTCTTTGGTGTCCGGGAACAGAAGAATCATCCATTTATCATTTCCTTATGTAAATTCAGGGGGAAAGCCAGAGGGATGCTAGAAGTTAGCAATACGTGCTGTTATGACGACGATCAACATGAGGAGCAAACGTTTAATCACCATAAGAAAGTTGAGAGCTGGCACACAGTAACCATGAAAATAGAGGCTGTTTACGCGGCATGGGGATCAGGCATCCCGGCGGCGCAGCCGCTTTCGCATGATCTCCATCGCCAGTTCTGCGATAATTACTTTTTGTGACTATGACCGAGATGATTATGCAGTACCCGATTAACGAGATGTTCCAGACCCTGCAAGGGGAAGGCTATTTTACCGGCGTGCCCGCCATTTTTATTCGCCTGCAGGGTTGCCCGGTAGGCTGCGCCTGGTGCGATACCAAACATACCTGGGATAAGCTCGCGGATCGTGAAGTGTCGCTGTTCAGTATCCTGGCCAAAACCAAAGAAAGCGATAAGTGGGGTGCGGCAAGCGCCGAAGATCTACTGGCCGTGATTGGCCGCCAGGGCTATACCGCGCGGCATGTGGTGATCACCGGCGGTGAGCCTTGCATTCATGACCTAACTCCGCTGACAGATTTGCTGGAGAAAAACGGGTTTAGCTGCCAGATAGAAACCAGCGGCACACATGAAGTGCGCTGCACGGCAAATACCTGGGTGACGGTTTCCCCGAAGGTGAACATGCGCGGCGGGTATGACATTCTCTCCCAGGCGCTGGAACGTGCGGATGAAATTAAGCACCCGGTGGGGCGTATGCGTGACGTCGAGGCGCTGGACGAACTGCTGGCAACGCTGACGGATGAGAAAAGCCGTATCATCGCGTTGCAGCCGATCAGCCAAAAAGACGATGCTACCCGCCTGTGCATTGAAACCTGCATCGCGCGCAACTGGCGCCTGTCGATGCAGACGCACAAATATTTGAATATTGCCTGATATGCAAAGCCGGGTGCGGTCATCACACCCGGCGTTAACCGTTAGTTAAGCGTTGGACCAGCTTTGAATCGAATCCGTGTTATCTAACTCTCCGTGCATCACCTGATAAGATTTTTTCAAAATAACGTCAGTGTGCTGCGTTAACTCCCTGAAAATCCCTTTGTTTAGCGCCTCATAGCGTCGCGCGTTGTTTTCAATCGGCATAAACACATCTTTGACCCGCACCATTTTTTCGACGGCGGTTTCATAGCTGGTATACAGGCCCAGCCCGACGGCGGTGTTGATTGCCGCCCCCAGACTTGCGCAGCCGTTGATCGCGTTACGCCTGACCGGCAGGTTAAACACGTCGGCAAAGATCTGCATAAACAGATCGCTGTTGGAGCCGCCGCCGGTGATGATCACATGTTTGGCAAAGTGGTCCATCTCATGGCACATATTGTCGTAGTTGTTTTTCAGCGTCAGGGCGATGCTTTCGAGGATCGAGCGGTAAATCCACGCGTAGTCCATGCTGGAATCAAAGCCGATCATTATCCCGCGTTTGAAGGGTTCCCACGGATTGGTCAGCCAGTCCAGCACGGTCATCAGGCCGTTACAGCCCGGCGGCACCAGCGCGGCTTTCTTGTTCAGTAACCCTTCCGGGGAAAGATTCTGTGCTTTCGCATCCTGAATCAATGACTCACCCAGCATGTCCCGCAGCCAGCTTACCGTCCACATCCCTTTGCGGATGCCGTAGCCTTCATACAGCAGCGTTTCAGGAATCGATGACATAATGGGCCAGTAGGCTACCGGGGCTTTTGGCAACGCTTTGCCGTTCATCATCAGCGCGATATAGGTGCCGAGAGAAATCACCGCCGTTTCGTCATCCAGCAGTCCGGCCCCAAGCGCTTCTACCGGCTTATCGCTGGTGGTACAAACTACCGGTAATCCGGCCGGGAAGCCCGTAGCCTTTGCGGCATTTTCGGTAAGATGGCCAATGACCGTACCGGGCATCTGAACATCAAACAGCATGGTGCGTGGAATATTAAATTTCTTCAGTACTTCTCTGTCATCGCTCCATGACCACGTTTTGTAGTCCACCGGCCATTGGCCAAAATAGTTGGCGATATTGTCTTTGAACTCGCCGGTTAAGCGGTGAGACAGGTACCCCGAGAAAGAGGTAACCCAGGCGACGTCAGGATTTGTGTGCTCGTAGGGACGGGTGACGCGGGCATCCTGCCAGCTGATTAGCGGCTCAGCCGGTGTGCCGTCAGCCTTTAATAGGGCGCGACAGCAGCGTATGGAGCCAAGGCCAATCCCGACGATGGCATTCTTGTCGCCCGTGAAGTGGCTCATTAAATCCTGCCCGGCGCGGCACAGTGAGTCCCATAGGTCGTCGTCGGGGTGTTCGGCGGTATCCGCGTCCGGCGTGTACATCGGCTGAAGCGGCCCCTTGCCTTCACAGACGATATTGCCAGCCAGATCGTACATCACGACTTTTGTACTCTGGCTTCCACCATCAATCCCAATGATGTATTGCTTCGACATTGCCTTTCTCCTTCAATTTTCCCTCATCACTCGCCCGTTGCGGCCAGTGATGCCAATTTTTCCTGTGCAATGTCGGCGGCGCGAATTTTGCGAATCAGCAAAATGGCAAACACGATGACCATGCACAGCGCGGCTAATCCCATCAGCCACATATTGCGGTAGGCTTCCTCTGCAGGGAGTGTGTCCTGCCAGTGGCCAACAAGTGGATAAACGAACACGTCCGGCAAGAAGCCGATGACTGAACAGATCCCCACGGTAGTCCCCATAATGTAGGGTGGCGTTCTCGCTTCGCCGGGGCAGGCCCAGTAAAGCCCGCGTGAGGCGTAACAGGTGAATCCCAGCAGCAAAATAAGCCCAATACCCATCGCAACGGACTGAGGATTGGCGTTGGTTGCCAGCAGCGCGACTAGTGCGGCTGCGCCAACAATAGAGAGCAACTGCACCACACGAGTCGGCGATTTGATTCTGCTGTAGGTCGTAATAATGCCGCCCAGTGGACCACAAACTGCGCGGAAGATTTTATTGATCACGATACCCATGTAGCTGGCGGCCACTAACGACATGCCGTACATCTCTGTCAGGTAGTTGGTGGAATAACTCAGGATGGCATAAATGGTGTAGACCCCGAAGATCACCATACTGCAGTACCAGGTAGTACTTATCCGTAAAACGGACAGAATATCTTTTAGCTGGAAAGCCGGTTTTTTGGCTTCCTGAGCACCTTCTGTACGGCCGGTAAAGCCGTCGCTGACAAAGAACCAACACAGCACGCCGAGCGCAATATAAACGCCGCTGTAGATAAGGATGACGGCTTTAAGGCTGTTGGCATCTTCCGGCGCAAAGCGCGAGAACACCCACATAGTGAATACCGCCAGCGCCATCACGCCGACGCCGCGCAGGCCTTCCATCCAGCCCATAATTTTTCCCTGCTCGCTATGATCGCCCAGCAGGGAAGCCGCCTTAATGGAGACCGACCACAGCATCAGAATGGTAGTCACGGCGAATGCGACCTGAATGACAATCATCACCCACAGCGGCGGGTAGAAAGCCATCACAATCCCCAACAGGCCGGTGGCAATCATCGCCAGCGTCATCATTACGCGGTGGGAGAATTTATCAGCAATAATTCCGCTCGGAGCATAAAGTATAATTGCGGTTATTCCGAAAGTACTCATAATTAAGCCTATTTCGGTATTGCTAAACCCCATAAATTTTGCCATGGGGATTTGGTAAATATACCTTAAATAAGCAAGGTCAAAACTTACACCACCACTGATACTTATTATTGCCAGCGTTAGCCAGCGACGAAAATTTGAATCACGCATGGTGTGCTCTCAGTAATCAGGATTGTTAAAGACAAAAAAAAGAGAAAAGTAACCAATCCCCTTTTAAGGGCTGATTACTTTTCTCATGGACTCTAGTAATTGCGAAGATTATTAACATGCAACGTGGTTTTTTAGTGTGAGAAATATCACGATATTGATTTTCACGATGAATAATTTAGCGATAAAACCTTTCTGTTAATGAGTTGTGAGATTGATCACATAACGCGGTTCCTCGCTATGATACTTATTTTAGCCAGTTACTAGAGACGATGAGAAAAGTAACTTCCCTTTCGGGGGAAGCTTGCTTTTCTCATTTTTTTTTGCGTTTAAAAAATTTAAGGAGTTCATCATGTCGCTCAGCGCACTCAACGAATTCTCACTGGACTTCTTCTCGCTTAAAGGGAAGACGGCGATTGTCACCGGCGGTAACAGCGGGCTGGGGCAGGCGTTCGCCATGGCACTGGCTAAGGCTGGCGCGAATGTGTTTATTCCCACGGTGGTGGAAGAGAAAGGCGAAACGCGTCAACTTATTGAACAGCAAGGCGTAAAAGTGGCGTTTATGACGGTGGACATCACGGAGAAAGGCGCCCCGGCTCAGGTCATCGCCCAGTGCCTGGAAACCTTTGGTTCGGTGGATATTCTGGTTAACAACGCCGGGATCTGTAAGCTTAACAAGGTGCTGGATTTCGGCCGTGCCGACTGGGACCCGATGATCAACATCAACCTGACCGCGGCGTTCGAATTAAGTTACGAAGCGGCTAAAGTGATGATCCCGCAAAAGCACGGAAAAATCATTAATATCTGCTCGCTATTTTCTTATCTTGGTGGACAGTGGTCTCCGGCTTATTCCGCCACAAAACATGCGCTGGCCGGTTTAACGAAAGCCTATTGTGACGAATTAGGTCAATATAATATTCAGGTGAACGGCATCGCACCTGGTTATTATGCCACCGATATTACTACCGAAACTCGTAAAAACCCGGAAACCAACAAACGCGTGCTTGATCATATTCCAGCCAACCGCTGGGGTGAAACTCAGGATCTTATGGGGGCAATGGTTTATTTATCCAGTCGTGCTTCAGATTATGTTAATGGTCATTTGTTAGTCGTTGATGGTGGTTATTTAGTCAGGTAATTCTCGCAGGGTGGTTCCTGCTTTCTCTTATTTATATCCGTATTCCCTTATTTGTCAGGAAGGAGTTGTCATGTCTTTATCTCGCGAAGCAATTGTGGATCAATTAAAAGAAATTGTTGGCCCGCAGCAGGTTATTACCGATGAAAAAGTATTGCAGAAAAACAGTATCGACCGGTTCAGAAAATATGCGGATATTCATGGCGTGTTCACCCTGCCGTTGCCGGCCGCGGTGGTGAAGCTACAAAGTACTGAACAAGTTTCTAACGTGCTGGCGTTCCTGAACGGCAACCACATCAACTGCGTACCGCGCACCGGGGCTTCAGCAACGGAAGGCGGCCTGGAAACCGTGGTGAAAAACTCCGTGGTGCTGGACGGTTCCGGGCTGAACAAGATAGTCGATATCGACATTGAAAACATGCAGGCCACCGCCCAGTGCGGCGTGCCGCTGGAAGTGCTGGAAGATGCCCTGCGCGCAAAAGGCTACACCACTGGCCACTCGCCGCAGTCCAAGCCGCTGGCACAAATGGGCGGCCTTGTGGCAACCCGCAGCATCGGCCAGTTCTCAACCCTGTACGGTGCGATTGAGGACATGGTGGTTGGTCTCGAAGCCGTGTTCCCGGACGGCAGCATCACGCGCATTAAAAACGTGCCGCGTCGTGCCGCTGGCCCGGACATTCGCCATGTGATTATCGGCAACGAAGGGGCACTCTGCTACATCACCGAAGTGACGGTAAAAATCTTCAAGTACATGCCGGAAAACAACCTGTTCTATGGCTACATCCTCGACAACATGAAAACCGGGTTCAACATCCTGCGTGAAGTGATGGTGGAAGGCTATCGCCCGTCGATTGCCCGCCTGTATGACGCCGAAGATGGCACCCAGCACTTCACCCATTTTGCCGACGGCAAATGCGTGCTGATCTTTATGGCAGAAGGCTCTAAGCGCCTGGCGGAAGCGACCGGCGCGGGCATCGAAGAAATTGTTGCCCGCTACCCGGAATGCAAGAAGGTGGACAGCAAGCTGATTGAAACCTGGTTCAACAACCTGAACTGGGGGCCGGATAAAGTGGCTGCCGAGCGCGTGCAGATCCTGAAAACCGGCAACATGGGCTTTACCACTGAAGTCTCCGGCAGCTGGAGCTGCATTAATGAGATTTACCACAATGTGATCGAGCGCATTCGCAACGAGTTCCCACATGCAGGTGATATCACTATGCTGGGTGGCCACTCTTCCCACAGCTACATCAACGGCACCAACATGTACTTCGTGTACGACTACAACGTGGTGGACTGCAAGCCGGAAGAGGAGATCGACAAGTACCACAACCCGCTGAACAAAATCATCGTGGAAGAGACGATTCGCCTCGGCGGCTCGATGGTGCACCACCACGGGATCGGCAAGCACCGCGTGCACTGGTCCAAGCTTGAGCACGGCACCGCCTGGCCAATCATGCAGGGCCTGAAAGATCAGTACGATCCGAACGGCATCATGAATACCGGCACGATTTGGCCGATTGAAAAATAACCGTACAGGTCGGCTCTCAGGAGCCGACCTCTTCATTTACGGATCGACAAAGGAATCAGTATGCACGCCGAACCGGTTCGTATGGATGACCTGCCGCTTAATCGCTTTCATTTACGCATAGCCGGGCTGACCTTTGGCGCTCACCTGACGGATGGCTACGTGCTCGGCGTAATTGGTTTTGCGCTGGTGATGATTACGCCGCAAATGGGCCTGACGCCACTTCAGGAAGGATTAGTGGGCGGCTCGGCGCTGTTTGGGCTGTTTCTTGGCAGCTTGGTGCTGGGTTGGATCTCCGATCATATTGGTCGTCAGAAAATTTTTAACTTCAGCTTCGTGCTCATCACGTTGGCCTCTTTTTTACAGTTTTTCGTTAGCAACGTAGAGCAGCTGATTCTGCTGCGGGTGTTAATTGGTATCGGGCTGGGCGGTGACTACTCAGTGGGCCACACCATGCTGGCCGAATTTGCCCCACGTAAACATCGTGGCGTGCTGCTAGGCGCTTTTAGCGTGGTCTGGACGCTGGGCTACGTGCTGGCGAGCCTCATTGGCCATCAGCTGGTGGAGAGCGGGCCGGATGCCTGGCGCTGGCTGCTGGCGTCGGCCGCGTTGCCCGCGTTGTTAATCACTTTCTTGCGGTGGGGAACGCCGGAATCTCCCCGCTGGCTGCTTCGCCAGGGGCGGGTGTCCGAAGCACATCAGATTGTGCGCCGCTACTTTGGTGAACATGTTGTTATTAGCGATGAAATTGCGGTGCCGACCTCCCGCCATCTCCGCACGTTGTTTTCCGGGCAATACTGGAGGCGTACCGCGTTTAATAGCCTGTTCTTTGTTTGCCTGGTGATCCCGTGGTTTGCAATTTATACCTGGCTGCCGTCCATTACCGGGCTGCTGGGCATGCGGGATGGCCTGACCGCCAGTCTGCTGCTGAATATGGTGCTGGTGGCGGGCGCGATCGCGGGCCTGGTGCTGACCCACCACTGTTCAAGGCGAGGTTTCCTGATCGGCGGTTTTCTGGTGCTGTTCTTCAGCCTGACTGCATTGGCGCTGGTGCCGGAACAACACGGTACAATTATTCTGCTGCTGTTCTTTGTTTTTACTCTGACTATTTCGGCGGTCAGCAACCTGGTCGGCGTGCTGCCGGCGGAGAGTTTCCCGACGGATATTCGCTCTCTGGGCGTAGGGTTTGCGACGTCGATGAGTCGCCTGGGCTCGGCAATTAGCACCGGACTGCTGCCGGTGGCGCTGGTCTCCTTCGGGGTGCAAAACACCATGCTGTTGTTGAGCGCGGTTCTGATGCTGGGCCTGCTGGTTTCCGTCTTCTGGGCGCCGGAAACGCGAAACATGAGCCTTGTGGCCGCATCCGGGAATAAAGAGCAGCCGTCGGGAGTAAATCATGAACATTCTGTTAGCCTTTAAGGCCGAGCCAGACCTCGCCATGCTGGCGGAAAAGGACTGGCTGTCTGCCGGGCAGGGTAGTCTGGACACGTCGATAACGCGCCCTTGCCTGGGGGAAGATGAGGCTGCTGCCGCTGAGATATTGCTGCGTCAGGCAGAAGGCCTGAAGCTTACCGCATTGAGCATTGGCCGTGAGCGTGCGGACAGTTTTCTGCGCCAGTTCAAAGCGCTGGGGTTCCAGCGGGCCATTCGATTACAGCCGGATGGCGAGCTGACTTTTTCCCCTGCCGCAGTGGCCGCTTTGCTGGCCGCATGGCAACAGCAACATTCTCAATCACTGGTGGTGACAGGCTCACGCAGCGCTGAAGGTAACAGCGGGCAAACGGGGTTTTACCTCGCCGAACGGCTGGGCTGGCCGTGCTTCACTCAGGTTTATGATTTCACGCTCGACGTTGAACGGCAGCAGGTTTGCCTGAAACAGCGGTACGGTGCAGGGAAACGCAGCCTTACCGTGCGGCTGCCTGCGGTGCTGATGATTGAAAGCGGGGGGGATTACTGCCTGAGAACGCCTGGCCTGCGGCAAAAACTGGCGGTGAAAGCTTCGGACGTTGAAGTTTTACCTGTGAAAGTCCAGGGCGATGAGGAGGCTGTCTCTCCACTGGTGGGGCTGAAGTATGCTCAGCGACATCGCGGCGGTTTAATTATTCAGGGCAGCGATGCGCGTGAAAAGGCCCGTAGCCTCTACCGTGGCTGGCTACGTGAAAGGATGACGCCATGAAAATTGCTGTGATTCTGCCCGAGGCCCGGAAAGTGTCGGTGCTTAATGAGATAGGGCATTTCATTGCACGCAGTGAAATGGCACCAGAACATTTCGAAGCCTGGTTGCTGCCGGAGAGCGAATGCAGTGAGCCGCTGCTGGAGGGTTTGTATACCCACTTCCTGCGTGCTCCAGTAGAAATGCTGTTATTTCCTTCTGGCTGGCAGGGCGCAGAGCTAGCTACCCGGCTGGCGCACCGGCTGCAAGGGGAGGCGTGGAGCGCGATTAATGACGCGAATTTTGCCCGGCAGGTAGTGCGTAAAAACGCCTATGGCGGCGCGCTGGTGGCTGAGCTTCAACTGCAAAATAAGCCCTGGTGTCTGAGCGTAGCCGCCGCGCCGGGAGCCAAAACCTGGCAGCCGGAGATGGAATATGTACAGATTCCCGTGGCACCACAGAAGCCAGCCTGGCTGGTTGAATCTGGGGCAATTGCCAATGAAGCCGCATCCGGCCTGGCTGATGCCAGACTTGTGCTGGCGGTGGGGAGGGGCGTTGGTAGCCCGCAAGTCATGGTGCAAGTGGAAGAGATTGCCTGCGGGTTGGGCATGGAAACTGGCGCCAGCCGCGAAGCGGTGATGCACGCCTGGTGCAGCATGGACAAACTGCTGGGGATGTCCGGTACCCAGGTTGCCGCAGACGTTTGTATTGCGGCAGGCGTTTCCGGCGCACCGGCTTTTATCAGCGGCATTGCCCACAGTCAGTTCATTGTTGCCATCAACAACGATCCGCAGGCGGCAATTTTCCGCCATGCTGATGTGGGGATCGTGGATGATTTGCTGCCGGTGTTAACCGAGCTGCAAACCTGCGTCAGGGAAGATATTTAGCCAACTGCCAGACGCCGGTATTAGTGGTGGAGATAGCCAGTGCTCCGGCGTTGAGCGCGTTGTTGGCATCTTCCGCGTCGCACACCAGGCCACCGGCAATGACCGGCAGGTCGATTTTTTCCGTCACCCATTTCATTACTTTCGGCATACAGCCCGGCAGGATTTCGATGCAATCCGGGTTTGACTGGGCCACCTGCTTATCGATGTTGTGATAAGAGATGGAATCGACGATAAACAGCCGGTGAATGGCAAAGAACCCCTGTGCCCTGGCCGCTTTCACCATTGGCGCTTTGGTGCTAATCACCCCGTCGGCCTGGGTCACCAGTTTCAGAAAGTTAATCACAATCTCTTTATTCGATGTCCCTTCCAGTAAATCGACGTGTACCAGCGCATATTTATTCGCCTTCTTAATTTGCTGCACGATGCCGGTAATGGTGCAGATATTGCCGTACAGCACGGAAATCACCTGGCAGTCGGATTCCAGCGCCAGCTGCAGGCTCTGGGTATCTTTTACCGCTGCAATCAGCGGGTGTTGCTTGAGTAGGGACATCAGGGACACAGCTTGGACTCCATTAACCAAAGCGTAATTGGATGCCGCAGCCGGCGGGCGGATAGCGCCAGCGGCTGAGGGTTTGTTCGTCGCACAGCAGACGGCAGGTGCCGCATTCCAGGCAGCCGGTGTTGTAAATGTGCAGGCTGCCGTCTTCTTTCTGTCGGTATAACCCGGCTGGGCAGGCGCGTACCAGCAGAGCAAGCTGTTCAATATCGGGATTGTCTGCCGGGACAATATGCGGTTTCTCCGCAGGCTGCCAGGCGTTCCTGGCCAGTTTCTCATGCAGGTTCACAGGCTGCGTCCTCCGCGAAAAATGTCTTTAACCAGTCTGGAAATGCCTGCTTTGCGGGCATGTTTCCACAGTAGGCTGCTGAGTCGTGGCGGCGGTAAATATTGGGGATCAAAGATATCACGCTGCAGCCCGGCCAGTAGGCCAGGCCAGGTCTGAAACAGCCCCGGCGTTTGTAAAAAATCGGGCATCTTGCGATAGCGCTCCAGCACCGCCCATAGTGAGGTACGCTCCAGCTGTTGGCGGTATGCCTGGTGAAGATCGACACTAACATTATCCTGCAGCGTTTGAATCAGCGTTTGCGCCGCCGCTTTTGCCGAAAGCGCAGCCAAATCCATGCCGCGGACGGTGAAACCGGTATTGATACAGAAACGGGCGCTATCGCCCACCAGCAAATAGCCGGGGCCGGCCAGACGCTCGGGGAGCCCGTTCAGGCCACATTCAGGAATAAGATGGGCGCCGTATTCCACCAGTTCGGCACGGCGCAGAAGCGGGCGCAGCGTCGGGTGCTGCTTGACGTTTTCCAGCAAGTCGTGAAGCGAAGTTGAGGAAGCTCGAATTGAAGATAGCGGACAAACGATGCCGACTGACAGCGTATCGTGATTGGTGTAGAGGAACCCGCCCGCAGGCCGATCGCCGCAAACGCCGCCGGTGAATAGCCAGGCAGCACCTTCGTTACCTTCAAGCGAGAAGCGGTTTTCGAGATCTTCTTTCGGCAGCGCAAGCACTTCTTTAACGCCAACGGCAACGCTGTGCTCAGGCAACTTATTTAACAGCTTGTGTTGCTCGGCCAGCAGGGTATTAGCGCCTTCGGCGATAACCACGGCTCTGGCGCTTAACACTTCGCCGTCAATCACGACTCCGCTCACCACGCCATTTTCGACGTGCAGGCTATCGACCTGGGTCGTTGTCAGGCACTGCGCGCCGGCTTGTTCAGCCTGCTGGAAGAGCCACGGATCCAGCCGCGCACGCAGCACGCTGTATGACGCCGCCGAAGGATATTGAAAACTCAGCGTGGTGGAAGTCTCTGCCGTCAGTGCGGAGAGCTTTTCATGGGTAATACAGCGTTCGAGTGGGGCGGAGCGAGAAAAATCAGGAAAGAGATTTTCAAACGCTGCGGTGTAGAGTCTGCCGCCCGACATGTTTTTGCCTCCGGGCTGATTTGCCCGCTCAACAAGCAGAACATTGAGTCCGGCGCGCGCGCACTCTACCGCGCAGCAGGAGCCTGCGATCCCCGCACCAACGACGATAATATCGAAATCTGTAGTGGCCATCCCGTGCACCTTTTAGTTGCGACGGAGCAGCTTACCAAAGCGGGAGAAAAATTAGCTTGATGCGGGGCGCAGAGAGGAAAAGTCCGGGGTGAATCCCGGACTTTTTTTGCTTATTCGCCGCGGTAGACGCAGCCTGCGGTGCAGGTTTCTTTGATCATCACCGCGCTCAACAGCGGTACGACAGGTTTCATCTGATCCCAAATCCATTTCGCCAGCACTTCGCTGGTGGGGTTTTCAAGCCCAGGGATATCGTTCAGATAGTAGTGATCGAGGCGATCGTAGGTCGGCTTAAACGCCGCTTTCAGCTCGGAGAAGTCCATGATCCAGCCGGTATACGGATCTACCTCGCCGGTAATTTCCAGGCGCACCATAAAGGAGTGGCCATGCAGGCGACCGCATTTGTGGCCTTCCGGGACGTGCGGCAGGCGGTGGGCGGCTTCGAAGGTAAAATCTTTAAACAGGGTGGTGGACATCATTCGACTCTCTGGAATTCAAAAAACCGCCGCATGATAGCGGAATGGACTATTTTTCGCATTAACTAAACGGCGCATTGCCCGGCGACACGGTGTAAGCAACGGTGAATACGCTGAAATGTCATATTCATCAGGTAGTTAGTTAATCACTTTTAACACTATGATTTACCTGAAAAAACGATTAGTCGTTTTAGTTATTTATTATTTCCATCCCTTCTTTAATTGTTGATAACCTGCTGGTTAACCTTGACTCATTACAGTCTGTAAGCCCTTTTTTTGCCCTTTGCTACTGGAAGCTAAATACGTATGACTTCTCAGGTTCCACCGAGCGCTTTGCTGCCGCTAACGCCGGACCAGCTGGCACGCCTTCAGGCGGCGACCACTGATTTTTCAACCACTCAGCTGGCCTGGTTATCCGGTTATTTCTGGGGAATGATTAACCAGCAGCCTGGTGCTGTTGCGGCGGCTCCGGCCCCTGCGGCAGAAGTCCCGGTGATTACGCTGATCTCCGCTTCGCAGACCGGCAACGCGCGCCGCGTGAGCGAGCAATTGCGGGACGACCTGCTGGCGGCGAAACTGAACGTTAACCTGGTGAACGCGGGCGACTATAAATTCAAGCAAATTGCCCAGGAAAAGCTGCTGATTGTCGTCAGTTCTACGCAAGGGGAAGGGGAGCCGCCTGAAGAGGCCGTGGCCCTGCACAAATTCCTGTTCTCGAAAAAAGCACCGAAGTTGGACGGCACCGCGTTTGCCGTCTTTGGCCTCGGCGACAGCTCGTATGAATTCTTCTGCCAGTCCGGCAAAGACTTCGACAGCAAACTGGCTGAACTGGGCGGCGAGCGCCTGTTGGATCGCGTTGATACCGACGTGGAGTACCAGCCTGCGGCGCAGGAATGGCGCGGTAAAATCGTCGAACTGCTGAAATCCCGCGTCCCGGCTGAAACTCCGGCTCAGGCTGCCGCGACGGCCACGGGCGTGAGCAACGAAATCTTCACCAGCCCTTACAGCAAAGAATCTCCGTTAACCGCCACACTTGCGGTTAACCAGAAAATTACCGGCCGCGACTCCGATAAAGACGTGCGCCACATCGAAATCGATCTTGGCGATTCCGGCCTGCGTTATCAGCCGGGCGATGCGCTTGGCGTCTGGTATCAGAACGATTCTGCGCTGGTGAAAGAGCTGACGGATCTGCTGTGGCTGAAAGGCGATGAAAGCGTTACCGTCGACGGCAAAACGTTGCCGCTGAGCGAAGCCCTACAGTGGCACTTCGAGCTGACGGTTAACACCGGCAACATCGTCGAAAATTATGCCCAGCTGACCCGCAACACGGCGCTGTTGGAGCTGGTGGGCGATAAAGCAAAACTTCAGCATTACGCGCAGGCCACGCCGATTGTGGACATGGCGCGCTACGCCCCGGCAGAGTTGACGGCAGAACAGCTGACTGGCCTGCTGCGTCCGCTCACGCCGCGCCTTTACTCTATCGCTTCTTCACAGGCCGAAGCTGAAACCGAAGTCCACATTACCGTGGGCGCGGTGCGCTATGACATCGAAGGCCGTGCCCGCAGCGGTGGCGCTTCAGGCTTCCTGGCCGACCGCCTTGAGGAGGATGGTGAAGTGCGTGTGTTCATTGAACATAACGATAACTTCCGCTTACCGGCCAACCCGGAAACTCCGGTCATTATGATTGGCCCCGGCACCGGCATCGCCCCGTTCCGCGCCTTTATTCAGCAGCGCGACAACGACGGAGCCGGCGGTAAGAACTGGCTGTTCTTTGGCAACCCGCACTTTACCGAAGATTTCCTTTATCAGGTGGAATGGCAGCGCTACGTCAAAGACGGCCTGCTGACGAACATCGATTTAGCCTGGTCCCGCGACCAGCAGCATAAAATATACGTACAAGACAAACTGCGCGAAAAAGGCGCGGAACTGTGGCGCTGGATTCAGGAAGGTGCCCACATTTACGTCTGCGGCGACGCCAACCGTATGGCGAAGGACGTTGAGCAGGCGTTACTGGAAGTGGTTGCCGTCCACGGTGGCATGGACACCGAAGCGGCAGATGAATTTTTAAGTGAGCTGCGCGTTGAGCGCCGTTATCAGCGAGATGTCTACTAATGAGCGAAAAACACCCTGGCCCTCTGGTGGTCGAAGGCAAACTGGTCGACGCCGAACGCCTGAAGCGCGACAGCGATTTTCTGCGCGGCACCATTAAAGAAGATCTGCAGGATGGCCTGACCGGCGGTTTCAACGGCGACAACTTCCTGCTGATCCGTTTCCACGGCATGTATCAGCAGGATGACCGCGATATTCGCGCCGAACGCGCAGAGCAGAAGCTGGAGCCGCGTCATGCGATGATGCTCCGCTGCCGTTTGCCGGGGGGGATTATCACCACCCAGCAGTGGCAGGCTATTGATAAGTTTGCCGAAGATAAGACTATCTACGGCAGCATTCGTCTGACCAACCGGCAGACGTTCCAGTTCCACGGCATTCTGAAGAAGAACGTCAAGCCCGCGCATGAAATGCTGCACGAGGTTGGCCTGGACGCACTGGCGACCGCCAACGACGTGAACCGCAACGTGCTGTGTACTTCCAACCCGGTGGAGTCTGAGCTGCATCAGGAAGCCTACGAATGGGCGAAAAAGCTCTCTGAGCACCTGCTGCCGCGCACCCGCGCCTACGCCGAGATTTGGTGGGACAAAGAAAAAGTCGCTACCACCGACGAAGAGCCGATTTTGGGGCCGACCTATCTGCCGCGTAAGTTTAAAACTACGGTAGTGATCCCGCCGCAGAACGACGTGGATCTGCACGCCAATGACATGAACTTCATTGCGATTGCGGAAAACGGCAAGCTGGTTGGCTTTAACCTGTTGGTTGGCGGTGGTTTGTCCATCGAGCACGGGAATAAAAATACCTATGCCCGCACGGCAAGCGAATTCGGCTACATTCCGCTGGAGCATACTCTGGCGGTAGCGGAAGCGGTGGTGACGACCCAGCGCGACTGGGGAAACCGTACCGACCGTAAAAACGCTAAAACCAAATATACCCTTGAGCGCGTTGGCGTTGACGTGTTTAAGGCAGAAGTTGAGCGCCGGGCTGGCATCAAGTTTGAGCCAACCCGCGCTTACGAATTTACCGGCCGCGGCGATCGTATTGGCTGGGTGAAGGGCATCGACGACAAATGGCACCTGACGCTGTTTATCGAAAATGGCCGCATCCTGGATTATCCCGGCCGACCGCTGAAAACCGGCCTGCTGGAGATCGCTAAGATCCACAAAGGTGATTTCCGCCTGACGGCAAACCAGAACCTGATCGTCGCCGGCGTGCCGGAAAGCGAAAAGGCTAAAATTGAGAAGCTAGCGACCGAGTCTGGCTTGATGAATGCGGTTACGCCGCAACGTGAGAACTCAATGGCCTGCGTGGCGTTCCCGACCTGCCCGCTGGCGATGGCGGAAGCCGAACGCTTCCTGCCGGAGTTTGTCACCAAAGTTGAGCAGGTGATGGACAAACACAAGGTGCCGGATGAGCACATTGTGATGCGCGTCACCGGCTGCCCGAACGGCTGTGGCCGTGCAATGCTGGCCGAAATTGGCCTTGTAGGGAAAGCGCCAGGGCGCTACAACCTGCACATTGGCGGCAACCGCATCGGGACGCGTATTCCACGCATGTACCGCGAAAACATCACCGAGCCGGAGATCCTCAGCTCGATTGATGAGCTGGTGGGGCGCTGGGCGAAAGAGCGCGAGGCCGACGAAGGCTTTGGTGATTTCACCGTGCGTGCCGGGATTATTCGCCCGGTGCTCGATCCGGCCAGGGATTTGTGGGACTAGTTTTTCCCCTCACCCTAACCCTCTCCCCAAAGGGGAGAGGGGATTAACATAACGATCGCCGAACTTCGCTTCCCCCCTCTCCCTTTCAGGGAGAGGCCTGGGAGAGGGGATTAACATAACGATCGCCGAACTTCGCTTCCCCCCTCCCCCTTGCAGGGAGAGGCCGGGGAGAGGGGATTAACATAACGATCGCCGAACTTCGCTTCCCCCCTCTCCCTTTCAGGGAGAGGCCTGGGAGAGGGGATTAACATAACGATCGCCGAACTTCGCTTCCCCCCTCCCCCTTGCAGGGAGAGGCCGGGGAGAGGGGATTAACATAACGATCGCCGAACTTCGCTTCCCCCCTATCCCTTTCAGGGAGAGGCCTGGGAGAGGGGATTAATATAACGATCGCCGAACTTCGCTTCCCCCTCTCCCTTCCAGGGAGAGGGCTGGGGTGAGGGTCATTCATCACTAAGTGAGGCACGTATGTCCGTACTCGATTTGAACGCGCTGAACGCCCTTCCTAAGGTCGAACGCGTCATGGCGCTCGCCGAAGTCAACGCCCAGTTGGAAAAACTCAGCGCACAAAAGCGCGTGACCTGGGCGCTGGAAAACCTGCCGGGGGAATTTGTGCTCTCGTCCAGCTTCGGCATCCAGGCCGCCGTGTGCCTGCATTTGGTCACCCAGCAGCGTCCCGATATCCCGGTGATCCTGACCGATACCGGCTATCTGTTCCCGGAAACCTACCAGTTTATCGACGAGCTTACCGACAAGCTGAAGCTGAATTTGCAGGTGTTCCGCGCCACCGAAAGCCCGGCCTGGCAGGAAGCGCGTTACGGTAAACTGTGGGAGCAGGGCGTAGAGGGAATTGAACGTTACAACGACATCAACAAAGTTGAGCCGATGAACCGCGCGCTGAAAACGCTGGAGGCACAAACCTGGTTTGCGGGCCTGCGCCGTGAACAGTCCGGTAGCAGGGCTAATTTACCGGTACTGGCGGTACAGCGTGAAGTCTTTAAAATTTTGCCGATCATCGACTGGGATAACCGCACGGTTTACCAGTACCTGACCGAGCACGGGCTGAAGTACCATCCGCTCTGGGATCAGGGCTATTTGTCCGTCGGCGATACCCACACCACCCGTAAATGGGAACCAGGCATGGCAGAAGAAGAGACGCGCTTCTTTGGCCTGAAGCGCGAGTGCGGTTTGCACGAATAAATACACCCTCGCCATTGCGGCGAGGGGAAAATCACTTCCCGGCCTTCGCCAACTCTTTTACCAGCGGCAGCAGAATACGCACCGTGTCATGGCTGCGTCGCTTAATTCTGCCCGGCAGGGCTTTATCCAGATACTCAAGGTTGTCGATGGTCGCGTTATGCCAGCTGGTGCCGTCTGGAAATGCCTTGTTTTTACTGCGCTGCTGATAACCATCTTTCGCCCCAAGCGCCCAGTTAGTGGCTTCTACGGACAGCACAGGGATCCCGGCCTTGTCGAACGGTTCAGCATCGCCACAGCAGCCTGTGCCTTTCGGGTATTTTGCATTTAGCCCAGGATTGCTGGTGGCCTGAATCCCGGCGCGATGAGCGAGCATCAGAGCGCGATCGCGGGTCAGTTTACGCACGGCGGCAGGCGTTGATGCTCCGCTATTGAAATAGAGCTTATCGCCAACAATTAGGCTATCCAGGTTGATCACCAGCAGCGTGTTGGCCTGCTCCTCTTTGCTCATGCGTGCCAGAATATTTTTCGCACCCAGGGAGCCAATTTCTTCTCCACTGGTGGCAATAAAGCGAACGCCGTAGCGGGTAGGGATATCTTTCAGCCGCTCGGCCAGCTCCAGCATCACGCCAAGACCAGAAGCATTATCGTCCACGCCCTGCAGCGTAAGGCCGCCCAGGTTGTTGTCCACGTCTTTATCATTAAGCGGCGTATAGGTGTCCAGATGCGCCATGATAATAATTTGCTGCGGCAGTTTACCTTCACGGGCGGCAATCACGCTGCTGGTGGTTACGTTATGCCAGGTCTGGTGTCCCGCTTTCGTGGTGTAGATATAGCGAGTATTAAACTGGCGAATATCGCTCTGGTATCCCCAGCTTTTAAACTGCTGCTGAATATAGTCTGCGGCCAGCATTTCGGCTGGGCTGCCGGTCATTCTGCCCGGAAAATAAGTGGCGATGTGGCGGGTTTGCTGGTCGGCAATATCGCCTTGCTGCGTGACCTTCGCCGCTGCGGGAAAGCTAAAGCACGCGCCCAGCGCCAGGCAAATCACCGAGCGGCGCAATGCGGAAAACATAGTACGTCCTTATTCATCTTTATTAGTCGGAAGTTTTAAGCGCCGTTAGTATGAAACTGTGAGCCAGGTTAAACAATTTCATTTGCTCTTAAACCCGCGAAAAAACGGCTGGTTAAGCACATTTTGTTGTTAGCTTTGCCGTGGCGTTATTCTTTTCGGGAACTAGTCATTCCAATTCGTAATTTCATAACAAATAAGCCCAAGACTTATAGTCCCCTTAGATTAAATCTCAAGCGGCTGCGATGAACGGCCGCGGCGCATCTGCTTAAGGGAAGGTTATGGACCAAAAACGACTCACTCACTTGCGGCAACTGGAGGCTGAAAGCATCCATATTATCCGTGAGGTCGCTGCCGAATTTTCTAATCCGGTGATGATGTATTCCATTGGGAAAGACTCTTCGGTCATGCTGCATTTGGCCCGTAAAGCTTTCTACCCAGGTACGCTGCCGTTCCCGCTGCTGCACGTTGATACCGGCTGGAAATTCCGCGAAATGTACGAATTCCGTGACCGCACGGCGAAAGCCTACGGCTGCGATCTTATCGTGCACCGCAACCCTGAAGGCGTGGCGATGGGCATTAACCCGTTTGTTCACGGCAGCGCAAAGCATACCGATATCATGAAAACCGAAGGGCTTAAGCAGGCGCTGAATAAATACGGTTTTGATGCTGCCTTTGGCGGCGCGCGTCGCGATGAAGAGAAATCCCGTGCCAAAGAGCGTATTTACTCTTTCCGCGATCGCTTCCATCGCTGGGACCCCAAAAACCAGCGCCCTGAGCTGTGGCATAACTACAACGGCCAGATAAATAAAGGCGAAAGCATTCGCGTTTTCCCTCTCTCTAACTGGACCGAGCTGGATATCTGGCAATATATCTACCTGGAAAATATCGACATCGTTCCGCTGTATCTGGCGGCTCCGCGTCCCGTACTGGAACGCGACGGTATGCTGATGATGATTGACGACGATCGTATCGATTTGCAGCCGGGTGAAGTGATTGAACAACGTATGGTGCGCTTCCGTACCCTGGGTTGCTGGCCGCTGACCGGCGCGGTGGAGTCAACCGCGCAGACGCTGCCGGAGATCATCGAAGAGATGCTGGTTTCCACTACCAGTGAACGCCAGGGACGCATGATTGACCGCGACCAGGCCGGCTCGATGGAGCTGAAAAAACGCCAGGGTTATTTCTAAGGAGCCGCCAGATGAACACCACTATTGCACAACAAATCGCTGATGAAGGCGGCGTCGAAGCTTACCTGCATGCCCAGCAGCACAAAAGCCTGCTGCGCTTTTTGACCTGCGGCAGCGTCGATGACGGCAAAAGCACCCTGATTGGTCGCCTGCTGCACGACACGCGCCAGATTTATGAAGATCAGCTCTCCTCGCTGCATACCGACAGCAAACGTCACGGCACGCAGGGCGAGAAGCTCGACTTAGCGTTGCTGGTAGACGGGCTGCAGGCCGAGCGCGAGCAGGGCATTACCATAGATGTGGCGTACCGCTATTTCTCCACCGAGAAGCGCAAATTCATTATTGCCGACACGCCGGGGCACGAACAGTACACCCGCAATATGGCGACCGGAGCATCAACCTGCGACCTGGCGATCCTGCTGATCGACGCCCGCAAAGGCGTGCTGGATCAAACCCGTCGCCACAGCTTTATCTCCACGCTGCTGGGGATCAAACATCTGGTGGTGGCGATCAACAAAATGGATCTGGTGGCGTTCAGCGAGCAGACCTTCGAGCAGATCAAGCAGGATTACCTGACCTTTGCCCAGCAGCTGCCGGCGGACCTGGATATCCGTTTTGTGCCGCTTTCCGCGCTGGAAGGGGACAACGTCGCCGGCGCCAGCGCTCAAATGCCGTGGTACAGCGGCCCGACGCTGCTCGAAGTGCTGGAAACGGTAGAGATTATTCGCGGCGTGGAGCAGCAGCCAATGCGCTTCCCTGTGCAGTACGTGAACCGTCCTAATCTCGACTTCCGCGGCTATGCGGGAACGCTAGCTTCGGGCATCGTGAACGTCGGCCAGCGCGTCAAAGTGCTGCCGTCCGGCGTGGAATCCAGCATTGCCCGAATCGTGACTTTTGATGGAGATTTGCAACAAGCCGGCGCGGGGGAAGCGATTACCCTGGTGCTGAAAGACGAAATCGACATCAGCCGGGGCGACCTGTTGGTAGAGGCGACGGAATCGCTGGCTGCGGTGCAGAGTGCGAAGGTGGATGTCGTCTGGATGGCGGAACAGCCGCTGGTGCCGGGCCAGAGCTTCGATATCAAAATCGCCGGGAAGAAAACCCGTGCGCGCGTCGACAATATTCAGTACCAGGTTGAAATTAACTCGCTGACTCAGCGCGTGGTAGAAAGCCTGCCGCTGAACGGGATTGGGCTGGTAGATCTCACCTTCGATGAGCCGCTGGTGCTCGATAAATACCAGGCCAACCCGGTGACCGGCGGGCTGATTTTCATCGACCGCCTGAGCAACGTGACCGTCGGTGCAGGCATGGTGCGTGAGCCGCAGGCAGAGGTTTATCAGGAACCTTCGGCCTACAGCGCATTTGAGCTTGAGCTTAACGCTCTGGTGCGTCGCCACTTCCCACACTGGGGCGCGCGTGACCTGCTGGGAGGCAAGTAATGGCCGACCATGATGAAAACGTGGTCTGGCATGCTCATCCGGTGACGCGTGAGCAGCGTGAAGCCTTGCACAAGCACCGCGGCGCGGTGCTGTGGTTTACCGGCTTGTCCGGCTCCGGGAAATCAACCGTCGCCGGTGCCCTTGAGCAAGAACTGCATAAACTTGGCGTAAGCACATATTTGCTTGATGGCGACAATGTGCGGCACGGCTTGTGCAGCGATTTGGGCTTTAGCGATGAGGACCGTAAAGAGAACATCCGGCGAGTCGGCGAAGTAGCCGGCCTGATGGTGGATGCGGGCCTGGTCGTGCTCAGCGCGTTTATCTCGCCGCATCGGGCCGAAAGGCAAATGGTGCGCGAGCGCGCCGGAGAAGGTCGCTTCTACGAAGTGTTTGTGGACACGCCGCTGGCCATCTGCGAAACGCGCGATCCTAAAGGGCTTTACAAGAAAGCCAGAGCCGGGGAGCTGAAGAATTTTACCGGGATTGATTCTGCGTATGAGGCGCCGTTGCGGGCCGAAATTCACTTAGACGGCGAACAATTAGTAACAAATTTAGTGGCCCAAATATTAGACCTGCTGCGTCGCGACGATATCATCAATTGCTGAAGACGCCCGGAAGCACAACGCTTCCGGCCATCAGGGTTATGAAATCAGTTATGCGCAACAGCACGAATATCGTTATCTCTCAGGCTGAACCCAGTCCGACGGTCGAGGAAACTACCTGGTCATTGCCCGGGGCGTTTATCGGCTTTTTGTCGTGGCTGCTGGCGCTAGGTATTCCCTTTTTGGTCTATGGCCCCAACACGCTCTTTTTCTTCCTCTACACCTGGCCATTCTTCCTGGCGCTGATGCCGGTCGCGGTGGTGGTGGGTATTGCCTTGCACTCCATTTTGCGTGGCAAGCTGCTGTTCAGCTGTGTGGCTACGCTGCTCTCCGTGGCGCTGATGTTCGGTGTGCTCTTTATGTGGCTTATGGGTTAGCCGTGCCGAACTGCGTCAAACCGTAACAGACTATTTATGGGCAACGTTAAGCTAAACTTGCTCCAATCGCGCATGAATTCGCGTTATGTGGTAAATTCTGGCGCGATTTGGCGCGCAGGGTGGCTTGCCGCAGTGGAGTCGACGAAAAAGTTGTGGGATGATTGTGCCGTTTTTCAGGGGGCAGGATGGGTAAACTAACGCTGCTGTTGCTGGCCTTGCTGGTCTGGCTTCAGTATTCGCTGTGGTTCGGAAAAAACGGCGTACACGATTACACACGCGTCAGCGAAGATGTCGCTGCGCAGCAGGCAACCAATGCCAAACTAAAATCTCGCAACGATCAGCTTTTTGCCGAAATTGACGACCTCAACGGTGGCCAGGAAGCGATTGAAGAGCGCGCTCGCAACGAACTCAGCATGACCAAGCCGGGGGAGACTTTCTACCGCCTGGTGCCGGATGCCTCCAAACGCGCAGCTAACGGTAATACCTCCAACGCCGGGCAAAATAATCGATAACTCAGCATAAGTGAAAGGCATGGCAGACTCCTCCCCGGACGTAATTGCCGTGGTACCGGCCGCCGGTATCGGCAGCCGTATGCAAACGGAATGTCCTAAGCAGTACCTACACATCGGCGACAAAACGATTCTCGAACACACGGTGGCCAGCCTGATGGCGCATCCGCGTGTGGGCCAGGTGATCGTGGCTCTCAGTCCCAACGACACCTATTTTTCCTCTTTGCCGCTGGCAACCCATCCTCGCGTCACCGTGGTGACTGGCGGTAAGCAGCGCGCAGATTCCGTGCTGGCTGGCCTGCAGGCCGCAGGTGATGCGGAATGGGTGCTGGTGCATGATGCCGCACGCCCCTGTCTGCATCGGGACGACCTGGATAACCTGCTGTCGATTACCACCAGCAGCAAAGTCGGCGGTATTCTGGCGGCACCGGTTCGCGACACCATGAAGCGCGGTGAGCCCGGCAAAGGGCTGATTGCCCATACGGTCGATCGTGAAGATCTCTGGCATGCCCTGACGCCGCAGCTTTTCCCACTCGAACTTTTGCGCAGCTGCCTGCTGCGCGCGCTGGATGAAGGCGCCACTATTACCGATGAAGCGTCGGCCCTCGAATATTGCGGCTTTCATCCAGAATTGATTAGCGCCAGGGCGGATAATATCAAGGTGACTCGCCCTGAAGACCTTGCCCTGGCGGCTTTCTATCTTACGCGGTTAACCCAAACGGAGAATTTATAATGCGTATCGGACATGGTTTTGATGTTCATGCTTTTGGCGGCGAAGGCCCGATTATTATTGGCGGCGTTCGTGTCCCGTTCGAAAAAGGGCTACTGGCTCATTCCGACGGTGACGTTGCTCTGCATGCCCTGACCGATGCGCTGCTGGGTGCGGCTGCGCTGGGGGATATTGGCAAGCTGTTCCCGGACACCGATCCGGCCTTCAAAGGGGCGGACAGCCGTGAACTGCTGCGTGAAGCCTGGCGTCGTATTCAGGCCAAAGGTTTTACCCTCGGGAACGTAGACGTGACGATTATCGCCCAGGCGCCGAAAATGGCTCCGCACATCCCGCAGATGCGCGTGTTTATTGCCGAAGATCTCGGCTGCCATATGGATGACGTCAACGTCAAAGCAACCACCACCGAGAAACTCGGCTTTACCGGCCGCGGCGAAGGTATTGCCTGCGAAGCCGTCGCGCTGCTGCATAAGGCCAGCAAGTAATGGACATGCAAAACCTGACCTGGCTGCACGGCAAGCCGCAGGGCAGCGGCGTGATCAAGGCCAGCCCGGAAGATTTCGTGGTCATTGAGGATCTGGGTTTTGGCCCGGACGGTGACGGCGAACATCTGCTGCTGCGCATTCTGAAAAGTGGCTGCAATACGCGTTTCGTGGCCGATGCGCTAGCGAAATTCCTCAAAGTTCATGCGCGTGAAGTTAGCTTTGCCGGGCAAAAAGACAAACATGCGGTGACCGAACAGTGGTTCTGCGTTCGCCTGCCGGGCAAAGAGATGCCGGATATGAGCGCTTTTACGCTCGAAGGTTGCCAGGTGCTGGAGTTTGCTCGTCACCGACGCAAGCTGCGCTTAGGGGCGCTGAAGGGAAACCGCTTTACCCTCGTGCTGCGCGAGGTGAGCGATCTCCTCGAGATGGAGCAGCGCCTGCAGGCCGTATCGGAGCAGGGCGTGCCTAACTATTTCGGCAGCCAGCGTTTTGGCATCGGCGGCAATAACCTGCATCAGGCGAAGCGCTGGGCAGAAAGCAATGCGCCGCTGCGCGACAGAAATAAACGCAGTTTTTGGTTGTCGGCGGCCCGCAGCGCGTTGTTTAATCAGATTGTTAGCCAGCGCCTGAAAAAAACAGACTTTAATCAAGTTGTTGATGGCGATGCGCTACAATTGGCAGGACGCGGCAGCTGGTTTGTGGCGACCCCGGAAGAACTTCCCACCCTGCAACAGCGAGTGAATGACGGCGAACTGCTGATCACCGCTTCGCTGCCGGGCGATGGCGAGTGGGGAACGCAAAATGCAGCGCTGGCTTTTGAGCAGCAATCCGTGGCGGACGAAGAGATTCTGCTGGGGCTGCTGAAGCGTGAGCGGGTGGAAGCGGCGCGCCGTGCGATGCTGGTTCAGCCGAAAGAGCTGAGCTGGAACTGGTGGGATGATGTCACCGTCGAGCTGAATTTCTGGTTACCGGCGGGAAGTTTTGCCACCAGCGTTGTCAGGGAACTCATGAACACAGCGGGTGATTATGCGAATATTGCTGAGTAACGATGACGGAATCCATGCACCTGGTATTCAGGTGCTGGCGAAGGCGTTGCGTGAATTTGCCGAGGTGCAGGTGGTGGCGCCGGACAGAAACCGCAGCGGCGCATCAAACTCGCTGACGCTCGAGTCATCGCTAAGAACCTTTACCCTCGCCAACGGGGATATCTCCGTTCAAATGGGAACGCCGACGGATTGTGTCTATCTCGGCGTCAATGCCTTGATGCATCCGCGCCCGGATATTGTGGTTTCGGGCATCAACGCCGGGCCAAACCTCGGCGACGACGTTATCTACTCCGGCACCGTTGCGGCGGCGACGGAAGGGCGCCATTTAGGGCTGCCAGCGCTGGCCGTTTCGCTGGATGGCCATCAGCATTATGAGACCGCAGCCGCGGTCACCTGCTCTATCCTCCGGGCGCTGGCCCGTGAACCGCTGCGCACCGGGCGTATTCTAAATATCAACGTCCCAGATTTACCGCTGGACCAAATCAAAGGCATTCGCGTCACGCGTTGCGGCAGCCGTCATCCGGCGGACCAGGTGATTCGCCAGGAAGATCCACGTGGCAACACGGTGTACTGGATTGGCCCGCCGGGAGAAAAACTGGATGTTGCACCAGATACTGACTTTGCCGCCGTCGACGAAGGCTATGTGTCGGTGACGCCACTGCACGTCGATTTAACCGCACATAGCGCCCATGAAGTCGTTGGCCACTGGCTTGAAAAGGCCGGAGTTGAGGCGCAATGGTAAGCAAACGCGTACAGGCTCTTCTCGATCAATTACGTGCCCAGGGCATCAAGAATGAACAGGTTCTTGAGGCTATTGCGCAGGTGCCGCGTGAGAAGTTTGTCGACGAAGCGTTTGAACACAAAGCCTGGGAAAATACCGCGTTACCTATTGGGTCTGGTCAGACTATCTCTCAGCCGTATATGGTAGCGAGGATGACGGAGCTGCTGGAGCTGACGTCGCAGTCAAAAGTGCTGGAAATTGGCACCGGGTCTGGCTACCAGACCGCGATTCTGGCACATCTCGTGGGGCATGTTTGCTCCGTGGAGCGTATCAAAGGTCTGCAATGGCACGCCAGGCGTCGCCTGAAGCAGCTGGATTTACACAATGTTTCGACTCGTCACGGCGATGGCTGGCAGGGCTGGCAGGCAAAAGCCCCGTTCGACGCTATCATTGTGACAGCGGCACCGCCGGAAATTCCCACTGCGCTGCTGTCGCAGCTGGATGAAGGCGGCATTCTTGTTTTACCCGTGGGGGACGACCGGCAGTTTTTGAAGCGTGTGCGGCGCCACGGGGATGAATTTTTAATCGACACGGTAGAAGCTGTTCGCTTTGTGCCCTTAGTGCGCGGCGAATTAGCATAACCCGGAAATATCCGGTTTTCTTGCTGCCGATTCGGCGTAACGTAGCCGAATTCAGCAAAAGCTGGCGTGGTTTACGCCGCTTTTCTACAGTGTTTTATGCATATCTGGTTGTTATCATTTTGGGGGATAAATGAGCGCGGGAAGCCCAACTTTCACTTTACGCCGGGCGGCGATGTTGACGCTAACCAGCCTTTGGCTGGCAGGCTGTACAAGCAATAATAACACCCAGGCACCCATCAGTTCCGTTGGCGGCAACGGCAATGCTTCAGGCTCTTCAACTGGCAGCCTGCTGGTGACGAAGCCACCGACAATGTCCGCTCCGATTCAACAACCTCAGATCCAACCTGTTCAGCAGCCGCAGATTCAGCCGGTTCGTCAGCCTCAGGCTCAACCTGTCGTTTCAGAACCAGTGCGCACCGAAAATGGCCGCATTGTTTACAACCGTCAGTACGGCAACATCCCTAAAGGGAGCTACGCGGGCGGCAGCACCTACACCGTTAAACGCGGCGATACTCTGTTCTACATTGCGTGGATTACCGGGAACGACTTCCGTGACCTGGCGCAGCGCAACAACGTACCGGCCCCGTACGGTCTGGAAGTAGGGCAAACCCTCCAGGTCGGCAACGCCTCCGGCACGCCAATCACCGGTGGGAACGCGGTGACCGCCGCCGATGCCCGCGCGCAGGGCGTCGCGACGCCAGTTGAACAAAACTCAACCAGGGTAGTTGCTTCTAAACCGACAATTACGTATTCTGAGGATTCAGGTGAACAGAGTGCTACTAAAATGTTACCGGGCAATAAGCCAGCTGAGACTGTTGTCACAGCACCGGTGACGGCACCTGTGGTTAGCTCTACCGAACCTACCGTTAGCAGTACGTCTAACAGCTCGCCAATCTCAACCTGGCGCTGGCCGACCGACGGTAAGATCATCGAAAACTTTGCGGCAACCGAAGGGGGCAACAAAGGGATCGATATCGCTGGCAGTAAAGGACAGGCAATTATCGCGACCGCCGCAGGGCGCGTGGTATATGCCGGTAACGCGCTGCGCGGTTACGGTAATCTAATCATCATCAAACACAACGATGATTATCTGAGTGCCTACGCCCATAACGATACAATGCTGGTCCGGGAACAAGAAGAAGTTAAGGCGGGGCAAAAAATAGCTACCATGGGTAGCACCGGAACCAGTTCTACACGATTGCATTTTGAAATTCGTTACAAGGGGAAATCCGTAAACCCGCTGCGTTATTTGCCGCAGCGATAAACCGGCAAAACATTCATTGAATGTATTGCCCAGGGATCACGGGTAGGAGCCACCTTATGAGTCAGAATACGCTGAAAGTTAACGAGTTAAACGAAGACGCGGAATATGATGAGAACGGAGTTGAGGCTTTTGACGAAAAAGCCCTTGTAGAAGAGGAACCCAGTGATAACGACCTTGCAGAAGAAGAGCTGCTGTCACAGGGTGCTACACAGCGTGTACTGGATGCGACTCAGCTTTATCTTGGAGAGATCGGTTACTCTCCATTATTAACAGCCGAAGAAGAAGTTTATTTTGCTCGCCGCGCATTGCGCGGTGATGTGGCCTCCCGCAGACGCATGATTGAAAGTAACCTGCGTCTGGTGGTAAAAATTGCCCGTCGCTACAGCAATCGTGGTCTGGCGCTGCTGGATCTGATTGAAGAGGGTAATCTGGGGCTGATTCGTGCGGTTGAGAAGTTCGATCCGGAACGTGGGTTCCGTTTCTCAACGTACGCCACATGGTGGATTCGTCAGACCATCGAACGGGCAATCATGAACCAAACCCGTACGATTCGCCTGCCGATTCATATTGTGAAAGAGCTGAACGTTTACCTGCGTACCGCTCGCGAACTCTCCCACAAGCTCGACCACGAGCCGAGTGCCGAAGAGATTGCCGAGCAGCTGGATAAACCGGTTGATGACGTTAGCCGTATGCTGCGCCTCAACGAGCGCATTACCTCGGTAGACACCCCGCTGGGCGGTGACTCTGAGAAAGCGCTGCTGGATATCCTGGCGGACGAGAAAGACAACGGCCCGGAAGACACCACGCAAGACGATGACATGAAACAAAGCATCGTGAAGTGGCTGTTCGAACTGAACGCTAAGCAGCGTGAAGTGCTGGCCCGTCGTTTTGGTCTGCTGGGTTATGAAGCTGCAACGCTGGAAGATGTGGGCCGTGAAATTGGCCTGACTCGTGAACGCGTTCGCCAGATTCAGGTTGAAGGTCTGCGTCGTCTGCGTGAAATCCTGCAGGCTCAGGGGCTGAACCTCGAAGCGCTGTTCCGCGAATAATCGACTCCTCAAATAAAAAAGCGGTGATGCAAATCACCGCTTTTTTTATGCCTGCCGTTCGGTAACGGCTACACCAAACTCTTCAGTCGGTAGATCCACTCCAGCGCCTGACGCGGAGAAAGTGAATCCGGATCCAGGTTCTCCAGCGCCTCGACGGCAGGGGATGTCTCTTCCGCCGTGATCAGCAGCGACATTTGCGTTCCATCCACCTGGCTTGCGGCCGCATTACCGGAAATGTTTTCCAGCTCGCGCAGCTTCTGACGTGCACGTTTGATCACGTCTTTCGGTACACCCGCCAGCGCGGCTACGGCCAGACCGTAACTCTTGCTTGCCGCCCCGTCCTGCACGCTGTGCATAAAGGCTATGGTATCCCCATGCTCCACGGCATCAAGATGGACGTTAGCCACGCCTTCCATTTTTTCCGGCAGAGTAGTCAGCTCGAAATAGTGGGTAGCGAACAGCGTCAGCGACTTGATACGGTTGGCCAGGCTTTCGGCGCAGGCCCAGGCCAGCGACAGGCCATCATAGGTTGACGTGCCGCGGCCAATCTCGTCCATCAGCACCAGACTGTGTTCCGTAGCGTTGTGCAGAATATTGGCGGTTTCTGTCATCTCCACCATGAAGGTTGAGCGACCGGAAGCCAGGTCATCGGCAGCGCCCACGCGGGTAAAGATGCGATCAACCGGGCCGATTTCAGCCTGCTGCGCCGGCACAAAACTGCCGATATAGGCCAGCAGAGCAATTAATGCAGTCTGGCGCATATAGGTACTTTTACCGCCCATGTTCGGGCCGGTAATAATCAGCATTCTACGCTGAGGGGAAAGGTTTAGCGGGTTAGCGATAAACGGTTCGCTGAGCACTTGTTCCACTACCGGATGGCGACCACCGACCAGCTTAATGCCGGGCTTATCCGTCAGCGTCGGGCAGATGTAGTTCAGGGTATAAGCGCGCTCGGCCAGGTTAACCAGCACGTCCAGCTCCGCCAGCGCGGTGGCGCTTTTTTGCAGCGCTTCCAGGTGCGGCAGCAGCAGATCAAACAGCTGATCGTAAAGCTGTTTCTCCAGCGCCAGCGCTTTGCCTTTAGAGGTCAGGACCTTGTCTTCGTACTCTTTCAGCTCAGGAATAATGTAGCGTTCGGCGTTCTTCAGCGTCTGACGACGAACATAGTTGATCGGCACCAGATGGCTTTGACCACGGCTGACCTGAATGTAGTAGCCGTGTACGGCGTTAAACCCGACCTTCAGCGTATCAAGGCCCAGGCGTTCGCGTTCGCGGATTTCCAGACGATCCAGATAGTCGGTTGCGCCGTCGGCCAGGGCTCGCCATTCGTCCAGTTCTTCGTTATAGCCGGGGGCGATCACGCCACCGTCGCGCACCAGTACTGGCGGAGATTCGATAACGGCATGCTCGAGTAATTCGCGCAGCTCTGCAAATTCGCCCATCTGCTCGCGCAGGGTTTGCACATAGTCGGTGCTTACATCCGACAAGGTTTCACGCAAGGCGGGCAGCTGTTGGAAGGCATATCGCATACGTGCCAGATCGCGTGGGCGAGCGGTGCGCAGTGCCAGGCGGGCAAGAATACGCTCCAGGTCGCCGACCTGGCGCAGCGTAGGCTGAATATCTGTGGTGCGCTCCTGCAGGGCCGCAATAGTTTGCTGCCGCTTAGTGAGCACGTCGACGTTACGCACCGGCATATGCAGCCAGCGTTTGAGCATCCGGCTGCCCATCGGCGTCACGGTGCAGTCCAGCACCGAGGCCAGCGTGTTCTCCACGCCGCCGGACAGGTTTTGGGTGATCTCAAGATTACGACGGGTGGCGGCATCCATGATGATGCTGTCCTGCTGTCGATCCATGGTTACGGAACGAATATGCGGCAGGGAAGTGCGCTGGGTATCTTTGACGTACTGCAGCAGGCAGCCGGCGGCGCAAAGTGCATGGTGGGCGTTTTCGACGCCAAAACCGGTCAGGTCCCGAGTGCCAAACTGCAGATTTAGCTGCTGGCGCGCGGTTTCAATTTCGAACTCCCAGAGCGGGCGGCGGCGAAGACCGCGGCGGCCATCAATCAGGCTTATCTCGGCGAAGTCTTCCGCATACAGCAGCTCGGCCGGATTGGTGCGCTGAAGCTCCGCGGCCATGGTTTCACGGTCTTCCGGCTCGGTCAGGCGAAAGCGCCCGGAACTGATGTCCAGCGTCGCATAGCCAAAGCCTTTGCTGTCCTGCCAGATAGCCGCCAGCAGGTTATCCTGACGTTCCTGCAGCAGCGCTTCATCGCTGATGGTGCCCGGCGTGACGATGCGAACGACTTTACGCTCAACCGGCCCTTTGGTGGTGGCCGGGTCGCCAACTTGTTCGCAGATAGCCACGGATTCGCCGAGATTCACCAGCTTGGCCAGGTAGTTTTCCACCGCGTGATGAGGCACACCCGCCATAGGAATAGGTTCGCCTGCAGAAGCCCCGCGCTTGGTCAGGGAGATATCCAACAGCTGAGAAGCGCGTTTTGCATCGTCATAGAACAGTTCGTAGAAGTCACCCATGCGGTAAAACAGTAGAATGTCACGGTGTTCAGATTTAAGACGCAGGTACTGTTGCATCATCGGGGTGTGGGCGTCGAAGGTTTCGCTAGTACTCATGGAGTGATGATATCCATTTCGTTGAATTTTAAGTGGTTAGTGATGTTTCTGGTTCTCATTATTGCTCACTAATACGGCGTAAACTGCACGCGGGAATCGCCCCGCAGATGGCCCATGATAACGGAGTATCAAAGGCAGGAAAACAGCGGTTAAACGACATTGCTGAAAGCCTCGCAACTCGTTGCCATTCCCAGCGTGATGGACTGTATGCACGACATTAAGAGTCTCAACAACGATTACAAAAGATAACGTCTGCCTGAACCGGCAACCCGCTTGAATAGCCGGGTGTTGCGTTTAGACACATCTTTTTCACCCTATTTTCAGGAACTCAATTTTCCGAGACCCACTTACCAGAAAACATCCCAACATCGGAGATAACCATGTTTTCTGCAGTCGGTCAGTCAAATCGCGTTCAGCCCGCCGCACTTAACGCCAGCGGAAGGATCCACCCAGATATTAAAATTAAGCCGCCGGTAAACGATCCCGTTCAGGCTCTGGCTAACCTGTTCCGTGATAACAAGCTTGCTTACCTGGGCGATGTGCATGGTCAGCTTGCGATCCCAGAATTTGTCGGCCATGCCATTCCCGAGTTGAAAAAGGCGGGTGTGGATCTGCTGGCGGTAGAGTTTGTGAAGTACAGCGATAACGCCTTGTTTCGCGAAGCGCTGGCTCATGGCAAAGAGGCGACAAAAAATTTCATCATGAATGCCTGGTCAAAGCACGGAGAGGCCTGGGTGGATAAGGTTGCCGGGGCACTTTATGAAGCGCACAAAGCCGGCATTTCCGTCGCTGGCATTGACCGCCATATTCCCGGCGCTGCGCCAAAAACGCCGATGGAAGCCATCAAATACATGAACAAACGACTGGCGCTCAATATTGCCTGGAACGCTGCGGCAGAAAAGGAAGAGCGCGCCATTGGCGCTCGTAAAACGCTGGTTTGGGGCGGCGGCGGTCATTTTCACCATAGCCGTGAGCAAGGGCCTAAAGATATGCGTCCCGGCCCTGTGGTTTCTTTCGACTCGAGCGATAAAGCCCCGGGCTGTTCACTGAACCAGAAGGACGACAACAGCCACCTGGTGATTAATTTCCCGAAATAAAAAAACGGGGAATGACGATTCCCCGTTTTCTCTCAGGACGCGACCTGGAAAACGCTGACGGTTTCGCGCAGAATGCGGGATTGCGTATCGAGAGAGGTTGCCGTGGAAGAGGTCACCTCAACCAGCGCGACGTTCTGCTGCAGGTTTTTATCCATCTGCGCTACGGCCTCGGCAACCTCATTCACGCCGGTCGCCTGTTCTGCTGAGTTATGCGCAATTTCGTTGACGATGCTGTTCACCTGGCTGACGGTGGTTAAAATCTTGCTCATGGTTTCCGCCGCCTGATCGATCTCCTGCGCACCGCTATTCACCCGCTGTACTGAGCCAGTAATCAGGCCTTTAATTTCTTTCGCGGCACTGGAGGAGCGTTGGGCGAGGGCGCGAACCTCAGTGGCGACAACGGCAAAACCCCGGCCTTGTTCACCCGCTCTGGCGGCCTCAACGGCGGCGTTCAGCGCCAAAATGTTGGTCTGGAAAGCAATGCCTTCAATCACCGACGTGATATCCGCAATACGCACGGACTCCTGAGTAATTTCCTCCATGGTGCTGACGATCCCCTGCACCATTTCACTTCCCTGCGCGACTTCGCTGGCGGCAGAGCTGGCAAGCTTGCTGGCGTACTGAGCGCTTTCCGCATTGTTTCGCACCGTGCTCGCGACCTGGTCCATCGCCGCTGAAGTTTGCTGCAGCGCCGCGGCCTGGTTCTCCGTCCTTGCAGAAAGCGAGCTGCTTCCTTTAGCTATTTCTGCACTGGCGCTCGCCACACCCTCCGCGTTCTGGCGTACTTCCAGCACCAGCTGGCGCAGCGCATTTTGCATATGGCTAAGCGAGGCCAGAATACTGCTGGTATCTTTTTTACGCAGCTCAGGCGTTTGTGTCAGATCTCCGGCGGCGATGGCGTTGGTCATCCGAAGCAAATCAACCGGCTCACCGCCGAGGGAAAGTGTGATTTTGCGTGTGGTTGACCAGGTGATTAGCAGGCCAAGCGCTACGGCAACCAGCGCCAGCGTGAGCATCAGAAGATGGAATGTGCGGGCAATCCCGCGTGCAGTGTTAGCCAGCGCGTCGTTGAGCTGCGTCTCCATGTCGATAAAACCGTTAATGGTGGCCAGCCAGTTAACAAAAGCCGGGCGAGCCTGATTGAGGATGACCTGGCGTGCACCTTCCACATCGCCTTTTTGCTGCAGAGCGATAATCTCATTCACCAGCGGCAGCGTTTGCTGCTCAGCTTCTTTTATCTTTTCGTACTGAGTTCGCTCTTCGGTTGTCACGTCGCTGCCCTGGGCAAAGATGCCTTCCATCGGCTGGACGGAGGCCTGGTAATCCTGCTCCAGCTTGCGGATGTGTTCGATAACGCTCTGCAGCTCGCCTGTGGGCACCAATGTCACGTCGCGGATGGCAATCGAACGATCATGCACGCTGCCCCGAAAATTAACGGCGTAGCGCTGTTTAACGTTATTGACATCGTTGATGGCGATCAGCGCGTTGTTTATTTTATTCACCTGCATAATTGCCACCAGCGTCAGCACAACCAGCGTTAATAAAATAATGATAAAGCTGCCGCTTATTCGCGCACCTATGGAAAGGTTTTTAAACATAATAACTCTCTTTTAATTAATATTGAGCGTGATGTTAATGGTGTTGTCGGAGTATTTTCCTGCAGTGGATACAGGAGGGTAAGTTGTCTTGCAGGCTTACAGGGTGGAAAGGAAATTAATCTGCAGGCAAAAAGTTGTCAATAGGGCAGCTTTGCACCGATGCTTGCAGTGTTGACGATGGTGGAATGCTTTATTCCATAAATAGCTATGGTGTTTATTTTTGTTTTCCCTAAGTGAAATGATTTTGTTTTTCACTTGCAGTTTTACTTTGTTTCTATTTTTTAAACTTGCCTGTGCGGGGCTGGAATAATTACCTTAGTACATTCGTTACGTCTGCTAACAAATGTTTATTATTTATTTAAGATTTAAATTTTTACCTGGTAATGCAAGAGGCTGATCCAGTAGTTTTAAAATTGACATCTACGGAATGTAGGGAAATTAATAACAATAATCCCCCTGCTTTTGATGATGGAATACGACGGTAAAAAATTTTTAAGACCAGGGAATAAATGGTCATTTCGTTCGTCCTATGAGCTCAAAAACCAAATGCCATTTCATTATTGTGAGCCGAACCTATGCGAGAACCCCGTCCGTCTTTCTGCGCGATGTTTAAAAATTTGCGCTACCCACAGCAATTTTTGCTGCGGGGCACTGTGATCGTCGCCATTCCGCTAGCCCTTTGCTTGCTGTTTGCCTGGGCGTGGGGAGCCCTGACACCGGAGCGTTTGTCTCCCGACAAGTTGGTTAATGCGTTGGAAAAAACGGGAGGAGAGCACCCCGGCTATCGCCGTAATCATGCCAAAGGGATCTGCGTGGTGGGGTATTTTGACTCCAACGGTAGCGCCAGCGCGCTGTCGAAAGCCACGGTGTTTCTGCCGGGTAATACGCCGGTCATTGGCCGCCTGGCAATTGCTGGCGGTAACCCCAACGCGCCCGATGGTGCGGTGCCAGTGCGCAGTATGGCGCTGCAGTTTATCACCCGTGATGGCCAGGAGTGGCGCACGGGGATGAACGCGCTACCGTTCTTTAGCGTTGCTACGCCGCAGGGCTTCTACGATCAGCAAATGGCGGGTATGCCCGATCCTAAGACGGGCAAACCTGATCCAGCCAAAATGAAAGCATTTATCAGCGCTCACCCGGAGGCAAAGCCGTTTTTTGCCTGGGTGAAGAGCTATGTGCCGACGTCGAGCTGGGCCAGCGACAGCTATAACAGCCTGAACGCTTACTTGTTTACCAATAAAGCCGGGGACGTTCACGGCGTGCGCTGGAGTATGCAGTCGCAAACCCCCGGCGTGCCGGTGACGGCGCAGGACAAAGCGAATCCTTTGTTCCTGCAGCAGGACATCAAGCAGCGCCTGCAGCAGGGGCCGCTGAAATGGGATTTGATCATCAGCGTGGCTGAAAAGGGCGATGTGATTAACGATGCAACAAAAGCCTGGCCCGACAGCCGTCAAAAACTTAACGCAGGCACGCTGGTGCTGACGTCCGCACAAGATCAGGCCGACGGCAACTGCCGGGACATCAACTACGATCCGCTGATATTGCCAGAGGGCATTTCGGGCTCGGACGATCCGCTGCTTAGCGCGCGATCTGCGGCCTATTCGTCATCCTTCAATCGCCGCACGCACGAAGAAGCTCAGGTAAATAAAGGGGGCCAGTTATGAGCAAAGTGACTTACTTTCACCCTGTGCTGCGCGTCGTTCACTGGGCGATGGCGCTGATGATCGTGGCAATGCTGTTTATCGGCGTGGGGATGGTGTCCACGGTGTCGGAATTACACGCTTTTTTATACTCGTTGCATAAACCGCTTGGCGTCGCCATTTTGCTGCTGGTTATGCTGAGGGTTTATCTCCGCCTTCGTTATAAAACGCCGTCGCTCCCTGCAAATCTGCCGGGTTTTCAGGTGGCGCTGGCGCATTTATCCCACTGGCTGCTCTATCTTCTGATGGTGGCTCAGCCGCTGGTAGGCTGGGCGATGCTCTCTGCCGCGGGCTATCCCGTGACGCTGGGGGGCGGCATCACGCTACCGGCGCTGGCGACGAAAAATATTGAGCTTTATGCCGTGCTTCGGCCGCTACATACCTGGCTTGCGCTGCTGTTATTCGTCACCGTGGTGTTGCATCTGACCGCTGCTCTGTTCCATGCGCTGTTATTGCGTGATGGGGTGTTCAGCAGCATGACGGGCTTCAAAGGCCGGGGCTAACATCGCGCAGTGGAGTAAATCATGTCAAAACTGAGCGAACAGGAAATACGGGAAATGCTGCCGCATCTGCAGCGTTTCGCCCTATGGCTCACGCGTAATCCTCATGCCGCGGAGGATCTGGTGCAGTCCTGCCTTGAGAAAGCGTTTACCCGCGAGAGGGATCTGGCGGCGAGAGAGAGCCTTCGCAGCTGGCTGTTCTCTATTCTCTACCGGCAATTCATTGACGGCGAGCGGCGAAAAAGACGCTATCAGCGCATTTTGTCGCTGTTTACTGGCGATGAAAACCCGGTAGCCGCGTCAACGGAAGAGATGCTGATCAACGACGATATGCTGGCGATGTTCAGCCAGCTTCCCGTGGAGCAGCGTGCGTTATTGCTGCTCATCAGCGTGGAAGGGTTGAGTTATAAGGAAGCGGCTGAGTCGCTGGATATTCCGTTGGGAACCGTGATGTCGCGCTTGTCCCGAGCCAGAAAACAGCTGCAAAAATGGGATGAGGGCACGCCATCCACCCCGGCATTAAGGAGATTAAAATGAAATCGCGCATACCTGACGAGCAGGATCTCCATGCCTGGGTTGACGGGCAACTGGATGACGAGCGCAAAAAGTGGGTTGAGCACTATTTGCAGCAGCATCCCGAGCAGGCCGAACAGGTCAAAAAATGGCAGGCCGATGCCCGGCGTTTACGCCTTTCTTTGGATGAATTTGTGCCGCAGGTTTCTGCTCCTGCCCTGGAAGTGCAGCGGGCACGCCAGCAGATTCAGCGTACCCGCCGGTGGCGTTTAGCCGTTGCTTTTTGCCTCCTGTTTTCCGTCGGCATGGGCGGAGTGGCCGGGTGGCAGCTGCATGCCAGCGAAGTCCTGCGGCAAATTCTGCCGATGGAGGATGCTGTGCAGGCCTATCGTCTGGTGAACAGCGGCAGCGTGAAAGCGCTGGATGTGGTGGCCAGCGATCGTGCGGAGGTGAACAACTGGATGAGCCGCTATTTTATTAACGGCGCGCTGGCTCCCGATCTGGATAATTATGGTTTTACGCTGGTGGGCGGGCGTTTAATGGTGACCGAGCAGGGGCCAGCGGCACTGGTGGTCTACCGGGACACTCAGGGCACGCGCGTGGCGTATTACATCCGGCCTTCCGGTATGTTTACGCTGGGGAAAGGAGAGCGCCAGGCCGATAATCTGAAGGCACAATACTGGAGCGATCGCCGCTATAACTACGCGATGATAAGCCCGGCCAACGACAGCCAGACGGCGAGGTTACAGCAGGCGGTAGCGCAGTACGCGGGGGATGCGAGATCGATTTAAATAACAGCCCTGGTCTTGGTTTGTGTCCTAATGTCAGAAAAAGGCTACCCTTTTTTCTCTTACCGCTTATCCTGAATGGAGTGAGGTGGCGCCGGATCCCCCGAAACCACCTCCGTCATTCCTTAAGGATAAAACATGGTATCTACACATATTGGTTTCCCGACCGAAACGGTAGCGGTATTTCTTGCGCTCTCGGTAGGGGCCATTTTCATCGACCTCTTTATGCACCGCAAAGACGAACCTATTTCGCTGAAAAGTGCCGCATTGTGGTCGGTGTTCTGGGTTGCAGTGGCAATGCTTTTTGCCGGTTTTTTATATCTTCATCACGGGGCGGAAGTCGCCAGCCTGTTTGTCACCGGTTATGCCCTTGAAAAGGTGCTTTCCGTCGATAACCTGTTCGTGATGATGGCGATTTTTGCCTGGTTTGGTATTCCCGATCGCTACCGGCACCGCGTGCTCTACTGGGGCGTTATCGGCGCGATTGTCTTCAGAGGCGTGTTTGTGGCTATCGGTACGGGGCTGCTGTCGCTGGGGCCTTATGTTGAAATCGTGTTTGCGCTGATTGTGGCGTGGACGGCGGTGATGATGCTCAAAGGCAACGATGGAGAGGACGAAGTTGAGGACTACTCTCAGCATCTGGCTTATCGGCTGGTAAAACGCTTTTTCCCTCTCTGGCCAAAGCTTGCCGGGCGCAAATTCTTGCTTAACCAGGCTGAGGTTGACCACGAGCTGGCGAAGCCAGAAAACCAGGCCATCACCGTGGGACGAGTAAAAAAAGCCACGCTGTATGCTACACCGCTGATGCTCTGCGTGGCGGTAGTTGAGCTGTCTGACGTGATGTTTGCTTTCGACTCCGTCCCGGCCATTATTGCCGTCAGCCGTGAACCGCTGATCGTCTACAGCGCAATGATGTTCGCCATACTTGGTTTGCGTACCCTGTATTTTGTGCTGGAAGCGTTAAAGCAGTATCTCGTTCATCTGGAAAAAGCGGTGGTGGTGCTGCTGTTCTTTATCGCCGCTAAGCTCGGGCTTAACGCCAGCGAACACATCTGGCACCACGGTTACAGCATCTCGGCCACCGCCAGCCTGTACGTTGTGTTGGGCGTGCTGGCCGTGGGCATCATCCTCAGCGTGATGTTCCCGGCGAAAGCCGAATCAAGCGACAGCAAGAACTAGATAAGATGAAGGACGCCTTCGGGCGAGGGCGTCCTGATGACGAGGTTTAGAGATGTTTGTCGAGGCGTAATCTTTCGATAGGTGAGCGACGACGAGATTTGGCGCGGTGGAAGTGGCGCCAGTGGTAATCTCTGGCCGCGGTCAGCAGCTCATAATCCCCTCTGGAATCGCCCCAGGCGCGCAAATGCAGCTGGTTGAGCGGGCCATAAACTTGTTCCAGACGCTGAATCTTTTGATCGCAGCGGCAGTTGTGGCCATTAATGCGGCCGGTTAACACGCCGTCCACCACTTCAAGCTGAGTCCCGATGAGCTTCACGCCCAGACGTTCGGCGAACGGCAGCAGCACGATAGCTGGCGATGCAGAGCACAGCGTTACTTCGGCGCCAGAACGCAGTTCAGCGGCAACAGCCATCAGCCCACGCGGGCGCATCATTTTTTCGAAGTTTTTCGCGCAATACACTTCGGCTTTGTCCTTGACCCACTGCTCATTCACGCCGGTTAAGAAGGTGGAAATCAGTATTTCTTTTAATTCATCGCGGGTCAGTTTCCGGCGCAGGCATTTGAGCGTCGGAATGACCATACGCATCATCTTGCGCGCGAAGGTTTTTCGCCCAAAGGCAAACCGCAGGAACGGGACAAAGCTATCGCTATGGGTCAGCGTGCCGTCAAAATCAAAAACCGACAGGACGCCTGGCGAAGGATCATTCATAACAACCATAGATTCCCAACTTTCCTTTTTATCTGTTCGTCGCGAGGGCATCTTGCGAACGATGGGGAAATTATAAACTTTTAAATCCCGCTACGGAAACCGTCGCGAAATGTGATAGGGTAGTCGAATGAACATAAATCACACCGCACTTATCGTTAGCCGTTGGTGGCTGTCTCTTTAGAGGCGGCAGGAATTCGTTCACCCTTTTCTAATAGCCGCCGGAAGGCGGCTATTTCGTTTTAACTGTTCGCCCTCCGGCAAGATTTATCAGTCTCAGGAGGCCCTTATGAGCAGTTCACACGTTTTACAGCAAACCATTCTTACCGGCGACCGTCCAACCGGGCAGCTTCACCTTGGGCACTACGTAGGATCACTACGTAAACGCGTCCAGCTTCAGGATGAGCACCAGCAGCACATTTTGGTGGCCGACCTTCAGGGGCTAACCGACAACGGCAGCCGCCCTGAGAAAGTTGCCGAAAACATTCTGCAGGTGATGGCGGACTACCTGGCGGTTGGCATTGATCCCCAGAAAACCACAATCTGCCTGCAATCCTCTCTGCCAGCGCTGGCCGAACTCACCATGCTTTACATGAATATCGTGACCGTCGCCCGGCTGGAAAGAAACCCGACGGTAAAAAGCGAGATTGCCCAGAAGGGATTCGCTCGCTCTTTGCCTTCAGGTTTTCTTGTCTATCCGATAAGCCAGGCCGCGGATATCACCGCGTTTAAAGCCAGTCTGGTGCCGGTGGGGGACGATCAGCTACCGATGATCGAACAGGCCAATGAAATTGTGCATAAGATGAATAGCCTGACGCCGACGCCGATATTAACCCCCTGCAAAGCGTTGCTCAGCCCGGTCGGCCGCCTGCCGGGCATTGACGGCAACGCGAAAATGTCAAAATCCCTGGGCAATACGCTCACCCTTTCCGCCAGCGAACAGCAGATTCATCGGGCCGTGAGCGCCATGTTTACCGATCCGGATCATCTGCGCGTCAACGATCCGGGAAAAATTGAAGGCAATGTGGTGTTTACTTATCTGGATGCTTTCCATGAAGACAAAGAGAAAGTCGAGGCGATGAAAGAGCACTACCAGCGCGGCGGGCTGGGGGATCGGCAGTGTAAAAACGAGCTGGAAACCTGCCTGCAAAACCTGCTGGCACCGATCAGAGAGCGGCGAAATCGCTTTATCGAAGATAAGCCTTATTTACTTGAGGTGCTAAAAGCCGGGAGTGAAAAAGCGCGAGCGCTGACTCAGCAGACGGCGGACGAAGTGAAACGTGCGCTGGGGCTGCCGGTGCTATTTTAACGGCAGAAGGGCGCGAGAGGCATACTCAGATGAGTGATTATGGATTACCATTATTGCGAAACTTTCGCGAACATTCACAGGGACAGCCCATCAGATGCGTTATTCAGCCGCAGCACTTCTTCCTATGCTGGTTTTACTCTCCGCCTGTAGCAGTAAGCCGAAAACCGCCGAACAGCAGCAAACCAGCGGCACGCCGTCGGGTGGTTTCCTGCTCCAGCCGCAGCACGATGTCTTTATGCAAACCGGTGATTTTGCCTACAACCCGGAAGCAGAGAAGTTCATCGACAAAATGGTGAATGAGCATGGCTTCGACCGTAGACAGCTGCATGAAGTGTTGTCCCAGGCCAAACGTCTGGATTACGTGCTGCGCCTGATGGATCAGCAGGCGCCGACGACCGCGCCACCCGCCGGGCCGAACGGAGCTTGGCTACGCTATCGCGCTAAATTCATCACGCCGGATAACGTACAAAACGGCGTTAAGTTCTGGAACCAGTATGAATCTGCCCTGAACCGCGCGTACCAGGTTTACGGTGTGCCACCGGAAATCATCGTCGGGATCATCGGGGTTGAAACCCGCTGGGGCCGCGTGATGGGGAAAACGCGCATTGTGGATGCTCTCGCGACGCTCGCCTTTGCCTACCCGCGCCGCGCGCAATACTTTGCTGGCGAGCTGGAAACTTTCCTGCTGATGGCACGCAATGAAGGGGACGATCCGCTGGCGCTGAAAGGTTCCTTCGCCGGAGCAATGGGCTACGGGCAGTTCATGCCTTCCTCATTTAAAGAGTACGCGGTGGACTTCAACGGCGACGGACACGTGAACCTGTGGGATCCGGAAGATGCTATCGGCAGCGTGGCGAACTATTTCAAAGCTCACGGCTGGGAGAAGGGCGACATGGTTGCCGTGCCGGCCAATGGCCAGGTGCCGGGGCTGGCAAACGGCTTCAACACCAAATATTCCGTGGCGGCGCTGGGCCAGTCCGGCCTGAGTCCGCAGGGCTCTTTGGGCAACCATCAGGAAGTGAGCCTGCTGCGCCTGGATATGGGCGACCGTTACCAGTACTGGTACGGGCTGCCAAACTTCTACGCGATTACCCGCTACAACCACAGCACCCACTATGCGATGGCGGTGTGGCAATTAGGGCAGGCCGTCGCGCTGGCTCGCGTTCAGTAATACGTTTTATCGCCCCCGTTTGGGGGCGATAAAGACGCCGATTAAATACCAGCCTGATGAAAATCATGCAGGTTAATTGCCCCCAGCAGCCTGCCGTTTTCATCCACGACCGGCGCCGCGCTAATGCGTTTTTTCATCAGCATCTCTTTGGCATCTATCGCCCGGGTTTCGGCATTTAGCACCGTGCCATTCTTCGTCATGGCGTCTTTGATCCCGGCTTCCAGTTTGCCGCCGCCCACCAGCCAGCGGCGCAGGTCGCCATCGGTAAAGACGCCTGCAACTTGCTGCGCTTTGTCACAGACGGCAACTAACCCCAGCCCTGTGCGGCTTAGCTCTAGCATCGCATCCATGACGGAAGCGCTGTCCGCTACCTGTGGGAGCTGCTCATTGGTGCGCATCAGGTGATGAACCCGATTTAACAAACGTGCGCCTAACGCCCCGGCAGGGTGTGAACGCGCAAAGTCCTCTTCGTTAAAGCCACGCTCTTGCATGACGGCCATGGCCAGTGCGTCCCCCATCATTAATGTGTTTACCGCGCTCGAGGTCGGCGCAAGGCGCATCGGGCAGGCTTCACGCTCTACCGAAATATCTACGGTGGCAAAGGCCGCTTTCGCCAGCGGCGACTCAGCTTTACCGGTAATGGCAATCAGCTTAACGGCCTTTTCCTGCAGGCGAGGAATAATTAAATCCAGCTCTTTCGCGTGGCCGGAATAGGAGATAAACAGCAGGATGTCGCGGCTTTCGATCATCCCCAAATCGCCGTGTAACGCTTCGGCGGGGTGAACGAAGAAGGCGGGCGTGCCGGTGCTGGCAAAGGTGGCGGCAATTTTCTTCCCGATATGCCCGGACTTGCCCATGCCGGAAACAATCACTTTCCCCTGACAGGTGAGCACGGCGTTGGCGGCGGCGACAAAATCTTCGCCAAGTCTGTCCGGCAGGCGGCTTGCTTCCTGTAATTCCAGCAGCAGGGTTTCTCGTGCGGCGTCAATCATTCGCTGATTCATCTTCTTCTCCAGTAACAATCACTTTCACGCCTTTTTCACGCAGCGCGGTGAGGAATTCGTGGCTAATGCCCCTGTCGGTGATGATGGTATCGACTCTCTCCAGCCCGCAGACAATATTCGGGCTTTTGCGGCCAAACTTTGAGGAGTCGGCCATCAGGATCACTTCGCGCGCCGCGTTGCACATCGCTTTGCTGACGGTATAAACCTCGTTGTAGGTTGTGACCCCGGCAGTGAGATCGATGCCATCGGTGCCCATAAAAAGCCTGTCAAAGCTGAAGTGTTCGAAGGCGTTTTCCGCCAGTTGGCCATGAAACGAGGCTGATTTCTTACGGAAGGTGCCGCCGGGCATCAGGATGGTTTGTTCGTTGTCCAGCTCAGACAGCGCGTTGACGATATGCAGGCTGTTGGTCATCACCGTAATGTTATTGAAGTGCTGGAGCAGCGGGACCAGCTGCAAAACGGTGCTGCCCGCATCCAGAATGATGGAATCGCCATCGTGGATGTACTTGACCGCCGCCTCGGCAATTTGCTGTTTTTGCAGGGTATTGATCAGCGTTTTGTGATCAATAGGCGGATCGGGTTCGTCTTTACTGAGCACTACGCCGCCATAGGTGCGAATCACGGTGCCAGCCGTTTCAAGCAGCACTAAATCTTTACGGATCGTGGTGCCGGTGGTTTGAAAATGCTGGGCGAGATCTTCCACCGAGCATTTTCCCTGCTTTTGCAGATGTTCCAGGATCGCCGCCTGTCGCTGACGTGGTTTCATAGGCTCTTATTACCTTGCAATAAATTTCGATTCGGTAATTTCGCAAGCAATAAGCATTCGAAACGAAATTAACCCTGTTTCAGTTTAAGCGCTAATGATAGAGCATTCTGACAATCACGATCATGGGGAAAGATCACATCGGGCTGCAATTCCTGCCGATTCATGCCGTGTAACTGCATTAAAGGCTGTGGGAGGGCAAAAACCGTCAGACCTTTCATTATCAGGCTGTCGCGGACGTTTTGCCGCTCATCAAAGGCGAGGGCAATGACCACTCTGGGCCGAAAACGCCCGGATGAACGGCCTACGCCAACGGCCCCCTGCTGGCAGAGCCTGTCAAAGGCCCGATTAAAACGGCGGATTTGCCAGCCGCCGAGCAGTAACTGGCTGAGCCAGGCGATCGCCGCCAGGGCGATCAGTGCATTCATCATGCATCCTCCTTTAGGCAGCCTCTGGCTGAGGGCCAGAGGCAACCGGTGACCTGATAGTTAAAACATAACCTGCCCGCCGGTGACGTTGATCGACTGTCCGGTACAGTAAGAGGCTTTATCGCTGGCGTAAAACAGGAGCGTGTTAAGCACGTCCTGATAGTCACAGCCGCGTTTTAAGGGGACCTTGTCGATGTAGTATTGCTCTACTTCGTCAGCGGGAATGCCGAGTTTTTCCGCGTACTGCGGCAGCAGAGACTGGAACATCGGGGATTTGAGCAGATTGCCCAGCATTAGCGCATGCACGGTGATGCCGTATTCCGCCAGATCCAGGGCAAGAGACTGCGTCAGCCCCACGCCGCCAAATTTCGCCGCGCTGTAGCCGGAGTTGTGCTTGCTGCCGACCTTGCCGGACTTTGAGTTAATCTGGATGATGCGGCCTTTAATTCCGTCCCGGATCATCAGGCGGGAGAATTCCCTGGCGCACAGGAAGTAGCCCACAAGATTTACCTGCAGCGAGCGGTCAAAATCCCCCAGAGCGAAATCACCAATAAACGCCGCTTTGGCGATGCCCGCACTGTAAACCAGCAGATCGACCTGGCCGAAAATCTCGTCCACGCCGTGAGCCAGCGCGGTAACGCTTTGCTCGCTGGTGGCGTCCGAGCCAAATCCCCAGGCAGATCCCGGCCCGTACTGGTCGTTAATTTCCTGCGCGACGCGGGCCGCTTTCTCACTTTGAATATCCACCACGGCAACTTTGTAGCCTTCCTGGGCCAGCCCATGGCAGATAAACGCCCCGAGTGTTTGCCCTCCACCGATGACAACGGCAACCTGATTCATGTTTTACTCCTTTGATTAAATAACAATGTTTATGCAACAAACTTCAGCTGGCAGCCGGGTTCAATGCCCTGAGGCAGCGGGCCATTGACGTGTACGGTGCCTGGGTATTCCGCCCGTGCTTCACCGTCGAAGCGCAGGGTGATGTGCCCGAGTTCCTGCAAGTTTTGCTGGGCCACGTCGCCTACGGCGGTGACGGCGTAGTGCTGGCCATTGAGTTCAAAATGAATGCCAGGCTTTAGCTGGCCGGTCAGCTCACCGTGGCAGTGGATAAAGCAGTAATCCTGAATATCTGCCGGGGCACCTTCCCGAAAGGTAATAAGCATGTTGTCTGCCAGCGCCTCGCGCGCGCACTCTCCAATCTGGACGATGGTGGTCTGGTAAATGATCTGCATGGGGCTTTCCTTTATTGGTAGATGAAGCCGGACACCAGCCAGGCGATTAACACAGTGGGAGCGCCCGTTAAAAAGCGCCCGACCAAAACAGAAGGCACGCCGACGCGTACCGTTTCCTGCCGGGCTTCTGCCAGAGACAGGCCAACAGGAATAAAATCGCAGGCGGCCTGGGCGTTAATGGCAAACAGCGCGGGCAGCGCCAGGTGAGGAGGGATATGTCCGAGGCCAATCTGCACCCCAATCAGCACCCCGATGACCTGCGCAATCACCGCCCCTGGGCCGAGGAAAGGTGAGAGCAGGGGGAAAGAACAAATCAGCGCGAGCGTAATCAGGCCGATAGGGTTGTTGGCGAGCGGGGCCAGACCGTGGGCAATCCAGTCGCCTAGCCCGGATGCCATGATGATGCCAATCAGCGCCGACACGAAGGCCATAAAAGGCAGAATCGTTTTCAGAACCGTATCGATAGTGTCGCGTCCTGCCTGAAACAGCACTGCTACGGCTGAGCCCATTCCCATACCGACTTTAGCCAGCAGGCCATCGCTTTGTTCGGTGATTTTTTTGCTGGCGTCGTAGTCCCGCGCTGGCGCATGTTTGCGCTCGACCTGCGGTTCGCCGCTGGCCCAGCTAATGTTTTCTTCCCGGACGCCTGAGACGTAAATATCTTCAACAATGTACTGCGCCAGGGGACCGGATTTGCCGGTGGCGTGGATATTGATGGTCGGGATGCGGCGTTTGGGGTAGAGCCCGCAGCGCAGTGTGCCGCCGCAGTCTATGATTGCCAGTGCGATTTCTGCCTCCGGCGGCTCGCCGTCTTTAAAACCGTCTACCGCCTGGCAGCCAGTCATTTCGCTTAACTTGTCGACGATTACCGGGCGTGTGCCGGCCGTGATGTAAACGATCTTTTTGCTCGGATCGACCGGGACGATCAGCGGCCCGCCCCATCCACCCTGGCCTTTTTCAATACGAATGCTTTGAGTCATGATTTTTCCTTAGAGACGGACCTGGCGTTCCAGCTCAATGCCCATTTTTTTCTCGAAAATCGAGGTGGTGAGATCGGTTATCCAGCCGCGGAAGAAGTTGGTGACCAGCCCAACAAGCAGATAACTCACTGCGAGAGGAGCCAGCGGCAGGCCCAGCGTCGTTAACCCGCTGGCAATCCCCAGATAAACAAACAGTTCGCCAGGGTTTATGTGGGGGAATAGACCGTTCATGGAATGACAGCTATAAGATGCCGCGGCGTAATAGCTCGGCTTGTACTTCTCAGGCATAAAGCGCCCCAGACTGAGCGTCATTGGGTTGCAAAACACAAAGGTGCCGATGCAGGGCAGCAAGAGGTAACGCGATACGGGGTTGCCGGCACAGCGCTGCGCCATGCGTTCAATGCGGTGTTGGCCGATAAAGTTAATCAGCGCGTTCATTATCACCAGCAGGCTGATCAGCAGAGGGAGAATGCCGGTCACCATGCCGGTAAAGACCTCTCCGCCTTTCTGAAACAGGCCAATAAACCACTCCGCCCCGTGGGTAATCATGTCGATCATTTCTGTCTCCTGTAGGGTTATCTGCTCACCGTTGTTTCCGGTGGTGGCTCATATTAATCATTTTGAAATGCGAAAATATGTTATTTAGATCTCATTGTGAAATATAAATCTGTTAGTTTGAAAGATTATTGAGTGGTAAACGAGGTGGAAAAATGACGTTCTGATTGACCGAAGGGGAAAGTGTGCTTGATTGAGGGTTCGTTTATGCCGAGGTGTAAAACAGAAATTTACAAGAGCTATTGGGTAGATTATGTTATGTTATAACGAAACAATATTGGTGCCAGTATGTCTGTTGCAGCTCCCTCCTCACTGTTTAGCCTTTCCGGGCTGCTTCGCGCGGCCCTTGTCGCGCTGCTGATCTTCGGCCTGTGGGGCGCCATTCATTGGGCGGTTATCCTGCCATGATCGAATTGCAGAATCTCGAGCTGGGCTATTACGGCAACGTGGTTGTGTCAGCCCTTAGCGGCCAGTTCCGGCGCGGCAGCATGACTGCGGTGATCGGGGCGAACGGCTGCGGCAAATCGACGCTGTTAAAAACCCTGGCCGGGCTGCTGCCTCCCATTTCCGGCAGCGTAAAGTTTCAGGACAATATGCGCCCACGCATTGCCTGGCTCCCGCAGTTGGGGGAGATGGATCGGCAATTTCCCGCCACGGTTTATGACGTAGTTTGTATGGGGAGCTGGCCGGGGCGCGGGCTGTTTTCCGGCCTTCGTCGCCAGCACCGTGAACGCGTGATGGAAGCAATTGAACGCGTGGGATTAAGTGAGCATTACCTGCGGCCGATTGATGTGCTCTCAGGGGGACAGTTTCAACGCATGCTGTTTGCTCGCCTGCTGGTTCAGGACGCACCGCTGGTGCTGCTCGATGAGCCGTTCACCGGCGTGGATGTGCAGACCAGTGAGTTTTTAATGGAACTGATGTGCCAGATGCACCGGGATGGCAAGACGCTTATCAGCGTGCTGCACAACAACGAGCTGGTACGCCGGCACTTTCCTGAAGTTTTGCTGCTCACCCCGGAGGGTTACCAGTGGGGTAACGCCGACGAAGCCTTAGCGCAATATGCTTCCTTTCGCCCGCGCCTGGTACAAACAGCATGATTTATCACCTTTTTATTGAGCCGTTTGTGGCTTACGGCTTTATGCGCCGCGCGCTGGTGGCCTGCCTGTCGCTTTCCCTGAGTACCGTTCCGCTTGGCATTTTTCTTCTGCTTCGCCGTATGAGTCTGGTGGGTGACGCGCTTTCTCATGCCATTTTACCCGGCGTTGCCGTGGGCTATCTGGTCGCCGGTATGTCGCTGGTGGCAATGGGCATTGGTGGGTTTGTGGCCGGCGTGCTGGTGGCCTTACTTTCCGGCTGGGTTAGCGCCCGGACGCCATTAAAAGAAGATGCCAGCTTTGCTGGATTCTATCTTGGTTCGCTGGCGCTCGGCGTGACGCTGATTTCTTTGCGCGGGTCAAGCGTTGACCTGCTGCACCTGCTTTTTGGCTCAATTCTCGCCGTGGATGGTGAAGCTATTAAGTTTGTGGGTCTCATTGCCAGCGTGACGCTGATTGCGCTGGCGCTGCTTTATCGCGGCCTGGTGCTGGAGTCTTTTGACCGCAGCTTTTTACAGGTGAACAACCGGTTGCTGCCGTCGCTGATACACGGCACGTTTTTGGCGCTGCTGGTGCTTAACCTGGTTGCCGGTTTCCAAATCCTCGGCACATTAATGTCCGTTGGCCTGATGATGCTGCCCGCTATTGCCGCGCGCTGCTGGGCTAAAACATTGCCTGGCTCAATCGCTCTTGCCGTGGTGTGTGGCCTGATTTGTGCCTGGTTAGGGCTGGTGTGGTCTTTCTACGCCTCCTTACCCGCCGGGCCGGCCATTGTGCTTACCGCGAGCGTCGCATTCTTTATCTCAATACTTTTCGGACCGCGCAGCGTGCTTGCAGGGAGCCTGCTGCGTAGGAAATTGGCAATCATAAAGGGGGTTAAATGAAACGTTTAGGGATTGGTATTGCGCTGGCTCTGGCACTCTCCAGCCAGATGGCTGCAGCGAAAACGCTGAATGTAGTGGCAAGTTTTACCGTTCTGGCTGACATGGCTAAACAGGTTGGCGGCGACCATGTCAAAGTCACCAGCCTGGTTGGGCCGGATGGCGACCCGCATAGCTTTGAACCTTCGCCGAAAGACAGCGTCGCGCTGCGTAATGCGGATGTGGTGATTGTGAGCGGGCTCGGCATGGAAGGGTGGATGGATCGCCTGGTGACGGCGTCCGGCTACAAGGGCAAAGTTATCGTGGCTTCTCAGGGAATTAACACCCGCAGTATGGAAGAAGACGGTAAATCAATCACTGACCCACATGCGTGGAACAGCGCGGCAAATGGGGCTATCTACGCGGAAAATATCTCTGCGGCGCTGGTTGCGGCCGATCCACAGGATGCAGAGGCTATCCGTAAAAGCGGCGATAGCTATGCAGCGCGCCTGAAACAGCTCGACAGCTGGGCGAAAAAACGCTTTGCTGATGTGCCGCAGTCTAAACGCAAGGTCCTGACCAGCCACGATGCTTTTGGCTACTTTGGCGAGGCTTACGGCGTCACGTTCCTGGCCCCGGTAGGCTTTTCCACGGAAGCCCAGGCCAGCGCCAGCGACGTTGCCTCTCTGATTAAACAGCTGAAAGATGAACATATCTCCACCTATTTCATCGAAAACCAGACCGACCCACGCCTGGTGAAGCAAATTGCCAGCGCGACCGGCGCTAAGCCCGGCGGTGAGCTGTATCCAGAGGCACTTTCACGCCCAGACGGCCCGGCAAGCACCTATGAAATGGCGTTCAAACATAACGTGAACACCATTGCCAACAGCATGAAATAGTTTTCCCCCGGCCAGCTTTTGCTGGCCGTTCCATTTCTGGAATCCTTCCCGAGTATCCCGATGTAATCCCCTGCAACGCCCGTAAAGTGCTATCGTGTTGGCTGATGATATGTCTACAATCGGAGCCAGCATGACAGACAGCGCATTGTTTGAGCTAAGCCAGTGGGTAGGGAATGGCCTTGGGCAGCTTGGGGCCACCGTAACCACCGCAGAATCTTGTACCGGCGGCTGGATCGCGAAAGTGATTACTGACGTTGCCGGCAGCTCAGCCTGGTTTGAGCGGGGCTTTGTAACCTACAGCAATGAAGCCAAACATCAGCTGATCGGCGTGAACGAATCTACGCTGGAAGCCTATGGCGCCGTGAGCAAAGGCGTAGTGCTTGAGATGGCGCAAGGCGCACTTGCTGCCGCGAAAGCGGATTATGCAGTTTCTGTCAGCGGTATCGCCGGGCCAGATGGCGGCACGCCTGAAAAACCGGTCGGTACGGTGTGGTTTGGTTTTGCGGACAAGCACGGCAGAACGCTGGCAAAGGTGCAGCGCTTTGACGGTGACCGCGATGCCGTTCGCCGCCAGGCCACGGAATTCGCCCTGCAGAGCCTGTGGGACGATTTTCTAAAAAATAAACTTGATACTGTATGACTGTACAGTATAATTGCCTCAACGAAACAGTATTGAGAACGCGGGGTTGCGAATCATCGCATCGCTCAGCATGACAGGAGTAGAAATGGCTATCGACGAAAACAAACAGAAGGCGTTAGCGGCAGCACTGGGCCAGATTGAAAAGCAATTTGGTAAAGGCTCCATCATGCGCTTGGGTGAAGACCGCTCCATGGACGTGGAAACGATCTCTACCGGTTCACTTTCTCTGGATATTGCGCTGGGCGCAGGCGGCCTGCCAATGGGCCGTATCGTAGAAATCTACGGGCCTGAATCTTCCGGTAAAACAACGCTGACCCTGCAGGTTATTGCGGCCGCACAGCGTAGCGGTAAAACCTGTGCGTTCATTGATGCCGAGCACGCGCTGGACCCGGTCTATGCCAAAAAACTGGGCGTTGATATCGACAATCTGCTGTGTTCCCAGCCGGATACCGGTGAGCAGGCGCTGGAAATCTGTGACGCGCTGGCACGTTCCGGCGCGGTTGACGTCATCATCGTTGACTCCGTTGCGGCGCTGACGCCGAAAGCGGAAATCGAAGGTGAAATCGGCGACTCTCACATGGGCCTTGCGGCACGTATGATGAGCCAGGCAATGCGTAAGCTTGCTGGTAACCTGAAGCAGTCCAACACGCTGCTGATCTTCATCAACCAGATCCGTATGAAAATTGGCGTGATGTTCGGTAACCCGGAAACCACGACCGGCGGTAACGCGCTGAAATTCTACGCGTCTGTCCGTCTCGACATTCGTCGTATCGGTGCCGTGAAGGATGGCGAAAACGTCGTCGGTAGCGAAACCCGCGTGAAGGTAGTGAAAAACAAAATTGCCGCGCCATTTAAACAGGCTGAGTTCCAGATCCTCTACGGCGAAGGTATCAACTTCTACGGTGAGCTGGTTGACCTGGGCGTGAAGCACAAGCTGATTGAAAAAGCGGGTGCATGGTACAGCTACAACGGTGAAAAAATCGGTCAGGGCAAGGCAAACGCCAGCAATTTCCTGAAAGAGAACAAGCCGATGGCGGAAGAAATTGAGAAGAAACTGCGCGAAATGCTGCTGAATAACCAGGACAGCACGCCGGACTTCACGGTAGATGACCACGACGAAGACGCGGTCGAAACCAACGAAGACTTCTAAAATAATACAAAGGGCTGCTAACGCGGCCCTTTGTGCTTTCTCTCCCCCTGATATCGATCTTTGCCACACGACCCTATGCCCGACAACACCGCTTCTCCCCGCCGCAGTGCTTTTGCCCGCCTTTTAGATAAGGCGACCCGTATTCTTGCCATGCGTGACCACAGCGAACATGAGCTGCGCCGTAAGCTGGCAACGCCTTCTGCCTTTGCGGCAAAATTTGCTAAAGAGGACGAACCTGAGATTACTCAGGACGATATTGATAAGGTTATTGCCTGGTGTTACGAACACCGCTGGCTGGACGACGTGCAGTTTGCGTCACGTTTTATTGCCAGCCGCAGCCGTAAGGGATATGGCCCTCAGCGTATTCGGCAGGAACTGAAGCAAAAGGGAATAGACCGGGCTATTGGTGAGTCGGCGATGATGGCTTGTGAAATTGACTGGCAGCCTCTGGCGCGTGAGCTGGCCGAACGTAAGTTTGGCTCGCCGCTGCCGACGGAGTGGCAGGCAAAGGCGAAAGTGCAGCGTTTTCTTCTCTATCGTGGCTTCTTTATGGAAGACATTCAGGAGATCTGGCGAAATTTTGCTGATTAGGGCCACACTGGATTTTACTTCCCACGCCAGAAAACTTATCTTATTCCCACTTTTTTCCAGGTAAGCTGGCCTGAGCCGTCTGCGTTACGGCCGTCATGGCAGCTTTACAACTCTTCGTTAGCTTGATTCCAGGATAATTATGAGCAAGAGCACCGCTGAGATCCGTCAGGCGTTTCTCGATTTTTTCCATAGTAAAGGCCACCAGGTTGTAGCGAGCAGCTCCCTGGTCCCGAACAACGATCCGACTTTGCTGTTTACCAATGCCGGGATGAACCAGTTCAAGGATGTTTTCCTGGGCCTCGACAAACGTAACTATTCCCGCGCCACAACGTCTCAGCGTTGCGTCCGCGCAGGCGGCAAGCACAACGATCTGGAAAACGTCGGTTACACCGCGCGTCACCATACCTTCTTCGAGATGCTGGGTAACTTCAGCTTTGGCGACTATTTCAAACACGATGCCATTAACTTTGCCTGGGAACTGCTGACCGGCGAAAACTGGTTTGCGCTGCCGAAAGAACGTCTGTGGGTGACCGTCTACGAAACCGATGACGAGGCCTACGAGATCTGGGAAAAAGAAGTGGGTGTGCCGCGTGAGCGCATTATTCGCATTGGCGATAACAAAGGCGCAGCCTTCGCATCCGATAACTTCTGGCAGATGGGCGATACCGGTCCTTGCGGTCCGTGCACCGAGATTTTCTACGATCACGGCGATCACATCTGGGGCGGCCCTCCGGGAAGTCCTGAAGAAGATGGCGATCGCTACATTGAGATCTGGAACATCGTGTTCATGCAGTTCAACCGTCAGATCGACGGCACGATGCTGCCACTGCCAAAACCTTCTGTAGATACCGGCATGGGTCTGGAGCGTATTGCGGCCGTGCTACAGCATGTGAACTCCAACTACGATATCGATCTGTTCAAAAAGCTGATTCAGTCCGTTGCCGAAGTGACCGGCGCGACCGATCTGTCGAACAAATCCCTGCGCGTTATTGCGGACCATATCCGTTCATGTGCGTTCCTGATTGCCGACGGCGTAACCCCTTCTAACGAAAACCGTGGTTACGTGCTACGTCGCATCATTCGTCGCGCGATTCGTCACGGCAACATGCTGGGCGCGAAAGACACCTTCTTCTATAAGCTGGTTGGCCCGCTGGTCGAAGTCATGGGTTCCGCAGGCGAAGAGCTGGCCAAACAGCAGGCGCTGGTTGAGCAGGTTCTGAAAACTGAAGAAGAGCAGTTTGCCCGCACGCTGGAGCGTGGTCTCGCACTGCTGGATGACGAGCTGGCGAAGCTGAAGGGCGACACGCTGGATGGCGAAACCGCTTTCCGCCTGTATGACACCTACGGCTTCCCTGTGGACCTGACGGCAGACGTGTGCCGTGAGCGCAACATCAAAGTTGACGAAGCAGGCTTTGAAGCCGCAATGGAAGAGCAGCGTCGTCGTGCGCGTGAGTCCAGCGGGTTTGGTGCAGATTACAACAGCATGATCCGCGTGGATTCTGCTTCTGAATTCAAAGGCTATGACAGCCTCGATCTGAACGCGAAAGTGACTGCGTTGTTCGTTGACGGCAAATCCGTTGACCAGGTTACTGCCGGTCAGGATGCCGTCGTGGTGCTGAACGAGACGCCGTTCTACGGTGAGTCCGGCGGCCAGGTTGGCGATAAAGGTGCTGTGAAAGGTCACGGCGTTGACTTCGCCGTCAACGACACTCAGAAATACGGCCAGGCCATCGGCCACCTGGGCAAGCTGGTTTCCGGCGTGCTGAAAGTGGGCGACAGCGTTGAAGCGAAAGTTGATGAAGCTCGTCGCGCTCGCATTCGTCTGAACCACTCTGCAACGCACCTTCTGCATGCTGCGCTGCGCCAGGTGCTTGGCACTCACGTTGCTCAGAAAGGCTCCCTGGTCAACGATAAAGGCCTGCGCTTCGACTTCTCTCATTTTGAAGCGATGAAGCCGGCTGAAATCCGCGCCGTAGAAGATATTGTTAACGCACAGATTCGTCGTAACCTGCCTATTGAAACCAACGTCATGGATCTCGAAGCCGCGAAAGCGAAGGGTGCCATGGCGCTGTTCGGCGAGAAGTATGACGACCACGTGCGCGTTCTGAGCATGGGAGATTTCTCCACCGAACTGTGTGGTGGTACTCACGCCTCTCGTACGGGTGATATCGGTTTGTTCCGTATCGTTGCGGAATCCGGTACGGCGGCTGGTGTGCGTCGTATTGAAGCTGTGACCGGCGAAGGCGCACTGGCTAATCTCCATGCGCAAAGCGACCAGCTGCACGACATCGCTCAACTGTTGAAAGGCGACAGCCAGAACCTGAACGAGAAAGTCCGTTCGGTACTGGAACGTACCCGCCAGCTGGAAAAAGAGCTGCAGCAGTTGAAAGAACAGCAGGCTTCGCAGGAGAGCGCAAATCTCTCCAGCAAAGCGGTTGAAGTAAAAGGCGTTAAATTACTGGTAAGCGAGCTGAGCAACGTCGAGCCTAAGATGTTGCGTACCATGGTCGATGACCTGAAAAATCAGCTTGGCTCCGCCGTGATTGTTCTGGCCACTGTGGCAGAAGGGAAAGTGTCTCTGATTGCTGGTGTCTCCAAAGATGTGACCGACCGTGTGAAAGCGGGGGAGCTGGTGGGGATGGTTGCACAGCAAGTTGGTGGCAAAGGGGGCGGTCGTCCTGATATGGCTCAGGCGGGTGGTACAGACGCAGCGGCATTGCCGGGCGCACTGGCCGGCGTTGAGGCCTGGGTTACGGCAAAACTCTGAAAATAACTAAAAGTGTAATTGCGCCATAACTGTTCTCAGTTATGGCGTACTACCATTTACACACTATCAATAATGATAAAGTCAGGTTGAAGTTGTGTATATCGGCTAAACTTAGATATAACAGAGTGTAATGCTATGACAGAGTGCGTCTTATCTATTTGTCATTCGTTACGATTTCGCGTTATATGATGGATAATGCCGGGATACAGAGACCCGACTCTTTTAATCTTTCAAGGAGCAAAGAATGTTAATTCTGACTCGTCGAGTTGGTGAGACCCTTATGATTGGGGATGAGGTGACCGTGACTGTGCTTGGGGTAAAAGGCAACCAGGTCCGTATCGGTGTTAACGCCCCGAAGGAAGTCTCTGTACACCGCGAAGAAATCTACCAACGTATCCAGGCTGAAAAATCCCAGCAAACGAATTTCTAAAAATATCGCGCCTCGCTAATCTACAGCGAGGCGCATCTCTCTTCTTCCTGCTTTTCCCTTTCTCTGTCGTTAACATCATTTTTGCTTCGCTTATCCGTATGCCGTTTCTGCGTGCTTATTGCCGGTTGCCTGTTGATAAAACACTCTTTTTGTCTCCAAATTACGCTAATCGAGCGTGATTTGTGCAATCGATAGCGAGTAGGGAAAAATTGTTTGACTTATAAGTCCCAGAAAGTAATATGTGCGCCACGCAGCGACGAGAAGCTCTTACGAGTAACTCGAAGCACTCGAAAGAGGCGTGTGGTGAGGTGGCCGAGAGGCTGAAGGCGCTCCCCTGCTAAGGGAGTATGCGGTCAAAAGCTGCATCCGGGGTTCGAATCCCCGCCTCACCGCCATTTTGCATCCGTAGCTCAGCTGGATAGAGTACTCGGCTACGAACCGAGCGGTCGGAGGTTCGAATCCTCCCGGATGCACCATTCTTCTCCGGTATTGCCTGAGAATGTAGGCAGTACTGAGTCAGTAGTAAAAAGCAGTAATCCCGATGCATCCGTAGCTCAGCTGGATAGAGTACTCGGCTACGAACCGAGCGGTCGGAGGTTCGAATCCTCCCGGATGCACCATATTTTCCCGCATCATTAGCGATGTAGGTGTGACAGAGAAAGTTAATTTCTCCGCCAGCACCAGGGAGGATAACGTTGCTTCAGCAACGGCCCTTTAGGGCAAGCCTTCGGTGAGTCATCCTCCCGGATGCACCATTCTTCTCCGGTATTGCCTGAGAATGTAGGTAGTACTGAGTCAGCAGTAAAAGTAGTAATCCCGATGCATCCGTAGCTCAGCTGGATAGAGTACTCGGCTACGAACCGAGCGGTCGGAGGTTCGAATCCTCCCGGATGCACCATTCTTCTCCGGTATTGCCTGAGAATGTAGGCAGTACTGAGTCAGCAGTAAAAGCAGTAATCCCGATGCATCCGTAGCTCAGCTGGATAGAGTACTCGGCTACGAACCGAGCGGTCGGAGGTTCGAATCCTCCCGGATGCACCATATTTTCCCGCATCATTAGCGATGTAGGTGTGACAGAGAAAGTTAATTTCTCCGCCAGCACCAGGGAGGATAACGTTGCTTCAGCAACGGCCCTTTAGGGCGAGCCTTCGGCGAGTCATCCTCCCGGATGCACCATATTCCCCTTCAATACTTCATTTAAACTCCCCAGTTATCAACATACCGTTCAGCTTTCAATACTCCTTATTCGCAATAGCGCCTCTACCCGCAGACAGCGACAATTTCAGCCATTTACGCTAAAGTACCGCCTCGACATTCAGTGAAGTGAGGGTGAGATGTACGATCGCTATGACGGTTTAATCTTTGATATGGACGGTACGATCCTTGATACGGAGCCGACTCACCGTAAAGCCTGGCACGAAACCCTTGGCCGCTATGGCATGAGCTTCGACGAGCAGGCGATGGTTGCCCTGAATGGCGCGCCAAGCTGGAAAATTGCCGCGGCAATTATTGAAAGCCACAATGCCGATCTCGATCCCCACAGTCTGGCGGCTGAAAAAACCGTTGCCGTTCGAGCCATGCTGCTCGATACCGTACGTCCGCTGCCGCTGATTGAAGTGGTGAAAGCCTGGCATGGCCGCCGCCCAATGTCGGTTGGCACAGGGAGCGAAAGCGATATTGCGGAAGCGCTGCTTAAGCATCTTGGCCTGCGTCAGTATTTTGCGGCGGTGGTGGCAGCAGATCATGTTAAACACCATAAGCCAGCACCTGATACCTTCTTACGCTGCGCTGAACTGATGGGCGTGGCGCCGGAGAAATGCGTGGTGTTTGAAGATGCTGATTTTGGTCTTCAGGCTGCGCGTAGCGCGGGTATGGATGTTGTGGATGTGCGCTTACTGTGAGCGACACGCTATCGCTCCTTTCACTGTTCACCAGCAGCTTCCTGAGTGCGACGCTGCTGCCGGGGAGCTCGGAAGCGGTACTTGTGGCGCTTCTGGTTGCCGGTAGCGGCCCGGTATCGGTTCTTGTGATAATAGCAACAATCGGTAATAGCCTTGGCGGTATGACTAACGTTATTCTGGGGCGCTTTTTCCCGCAGCGTATACAATCGCGCTGGCAGGGGAAAGCGACTGACTGGTTGACTCGTTTTGGCCCAGCAACGTTATTACTGAGCTGGATGCCGCTGATAGGCGATCTACTGTGTCTGCTAGCCGGGTGGTTACGCCTGAGCTGGGGGCCGGTGATATTCTTTTTATGCCTTGGCAAAGCGCTACGCTACATCGTTGTCGCGGCTGCAACGGTACAAGGCATGGCGTGGTGGCACTAATTGCGTGGGATGAGTCTTCATCACCGGCGAAAACAATTATGCTTATTAAAATAAATTCGACAGGCGGGAGGTCAATTTGATCCCGGACGTATCACAGGCTTTGGCCTGGCTGGAAAAACACCCTGAAGCAGTAAAAGGCATTTGCCGTGGTCTTGAGCGTGAAACGCTGCGCGTGACGCCAGAAGGCGATTTAGCCACCACCGGGCATCCTGAAAGCCTTGGCTCAGCGTTTACGCATAAATGGATTACCACGGACTTCGCCGAAGCCCTCCTGGAATTTATTACTCCGGTTGATGGTGACATTGACCATATGCTGACCTTCCTGCGCGACATTCATCGCCACACGGCGCGTGAGCTGGGCGAGGAACGTATGTGGCCGCTGAGTATGCCGTGCTACATCGATGACGGCCAGAACATCGAGCTGGCGCAGTACGGTTCTTCTAATGCGGGGCGTTTTAAAACCCTGTACCGCGAAGGGCTGAAAAATCGCTATGGCGCGCTGATGCAAACCATTTCCGGCGTGCATTACAATTTCTCCCTGCCGATGGCTTTCTGGCAGGCAAAATGCGGCGTACAGGATGCAGAAAGTGGCAAAGAGGCAATTTCTGCCGGTTATTTCCGCCTGATCCGCAACTATTATCGCTTTGGTTGGGTTATACCTTACCTCTTCGGTGCTTCTCCGGCGATCTGCTCTTCGTTCCTGCAGGGGAAAGAGAGCGCGTTGCCGTTTGAGAAAACCGAATGCGGCATGTATTACCTGCCGTATGCCACTTCATTACGCTTGAGTGACCTGGGTTACACCAACAAGTCGCAGAGCAATCTGGGCATTACCTTCAACGACCTGAACACCTATGTTGATGCGCTGAAGCGGGCGATTAAAACCCCGTCAGAAGAGTACGCTAAGATTGGTTTGATGAAGGACGGCAAGCACCTGCAGCTCAACACCAACGTGCTGCAAATTGAAAACGAACTCTACGCACCGATTCGTCCAAAACGCGTGACGCGTGACGGAGAATCGCCGTCAGATGCGCTGCTGCGTGGCGGTATCGAGTATATCGAAGTGCGTTCTCTGGATATCAACCCGTTCTCACCCATCGGCGTGGATGAGCAGCAGGTTCGCTTCCTTGACCTGTTTATGATTTGGTGCGTACTGGCGGATGCGCCGGAAATGAGCAGCGACGAGCTGCTGTGCACCCGTACCAACTGGAACCGCGTGATTCTGGAAGGACGTAAGCCTGGACTTACCCTTGGTATTGGCTGTGAAACGGCTCAGCACCCGCTGTCAAAAGTAGGCAAAGATCTGTTTACCGATTTACGTCGCGTGGCGGAAACGCTGGACGGCATGACCGACAGTCAGGAGTACCAGCAAGTTTGTGACCAACTGGTCGCCAGCTTTGACGATCCAGAATTGACGTATTCAGCACGTATTTTACGTTCTATGATTGATAACGGGATTGGCGGCACCGGCCTTGCGCTGGCCGAACAATACCGTCAGATGTTGACTCAGGAGCCGTTGGAAATTTTAACTGCGGATGCCCTGCAGAAAGAGCATGATGCTTCATGGCAGCGTCAGCGGGATATTGAGGCGGCGGATACGGAGTCGTTCGATAGCTGGCTGGCGAAGAAGGCCTGACAGAAAAGAAAATGGCCACATACTTGTGGCCAAATATTCATCTCTGAATAACAGGGATGATGATAACAAATGCGCGTCTTTCATATACTCAGACTCGCGTGCGTAAAAATAGTTTCAATTATTTTAAAAAAAAATCATTTTATCGGAGGTGACCAGATGCCGTTGTTGGATAGCTTCACAGTCGACCATACTCGTATGGGTGCGCCTGCAGTCCGTGTAGCCAAAACTATGCACACGCCACACGGTGACACCATTACGGTGTTTGACCTGCGCTTTTGTGTCCCAAACAAGGAAGTGATGCCGGAAAAAGGGATCCATACTCTGGAGCACCTTTTCGCCGGTTTTATGCGTGACCACCTGAACGGGAACGGGGTAGAGATCATCGACATCTCCCCAATGGGCTGCCGCACCGGGTTCTACATGAGCCTGATCGGTGTCCCGGCTGAGCAGCGCGTGGCGGATGCCTGGAAAGCGGCGATGCAGGACGTGCTGAAAGTGAAAGAGCAAAATCAGATCCCAGAGCTGAACGTTTACCAGTGTGGGACGTATCAGATGCACTCTCTGCAGGAAGCGCAGGATATCGCGCGCCACATCATCGAGCATGGCGTCAGCGTCAACAGTAATGATGAGCTGGCTCTGCCGAAAGAGAAGCTGCAGGAGCTGCACATCTAGTTTTGTGCACACAGTAATAAAAAAGGAGCCATATGGCTCCTTTTTTATTACTGTCGTTTTAGCAAGTCTGCTGGCCTGTGGTTTTACCTCCTCTGGCAAGCTTTATTCCCCAGGCGATTGTCATCACCAGCAAAATAATGAAGCAGGCGCCAAAGGCAAGGAAGCAGGCCTGCGCCATGTTCATGAACTTGATGGACGGAATGAGATACCACCCTTCGGCCTGAACGTACATATCGACGAAGAACTGCTGGATGCTGCTCAGGGTTACGCCTTCCGGAACGAGAGGGGCATCAAAGCCACAATCGCCGGTCGGAAGAAACCAATCGGGAGCCCACTTTGCCAACGGCAGGCCAAAAGGGAATGTGGGATCGGTGGAACATCCCTGCACGCCGAATAGCGCATCCGGACTATGAACCGCATGGTGGATACCGTTGAGCTTAATGGCATACCCAAGGCCGATAATAGAGCCGTAAAAAGCCGCGATGCAGCCTGTCAGCTTAAGCACCAGTATCTTCGGATTAATCGCGGCAATCAGCCCGCCGATAACCATGACGAACATTGCAAAACGGATATATACGCACTGCTCGCAGGGCGCCATGTAGAGATAGATTTGGAAAAACGAGTGAGCGAGGATAATCAGACCGCCCATCGCCACCACCATCAGACACCATAGAAAACGCTGTTCCTGCCACCTCACCAGCGTATCCACCGGTGAGGTACGCAAGTTTTTCCACATGTTCTTCAACATATTGTGAAATCCCTATTTTTCGGCCAGCTCCCGAATCAGTTCAGCCAGCGAATCGATAGACTTAATGCTCTTTGTCATGATCAGGTATTTGCCATTAACGACGTAAGCGGGAACGCCCTGGATCTTCGCCACGTCATAGGAGGACGCTTTCCATTTTTCCAGAGTCTCCTGAACGGCAGGCTGTTTTAACGCGGCCTCAAAGTCGGCTTTGTTCATACCCGCGGCGTCCAGTCCCGTTTTGATAAAGGCTTCTGGATCTTTACCGTCAGACCAGCGCTGTTTCTTGTCGTGGTAGGCAATGTAGTACGCAAATTTGGCTTTTTTAAACTGAGATTTGTCGTCAAAAATAGAGATGCCGGCCGCGTGATCTTTTGCCAGCATGACTGCAAAAATTTCGCTGCCCTGGAGGCCGTACTGACCTTTGGTTTCCAGATGGAAAGGGGCAAATGTGACGATATCGGCGACTTTTTTAGCCACCGGAGCGGTTACGGCTTTGTCGTACTTGTAACAAAAAGGGCAGTCGTAGCTGAACACCTTAATCAGGGTTTTTTCCGCATTTGGAATCGGCTTCTCCAGAACAATATAGTCAGTTCCTTCGGTAAAGGCTGAAGCCAAAAACGACGTAGCCAGCAAGCCTGCGCACAATGCGCCTTTGAAGAGTCTTTTTAATGGACTGGTATACATAATGGGCACTCCTTAGCACTTAATTTGTTTTTAAATCAGTACAAAGCTATAAAGCCCTGCCAGTCAGGGCTTTGAGATCGTTTACTTAAACATGTTTTCAGGGCGAACCAGAACGGCGCGATAGTGCGCCTGGTTGGGTTTGTCAGACAGAACATCGATTTCGACTTTCACGTCCTTGGTTGTGTAGTCGATTTCGTTCAGTTTGCCGATGGTCGGTTTGCCTATCTCAAACAAGTTAATTGAGCCGCCGAAGCCGAACATGGTGTCACGGTCTTTTTGGTACTCCACGATGGAAGTGATCGGGCTGTACCAGTCGTAGCCGCGATCTTTACCGTATTCCCATACCTGTTGGACAGTCATGTTTTGTTCGTCGATCTTGTACTCAACAAAGCGGGAATACTTCATAGTTGGCAGGGCGGGTTGCTCAAGGCCTCTGCCATCCCCGTTATCAAATACCGTCAGTGTGCCTTTGCTGGAAAGCCAGGCGGTATGCTGCGTATAGCTGAAATCGAAATCGGTGTTCTCGCACTTGCCGTTGCTGGCGCACTTGAGTGGTTTACCGTTGGCGTCAACCGGCTTGAGCAACTTAGGCGCCAGCTTCTCGTTCCAGCCTTCCGCTGGTGCGAGGATCCACTTCACCTGCTTGTCACGAGTGATTTTCACTACGCCCTGATGGCGGAATGACAGGATGATAGCGTCGTCTTTCTGGTCGTATGCAATAGAGTTTACGTGTGCCCAGTTGCGCCCCGGCCCGACACCCAGCGCATCGCCGAACGGTGTATCGGGTTCCAGCTTGGCGGTCTTGCCCGCGTTGTCTAAATCGACGTTAACACAGACAGCCCCCGCGTCCAGTGAGCCAAGCAGGCTGTCGCGCAGCGGGTCAAGAATCAGGTTCAGGTCCCACACGTCAATGACTCGGCCAGATTTGTCAACTTCAATGATGTGGTCGCGGATGGTGTGAACACGCTGGCCATCTTCGCGAACATAGTTCCGCTTGCCAACGCGAAGCAGCACGGTGCCTTTAGGGGTCTCAACAGATTCATGGGTCGCATCCATGTAGCCACGCGGCAGCTTATGGTCGACCAGGAATTGACCGAGCATATCAAACTCATACCAGTGTTGACCCTGCACGGCCGTGAACGTGCCGCGTGGGGTTTCGCGAATACCCATGAGATATCCGCGCTTGTTGATGTCAACATCGTGGCTGTTGTATATGGCATCCTGAGACAGCCACCAGCGATATTCCCCTTGCGTATCGACAACGAAGGTAAACGGCGGTATGTCAAACGGCAGGGCACCTGATGCCGGACCCGCATCAAGGAGGCCGGCATTCTTATCTTTCTCGCCGTGCCAGTGCAGGTCTGCGCCCTGAGCGTTAAAGGTATGGGTGTTGACCAGATAGAGGCGGTCTTCAAAGCCCTTTGCAACCTTGACCACCTTCGTTTGCTGAAGATCGCTCAGGGAGCGGTTGTCCATATATTTGTTGGAGATGGCCGTTGTTCTGATCGTGTACTCGTCCTTTATGAGTTTGCCCTTTTCTTTAAACTCGACGGTCACCTTGTTCTCATGCTTTTGATACAGGCCGAAGATCGGTACGCCATCATAGTTTTTTAGCGACTGCGCGCCGACGCTGTAGCTGATCGGCACCCCTTTGTCTCCTTTGCCATGAATGGTGACCTTTACATCAGTAATTTTATGCCCGGCCATGTCTATCAGTGCCGTCAGCGGGGCATTGCCGTAGGGGTCTACTATTACAGCACCGAGGCTGGCCGCTGAGGGGGCCGGCGGCATCCCGGCGGCAATAGCGCCCGTGGCCGTCAGGCCAAATGCCAGAGCGACAGTGCCTGCGACCAACGTTTTCTTGGCTTTGGTAAACATAGATATCTCCTTAGTTAGCAATATTAATGCTGGGATTACATCCTGGTAAAAATCTATTTTCCTGCCCGGTTTTGGTGCTAAAGGGTTCTAATGTTTTCTAATTGAAGTGCATTAATGAAATTTATGTAACTTATTGATTTTATTTTTATTACTTGAGGGTGGTTGTTTGCGGCGATGATAGGATTTTTAAAAAAAGAGGGCAATTGAGTTTCCACTCTGATTGCTGTCAGAATTTTCTGACTGATAATAAATCGTGAAGGGTGAGAGATATTTTAGGTTGGGAAGTAGGAGCCTCCGGAACGAAGGCTCCTTTAGTGAGAAATGTCAGTGCGCGCCACCGCCGCCACCGCCCGCCCCGAAAGGCGGTTTGGCAAACCACACCAGGCCAAGCAGCAGAATAAACACCCCTGCCGAGAACCAGAAAATCTCGTTGGCGGAGATGATCAGCCCCTGGTTGGTGATCTGCTGGGCGATGTAGCCGGAAGCCTGCTGGTGCGACATGCCTAAACCCTGCAGCTGGTTGTAGGTTTCAACCGAGTTCGGGTTATACGGCGTGACAGACTCCGTCAGCTGCGCATGGTGCAGCGACTCGCGGTTCGTCCACAGCGTGGTGGTTATCGACGTCCCAATCGAACCCGCCAGAGTACGGGTAAAGTTCGACAGGCTCGACGCCGCGGCAAGGCGCTCCGGCGGCAGGCCAGACAGGGTAATCGTGGTCAGCGGCATGAAGAAGCACGCCACCGCAAAGCCCTGAATAAACTGCGGCCAGGCCGACGCGGCGAAGTCCATGCCCGGCTCAAAGGTATATGCGCGCCAGTAGAAGCACACCGCATACATAATGAAGCTGAAGGTCACCAGGCGGCGCATATCGAGCTTGTGCGCGAAGCGGCCGATAATTGGCGATAGCAGCACCGGGATGACCCCCACCGGCGCGGACGCAAGCCCGGCCCAGGTCGCGGTATAGCCATATACTTCCTGTAATAGCTGCGGCAGCAGCACAATCGCGCCGAAGTAGAGCATGTAGGCGAGACTGATACACAGACAGCCGATGGTAAAGTTTCGCGACTTAAACAGCGACAGATCGACTATCGGGTTATCGTCGGTCAGCTCCCAGACAATCAGGAAGCTGATGGTGACCACCGCAATCACCGTCAATACGATGATTTCCGTCGAGTTAAACCAGTCCAGCTCTTTACCCCGGTCGAGCATGATCTGCAGGCTACCGATCCCAAGTACCAGCAAGGCAAGCCCCACGCCGTCAATACGGCGCTGCTCGGTTCGGGTTTCGCGGCCTCGCAGGGCCTGCAGGCTCATCAGCACCACGACGATACCAATCGGCACGTTGATGAAGAAGATCCAGCCCCAGTGATAGTTGTCGCTGATATAGCCGCCCAGAATCGGGCCGCAAATAGGCGCCACGATCACCGTCATCGACCACAGTGCCAGCGCAATGCTGCGCTTGGCGGGCGGATAGTTGCTCAGCAGCAGGCTCTGCGACAGCGGAATCAGCGGCCCGGCAACGATCCCCTGGATAACGCGGAAGAAGATCAGCATCGTCAGGCTGTTCGACATGCCGCACGCCCAGGAGGCGATAGCAAACAGCACGGTCGACCACAGGAACAGCCTCACTTCCCCGAAGCGTTTTGCCAGCCAGCCGGTGATTGGGATGGAGATGGCGTTCGCCACCCCAAACGAGGTGATAACCCACGTGCCCTGGCTCAGAGATGAGCCAAGGTTACCGGCAATCGTCGGGATAGCCACGTTAGCGATGGTGGAGTCCAGCACCTGCATAAAGGTCGCCAGCGACAGGGCGATGGTCATAATGACCAGCTGGGCGCCTTCTAGCGGTTTTTGTTGTGCCATACACCCTCCGCTTTATTAACCCGCATTGGCCTGAATAATCTGGTCAATAAGCTGGTTAGCCGGCGTTAGATTCAGCTCACGCGCGTTACTCTCGTAAACCGGCGTGGTGCGGGTCTGAGATGACAGTACGCTCCCGTCGCGGTTGCTGGTATCCACGTTTACCAGCGTGGACAGGCCGATACGCAGCGGATGTTGTTCAACCTGTTTGGCATCCAGCTCGATACGAACCGGCAGGCGCTGAACCACTTTGATCCAGTTCCCGGTGGCGTTCTGCGCTGGCAGCAGCGAGAAGGCGCTGCCGGTGCCCATATCCAGGCCGACAACTTTCCCGGTGTACTTCACGTCATCACCGTAGATATCGCTGACGATGGTGGCTGTCTGGCCAATGCGCATATGCGCCAGCTGAGTTTCTTTAAAGTTAGCGTCAACCCACATACCGCTTGCAGGCACGATAGCCATCAGCGCCGTGGACGGGCTAATTTGGGCGCCAACCTGCACGGCACGGCGGGAAACATAGCCGGTCATTGGGCTAACGATAGTGGTGCGCTGCAGCGCCATCCAGCTGTTACGCACTTCGGTCGCCGCCTGTTGAACCGCAGGCTGCTCTTCCAGTTTGGTACCGAGAATCATGGCCTGGTTGGCGTTGTATTGCTGCACGGCCACATCCAACTGAGCCTGAGCGCTGGTGACCGCATCACGGGCGTGCTGCAGTTCTTCGCGGCCAATCAGATTGGCACTGCCCAGCGGAATACGGCGGTTCAGGTCGCTTTGCGCCTGTGCCAGAGCCGTTTTCTGCAGTTCGATATTGGCCTGATACTGCTTGCTGTTGATCATCAGCTGGCGAGTCTGCCGCACGCTGGAGGCCAGTTGGGTTTTGGCCTTCTCGAACGCCTGTTCTGCGTCGGCGCGGTCGAGGCTGACCAGCACGTCACCCTGTTTCACATAATCGGTATTGTCCGCCCAGACTTTGGTGACGCTACCGGAAACCTGGGCCATGATCTGCACCTGATTTCCTGCCACATAAGCATCATCGGTCTCTTCATAGTGACGCAGCACCAAAAACCAATAGATTCCATATGCCACAGCAATAATGACAAAGAGCAAGGTCAACAAGATCAGGGCGCTTTTACGCTTCCCCTTCTTGTTAGCCGGTTGCTGCGGGGCTTGAGTCTCCGCATTTGCGCTCATGCTAATCTCCACCTGGTTATTATTATTTCCGGTCAGCTGAGCCGACCTGTTAGACCTGACAGGCCAGCAAGGAGATTGCTGGCCTGAAAGTAGTTTTGAAATCGGATTGTTGTCAGACGTACAGACGGTGAAAGCTTAGCTCAGAGCTTCAAGGATCACTTTGTCCTCTTCCATCTGGTCGAGGCGGTTGAGCAGCTTACGGGTGATTGTTTCCAGCTGTGTTTTTTCGTCAGCATCCAGAGCGGACCACAGTTGATGCAGGCAGTTATGCTGCGGTGGCAGTACCTGACGCAGGAATTCGTGACCTTTTTCGGTCAAATGCAGATGCAGGCAGCGGCGGTCGTTGTCGCTTTCACGGCGCTCAATCCAGCCGCGTTTTTCCAGCTCATCGGCAATACGCGTGGCGTTAGTGCGGGATGAACCCAGCGCGCAGCTCAGTTCAGAAGGCTGGATGCTATGGTTTTCCTGGGACTCAAGGGTAATGAGTGCCATGAATAAGGTCTCGTTGATCCCCTGCGCCTTCAGCATCTTATTGCGGTTTTCCAGCAGTTTACCCTGCATGTGCATACAAAGACGCGTCAACAGAACTTCCTGGTACGGGAACTCCTGATAACGTTTGGCGCGGAACTTCAGCATTTGTTCTATGGGCGTGAACGAACTATCCATTTTGGCATAACCTCATTAGTTGCAGCCGATATAGTAACGATGGTGACAAATAAAGTAAATGCATTATTTATACGTTTATATGCGTTTGTATACGTTTATATACGTTTGGTTGTTGCCACCATCGGCGTAAACCACGCTAAGCCGTAGCCCAGAGCGCTAAGCAGCGTGGGGAGAGAAAATGGGTTTCGAGTGGTATAACGGCGTTTAACGGCAGCGAAGCCGGAGGCTTTGTGCCTTGAGGACAGGAGAAATGGCAATGGAAACGCTGCTTTCAGACTGAAGAACAATTCCGCCCCGTGGCGGTTGTCGGCTGAAACAGTTGCGGGTCTATCCATATAGGGTGTTAATAAATAACCTGCGTTAATGTCACTCGAATTAGTAAACGGGGACAACCTTAACAGACTGTCCCCGCCATTACATCTTCAATTTCCCTTACGGGAAGCGACGATATCGCGCTAATCGGCCTGCCGCTGGTATCCGCGCCACCACACTACCAAATTTAGTAGGGCGACGCTGGCGCCAGCAATACACACCCCGTTCCAGCCAGCATGTTGGTAAGCGCTCGCTGAAATTAGAGACCCCGCCGCGCCGCCAATGAAGTAGCTGGTCATGTACCCGGCGGTCAGTCGGTTACGGGCTTCCGGCATCATGCGATAGATCAGGCTCTGGTTGGTGATGTGGACACCCTGGACGGTGAGATCCAGCACCAGAATACCCACAATCAGGGCGATGGCAGAGAACTGACCAAAAGCGATCGCTGCCCAGGAAAGTAACAGCAGCAGCAGGCCAATAGTGGTGGTGTGGTGCCCTTTGCCTTTATCAACCAGCCCGCCAGCGGGGCGAGCGCCGAGTGCGCCAGCAGCTCCCGCAAGGCCGAACAGACCGATGACCCCTTCGGAATAGTTAAACGGCGGGGAAGCCAGCAGGAACGCCATCGACGTCCAGAGAATGCTGAAGTTGGCAAAGGTCAGGCAGCCCAGCAGGGCGCGGGTGCGCAGCAGGCTATTTTTAATAAACAGGCTGAAGATAGAGGTCAGCAGCTGCGGGTAGTTGAGGTGGCTGTCCTGCTTCACCTGCGGCAGTCCGCGCCACAGGGCCAGCGCCATCAGCGCCATCAACACGCTGGCAACCCAATAAACGGTGCGCCAGCCGCCAAGGCTTGCCAACAAACCGGCCACGGTACGTGCCAGCAGGATCCCAAGCAGCAGCCCGCTCATGATAGTCCCGACCACTTTCCCGCGCTTTTCCGGTGCCGCGAGCGTCGCGGCAAACGGCACAAGAATCTGCGCCACCACGGAGAAAAGCCCGGTCAGCGCGGTACCCAGAATCATCATCCACAGGGACTGGCTGGTGGCGGTGATCAGCATCCCACCTGCCGCCAGCAGCGTCATAAAGACGATCAGCCCCCGGCGCTCGAACATGTCGCCAAGCGGCACCAGCAGTAACAGGCCTGCGGCATAGCCGAGCTGGGCAGTGGTAACGATAAAACCGGCCTGATTCACCGAGAGCGAAAAGGCGTTTGCGATGGTATCGAGCAGCGGCTGCGCGTAGTAGTTGCTGGCAACCGCGAGGCCGGTCGCGACGGACATCAGGACGATCAGCGCCGGGCTGAGTTCGTGAGTGTTGTTTTTCATTATTATCTTCAACTTGCCAAAGAGAGGTCTGAATAATAGCGAAAAATGATGACAGCAGAAGCGAAGGTGGGTGTCGGATCGTGCGGTTATTGACCCTCACCCCGGCCCTCTCCCTGAGAGGGAGAGGGGAAAAGAAGGAGGAAGGCAAATATGTGTGCCGGTTTATTCCCTCTCCCCTTTGGGGAGAGGGTTAGGGTGAGGGGCTGTTTATTTCGCCGCTAATGCCTCTTTCACCCAGCCGTCAAACTGCGCCTGGTGCGCCTTAATCCAGCCGTCGACGTGGCCGTTAATGTCGGCCTCAGAAGACTTACCGTTATGCATCATCGCATTCTGGGCATTGATATCCGCCAGCGGCAATTTCATGATGGCAAACAGCTTCGCCGCCTGTGGGTTTTTCTCGGCCCAGGCCTTGTTGGCCACAATGTGCATGGTGTTCACCGGGAAGCCGTAGTTCGCCCCGTTAGGCAGTTTAGTATCAATATCTTTCTGCTCGCCCGGCAGGGAAGAGAACGGCACCTGCAGCCATACCACGTCTTTGCCCGGCTTCAGCACATCGCTCACCCAGTACGGCGTCCAGGTGTAATACAGCACCGGCTTACCTTCTTTGAAGCGCGCGATAGTGTCGGCCATCATCGCCGAGTAGTTGCCGTGATTCACGGTCACGGTGTTCGCCAGCTTATAGGCTTCATTCTGGTGATTAATCACCGCCTCGCAGCCCCAGCCTGGCGTACAGCCCATCATGTCAGCTTTGCCATCGCCGTTGCTGTCGAACAGTTTGGCGATTTTCGGATCTTTAAGCTGCTCGATATTGGTGATGTGGTACTGGTCGGCGGTTTTTTTATCGATAAGGTAGCCCTGAGCCGCGCCGGTCACGAAGGTCCCTTCCCGGTAGAATTTCTTGCTCCCGCCCGCCGCGGAGTACATATCATCATGCAGCGGCTGCCAGTTAACGGCGGTGAAGGTGGCGTCGCCGGAAGCGATGGAGGTGTAGCCGACGTTATAGTCGACTTCACTTGGCTTGTTCACGGTGTAGCCCATTTTCTCCAGCGCGCGGCTAACCAGCAGCGTCTGGAAGGTTTCTTCGGCTATGGTGCTCTGTACCGGTTGAACGGTAATGCCTTTGCCCGGCAGGTCCGCGGCAAAAGCGCTGGTGGTAACGAGTGTCGCAAGAGCTGTGGCTAAAATAGCGTTGTGTCGCATCGTTATTCCTTTTTAATGGTGATGGCGCGAGGGGCGGCCGAAGCCGCCGCCAGGCTTATTTCATGAAGGGACGGGTCACAAGACCCAGCGGGCCGGTGGTATACCAGCGGCGGTTGCCACGGGAGCGGGAGTCGCGCCCAATGGACTGAGTCAGGCGGTCGAGAATAATGGCGAGGATCACGATCCCCACGCCACCGACCGTAGCCAGACCCATATCGAGGCGGCCAATGCCGCGCAGCACCATCTGGCCGAGTCCGCCCACGGCGATCATCGACGCGATAACCACCATCGACAGCGCCAGCATCAGCGTCTGGTTAACGCCGGCCATAATGGTTGGCGTCGCCAGCGGGAGCTGCACTTTGAACAACATCTGGCGCGGGCTGGCACCGAATGAACGCGCCGCTTCAACCAAATCTTCCGGCACCTGCTTAATGCCCAGGATAGTCAGGCGTACGATAGGCGGCAGGGCAAAGATTATCGTCACCACCACGCCAGGCACGTTGCCGATGCCGAACAGCATCACGATAGGCACCAGGTAAACAAACGCCGGGGTGGTCTGCATGGCATCGAGCAATGGGCGAACGATTTTCGCCGCACGTTCGCTGCGCGCCAGCCAAATCCCGAGAGGCAGACCGAGCACCATACAAAACAGCAGGGCCGTCAGCACCAGCGCCAGGGTGACCATCGCCTGCGACCAGGCACCAATCGCCCCAATGGCGACCAGCGAGATCAGCGTGGCGACGCCCATGCCGAGGCTGGACATCTGCCAGGCAATCAGCGCAAAGACGATAATCGCGACCGGGGCGGGCATCCCCAAAAGCAGCTGCTGGAAGCCGCTGAGAATATAATCCACCGGCACGCGAATGCCCTGGAACACCGGGCGGAAATGGGTCACCACCCAGTCGATCCCCTCCGTCACCCAGCTGTCGAGAGGGATCAGCGTTTTGTGGAACGGATCCAGAATATTGAAATGCTCAGGCGCGGCTGCCGGGGCTGAATTCAGCCAGTCAGCGCCTCCGCTGGTGGCCGCATCCGACGCCGGAGCGCCCCATGCGTCTGCAGACCCTGCTGCCTGACTGGTTGCGGCGTCTGTTGCCGCGCTGCCGGTATCCCACGGATTATTTGCGTCACTCATTGACTTGCCCCCTCACGATCTAATGCCTGCAGCAGCACCCCTTTTGAGATGATGCCCACGTACTGCCCCTCTTCACTGACCACCGGCACCGCGCACGGAGCCTGGCCGACATGAGAGAGCAGATCGCTCAGCGAGGTTTCGGCGGAAACCGCCTCCGGGGAAGCCAGGAACGCATGGTCCAGACCTTCGCCCGCCGCCAGCGCCGCTTTTAGCGAATCGGTGGAGACGATGCCAAGGAATTTTTGTCCGCGCTCAATGACATATCCATATTCGCGGTCGTCATCCTGCAGCAGTTTCAACGCCGAACGAGGGCCAAAACCGCTGGTTTTACGCAGTAACCCAGCCGGACTACGGCGGGCGATATCTTTGGCGCTAAAGACCTGGCTGATGTCCACGCCGCGGAAGAAGGTGCGCACGTAATCGTTCGCCGGATTGTTAAGGATTTCATCCGGCGTGCCGACCTGCACCACTTCACCGCCCTGCATAATGGCAATGCGATCGCCAATACGCATGGCTTCGTCGAGATCGTGGGAAATAAACACGATGGTGCGCTGATGTTTTGCCTGCAGCTTAATTAATTCGTCCTGCATTTCGGTTCGAATTAAAGGGTCGAGCGCGGAGAAGGCTTCATCCATAAGTAATATGTCTGGATTAATGGCCAGCGCACGGGCTAAACCTACGCGCTGACGCATTCCGCCGGACAATTCATCGGGGTAAGCATGGGCATAATTCTCAAGCCCGACCTGACGCAGCGCATCCAGCGCTTTTTCATGCCGTTCTTTGACCGAAATTCCCGCAAGTTCCATACCGAAAGCGGCATTATTTAATACCGTCATATGCGGCATTAAAGCAAAGGACTGGAAGACCATTGCGATCTTTTTTTTGCGCACCTCGCGGAGTTCTGAGTCTGATATTTTGGCAATATCAATGCCGTCAATCAGCACCTGTCCACGGGTGGGTTCAATCAGGCGATTGAGAAGGCGAACCATGGTGGATTTTCCTGAGCCGGACAACCCCATGATGACAAAAATCTCGCCTTCTTCAATGGCCAGACTGGCGTCTTTTACGCCAAGCGACAGACCCGTTTTTTCCAGTAATTCACTCTTGGAAATGCCCTTCTCAATGTATTTGAATGCGCGCTGCGGATGCTCGCCAAATACTTTATATAAATTTTTTACTTCTAATTTAATTGCCATGCAATAAACGGCTTCCTGTATTTGATTTATTTATAGATGATTCCTGATGGAAATATTGACCGGTATATACCCTAACATACTAAGAATCTGAGGCAACCCTCGATTCTGTGATATCAAAATATCCGCGCGATGAATGTGGGTGAAATTTCCCATGAGCTCTGGGCTGAGAGGGAATAAATGTGGTGGAATATTTTTTGTCAACGAGGTGAATATTCGGCCTGAATCTGAGTGATTCAGGCTGAAATGACAGGTGTATTACGGCTGAGAAATTAAATTAATAACGGCAGTTTTATTCCGGTTCAGCAGCCATTTGGCTTTATCTGTAAATGTATTATTTTCCCGCCAGGCATGTGCGGCGGTAACAATATTCTCCAGGGCTTCATCAGGCTTGAAGGGCTCTATATTGGGCCAGGGCCACGGGGTTTGGCTATCGACAAACTGGGCGATATACAGGTAGCCATTTTCCAGGCTGTGTTCACCACTTTTGGCCTGCCAGACATTGACCCCAACTTTTTCACCCAACAGCCCTAACGGGTTCCAGGCATCCAGAATAAAGTTGCTGTAATGCCAGGATCTGGTGCGCTCAATTTCGGTCACCGGCACGCCTTTGGCGTCAAACTGCACCGGAATGCGCTGGGTGGCAGAAATCAAACGCTGTTTGGCCGCGTCCTTATCCCCCAGCCACAGGGCAATCGCGGCGGCCTGAACGTCGTACCAGGTGCCGTGGTTATTTTCAGCCGCAGCCTCTTTTTGGCCGTTTTCGCTGGTGGTCAGCCATTGATAATAATCCCGATACCACTGCCTCAGCGAGCGCCAGGTTTTATCGTCCAGTTTGCCGCCGTCGTGCAGCAGTTCAATGGCGTCGATCAGCCGCACAAAGCCGCGTCCATCGAGAATACCAGTGCCGCGCACGCCTTTTCGCCCGGGAATGGTTTGGGCGTGAGCTAGATTCGGCGTCATACGGGTTTCCGGCGTGATAAACCAGTTCACCAGCTGCTGGCGGGCTTTATCCGCGTAGGCATCTTTGCCGGAAAGTTGCCAGGCCAGCGCCAGATTCCATACGTCATCCGTCATGCTGTTCAGGCGGGCTTTGTCACTTTGTTTGCCGACGGCGGCGGGGTTGATCTGGCCATCTTTTCGCACCCACGGCAGGCCATCGGGGCTTTTAGGATCGGGCCACCAGTAGTCAGAAAAGCTGTAATAGTCGTGGGGATCGCCTGCCGGCGCACCGGGGCTTTTTTGGGTGATGCTGTAGAGCGGATGAATCAGCGCCTGGTCGGCTTTATGCTTGAGGGCTTGCCAGGCGGGCATGAGATCGGGATTTTGCTGGCTAATCTCTTGCTTACTGTGCGCCAGCTGTGCCGTGTCCAGCAGCAGCGGGGCGCCAAAGGCTAACGGTGCGCAGCCGCAAAGCAGCGCCAAAACAGAACAACGAAATAACGACATAGGCCACCTCGCAAAATGCTCAGCGGCCAGATTACTAGAAATCCCAGTCCTCGTCCTCGGTTTCCACCGCCTTGCCCATCACGTAGGAGGAGCCTGAGCCGGAGAAGAAATCGTGGTTCTCGTCGGCATTGGGAGACAGCGCGGCGAGAATGGCCGGGTTAACGTCCGCCATCTCCGCCGGAAACAGCGCCTGGTAGCCCAGGTTCATCAGTGCTTTATTGGCGTTGTAGCTCAGAAACGCCTTCACCTCGTCTTCCCAGCCCAGTTCACGGTAAAGCGTTTCGCTGTACGCCAGCTCGTTATCGTAGAGATCCATCAGCAGATCGAGGGCAAAGTTTTGCAGCTCGGTCTGGCGTTCGGGGCTCTGCTGCACCAGCGCTTTCTGGTACTTGTAGCCGATGTAATAGCCGTGCACCGCCTCGTCGCGGATGATCAGCCGGATGAGATCGGCGGTGTTGGTGAGCTTGCCGCGGCTGGAGTAATACATCGGCAGCCAGAAGCCAGAGTAAAACAGGAAGGACTCAAGGAACACGCTGGCAATTTTCTTCTTCAACGGGTCGTTGTCCCGATAATGGCCCAGAATAATCGAGGCTTTACGCTGCAAGGCTTCGTTCTGCTCGCTCCAGTCGTAGGCGGCGTCCACGTCTTTGGTCTGGCAGAGCGTGGAAAATATCGAGCTGTAGGAACGGGCGTGTACCGCTTCCATAAAGCTGATATTCGACATCACTGCCTCTTCGTGTGGCGTCAGCGAATCGGCCATCAGCGCCGGGGCGCCCACGGTATTCTGAATCGTGTCCAGCAGCGTCAGCCCGGTAAACACGCGGATAACGAGCTGCTGCTCCTGCTCGCTGAGCGATTGCCAGGCCGGAATGTCATTAGAGAGCGGCACCTTCTCCGGCAGCCAGAAGTTACTGGTCAGGCGGTTCCAGACCTCGAGGTCTTTATCGTCCTCGATTTTGTTCCAGTTGATGGCGCTTACGCGCGTCAGTTGCGTCATTTTCTTTCCTTGTGCTTTCGCGTTATAGCGCGCAGGACACGCAGCCCTGCACCTCGGTGCCTTCCAGCGCCAGCTGCCGCAGACGAATGTAGTAGAGCGTTTTAATGCCTTTCTTCCAGGCATAAATCTGCGCTTTATTAATGTCGCGGGTGGTGGCGGTATCGCGGAAGAACAGCGTCAGCGAAAGCCCCTGGTCAACGTGTCGGGTGGCCTCGGCGTAGGTGTCGATGATCTTTTCCGGGCCGATGTCGTAGGCGTCCTGGTAAAACTCAAGATTGTCGTTGGTCATGAACGGGGCAGGGTAGTACACACGCCCGGTTTTGCCCTCTTTGCGAATCTCAATCCGGGAGACAATCGGGTGAATGCTCGAAGTCGCGTGATTGATGTAAGAGATCGATCCCGTCGGTGGGATAGCTTGCAAATTTTGGTTATACAGGCCGTGTTCGCGTACATCGTCGCATAGCTGTTGCCACTGTTCGCGGGTTGGAATCGCAATCCCCGCTTTGGCAAACAGCCCCCGGACTTTCTCCGTTTTTGGCTCCCATGTTTGCTCGAGGTACTGGCGGAAGTATTCGCCGCTGGCGTAGCGGGATTGCTCAAAACCGGCAAAACGCTGCTGCCGTTCACGGGCTAAAGCATTGGAAGCGCGAAGCGCGTGCCAGGTGATGGTGTAGAAATAGATATTGGTGAAATCCAGGCCTTCCGCTGAGCCGTAGGCAATGCCCTCGCGCGCCAGGTAGCCGTGCAGGTTCATTTGCCCGAGGCCAATGGCGTGGGAGGCGGCATTTCCGGCTTCGACCGATGGCACTGAGCGAATATGGCTCATATCAGACACCGCCGTCAGGCCGCGAATGGCGGTCTCCACGGTGCGGCCAAAATCTGCAGAATCCATGGTATGGGCGATGTTCAGCGAGCCAAGGTTGCAGGAAATGTCTTTGCCCGTCTGCGCGTAATCCAGGTTTTCATCGTAGGTCGAGGCGCTGTTTACCTGCAAAATTTCCGAGCAGAGATTGCTCATGTTAATGCGCCCGGCAATCGGGTTGACGCGGTTAACCGTGTCTTCAAACATGATGTACGGGTAGCCGGACTCAAACTGGATCTCCGCCAGCGTCTGGAAGAAGTCGCGGGCGTTGATCCAGCTTTTGCGAATGCGATCGTCATCCACCATTTGCTGATAAAGATCGTTGACGCTGATGTCGCCAAACGGCTTGCCGTAGATTCTCTCCACATCGTAAGGCGAAAACAGCGCCATCTGCTGATTGGTTTTGGCGAGCTGGAAGGTAATGTCCGGGATAGTTACCCCGAGCGACAGCGTTTTAATGCGGATCTTCTCGTCGGCATTTTCCCGCTTGGTATCGAGGAAGCGCAGGATATCCGGGTGGTGCGCGTTAAGGTAAACCGCCCCCGCGCCCTGGCGTGCGCCAAGCTGGTTGGCGTAGGAAAAAGCGTCTTCCAGCATCTTCATTACCGGGATCACCCCTGAAGACTGGTTCTCAATGCGTTTGATGGGCGCCCCGGCTTCACGCAGGTTGGAAAGCAGGAAGGCGACGCCACCGCCGCGTTTGGACAGCTGAAGCGCCGAGTTAACCGCGCGGCCAATCGACTCCATATTGTCCTCAATCCGCAGCAGGAAGCAGGAAACCAGCTCGCCCCGCTGCTTCTTGCCGCAGTTGAGGAACGTTGGCGTGGCGGGCTGGAAACGGCCGCTGAGCATCTCTTCCATCAGGCGTGTGGCAAGCGACTCATCTCCCTGCGCCAGGGTCAGCGCCACCATGCAAACGCGGTCCGGGAAATGTTCCAGATATTGCTTTCCGTCCCAGGTTTTCAGGGTATAGCTGGTGTAGTACTTCCAGGCCCCTAAAAAGGTCTGAAACTGAAAGCCGCTGCCGTGGGCTCTGTCGAACAGGTCGAGGATAAACGGGCGTGAATAGCGGGTTAGCACGGCATCGTCGTAATAGTGTTCTGCCACCAGGTAGTCCAGCTTAGCCTGCAGGCTCGGGAAGCTGACGGTGTTCGGTAAGACGTGCTGCGCGAAGAAGCTTTCTACGGCCTGTTTGTCTTTATCAAACTGGATGTTTCCCTCTTTGTCATAGAGGTTGAGCATGGCGTTGAGGGCGTGGTAGTCCACGCTTTCCGTCGCTAAACGGACTGCTTCTGTCGTTGCCAAAATTCGCTTACTCCCTTACGCACGTTGTCGATGTCTTGCGGGGTGCCCAGTAGCTCAAAACGGTAGAGATAAGGCACCTGGCACTTTTGTGAAATGACGTCTCCGGCCCGGCAAAACCCTTCGCCAAAACTGCGGTTGCCGCTGGCGATCACGCCGCGGATCAGCGCGCGATTTTTCGGGTTGTTCAGGAAGCGGATCACCTGCGGCGGTACCGCCCCGGCAATGCCGCCGCCGCCATAGCTGGGCACGATTAAAATGTAGGGTTCCGTCACTTCCAGGCGCGCTTTTACCTCCAGGGGAATGCGTAAGGCGGGTAGCCCCAGGCGTTCGATAAAACGCAGGGTGTTTTCCGACTCGCTGGAGAAGTAGACGAGGGTGCTCATACGCTGGCGGCAACGCACAGGCGATTGATCATATCCGGGCGAAAACCACTCCAGCTTTCGGCTTCTGTTACCACCACCGGCAGCTGGCGGAAGCCTTGGGCTCTCAGGTCGTCAGCCGCCTCTGGACACTGATCGAGATTAATCATTTCGAAGGCAAAACCCCGGCTCTCCATCGCCCGTTTTGTAGCATGGCACTGAACACAATCATCTTTAGTGTAAATAGTAATGCGCATGATTCGTATTTCCCTTTAGAATAATGGAACGCCGCATAAAGTGGACTGCGGGTGGTGTGTTCTTACTGAAAGAAATACTAGATGTTGATTTTAAAATTTGCAACCACGCAAGATATGGTGTTTTTGTGATTTTTTGTAGGGGGTTGAAAAGTGTAGGGGAAGGGGAGACTTCTTCGGCACTAGGTACCTTTATCTGTGAAAGATCGGTTGAGATTCCGTTCACTAGTTAGTCAGGATCACATGGTGGACATGTCAAAGAGATTACGCCATGCCGCTGATAGCCCCCTCACCCCGGCCCTCTCCCCAAGGGGGCGAGGGAGAAAACAAAAGCTGCGTGAAACATTGTTTATTCCCTCTCCCTTTCAGGGAGAGGGTTAGGGTGAGGGTAAAAAACCAGAAGCGACGCTGCGATTTAAGCCTGAGCAGGCCATATAGAACGTGTTTGTGTCTCAAAGACACAAAAATCTCTTACTGCCGCATCCCAATCGCGACGCGGTTAAACGCATTCATCATGCTGGCCGCCAGCGTCAAATCAACAATCTCCTCGGCGCTGAAAAACTGCAGCAGCGGCTGGTACACATCATCTTCGGCATTGCTGTCGGCAATCAGGGTGAGCGCTTCTGCCCACGCCAGCGCCGCACGCTCTTTCTCCGTGAACTGGTGGCTGACTTTCCAGCCCGCCAGTGAATCCAGCTTCACCTGATCAACGCCGGATTTACGCAGCGCTTTGGCATGCATTTCGAGACAATAAGCGCAGCCGTTAATCTGCGACACACGCAGGAAAACAAGCTCGATCAGCTCGTTGCTCAATGGGCCATTTTCCAGCCCCTGCAGCGCCTGCCGCATCGGTTTGATCACGTTGGGGGAAAGCTCATAGTAAGGCTGACGTAATTCGATCATGGTGTGGCTCCTCATATTGGTGTGAGGGCAATTTATCACTATGATGGACTATCAAAGAGAGCCATAAATTAACTAAGAAACCAGACCATGAAACCAAAATTCGCGCCGCTGACCGTGGCCTCTCATCCCGCTCAGCCCCGCTACCAGCAAATCGCCCGTCAGCTAAAGCAGGCGATAAACAGCGGTGAACTGGCGGCGGGGAGCCGCCTGCCGTCCAGCCGGACGCTGGCGCTGGAGCTGGGGGTTGCCAGAGCCACGGTTGAGAACGCTTATGGCGACCTGGTGGCTCAGGGCTGGCTGGAGCGACGTGGGCAGGCGGGCACTTTTGTGAGCCCGTCTGTGAAGCACGATCCCGGTGGTCAAAACGTTTCAGCTGCTCACCCACAGGGTGCGCCCAGACCTTTTCAGATGGGCCTTCCCGCGCTGGATCTCTTCCCTCGCGCGATTTGGGCCCGGCTGATGGGGCGGCGTTTGCGCCAGCAAACTCGTTTTGACCTGATGCTGCCGGAACCCAGCGGGGAGGCCTCATTGAAGCAGGCGATTGTGGATTATCTGCGCTTCTCCCGCAGCATTGACTGCCAGCCGGAACAGATCTTTATTACTTCCGGCTTCCAGGCTGGTATTGCCCTGATACTCTCTACGCTTGCGCGGCCCGGAGATGGCATCTGGCTGGAAGATCCCGGCTACCTCTTTGTTCGGCCTGATTTTGCAAAAGCCGGGATGGCGATCCGGGCGATCCCCGTGGACGATGAGGGCATGCAGGTTGATTACGGCGTGAGTCGTTTTCCCGATGCCCGCTTTGCACTTTTGACGCCTGCGCATCAAAGTCCGTCAGGCGTGGCGCTCTCTCTTTCACGGCGGCATGGGCTGCTGGAATGGGCCAGTCGGGAACAAAGCTGGATCATTGAAGATGATTACGACAGCGAGTTTCGCTACCAGGGCAAGCCTTTGCCGCCGCTAAAAAGTCTGGACAGCCCGCAGCGGGTTATCTACGCGGGGACTTTCAGTAAGTCGATGTTTCCGGCCCTGCGTGTTGCATGGCTGGTGGTGCCTTCCCACGCGGTAGAAGATTTTCAGCGTCAGGCTCGCAGGCAACCCTGCACCGCGCCAATTCTCATTCAGCAGGCTATCGCCGACTTTCTGCGGGAAGGGCATTTCTGGCGGCACTTAAAAAAAATGCGTCAGCGCTATGCCGAACGTCGGCTGTGGCTTGAGCGGGCGCTGAGCGAGCAGGGCTTCGTTGTTGTGCCTCAGGCAGGCGGCATTCAGATGGTAATTGGCGTCGAAGGGAATGACAAAATCGTGGCGGATAAAGCCAGAGCCGCAGGGCTTGCGGTTCAGGCGCTTAGCCGATGGCGAATTGAACATCCTGGGCCTGGCGGTTTACTGCTGAGTTTTACCAATATCAGCTCGTATGAAATGGCCCAGCGCTATGCGCTTCAACTTCGGCTGGCCATAAAGTAAAAACCCCGGCGAAAGGGGCCGGGGTTACAACGCGCATTTAGTCTCATTTATCGACTGTTAAACGCCTGGGGTTAGCGGCGTGACACCAGCAATGCCCCAAGGACAATACCTACCGCCGCGCCAATCCCCACGCTCTGCCAGGGTTTGTCGCGGACATAGGAATCTGCGCAGCCAACGGCATCGCATGCGGCTTGCTTCACACGCCCCTGATTGCCGTTAATCCGTGCGCGGGTCTCTTTCAGAAGTGCTTCAGCTTTTTTGCGAGCGGCGTCAACTTCGTCTTTTGCATCGCTCCCGAAGGACTTCAGTACATCTTCCAGCGTATCCGCCAGCTGGCTGACATCGTTATTTATTTCGTCTACCTGATCGTCAACGTTATTTTTGTTTGCTCGGCTAGCCATTATTGTCTCCCTTTCTAAGATGTAACGCTAAGTGTAGACCATGGATTTTAGTTATGGGACGGCGCAAAGCCTTTGCTGGCCTTTCTGGACAATTCCGAAAGCGTTGTCAATGCTGCTTATTGTATGGTTGCGATGCAGTAAATGATGACGAGGAAAATCTATGTATTTACGACCGGATGAGGTGGCCCGAGTGCTTGAGAAATCGGGTTTTACCATGGATGTGGTAACGGCAAAAACCTACGGCTACCGTCGTGGTGATAATTACGTGTATGTTAACCGCGAAGCGCGCATGGGGCGCACCGCCCTGATAATTCACCCTACTCTGAGAGAGCGCAGCCAGTCGCTGGCAGAACCGGCTTCAGAGATGAAAACCTGCGATCACTACCAGCAGTTCCCGCTCTATCTTGCCGGCGAAACGCACGAGCACTACGGTATTCCACACGGTTTCAGTTCCCGTATTGCGCTGGAAAGATATCTGACAGGGTTATTTGGCGAGTCTGAATAAGTGAACGACTGGCTTCTGGCCAGTCGGCCTTGCATGTCGGGACTCAGGCGCCCGCTTTCACGCCCATCTGGCCGCTGACGCGAAACAGGCGGCGGCAGAAATCCAGGAAGTAGCCGTAAGCGGCACCCATCATCATCGACACCAGCAGGTTCGAGGTCACGGCAGCTACAATCTGGTGCCAGTCAGCGCCCACGCTCCATAAAATCAGCACGTAAACCGGGGACTGGAAAGTCACATAAGCCAGCACGTCAGCCAGGTTTTTTGCCCAGCTCGCCGGGGTCAGGCGGCGCGCGGTACGCATAAAGGCATCGCGGTAGAAGCCATAGGGCCAGGCGATAATAATATTGACCGGCACGGCGACCAGGCGGGAAGAGAGCGATTGCTCGAAGGTCATGCCTGAGAGGAAGATCTCAATCATCATGTTCACTACCGAGCAATACACTACCATTGCAAAAATATCTGCGGCGGCATGGCGTAAGCGTGACTCAGGGGAAAACATAATGTTGACTCCGGTTTAAAAGTAGTCTTTTGAGCTGTATTTTTGGCTTTTATGCAGCGTTATAAAACACATAATTTCTTGTGAGTAGAGTATGTCACTGCAATGCTTTCATCAATTAGCTATAAATTTTTATTTATAGGTTTTTTGTCGATAAAGTGCGTTGAAACACACTTTGCCGCTGGCATTTCCTGATTTTGTGGTTCTGATTTTAATTTCTTATTGATTATCAACAAGATGGTTTGGCTGCGCCTTAAAGCACGGAATCCCACAAAAACCCTGGGTTTTAGGGATACCCATCCCGCTTAGAATCGTTATATAATTGTTTATATAGCGAGTGATGAGGAGCCGCTGATGGATAACCATTTTGGTAAGGGTCTGATGGCCGGAATGAAAGCCCGACAGGCCGACAGTGCGGTTAACGTGGAGCGTTTTTGTGCGGATTACAAACGCGGCTTTGTGCTGGGCTTTACTCATCATATGGCCGAGCAGACCGGCGATCGCCAGCGTGCAGCCTGGGAAGCCGGGGTGCTAACCCGTCGCTATCAGCTGGATAAAGAGTCGGTGGCTGACTTTCTGAAAGAGGTCAACGCGGACGTTGTGGTTCGATGTTTCTTTGCGGGTTATGAGAAGGGCTATTGATTGCTGGCCTGGATTGCCGCCGTGCCCGGTTGTTTATGAATGGCGACGACAAGGATAGGGGCACTTTTATTGAGAAAAACGGCGTGATTAACCTCACGCCGTTTTTTGTTGCTTAGCAAACGCCGAAATCGCCTTCTTCCTGGTACAGCGAAACCGAATCTGCCTTCAGCGTCAGTTGTTCCGCACCTAAGGTCGCGGCCGGGACGCAAATCAAATCCTCTCCCTGAACCTCAACCACCTGTAGCTTAGGGCCACCCTGTTTGGGCTGAACCACATCACCTGGTTTAAACATAGAAAAACCTCTGAATGCTAAGGGAATTTAATGCGGTTTTGCCGCCTGATAACCATAGATCAGAAATCGAGGCGGATAAAGCAAGATACGTTAGCGCCGGTTCCACGGCAGCCAGGCCAGCAGACGTGCCATACCGCAAAAGCCGCTGATACCTGCGAACAATAAACCCGCGCCAACAAAGCCGGAAAGCAGGAAAAATCCGCTATTCACGCTGTACCCGAGCACGACCCCAAGCAGGATTAACGTCCCCGCGACAATTTGTACCTGCCGCATGATTGGCAGAGGCTGGCTTTTATCTGCCAGAACCTCCTGTCCGCCTTTTTTCCACGCTTCGAGGCCACCGGCCAGCAGCATGACCTGGGCCGGTTCGGCAAGCGCCGCCAGCTTTTGGGCATGCTGAGAAGAACGCATTCCAGACTGGCAGTGGAAAATCACCACATCGTGGGGATCGAGTGGCCCCAGCCTGGCGCCGTTTTCAATGGCGGAAAGCGGCATCAGATGCGCTTCGGCAATGTTTTCGCGGGCATGTTCATCCGGCTCGCGGATGTCGATCAGCGCGGCACCGCCGGCAATGAGCTTTTTCGCTTCTTCTGGCAAGATGGCTGAAATTGTCATGGTATTCCTCAGGGGCAGTAAATGGTTTTCAGCGTGGCGATCACTTCGCGTACCGCGCTATTTTTGATGAAATAGAGCACGCGCTGAGCATCACGCTGGTGCTCTATGAGCCCTTCATCTTTCATTTTCGCCAGGTGTTGGGAGGTCGCTGATGGGCTTAATCCTGCGGCGGCAGCAAGTTCTCCGGCCCCGGTACCAGGGGAGTCGAGCAGCAGGCAGAGGATCAGCAAACGCCGGGGATTACTCATGGCTTTTAGCAGTTTGGCGGCTTCGTCCGCACTGGACTGGAGCTGGGAAAGTTCAGGCGTCATGATTTTTACTTTAGATAGTTCTAAATTTAGTAAATGCTAAATTAAATTTTCAACAAAGGAAAGAGCATGCGGGCAATTCTGGTACGGCATGGCGAAAGTGAGGGGAATCAACAAGGGATTATTCAGGGAAGGCTGGAAAGCCAGCTCACGGCGAGGGGGCTCCGGCAAAGCTTTGCGCTGGCTGCCGAGTTGGCCGATTTATCCGTCGCCCATATTTACTCGTCACCGGCGCTGCGTGCGCAGGGCACGGCTAATGTGCTGGCCAGTGAATTGCACAGTCAGATAACCGTGGATGAACGTCTACAAGAACGCGATTTTGGGCTGCTTCAGGGGAAAAATGTGTTGGAGGCGCGAAAACAGCATCCTGAATTATTTGCTGCCCTGCTATCGGGGGATCCGCAGCGGGTTAGCGCTCAGGGAGAGAGTCTGAATAATGTTAATAACCGCCTGTTTTCCTGCCTGAAAACACTCAACGAACGCCACCAGAATGATACCGTTATTATTGTCAGCCATGGCCATGCATTAGAAATAGCCATCTGGCAATTGAAAGGAGCTTTAATTACCGACGATCTCAGACAATATGGACATCAAAACTGCAGTTATAGCATCATGAATATTTCGGCGGAATGTATAAATTTGGTTAAATGGGGTGTTGCGACGCATTTACGTAATATCTGATCGGCATTATTGGGCAGTTTAAGCTTGTTGATGGTTTATTTGTTGCACTGAAAACAGGTTTTTCATGGGTGTTTTTTGATGACTAAATTAATTTTTTACTTTCAAAAATAAAATAGAGGCTAATCTTTTAATAGGATTAATCTGTAAATTGCTGTTTTTGGATATTCCATTCCTATCTGTTCCCTTCAATTTTAAAATCATAAAAATCAATTTGTTGCATCGTTATTTTTGTGTTGAATTATAGGTTGTCACACTCTTTTAAATTCCTCTTATTATTCATTCCATGCGCCAAGTCAAATTGTAATACAATTTAGTTTTACTTAAGGCTATTTTCATAGTGTTAAAATTAGTCACCGAAATGAATTTTCTCTCTGAAAGAGATAGCCGTGAAAGGTTAATTTTGTCGCCATCTGGGTGTTTTTGTAATTACATAATTTTAACACGATGATGATTTTTAAATGAACTCAGCTTTCATTTGAAAGTTATTTCGCTCGTCTTTTAAAACCCAAAGGCAATTTTAAATAAATTGTTGCACGCCTGTTTCTGATATTTCGAATCAACACGACTCCGCAGAGTTAAAGAGGACGGAAATGCCCCATATATTACAGAACCCTGGTAAGCGACGTTTGATTGCCACCGCTATCGGTGCTGCGTTATTAAGCTCCGCTCCGCAATATGTGCTCGCTGCTGACGGCCAGACAGGCGCGCCTTCTACCGTGTCTGACAGTGCGCAGGGCGGCGGCGGCGGTACTATGGACACCACCACCGGCATCGGCGGCAACGGAGGTGACGGCGGCTCGGGTGAGCGTGGTCAAGGGAGCAGTCAGGGGGAAAATGGCGGCGCAGGAAGCGTGGATGGCGTGGATAATTCACTCCCTCCTGGCACCGCTACCGGAGGCACAGGCCAGCAGCCAGACGGGGCTGCCACCAACGGCAGCGGTTCTGCCGGCGGCGGCGGTGGAGGCGGCTCAGCCGGGTCGGTGCTGAACAGCAGCAGCGGTAGCAACAGCGGCGATATCAAAGGCGGAAACGGTGGCCGGGGAGGCAACGGCGGCAGCAATACCACGGACGTGGCTGATGCGGGCAACGGGGGCAACGGCGGCGACGGCGGCGACGGTGGGGCTGGCGCGCTGATCACCGGCACGGGCAGCTATACCAACAGTGGTTCCATTACCGGCGGCGACGGTGGTACCGGCGGCAACACCGGGAGTGCGACGGCAAACGATCAAACGACGGCGGGAGAAACGCTCCACGGCGGCAGCGGTGGAGCAGGCGGCGCAGGCGGTGACGGTGTGATGTTGACCCAGGGTGGGAACGTCACTAACACCGGGGAAATTACCGGTGGGCACGGTGCCACAGGCGGCCTGGCGGCTAACGCTGACACCAAAAACAACGCCGATGTGACCGGCGTGGGTGGCAGCGGCGGTGAGGCGGCCGAAGGCGGGAGCGGTGCCTGGCTGAGTGGCACCAGTACGATAACCAACAGCGGCCGTATTGTGGGCGGCGACGGCGGTGACGGCGGTAACGGCGGGGCGGTTGAGTCTGGGCAGGGCTCTGGTGTTGTAGGGTATGGTTCCGCAGGCGGCAACGGCGGCAGCGGGATCACCGTAGAGGGCAGTGGCAAGGTCATTAATAACAGCGGCGGCCATATTATCGGCGGCAACGCCGGGACGGGCGGCGGCGGTAACTCCAACAGTACCGGGGATAACCTCAGCGGTGGCGACGGTGGCGACGGCGGGAAAGGCGGTACCGGGATCGAGCTTAAAGGCGGCGGCAGCGTCAGTAACTTCGGCGAAGTCACCGGCGGGCTCGGTAATCGCGGCGGCGGTAGCGGTAACTTAAGCACCTCGCAGGGTGGTGACTCCGGTGCAGGGGGCATTGGGATTGAAATCAACGGCGGCGGGGATGTTGTCAACGAAGCCAGTGGCGTCGTCACCGGTGGGAAAGGCGGCGATGATTCTGCGGGCGGCGGTGGCGTAGGCGGTGCCGGCGGCGATGCGGTCTCCATTGTCGGGGCCGGGAACGTGACTAACCATGGCTCGTTTGTAGGCGGCAATGGTGGTGCGGGGGCAAACGGCAACAGCCCGACATCCGATGGCGGTACTGGCGCAAAAGGCGGGAACGGTTTGTCCATTGAAGGGAACGGCACACTGACCAACGACGCTGGCGCCAGCATTACCGGCGGGCTCGGGGGTACCGGTGGCGGCAGCGGTGGTGATACAAGCCACGGCGGCAGCGGCGGTGAAGGCGGGAGCGGCGTGCTAATTGGCGCGGGCGGCCAGGTGGTGAATAACGGCGATATTCTTGGCGGCACGGGTAACCGGGGCGGCGGCGGCGGTGGCGATGCCGGTGGCGCAGGTGGCGCGGGGATCCGCATTACCTCTGGCGGCGGCAGCGTTGAGAATACAGGTACTATTTCCGGCGGTAACGGCGGGGAATCCGGTACGGCAGGCGGAACAATCGGTGTCGGAGATATCGGCGTTGGCGGGGTAGGGATCAGCGGCAGCGATATGACCATCGTCAACAGCGGGACAATCAGCGGTGGGATGGATTTTGCCGGGCAAAACCGCTCGCAGGCCATTTTGTTTACCGGCGGGACAAACTCGCTGGAGCTACGCGATGGCTACAACGTGCTGGGTATCGTGCAGGCTACAGGCGGTGACGACACGCTTATTCTGGGCGGTGACGCCAATAGCCAGTTCGATGCCGCCAGTATTGGCGCGAGTGCTCAGTATGAAGGATTCGAACACTTCCATAAAACGGGGGCAAGTACCTGGGTGCTGAACAACACCACGGATGCGGCAACGCCCTGGACTTTGTATGACGGCATCCTGCAGGTGGCTGAGAACGGTGCGCTGGGATCAGATACCAGCCTGCTGACTTTTGACGGCGGTACTCTGCAATTAAGCAACAGCTTTGATTTAGATCGCCCCATCACGCTGGAAAGCGCGGGTGGGACGCTGGATACCCAGGGGTTCAATACGACCATCAGCCAGGGTGTGACCGGCAGCGGCGATCTGACCAAGATCGGCAGCGGGGCGCTGACCATGACCGGAGGCAGCACCTACACCGGCGCGACCACGCTGGCGGAAGGCAGCCTGGACGTGACGGGATCTCTGGTCAGTGATGTCACGGCTAAGAGCGCGACCCTGCTTTCCGGTACAGGCAGTATCGGTGCGGCCACGCTGGAAACCGGCAGTACCTTAACCGTCGGCAGCCCGCTGCAGGGTAACGACGACGCCGCCAGTTTCACCGTAAATGGCGACCTGAATAACAGCGGGATCGTGAATCTGTCTCGCCGTGCCGATATCGTCGGTAACACACTGAGTGTTGGCGGCGACTATGCAGGCGGCACCGGTAGCCAACTGAACGTGAATACCGTGTTGGGGGATGATGCCTCTGTCACTGACAAACTGGTGATTCAGGGGACGACGTCTGGTTCAACCGTGCTGGCGGTCAACAACGTTGGCGGCCAGGGAGCTGAAACTCAGCAGGGTATAGAAGTGGTGACCGTGGGCGGTACCTCTGCGGCGGGGGCATTTACCCAGTCCGGGCGTATCGTTGCCGGAGCATGGGACTACAGCCTGGTGCAGAAAGGGCAGAACTGGTATTTGACCTCTATGAGTAATCTACCTCCGGAACCGCCTGTTGATCCTGTGATACCGCCAGTTGACCCTGTGGTGCCCACTACACCACCAACCCAGCCCGATCCGGTACCTGTTTACCGGCCTGAGGCGGGCAGCTATCTGGTGAACCTGACGGCGGCGAATACGCTGTTCAACCTGACGCTAGACGATCGCGAAGGTGCTACCGAGTACCGTGCCCCGCTGGACGAACGCGGCATCGCCCGCAGCACTTTCTGGCTACGTCAGGAAGGGGGGCAGAACCGCTTCCACACCGGAGAAGGTCAGATAAGCTCCAGCGCCAATCGCTATGTTGCGCAGATGGGGAATGAATTCCTGCACGGCACCAGCAATCAGACCGACCGCTGGGGCGCTGGCCTGATGGCCGGGTACGGCAACGTGCAGGGCAACTCACGTTCAAACTTGACCGGCTATCGCTCTGAATCAGAGCTGGACGGCTATAGCGTCGGGGCCTACGGGACGTGGTATCAAAATGCTGTCTCCCGCGAAGGCATCTATGTTGACGGCTGGGTGATGTACAACTGGTTTAACAACCGCGTCAGCGGTGACGATTTGCCGAACGAGGATTACAAGAGTCGCGGCTTTACCGCATCTCTGGAAAGCGGCTACAACATGCTGCTTAGCGAAAGCGAGCGTCAGGCCGTCTACCTTGAACCTCAGGCGCAGCTGACCTGGATGGGCGTTCACAGCGCTGAACACACGGAAGCTAACGGCACTCGCGTGCAGGACAGCGGCCAGGGTAACCTGCAGTCTCGCCTTGGCGTGCGGTTATACCTGCGCGGCCACCGCACAGAGGACGACGGCAAAGGGCGTGAATTCAAGCCTTATGTAGAAGCTGACTGGCTGCATAACACCAAAAACTTTGGCGTGAGAATGGGGGATAAGCTGCTCAATGAAGAGGGGGCCCGCAACATCGGCCAGCTTAAACTTGGCGTGCAGGGGCAGATTTCGCATGACCTCAACATGTGGGGCGGCGTCGCGCAGCAAATTGGCGATAAAGGCTATCACGACACTTCCGCGATGATTGGCGTGAAATACGGGTTCTGATAAACCAATAAGGCGGCCGTAATAATTCGGCCGCTTTTTCATAAAAAGACTTTTTTCCCTTCTGTTTTATTTTTCTTTTTATTATTCAATCAGTATCTCTCTCATAGATAAGTTCTATCTAAATAATCTACTTAAAAAATAAATCCTTCTGGCTATGCTACACAGGCACCGACAGCGCTGGTGCATTTCTTTTTTTCTCATCACGACGCGGAAATATATTGTTATGGCCACATTTGACAGAAGAGATTTTATTAAATCGGTCCTGGCGGCCGGGGCTGGAATAGCGCTCACCTCAACCCGCGGTTGGGCCAGTTCGGGAATAACACCTGAAGTCACAATAATTACGGCCAACGGCTGGGTGCCTAATAATGCAAAGCTGCCGGTTCTGCATTACAGAAATGTGGTGATGCAGGGCGATATAGCCTCGCAAATGGAGGCCATCTTCGCGGCGAATCAGTGGTTTCCACAATGGCGTAACGGCGTTTATGACTACCACCATTACCACTCCACGGCGCATGAAGTTCTCGGGTTTGCCAGCGGCACGGCGCGCCTGATGCTGGGGGGGCCTGAGGGGCATGAAGTCACGGTCAATGCCGGTGATGTGGTGCTTTTGCCTGCCGGTACCGGGCATTGCCGCCTGGCGGCTAGCGACGATTTTCTGGTTGTTGGGGCTTACCCGGCAGGACAGAGTTTTGATATTTGCCGGGAAGCGCCTACCGCCGAAATGAAGACGCGTATGGCCTCCCTGCCGTTTCCAAAAAACGATCCGGTGAATGGGCTGGTGCCAGATATTACGGCTTACTGGAAGGCGTAATATTTCTATTTTTCAGTGAATTAAATATTTTACGGGAGTCTCTATGCAGTATGTCAATCTGGGTCAGTCAGGCCTGCAGGTCTCGCAGTACGTGCTCGGCACTTTAACTTTTGGCGGTGATTTTGGTTTTGATCGGGCCGGGAGCGTTGATGTGAAGCAGGCTGCCTCGATGATCGCGCTGTCACGCGACGCGGGGATTAATGCGATTGATACCGCCAATCTTTACTCTTTTGGCCAGGCGGAAAGCATCCTGGGCGAGGCTTTACTGGGGCAGCGTGATGACTGGTTACTGTTCAGCAAAGCACGGTTTCGTATGCATGAAGGGCCGAACGGCAGTGGTGCCTCTCGTCAGCATCTCATTCCTCAGGTTAATGATTCCCTCCGCCGCCTGAAAACGGACTGGCTGGATTTCTTTTGGATTCATGGCTGGGACGGCGTGACGCCGGTGGAAGAGACGCTGGAGGTGATGGATTCGCTGGTCCTGGCCGGTAAAATTCGCTACTGGGGCGTGTCTAACTACAGCGGCTGGCAGCTGGCAAAAACCAAATATCTGGCGGAAAAATTGGGCTATACCGCGCCGGTTGCCCAGCAGATTTATTACACTGCGGAAGGGCGTGATGCCGAATATGAACTGCTGCCCGGAGGTAAAGAAATGGGCATTGGGTCGATGATCTGGAGCCCGCTGGGTGAAGGCTTGTTGACCGGGCTTATTGACCGGGAGACGCCGCCGCAGGATGGAACGCGCCAGGGATCGACCTGGACCGAGCCGCACATCAGCGATCGCGAACGGCTTTACCAGGTGATCGACGTGCTGAAAGAGGTTGCGGCGGAATGTGGTAAAACCGTGCCACAGGTCGCATTGGCGTGGGTCAGGCAGCGCCCGAATGTAGATACTCTGGTTTTAGGGGCGCGTAACGAAGCGCAGCTCAGGGAAAATATTGCCTCTATCCACCTGACGCTGACGGATGCACAGATGTTGAAAATCGAAGCGGCGGGGCGCCCGGCGGCCATTTATCCATTCTGGCATCGTGCCCAGCTGGCATTAGATCTGCCGTCACCGGCGGAAAAAATGTATCTGGAAGGATGGCGCGAAATTCAGGGATTGTAGGTTGCAGGTAGCACTTTGTTGTTCATGAGAGGCCATTGGCCTCTCTTTTCTGCTCTGGGATTTAAATCAAAAATGATGCAGTCATATAAGAAATCAATGTTAACGCTGTTTGCGCTCTATTTTATTAACGGCGTTATTTTCTCGACCTGGGGCGTCTTTATCCCCTGGCTAAAACAGGCCCATCAGGTGAGTAACAGCGTATTGTCTATCGCGCTGTTTTCGATGTCGTTAGGCGCGATTCTGGCGATGAAACGGCTGGGGTTGTGGGTCTCATCGCTGGGAACCAAAAAGGCCATTGTGACGTTCAGCGTACTCTATCCCTTAAGCTTATGGCTGGTTTTTCTGAGTCCTTCTTTCGCTGTCTCTTGCCTGCTGCTGATGGTTTTTGGCCTGTCTCTGGCGGCACTTGACGTGGCAACCAATGTGGAAGCCACGTCCGTTGAACGAGCCAGTGGACATAAATTTATGTCCAGGCTGCACGGTATGTTTAGCCTTGGAGGGATAATCGGATCGTTGGCAGGATTACTGTCGCATCACCTCACATTCTCTTCGCTTTACTATCTGTCCGTAATGCTGATTGTGGCCACGATAATCTCTTTACTGCTTGCCAGAGCACTGCCAGAAACGGTGCCCCCTAAGGAAGAAGATAAAGCAGAGGAAAAGATTACCCACGGCAAGCTGTCGCTTTGGATATTAGGGCTGTTGGCCTTCCTGGCTTTGTTATGTGAGGGGGCCATTTACGACTGGAGTACGCTCTACATGCAGGAGTTTCTGCATCCGGAACAGAGCCGGGCTTATCTAGGCTACGCCTTTTTCTCCGTGGGAATGACGGCGGGGCGTTTTAGCGGTGATATTTTACGTCGTGCCGTGCATGAGAAAATCCTGCTGTCGCTGATGGCCTCGCTTGGATTTATCGGGATGAGTACCGTGCTGCTCTCTTCGTCATCGGGCAATGCACTGACGGGTTTTTTGCTGCTGGGGCTGGGGGTTTCCACGCTCGTGCCGCTGATGTTTATTATCGTCGCCTCGCTGGGGGAGGGTGATGCCAGTCAGGAGATTGCACTTGTCACCCGCATGGCCTATACCGGCATGCTGCTGGGGCCGGTGATTATTGGGGCGTTGAGCGGGTGGTTTGGACTACAGCTCTCTTTGTGGCTGGTGGCTCTGCTGTTGGCCGGGATTGCGCTGACCGCCAGAACGTTACGAATTTCTGTCCCGCCAGCGGCTGCGGGTTCCTGATTGGGCCGGGATATTTAGGCTTCCCCGCCCGCTGGATCCAGAATATCCAAAAACTCTTGTACCGGGCGGTCGTGAACCTTCAGACTGCCCGGAGTATCACTTAACCAGACCACGGCCAGCTCCCAGCATAAATCTGCATTACTGATTTTTAGTCGTGCCAGCTTGTCTCCCCGGGCCAGCACCACCTCTTCCGGCAGCAGTGCAACCCCCATTTTTCGCTCTACAAGGCTCAGTAACGTATCAAGATCGCTGACTTCAAAGGTGATTTTTCGACTTAACCCCTGTAGCGCAAAACAGCCGTCGTTGACCTTTCGTGTCCCCTGGCCTGACTCAAAATCAATAAATGACAAGCCGGCCAGCGCTTCCATCGCGATGGTTTCCCCCTCTACGGACAGGCCGGGAAAATCGTGGGCGAAGGCCAGCACCATTTCATCGCAGGCAATGATGCGGGAGGCCAGCCGGTCGGAGACTTCTTCCACCGGCATAATGGCGAGATCGATTTGCTGGTTTTGGATTTTTTCATTCAGCCTTTCAGAGGAGCCCTGGCAGAGTTTGACCTCGAAATCGGGAAACTTACGGATAAATGTTTCCAGAAGTTCTGGTAAATCAATAAACGGCGGCACGCTTTGTACGGTGCCAATGGAGAGCGTTCCGGTTTTCAATGACACAATCGCGTCCACTTCCTGTACCGCTTTATCCACGTAATGGCCGATGGTGTGGGCATAGTGCAAAAACACTTTTCCGGCCATCGTCAGGCGGACTTTACGTGTGGAGCGTATAAACAGCGGTGTCCCCAGCTCTTCTTCCAGTTGCTTGATGGAGGTGGACAACGCCGACTGCACAATATGCATGCTGAGTGCGGCGCGGGTAAAATTTTCGTGTTCCGAAACGGCAATAAAATGCCGAATTTGGCGCAGCTCCATCATTTATCTCCAGTAAAGATTAATTCAATCTCAATAATGAATTTTACAGATTAACGATACGCTGAGAAAATAGATTTCGCAATGGATATTTATCGCGCCCAACATAGCTATTCATTGGTTAATTTCCTTTTTATTACGTCGGTGATTTATCGTCGGTTATAAACCTCTGCTTTATAAGTTTTGCTTTATTAATCTAATGCGAACTTGTCGTTGATATTTTTCTTCACCATGAGGAATGCGTTATGAATTACAGTGCTGCACCATCTCGTTACAGCAATAATATGCAATACCGTAAAACGGGAAAAAGTGGCCTGGCGTTACCGCTTATTTCGTTAGGGCTGTGGCAAAACTTCGGCGGGGTGGATGTTTTTGAAACCGGCAGAGCCATTCTGCGTCACGCTTTTGATAACGGTATTACCCACTTCGATCTTGCCAACAATTATGGCCCGCCGGCGGGATCGGCGGAAGAGAACTTCGGGCGCTGGATGGCGAAAGACTTTGCCCCTTACCGTGACGAACTGATTATTTCCACCAAAGCCGGATGGGATATGTGGCCAGGTCCTTACGGTGGTCCAACGGGCACCAAAAAACACCTGGTTGCCAGCTGCGAGCAAAGCCTGAAGCGCATGGGATTGGATTATGTTGATATCTTCTATAGCCATCGCGTGGATGCCGATACGCCGCTTGAGGAAACAATGGGGGCGCTGGTACAGCTGCATCGCCAGGGCAAAGCGCTTTACGTGGGCATATCTTCTTACTCCCCTGAGCTGACTCGTCAGGCGGCGCAAATTCTGGCTGAAGAGAAAGTCCCGCTGTTCATTCACCAGCCGAATTACTCAATGCTGAACCGGACTATTGAGAACGGGTTGCTGGATACGCTGGCAGAGATCGGCAGTGGCTGTATTGCTTTCTCCCCGCTGGCTCAGGGAATGCTGACGTCGAAATACCTGAACGGTGTGCCACAGGGGGCGCGTGCTGCCGGAGAAGGCTCTCGGGTGGCTGGTATGTTAAATACGGAGAACCTCAATAAGATCCGCGCGCTGAATGCCGTGGCGGAAAGTCGTGGGCAAACGCTGGCGCAAATGGCGATTGCCTGGGTTCTGCGTGATGCTCGAGTCACCTCTGCGTTGATTGGTGCACGTACCGTAGAGCAGCTTGCGGACTCGCTAAAAGCGCTGGATAACCTGGCGTTTAGTGCTCAGGAGCTGGCCGAGATTGACAGGCATGCCACCGAAGGCGGCGTGGACTTATGGCGTGTCTCTTCGCAAATTAAATAAGGTCATTTCACTGATTCAACGCCGCCACTGTGCGGCGTTTTTTTATTCTCAACTTACCGTGTTGCGAGCGGCGTTACGCCATGCTTTCGGCGACAGCCCGGTTTCACGCTTAAAGGCGTTGCTAAAGGCGCTTTCCGAGGTGTAGCCCAGGGACTGGGCCACCATGGCAATTTGGTCTGCCTGCTCGCGCAGCGCTTTCTCCGCCAGCCGCATTCGCCACTGGGTAAGATAAGCCACGGGCGTAATACCCGATACGTTACGGAAATACTCCGCAAATGTGGTGCGCGACATGGCACAGGCTTTGGCGAGATCTTCCAGGCGCCAGTTACGAGCCGGGTTGGCGTGGATAAGCTGCAGCGCCGGGGCAAGGCGGGTATCTCCCAGCGCGCGCAGTATACCTGCCGGAAGCGAACTGCTGGTTTGCAAATGGGCACGCAGGATCTGAATAAACAGCAGCTGCGAAAGTTGCGCGGAGGCGAGCTGGGTGCCGGGCTGGGCTGTTTCTCTTTCGGCAATCAGCTGATCGAGCAGCCAGCGGAAGGACGCCGCCTGTGGGGATGCGGCCGGGATGTGAATCCACTGCGGCAGCACCTGAGCAAGCATTTGCCCGCGGTTGGGATCCAGCAGGACGTGCCCGCCCATATACTCAAACTCTTTCCCTTCCCCCAGTGCGGCGTAGTTTCGCTCTCCGGCCTTAAAGACGCTCATGGCATCGACCGGTTTTATCTCCGGTGAACTGGCGACAATAAATGCCCGCCTGGCATTCAGCAGGCCGACGTCGCCGGTGCAAAAATGAATCGGTTCGGGATGACCTTCGAGCATCACCCAGCAACTGCCTTTGACGATGGCGAAGAACTTGATTTTGTCCGGCGGGGGGAAGTGAAGTGCCCAGTCGCCGCCCGCGGTAAAGCCGCCGGTGACCAGCGACTCGGCGTCGGCAAACTTGAGGATTTCAGAAAACGGGTCGGTATGCATTGCCGTACTATTGCGCAAGTAGAACGGACTATCAAGCATTCAAAATCCGACTGGCCGGTTTTATTCTGCGCAGCAAGTGAACGTATACCGCCTGCTTGCCAGGCCACAGAGGACAAAAGCATGACACAAGATAGCGTATTGGTTACCGGCGGGACCGGATTTATTGCCCAGCATTGCATCATTACGCTGCTGGCAAAAGGCTATGACGTTCGTACCACCGTGCGTTCCGCTGACCGCAAAGCGGAAGTGCTCAAAAACCTGAAAGAGGGTGGCTGCGAGCCGGGCGATCGTCTCTCCTTTTTCGTTGCAGATTTAATGGCGGATGAAGGCTGGGCTGACGCGATGGCCGGGTGCCGCTATGTGATGCATGGCGCATCGCCGACGCCTTCCGGCCACCACGCCACCGACGAAGACTGGATCAAACCTGCGGTAGACGGCAACCTGCGAGTGCTCCGCGCTGCGAGCTTTGCCGGGGTTAAGCGTGTCGTCCTCACCTCTGCCTTTGGGGCCGTTGGCGTCGGGCACCCGGCAAGCCACCGCCGCCCGTTTGATGAAACGGACTGGAGCGACGTGTCTGGTAACGTGTGGCCTTATCAGAAATCGAAAACGCTGGCGGAAAAAGCTGCCTGGGACTTTGTGGAGAAAGAAGGCCGTGGCCTGGAGCTGTCGGCTGTGAACCCGGTGGCGGTGATGGGGCCGGTATTGGGGCCTGATTTTTCCCATTCCACGCGGCTGGTGAAAAACATGCTGGACGGGCAAAAAGGCAACCCGAACATCAACTCTTGCTTTGTGGATGTGCGCGACGTGGCCGACTTGCACTGGCTGGCGATGACGCACCCGGCAGCCAACGGCGAGCGCTTACTTGCCAGTTCCGGCCACAGCCTGCTGATGGTAGAGGTGGCGAAAATCCTGCGTAAACACCTCGGCGAAGCCGCCAGCAAAGTTTCTACTCTTGCATTGCCCGACTGGATGGTGCGCCTGGCGGCGCACAAAAATCCGGGTATGAAAGGATCGCTGACTCTGCTGGGCGTGGACATGAACGTGACCAATGCGAAAGCGGTGAACCTGCTCGGCTGGGCACCGCGTTCCCCGGAAGAGGCGATTGTCGCCACCGCCGAAAGCTTTATCCGCCTGGGCTTACTGGAAAAATAAGCGCTACCGCTTTGCGCTCAGCAGCAGCGCTGATAGCGAAGCGATAAGCCCGAAGAGCGACATTAGCAGCCACGCAGTGTGGTACTGCTCGCTGGCAACGGCGCTGCCGGACACGGCCACAAACACCGCCACGCCTATGGCGGCGCCAATTTGCCTCGATGTGTTGATGATCCCGGTGCCGGTGGCATATTGATGCGCCGGTAGCGCCGCCGTGCCGCCTGCAATAAACCCTGTCTGGCCGATACCCGCTCCGGCTCCTGTCAGCATCAGCGCAGGCAGGTAGGCCAGCAGATAGTCCGGTTCGGCGTTCAGAGTGCTGTGCCACCAGAGGCCGGCTATCACATACAAAATACCGGCGGCGATGGTGAGTTTTTTAGGGGAAAACCCTGTTCTGCCGGCGATCAACGAAGCGACCACGGCAGTGCCGGGGCCGAGACCAAAAGCGGCACCCGCCTCAACGGTTGGCCAGTGCCAGACCTGGGTCAAAAACAGGCTGCCGCCCAGCAGCATGATGGCAAATCCCATGTAGAAAAAGGCCATGCCCAGCGTCGCCAGGGTAAAGGCAGGCACGCGGAATACCCGCAGGTCGAGCGCCGGGGAGGGCTGAGTCAGGCAGCGACGAACGAACAGCGTCAGGAAGACGAATGCCCCGCCCAACACCGTCCAGAGCCTGGCGCTGGCGAAGCCCCAGTCGCTGGCCCAGGAGATCCCGGCCACCAGCAGCGCAAGCCCAACAACCAGCATTAGCGAGCCGAGAATATCCGGGAGGCGGCTTTTAACGACCGCCGTTTCTGTCAGATGCTTGCTCAGCCACAGCGCCGGGATCGCCACCGGCAGGTTGATCAGGAAGATCAATCGCCAGTCGATATTTACCAGCGCCCCGCCGAGCATTGGGCCCAGTGCGGCGGCAACGGAGCCGGTCGCGGCCCAAATCCCTACCATTTGCTTATGGCGCTCTTTTGGATACGCTGCCAGCAATAGCCCCAGGCTGGTGGGGATCATCAACGCTGCGCCAACGCCTTTCAGGCCCCGCGCGCAAATCAGCGAGATAACATCCGGGGCAAAAGCACAGGCTACGCTCGCCACCGAAAACACCGCCAGGCCTGCCTTGAAGATACGTTTGCGGCCGTATATATCTGCCATTCGGCCTGCAGGCACCAGAAACGCAGCAAAGGCAATGGAATAGGCGCTGATCACCCAGGACAGCGCCTGGTTAGTGGCGCCGGCAAAGCTATCGCGAATAGCCGGGAAAGCAAGGTTAACGACAAACAGGTCGAGCGACGACAGCACGCTTCCCGCGCCAATCACAATCATGACCCAGGCGGATACGCGTGCGCTGGTCTGGCTGACGGACGGTGAATCCGTGGAATGAGACATACTCTGCTCCAAAGGAAAGAAAGACCTTAAAGCGCAGGAGTATGAAAAAGTCAGCGGCGGCCGTATTGGATATCTGAAAAATGAGCGCTAACAAATTGTGCCGGAGTGATGCCGAAGCAGCCTTTAAAACGGCGAATCAAATGGCTCTGATCGAAGAGGCCTACGGCGCTGGCGACGTCCACCGCGGGCAGGCCCGCGCGGAGCATTTGCCTGGCGGCATCCATGCGGACTCTGTTGAGGTAGGCGTGCAGCGACAAGCCATATGCGGCACGGAATAGCTGGTTCAGGCGAACACGGCTCAGCCCGGAGGCCTGCGCCATATCTTCCGTGGTCAGCGTGGAAGCAAAGCTGGCGTGAATCAGGTCACGCACTCTGGCGATTCGCGGCTCGTGGCATTCTTCCTGCGGGGTAAATCGGCGCGTGGAATAGCGGCTCAGCAGCGGTTTTAACGCGTCAATCAGCGTCACCTCCAGCGCTAAGCTGTCCTGCTGTTGAAAAAGGGTGCGGTGAAGGGTTTGCAGCCCGACCACGATATCCGGGTCGCTTAACACCGGGCGGGTAAAACAAAGGCTGCGGTCGGGATTCAGTTCCAGCTCGTGAGCAATGCCGTCCACAACCCAGGGCTGCACGTAGAGCATGCTATAGGTGTACCCCTGCTCGGAGTAAACGCTGCCGTCGTGGGCATCCCCCGGATTCACAATCATCGCGCTGCCTGCAGGTGCGATGATTGATCCGCTGCCGAGCCCCACTTTCGAGGCCCCGACGTCCATAGTGCCGATCACAAAGTAATCGTGGGAATGGCGCTCATAGCGGTGCTTATTAAAATGGGCGTGCAGGCCCTGGAGCCCCTGCGACGGCGCCGCGACAAATTGCGTCCACTCGTTAGCGAGAAGCTCCATACAACCTCGTTATTTGAACGGCTGCTGAACTGCCGCACCCGGCGTACGCTGGTGGGCATAAACCTGGAGATGGCAGTACGCCGCCCGATAAAGCGGAACGTTCAGACCGTGCCGGGTGGCTCGGGTAATCATATCGCCGACGATAGCATCACCTTCAAGGCGTGACGCGTTGCTGGCAATGTCGCGCATCATCGAGGCGGCCCAGGCGGATTGTGGATCCAGCAGGCGTTTTTCGATGCTGGTGATTTCCTCCTGCGGCAGCGCATAGCCTTCCGCTGCGGCGACGCTAAGGCTCTCCGAAATCGCCTGTTTCATCAGCGCTTCGCCGTCCTGTGTCGCCAGGATATCCCCCACCGTGCCGCGCATCAGGCAGTTCATCAACGCGCCGGAAGCCAGCATCACCCACTTATTCCACAGCGCCTGCATGATGTTATCTGACAGGACGCGCACGCCAGCGGAAGAGGCTAACAGCGCGTAAGCCGCTTTTGCTACATCAAGCGTGGCTGGCGATCTCGCGCCGACAACAACCTGATCCGCCGCCCCCATTTGTTTGATCTCACCGTTAGCGTTAAGCGTGGTGGCAATATAAGCCGCGCCGCCGAGCACCCGGTCACGGCCAAAACGGGCGTCGAGTTCGTCGTAAACCGAGAGGCCATTGAGGAAAGGCAAAATGGCGGTAGAAGGGCTCACAGCAGGCGTAATATCCTCGATAGCCGACTGCAGATCGTATGTTTTGCAACTGAGCAAAATCAGATCGTAGTCTGGCCGGAGACTGTCCCGGGCGACCGCATTAACCGGGGCGTTAAAATCGCCCAGGCTGCTTTCCAGCCGCAGCCCCTGTTTAGCCAACAGCTCAGCCCGTTTTGGCCGAACGAGAAAAGTCACGTCAGCGCCAGCTTGAATCAGCCTTGCGCCGTAATAACCGCCGATAGCACCTGCCCCAACCACCAGTATTTTCATCACTTTTCTCTCTGCGCTTTACAAGGATCGTCCCCGACTTAGCTTTCGCTGGGTTCAGGGTTTCTGATTCGGCCCGCCGAACGCCAGCGGGTGAGGTCGTCGGCACCAGGCCCCAACTCCACCATCACGTCCTGCGGTGAAACTTGCTGCCCGGTTTCGACATCCACAAGGGCAACTTTCACTTTATGTCCGCTGCTGCCATCCACCATTAAAAGCGACGGCCCCACAAGGTCAGGGATATTCCACTTACTGCCTATCTGCATCATGCTCAGCAGCACCAGCCCAATATCCCGCCCTTTTTCGGTGAGCAAATATTCGTAGCGATCCGGCCTCGTCTGGTAGCGCTGACGGGTAATCAGCCCTTGTTCTTCAAGCGCTTTTAGCCTGTCAGATAGCGTGGCATTGGTGATGCCGCTTGAGCGGCGAAAATCGTCATAACGGCGGAGGCCTAAAAACAGGTCCCGCATAATCAGCATTCCCCAGCGGTCGCCTAAGGCTCCCATCACGCAGGCGACGGAGCAGGTCATACCTTCAAAACCTTTCGAGCGCATAGCGTTCCTTATTTTTCATCAACGTGGGCCCGGTAACAGTGTATAGCCGGATTTAAGCCACCGGCTAATCGTTAAGCTGCTGTTGATCTTTTTATTATTACTCTTATTATAAGAGTTAATGGCGAAAGGGCAAGTTTTAAACAGCCGATGCCAGAGAACAGTCGCTCATTTACCCAGGTGAACCTTAATGAAATCTACGCGTACCCTTACGAAAACCAGTCTGTTGTTAAGCCTTCTGTTGGCCGGAACCGGGCTCTCCAGCCCCGTATTTGCCGCCCCCACAGCAGCACCCGCGGCTCCCTGGGACACTCAGCTCAACCCGGCGGCACATCAGGCCGATGCCGTATTCACTGACTACAAGTTTCGGGATGGTGAAACGCTGGCTCAGGTGAAACTGCACTACGCCACGCTCGGGAAGGCGCACCGAAATGCGCAGGGAGAGATTGATAATGCGATCCTCGTGCTGCACTGGACGGGGGCAGACAGCCGGGCGCTGCTGAGCCCGGTCTGGACCAAATCCCTTTACGGACCTGGCCGCCCGCTGGATTCGAATCGCTACTATCTGATTTTTGCCGACAGCATTGGTCACGGTCAGTCGAGCAAACCGAGCGACGGCTTAAAGGCAAAATTCCCCAACTACGATTACGGCGATATGGTTGATTTGCAGCATAAGCTGGTAACTGAAACGCTGGGGATTAAACATCTGCATGCCGTGATAGGGATGTCGATGGGGGGAATGAACGCCTGGCAGTGGGCGGTGGCGTACCCGAACATGATGGATGGCGTTATGCCGGTCGTGTCGCTGCCGATCAAGGTCTCCGGGCGTAATCTGCTGTGGCGCAGAATGATCGTAGACTCGGTGCGAGCCGATCCGGCCTGGCACAACGGCAATTATACTCAGGCGCCTGAGAGCTGGCTTCAGGGCTACAACATCCTGAGAATGATGATCGACAGTGCGCCGGATCTGCAAAGAACGATCCCGGACGGGGCCGCAGCGGACAAGTTCCTGGCGAACAACCGTTTCACCGCCAATCATATCGACACCAACGATGTTCTCTATTCGCTCAAATCCTCCTTCAGCTATAACCCGCAGCCTGATCTGAGCAAAATCACCACCAAACTGTATGCGCTGAACTTCTCGGACGACGAGTTCAATCCGGACAGCCTGCGCGTGCTGGAAACCGAGGTGCCGAAGCTAAAACAGGGCCGCTATGTAGTGCAGGCTGGCACCCCGACATCGCCGGGGCATTTCACCATGACGCGCCCGGATCTGTGGGCTAATCACGTCGGCGAATTTATGCAATGGATTGGCGATAAAGGGTAACTCTCATCGGGCGTCACCTATTTCTGGAGATGCCTCGAGGATTTCTACCGGACTGATTTACACGCACCGGGAACAAAATTAACCTATTTGCATATTTTTGCAGATAGGTTAATCTCATGGAGAAGAGAATGCCCCATACCCGCCTGAATTTTATTCACTCGATGGTCAGAGCAGGCAATGTTGCGATAACCCATACCGCATTAGCGAGTGGCGCAGCGCTTGGTTTTACCGCAAAGCGGGATTTTTTCGACGTCGTGCTGGCGCTTAGCCCGAGGGATTTCGAAAAAAGTATGACGGCTTACCACGATCATACCCTCTGGCATGAGGTCTACCGGCCAGTTTTCAATGGGCAGTCACTTTATATAAAGCTGGTTGTTCATGGCGGAGTGCTTATCGTGTCATTTAAGGAGTGCTGAGATGAAATGCCCTGTGTGCGGCGGCGAAAATGCCGTTCATGAAGCCCGCGATATTCACTACGAATACAAAGGCCATTCCAAAACGTTTCCGGGCGTGACCGGGCTGCATTGCAATGACTGCGGTGAAATTGTTTTCGCCGATGGGGAAGGTGATGCCTATTTCAGCGGCATGCTGGCGTTTAACCGCGAAGTGAACGCCCAGGAGGTCGACCCCGCCTTTATTGCCGCCGTGCGTAAACGCCTGAAGCTGAATCAGGCGCAGGCCGCCGAATTTTTTGGCGGGGGAGCCAATGCGTTCAGCCGTTATGAAACGGGGCGCATTGCCCCTCCGCGGCCGCTGATCCTGCTGTTTAAAGCGCTGGATAAACACCCTGAGCTTTTTGACGAGCTCAAAACGAGCTAAATGTCCTGCCAGTAAGGCGGAGAGCCAAACTTCGCCATAAAAAAGTCTATTGCCGTGCGGGTGTTAAGCGACGGAAAGCGCCCGCCGGGGTAGAGCATATAGAGCGAATGGTCGGTGGCGCTGTAGGACGCGGTGTAATCCGTCATCATCGGGATAAGCCGCTTGGCCCGCAGCGAATCGCTGATTTGCCAGTCCGGAAACAGCACGATACCCGCGCCATCTTCTGCCGCTTTCACCAGCATCTCAGCGTTCCCGGAGATGATTTTAGGCTCCGGCGTTAGCTGTATTTTTTCTTCGCCCTGCGTGAAATACCAGCGCTGAAGGCCCATCAGGCCGCGGTAGGCTAGTAACCTGTGATTGTGTAGCTCTTCGGGCTTTTGCGGCGTGCCGTAGCGTGCGAGATAGGCCGGGCTGGCGACCAGATAAGCGCGCTGGCGGGTAATAAAGCGCCCGTGCAGCGAGCTGTCCTGCATCGGCGAGATACGCAGCAGCAGATCGGTGCCGTCCGCCAGCGGGTCGATGTAGTTATCGGTCAGGTTTAACTCCAGCCTCAGCGCCGGGTAGCGCTCGCTGAATTCAGCAATCCACGGGGCGATGTGACGCAGGCCGAAAGACACCGGCGCGTTGAAACGAAGCACGCCGCCGGGCTGCTGGCGGCGCTCGCCAATCTGGTTCTGTGCCTGCTCAAGCTGGCTCAGCATTTCCCTGAACGCTGCAGCGTAAATATTCCCCGCCTCGGTGGCGACCACGGCTCGCGTGTTGCGGTAAAGCAGCTGTGTCTCCAGCGATTGCTCAAGCTGAATTACGGTGCGGGAAACGGAAGAGGGGGAAAGGTTCTCCTGGCGGGCCACTTCTGAAAAGCTGCCTTCGTTGATAACGGCAAGGAAGAGGCGCATTGAGCGCGCGTTTATCTGGCTCAGATCTTTCATTTGTGCAATTTCCGCAAAAGTCCTTAATGGATTATACGGTTTTTCGCTACGTCCGGCAGCGTTATCCTCCCCGGCAAGTAACGATGCCTGGCTTCGCCGGGCAAGCACAGAGAGGATGGTATGAGCAATTCAGTTTTGGCTTTTGACGAGGCCGTACGTCAGCGTTTTTCATCCAGAGCGTTTCTGCCTACGCCGCTGACAGAGGCACAAATTCGGGATGTTTTGCAGGATGCCCAGCATTCTCCGTCCAACTGCAACACGCAGCCGTGGAACGTCCATATTGCCTCTGGCGCAACCAAAGATGCGCTGCAAAAGATGATGATTGAGAACGATACGGCGGGTAACGTCACGCCAGATTTCAGCTTCAGCTATGACGATTTTCACGGCGATTATTACGAGCGCAGCCAGCGCCAGGCGAAGGTTTATTACGATGCGCTTGGCATCGCCCGTGACGATAAAGAGAAGCGCCGCGAAGCGTATCTGCGTAACTTCAACTTCTTCGGTGCCCCACACGTAGCGTTCCTGTTTATGCCCTCGTTTGGCGACAACGTGCGCGTGGCGTCCGACATCGGCATGTACGGGCAGAGCTTCCTGCTGTCTTTGGCGGCGCGTGGTTTTGCCGGCATTCCGCAGACGCTGCTCGGCTTCCATGCCGATGCGACGCGTAAAATTCTTGGCGTGCCGGACGAGTATCGCCTGCTGTTCGGGATCTCCTTCGGCTATGCCGACCCGAATGCACCTTCTGCGCAGGTTCGCATGTGGCGCCAGAGCGTGGACGACAGCGTGACGCTGCATAACTAGCGGCTGAGCGGGCGTTCTTTTTTCATGCCGATGGCCAGGGCCAGCAGGATCGCAGCCAGCGAAAGCGCGCTGGTGAGATCGGGAAGCTGGCCAAGAATCAACGCCGAGCTGAGCATGGCGAAGACCGGGATCAGCAGAGAAAGCGGTGCCACGCGGGAAGCCGGGTATTTGTGAAGCAAGGTGTTCCAGCCCCAGTAACAGAAATGCGTTGCGGCATAAACCTGAAACATAAGTGAAAGCACGGCCTGTTTATCGATATTTTGCGCCAGCGAAGTGAAGGGCGCGGAACCGTGCCAGACCCAGGTCAGCAGCACCAGCGGTACAGGGGGAAACAGGCTGGCCCATACCACAAAAGCAAAGATCTCTTTCACGCCGGAAAGTTTGATGATGATGTTCCCGGCGCTCCAGGCCAGCGCGCTGATAACAATCAGTATCAACCCGGTTAGCGTTGCGCTGCCGGCGCTATCCAGCAGCACGCCAAGCAGCCCCGCCGCCGCCAGAACAATACCGCAGCGCTGCGGGCGTGTCAGACGCTCGCCAAACAGCAGAACGCCCCAACCCAGGGTAAAAAAGGCGCTGAGCTGGATAAGCAAGGCGGCGCTGCCGGGCGGTACGCCAAACGCGATACCCAGATTGATCAGCGCCCACATCGCCACGCCAAAAATCAGCCCATAGGCCGCTACCCAATGCAAAGCTACTGCCGGGCGTTGGATAAAGAAAACCCACGGCAGGGCGGCAAGCGTAAACCGCAGGGCGGTTAAGAGAAGTGGATCGATATGGGCCAGCCCGAGCCGGGTAAGAGGAAAGTTAATTCCCCAGGCGGCGGTGACGGCCAGGGCGAGAAAAAGGTGTTTGCGCTGCATGTCTGTGTCCGGTGAAAAGTGTCGCCGTGACTGTAGCGCTTCCCGAATTGGCCTGCTTTTATTAACGGGTCAATTATTGGTAAAATTGGGCCATGCAAAATAACAGCGCTGAAGTTTATCAGGATTCGCCTCAGGCCATCATCGTCACGGAAAAGCACTTCGCCGACGGGGATTGCTTCCCAATGCACAGCCACGAACGCGGGCAGTTTGCCTACGCCGCAAGCGGCGTTATCTCCGTTGAAACGCTTGGCGGAAACTGGGCCGTGCCGCCGCAGTGTGCCATTTGGGTACCTGGCGGTCTGGTTCACGCCATGCAAATGCGTGGGCCAGTCATCATGCTTAACGGCTATATCAGTGACACCGCAGCGCACCGGCTCAGACTGCCGCAGACAAGCCAGGTTTTTGGCGTGTCGCGGCTGCTACGCGAACTGCTGGCGCAGTCTGTCGACCTGACCAATGTCACTCAGCCTGAAGGGCGCAGCCAAAGCCTGCTTGATTTGCTGCTCTATGAAATTGCCTCGATGCCCGCGCTTTCTCTCAATGCCCCGCTGCCCGACGAACCTCGTCTGCAGGCGGCCTGCCGGGCGTTCTTGCTGGCACCTTCGCTGGAAACGTCCGTCGACGATATGGCGGCGCGCGCGGGCATGAGCCGCCGAACCTTTACCCGCCAGTTCAGGCAGCAGACCGGCATCAGCTTTGTGGCATGGCGGCAACAGGCCTGCCTGCTGGCGGCAATAGGTCGGTTAGGTGAAGGGGAAGCGATCACGCGGGTTGCGCTGGATTTAGGCTACAGCAGTCCGGGCGCTTTTTCTGGCGTGTTTAAAAAGGCTTTGGGGAAAACGCCGGGGCGATATTTTGCAGAAAAACAGACAGATTGAGGCAATAAAAAAGCCGCTTTCGCGGCTTATTGTGCAGAGAAGGCTAATTATTCAGTGACCTTTTTCTTCAGGTCAGCCGCGCCTTCTTTGGTCTTATTCCAGCCTTTTTCAGCGCCTTCTTTGGTTGCGTCCCAACCCTTCTCGGTGCCTTCTTTGGTTTTATGCCAGGCCTTCTGGGAGCCTTCGCTCACCTTGCTGCCTACGCTGTCGCTTTTACCTTCGGCGGCGTGTTTAGACTTAAGCTTCAGCTCTTCGCCTTTGTTTTCCGCCTCGTGCAGTTTCTCTTTGGCGGTGTTCGCGCCTTCGTGTGCCGCAGCGACGGTCTCATCGGTTGCATGTGTGGTGGTCGCGGCAAAAACAGGGGCAGCCAGCAGAATTGCAGATAAAGCGATGATCGTTTTTTTCATAATATCCTCAACAAACGTTATCAGTCCTTATGACCGTGAATAAGCCTGGCACAGCGAAGCGGATGTTGCCTTAGGTAATATTCCTAAATGAATCAGGATGTTCATGGCTGGTGGATATATTCTGCTGAATAATCCACCAGAAGATGCGCTTATGGATGGCGAATAAAACGCCCTATACGCTGCCGGAGCAGGCGATTTTCCTGCCGCAGGCGTTCGTTCTCCTCCATCAGGGTGAGCGCCACGGCAATGCCCGGCCAGTCGAGTTCTAATTCTCGTCGTAACCGCAATGCCCGCTGCGCTATGTTGATCGCGTGGTCGTCAAACTGCCACGGCCTGACCTCAAAATCGTAAGGTTCGACGACGCCAAGGCCGACGATCTCATTGAGTTCCTCCTCCTGAATGCCGGTGTGCAGACAGAACTCGGTGATGGTAAAAGTGACGGTGACGTTAGCCATTATTTTTTCCCCCAATCTTTGCGCGGATTGAACGCCGACTCGACGTCTGCCAGCTGTTGCCAAAGCGCCGCAGCGTTTTCATCCGGCTTAGGCGGCATCACGATTTTGATCACCGCGAACAGGTCGCCGGTATGCTGTTTGCTGACCAGCCCTTTGCCCTTGATGCGCAGCTTCTGCCCGGCCTGGCTGCCGGCAGGAATGGTCATCAGAATGCTGTCTTTGAGGGTCGGAACCTCGACTTTTGCCCCCAGCGCGGCTTCCCACGGGGCAAGCGGCACCACGACTTCCAGATTGTGGCCGACAATGTCGAACAGCGGATGCGGCGCGATATGAATCACCAGCCACAGGTCACCGTTTGGCCCGCCGTTTTCACCCGGCGTGCCCTGGCCTTTGAGCCGGATGCGCTGCCCGTCGCCAACGCCTGCCGGGATTTTTACATTCAGTGTTTTAGGGATTTCCTGCTCGACGATACCAAAGACGTTATAGACCGGCAGCTTATAGCTGATGGTACGGCTGTGTTCGGCCAGCGTCTCTTCAAGGAATACGGCGACTTCGATTTCTAAATCGTGGCCGCGCGCGGCGTGCGGCTGGCGAGAATGTCTGGCCTGCTGGCCGAACATAGAAGAGAAAATATCTTCGAAGTCCTGGGCGTTGTAGCTCTGCTCGCCGCCCTGGTGGAACTGCTGATTAAACTGCGGGTCGTTGCGGTGCTGCCACATCTGGTCGTACTCGGCGCGGCGCTGCTCGTCGCTCAGCACTTCCCAGGCTTCGGCCACCTCTTTAAAGCGGGCTTCTGCGTCGGGCTCTTTGCTGACGTCGGGGTGATATTTGCGCGCCAGGCGGCGGTAGGCGGTTTTGATGGTTTTGAGTTCATCCGTCGGTTTCACGCCCATGATGGCGTAATAATCCTTTAATTCCATAGCGTTATCTCGCATAAATCGGTGCATGCAGAACAGAACGTGCGGAAAAGTGTCGCCGGTAAGTATAGGCCCGTTGCGGGAAGGTGGGGGGGGGAGGGAGGATTTTTCAGGACGATGATCTGGCCAGAATTTATGACACATCAATCCCCGGGTGCTGTTGAAAATTTATCCCGACAGGCGTATTGTTTGCGTACGGTTTTTTTCCGTACATTTTATGGTGCTTAGCCTTAAAGTGTTCATTGATTTCATCGTCCTGCTGACACCTGCGGCAGGTCGGGGAGTAAATACAGGATGTCAGCTTTAAAAAAACAGCGCATCGACCTCAGATTGAGTGACGACGACAAAAGCATGATCGAAGAGGCGGCAGCCATGTCCAATCAGACGATCACCCAGTTTATGATTGCCTGTGCGTCGGCGCGCGCTGCGGAAGTGATCGAACAGCATCGCCGCCTGGTGCTGAATGAAGCATCGTGGAACCGAGTGATGGATGCTATTAGTAATCCGCCTGAACCGGATGACAGGCTAAAACGTGCAGCAAGGCGTCTGAAAGACATGGAGTAAGCCGTGGCCGACCTGACTATTGAATTGTTTTCAGCAGATACCGCCTATGATTTTCGCGGTTTTGACTGCGGAGAAACGTCTCTGAATGCTTTTCTCGGCGAACACTTTATTCGCCAGCACAATGGCCGCTTTTTACGTGGCTATCTTCTTGTGACCAAAGATGTAAATCCCAAAGTGCTGGGTTACTACACCTTATCCGGCAGCTGCTTTGAAAAAGAGGCGCTGCCGTCGAACACCCAAAAACGAAAAATCCCCTATGCAAATGTCCCCAGCGTGACGCTGGGGCGGCTGGCCATTCATAAAGATCTGCAGGGTCAGGAATGGGGTTCAGCGCTTGTGGCGCACGCAATGAAAGTGGTTTATTTAGCGTCACAGGCGGTGGGCGTTCATGGGATTTTTGTCGATGCCATTAACGATAATGCGAAGCACTTTTATCAAAAATTAGGCTTTATTGCGCTGGTAGGGAAAAACGCTAATTCGCTTTTTTATCCTACCAGGTCGATTGAAAAATTATTTGAGCATGAATAAGCGATCTATTTGATCCCCCGCGCCTTTCAGACTTCTTGAATTGAAAATCCCTTCACTTCCTTCTAAGGTCAGAGAGCATAAAATCGCCTGAAAGCATCGCTTCAGGCTGCTCCAGGCTATTTTCTGCTTCGACTTCTGGCGTGATTAAATAACAAAAAGAAGGAAACTTACCGTTGAATCGTTACTCCATCGCTGTTCTGGCTTCGACCTGCCTGCTGGCCGCCTGTGCTGGCCCGCAGTCGGCAAAAACATCGCAAATTAAAGACCTGAATGCCCCGCAAAGCATCGCTTTTGCCGGTAAAACTTACGGGCAATCCTTCACTCGCTCAACGCCGCAGCAGGCAGTGTGGGAATACACCACCGACGGTGAAAAAGCCGAAAACTGGCAGTGGACCCGGCTGATTACGGTTAATCAGATCAAACTCAATGCCCCGCTTGACCGCTGGATGCAGGCGACCGCGCTGGAGTTAAACCGCACGGTGCCGAAGCCGCATTTTGATGTGGCGCGAAACGGGGATGTGGCCGAAGTCCGCATTATCTATCTGCCAAAGCCGGGTGATGCCAAACAAAGCGGCTACGAGTCAGACGTGTGGCTTGCCCGTGAAGCCTGCGGCGGTATCGTCAATCTACAGTTTGCCCGCCAATATCCTGCCGATCCAAACGTCACCGAAAACGAAATGGTGAAGCGAATCAAAGGGGATAATGACAAAGATATGGCGACGCTGCAGGCGTTAAACTGGAAACCAGAATGCCGCTAATTAGATTCCCCGGTCAAAACAGGCCGGGGCATTTTATTAAACGTGAGCTAGATGACTTATTATTCAGTATGGCAAATACTTGAATTAATTAACCAGCCTGGCAGAATTCATTTATTGAATAGTTTAGTACCGTAACTTATTGAAAATGAGCTTTCGGTTATTTTGAGCTGGCTCGCAGCTAAAGCTCAGATTGCTTCAAAAAAAACGTGACATTTGGTATATTGTTGCTCATTGATTATTCACCTTAGCGGTGCCAAAAAGAACAAGATCCACCGCGACCCAGGAAAATGAAATGTTAGATTACCGCTTCCCGACAGCTTTGCAGATGGTTCTCAGCGTAGCGATGGCGGAGCAAATGGGTGAACGTTCGACCAGCGCCATCCTCGCCTACGGCCTGGAAGCCAACCCGAGCTTTATCCGTAAACTGATGGTTCCCCTTACGCGCGACGGCATTATTGTCTCGACGCTGGGGCGCAACGGTTCCATTCATCTTGGCCGCCCGGCCGAAGAGATAACCCTGCGAGATATTTACCTGTCGGTGATTGAAGACAAAAAGATTTGGGCTTCCCGCCCGGACGTGCCTGCCCGCTGCGTGGTGAGCGCCAACGCCTGCTGGTACTTCAAAACGATTGCAGAAGAAGCCGAAGAGGCGTCGCTGGCAGTGTTGGCTCGCCATACCGTGGCCAGCGCGCTGGAGAAAGTGAAAAAGAGCGATACCAGCGGCTGCCAGCCGGTGCCCGAGCTTGAGGCGCTGTACAAAAAAGGCCATTAAGCCCACAGCCACTTTCCGCAAAAATAAAAAAACCGCCTCTTTGAAAGGCGGTTTTTTATTGGGCGAATCGGGCGGCTATGCACCGCCCGTTTTATTCGTTTCACGCCTCGACAGTTTTTGCCTGGGTTTTGCCGCGTGTAACGAGCTTGCGCAGCGTGACGTAGAACACCGGCGTCAGGAACAGACCAAACAGCGTCACCCCTAACATGCCCGAGAACACCGTCACCCCGGTCACGCCGCGCACTTCTGCCCCTGCGCCGTGGCCCAGAATCAGCGGGATAGTCCCGGCGATAAAGGCAATCGAGGTCATCACGATAGGGCGCAGACGCAGGCGGCAGGCTTCCAGTGCGGACTCCATAATGCCTTTGCCCTGCATCTCCAGCTCGCGGGCGAATTCGACGATCAGGATGGCGTTCTTACAGGCCAGGCCCATCAGCACCACCAGCCCAACCTGTACGAACACGTTGTTATCGCCCCCGGTCAGCCAGACGCCGAACAGCGCGGACAGCATGGTCATCGGCACGATCAGGATCACCGCCAGCGGCAGCGTCCAGCTTTCGTACAGCGCGGCGAGTACCAGGAACGCCAGCAGCACCGCCACCGGGAAGACGATCATCGCCGTGTTGCCCTGGGTTGCCTGCTGGTAGCTCAGATCCGTCCATTCGATGTTCATCCCGTTCGGCAATACCTGCCCGGACATCGCGGCCAGCTTAGTCATCGCCTGTGCGGAGGAGAGCACGCGTGGATCGGCATCGCCGATGAGATCCGCAGCCGGGTAGCCGTTATAGCGGATCACTGGGTCCGGCCCGTAGGTGGTGGTGATTTTCACCATGCTGCCGATCGGCACCATTTCCCCCTGGCTGTTGCGGGTGCGCAGGTTGCCGATGTCTTCCACGCTGTCACGGAACTGCCCGTCGGCCTGAGCCATCACGCGCCAGGTGCGGCCAAACTCGTTGAAGTCGTTCACGTAGGACGAGCCCAAATAAGTCTGCAGCGTACCGAACAGATCGGTCAGCGACACGCCCTGCGCCTTGGCTTTGTCGCGGTCTACCTGCACATCCAGCTGCGGCACGTTCGCCTGGTAGGTGGAGATCGGGAAGTGCATCCCCGGCGTTTGCATAATCGCGCCGGACATGGTGTTCACCGCGGTTTGCAGCGCCCCGTAGCCTAAGCCCGCCCGGTCCTGGATATACAGCGAGTAGCCGGAACCCTGGCCCAGCCCCAGAATCGGCGGTGGCAGAATTGAGAAGCCGAAGCCTTCCTGAATTTGCGAGATTTTGGCGTTGATCTCGGCGTTAATTTGCGCCGCGGTATGTTTCCGTTCGCCGAACGGTTTCAGGCCGAAGAACACCGTGCCGGTATTCGGCGTGTTGGTGAACTGCAGCGCGTTCAGGCCAGGGAATGCCACCGCGTAATCCACGCCTTCGGTGTTCATCCCGATTTCGCTCATCTTGCGGATCACAGCGTCGGTGCGCTCCAGCGAAGCGCCTTCCGGCATCTTCACGCCGCCGATCAGGTAGAGCTTATCCTGGGTTGGAATAAACCCGCCCGGCACGGTTTTGAACATCACCCCGGCAGCACACAGCAGCAGCACGTACACCGCAAACACCGCGCCACGGCGACCAAGGGTTTTACTCACCAGACCCTGGTAGCCTTCCGAACTGCGGTGGAAGAAGCGGTTGAACGGGCGGAACAGCCAGCCGAACAGGCGGTCGATCAGCCGGGTAGGCATGTCCTTCGGCGCGCCGTGTGGCTTCAGCAGCAGGGCCGCCAGCGCCGGGGAAAGCGTCAGGGAGTTAATCGCCGAAATCACCGTCGAAATGGCGATGGTCACCGCGAACTGCTTGTAGAACTGCCCGGTTACGCCGGAGAGGAACGCCATCGGCACGAACACCGCGCACAGCACCAGGGCGATAGCGATAATCGGCCCGGAAACCTCGCGCATGGCCTGGTGCGCCGCCTGCAGCGGGGCCAGCCCTTCTTCGATGTTACGCTCGACGTTTTCCACCACCACGATGGCATCATCCACCACGATGCCGATGGCGAGCACCAGCCCGAACAGGCTCAACGTGTTCAGCGAGAAGCCAAGCAGATAAAGAATGCTGAACGTCCCCACCACTGAAACCGGGACGGCAATCAGCGGGATGATGGACGCGCGCCAGGTTTGCAGGAACAGGATCACCACCAGTACAACCAGCACCACGGCTTCCAGCAGGGTTTGCACCACTGCCCGGATGGAGTCGCGGACGAACACGGTCGGGTCGTAAGGTGCGGCCCACTTCATGTCTTCCGGGAAGCGCGTGGACAGCTCGGCCATCTTGGCGCGCACGGCGTTAGACAGATCGATGGCGTTGGCGCCCGGTGCCTGGAAGATACCGATCCCGACCGCATCTTTGTTGTTCAACTGGGAGCGCAGGGCATAACTGCCGGAACCAAGCTCGATGCGCGCCACGTCACGCAGGCGCACCAGCGAGCCGTCCGGGGCGGTTTTCAGGATGATGTTGCCGAACTCTTCTTCGCTGTGCAGGCGGCCCTGGGCGTTAATAGAAATCAGGAAGTCGCTCGCTTTCGGCAGCGGCTCTGCGCCGAGCTGACCGGCAGACACCTGCACGTTCTGCTCCTGCATTGCCGTGACCACGTCAGAGGCCGTCAGGCCACGCGCAGCCACTTTGTTCGGATCCAACCACACGCGCATGGCGTATTCGCCGGAGCCGAAAATCTGGATCTGCCCGACGCCCGGCAGGCGCGCGAGTTCGTCCTTCACTTTCAGCGTGGCGTAGTTACGCATGTACAGCGAGTCGTACTTGCCGTTCGGCGAGAACAGATGCACCACCAGGGTCAGCGTGGGCGACTGTTTCTGGGTGGTAATACCGAGGCGGCGAACGTCTTCCGGCAGGCGAGCTTCGGCCTGGGAAACGCGGTTCTGCACCTGAACCTGCGCCTGATCCGGATCGGTACCCGGGCGGAAGGTCACGGTCGTCACCAGCACGCCGTCAGAGCCAGCAACGGACTTCATGTACATCATGTTTTCGACGCCGTTGATCGCTTCTTCCAGCGGCGTTGCCACGGTTTCAGCGATCACTTTCGGGTTGGCGCCAGGGTATTCTGCCCGGACCTGCACGCTTGGCGGCACGACGTCCGGGTATTCACTGATCGGCAGCAGCGGGATCGCGATAAGCCCCGTAATAAAAATCAGAATCGACAGCACCGCGGCAAAAATCGGCCTGTCGATAAAAAAGCGGGAAAAGTCCATGCGTCGGATTCTCTGGTAAGGGATCAGTTAACGGCAGCGCTGGTGGCGGCCATGGCGACAGGTTTCGCGTTCACCGGCATGCCCGGCATAAACACTTTCTGCAGCCCGTCGACGATGACTTTATCGCCAGGGTTCAGCCCCTGCTGGACGATACGCAGCCCGGCAGCGAGGCGGCCCGGCGTGATGTCGCGGCGCTGGGCCTTGCCGTCTTTATCCACGATGTAGACGTATTTTCTGTCCTGGTCGGTCAGCACTGCTTTGTCGTTGATCAGCAGCGCCTGGAACTCCGCGCTGCCCGGCAGACGAACGCGGGCGAACAGCCCCGGGGTGAACTGACGCTGGGCGTTATCCAGCAGGGCGCGCATGCGGATGGTGCCGGTGCTGGCGGTGAGCTGGTTGTCGAGGAAGTCCACGGTGCCCTGATGCGGGTAACCTTCTTCGCCGGACAGGCCAATTTCTACCGGCAGTGCCTTATGGTCGCTGGACGCGCCCTGGCCGCTGCGGGCGAGGTTCTGGTAGTGCAGATAGGTGGATTCATCCACGTCGAAGTAGGCGTAAACCGTCTTCTGGGACACCACGGTGGTGAGTACGCTGGCGCTGTCGCCCGCCGTGACCAGGTTCCCGCTGGTGATCAGCGCGCGGCTGGCGCGGCCGTCGATCGGGGCGGTGACTTTGGTGAAGTCGAGGTTTAGCTGCGCCGCGTCAACCGCCGCCTGGGCCGCACGAATATCGGCGTCAGCCTGGGTGGCGGCGGAGCGGCGCTGTTCCCACTCTTCGCGGGAAATCACGTTGGTGCCGATCAGCTTGTTGGTGCGGCTGGCTTCGCTGCGGGCGAGGCTGGCCTGGGTTTTGGCTCTCATCAACGCCGCCTGCGCCTGTTCCAGCGCGGCGCGGTAGGTTCTGTCGTCGATGGTGAAGAGGACTTCACCTTTCTTCACTTCCTGGCCGTCGGTGTAGTTCACTTTGTCGATGTAGCCGGAGACGCGGGGGCGGAGCTGAACGCTTTCCACCGCTTCGATGCGGCCGTTAAAACTATCCCACTGGCTAACGGGTTTCACCACCACGTCGGCGACGCTCACGGCTGGTGCCTGCGGCACGGCGTTTTGTGCGACTCCCCGGTCGCATCCGGCGAGCAGCGCGGCAAGCAGTACCGGCCCCAACACGCGCAGATGAAGGCTAACCCAATGTTTTTGCAGGCTCATTATTCTTATTCCGATAGTTGAAGTCGGCCGGGCAAGACGCAGCGGAGGGTGCCGCGCCACTTCCTTTGTCCGGGCTGACCTGAGGCCATTTGTGTCGCTCATCGGCACAAAATGTGTATCAATTACGAATACAGTATCGCGGCGATTGTAGGAAGGCGTAGAACTAAGTGCAAGAATAATTGTTGCACTTTCTGTGCTATTTGTGCCATTCGAAAAAGGCCCATTTGTAACGAGGATTTAATGTAACAATAAAACTTGCAATTATTGTCAAAGCAGGTCAGATTTAAATGCAACTGATAAAGATGCTTTTAACAAACCCGCAGGGGAGAGAGACAATGAGCACCGATGCCTTCATGCATGATTTACTCGGCTGGATTGATAACCACCTCGACAGCCGCCTCGACATCAACACCGTTTCCGAGCGGGCAGGGTACTCGAAGTGGCACCTGCAGCGGATCTTCAAGCAGCACACCGGCTACAACCTGGGCGAGTACATTCGCGCGCAAAAGCTGAAGAAATCAGCCGAGCGCCTGAGCCGCACCGAAGAGCCGATCCTGAACGTGGCGATCTCCCTGGGCTTTGACTCGCAGCAGTCTTTCAACCGCAGCTTCAAGCGCCAGTTCGGCATTGCGCCGGGCGTGTGGCGTCGGCAGCTGGCGCACACCGGGAACCGCTATGGGGCCTGAGAGACATCGACTTCCAGCCTGCTCTTTGGTCAGAGCGGGTTGGGGGATGCCTGTTTCGTTTTAAGTCATATTAAAATGGCGTTCAGACTGTTGAATCAGAATGAATATATAGTCGATGAAATAAACCTGCCTATATACAATATATAACATAGTTAACCCACCTTTTCGCTATATTCCATTTTGTACAAATGCTTATTCAAATAATCACCATTAAAGTAATGTGACATTTATAAGCCTGTTAAAAACAGGCCTATTAAAAATAAAAAAATAATGTTTTATGGTGGTTTGATCTTTTGCCTGGCCTGTATTAGAAATTATATCAGGGTAGGGAATGCATTGTTTTACCGCCTCACTATCCGCGAGAGCTTTTAACCTTTCTTTCCGTTTATTTTATTATGGTGAAAATCATGAAAGAATTATCCACTCAGGAAGTTAAGTCAGTTAGCGGTGCGGGTTTACTGGATGGCGTGATCGGCGGCGCGGGCGATCCGCTGGGCACCGTGGGCGGCATTGTTAGCGGCCTGCCGGTTGTGGGCGGCGTTCTCAATGGCGTGACCCAGCTTGTGGGTGGCGTGGTGAATAGCGTGGTTAGCGGTGTGAGTTCTATTCTGGGCGGGCTGCTTGGCGGCACCGGTCTGTTCGGCAGCACCAAGCGTTAATATCACGGACGCAATGCTTTTCCCAATGGAATAACGGAACGGCATTTTAATGGATTAAAACACTCCCCATAATATATGGCAGCCGCCGGAAAGGTGCTGCTGTATATTTTATTTGCGTTTATATATTTTCCTTTTCTGTTTAATCACTATTGCCCTGGCAAAAACAAGAGGAATGTCTCCTCTTATTTAAGCCTCTGTTCACTCTCCTAAATCTATGACCCGGTTAGCGCTGGCGATTGTTGACGGGCGATGGGCAATAAAGATGCGGGTTATTTTCAGCGAAGCGATAGCGGCATTGATATGGGCTTCATTGGCCAGATCCAGGTGGCTGGTGGCCTCGTCGAGAAACAGCAGATTGGGCTGACGATAAAGCGCCCTGGCGATCAGCAGCCGCTGTTTCTGCCCCCCGGAAAGGTTGCCCCCCAGTTCGCCAATCAGCGTTTCATAGCCCATCGGCAGGCTCATAATTTCGTCATGGATGTTGCAGTTCCGGGCGCAGCTGATAATGCGCTCTGCATCTTTGCTGATGTCGAAGCTGCCGATGTTGTCGGCTATCGACCCGGCAAAAAGTTTGTCGTCCTGCAGCACGCAGGCGATGCTGTCGCGGTAGTTATTCAGCCCGACTTTACTGATGTCCAGGCCGTCGATCAGGATTTGTCCGCGCGTAGGATCGAGTAGCCCGGCCATCACCTTCATTAAGGTTGTTTTCCCGATCCCGGAAGGGCCCACGATGGCCACGCTTTCCCCGGCGGCGACGGTGATATTCAGATCGGCGAAAATCGGCCGCGACAGCCCGTCGTACTGGAAGACCAGGTCGCGGGCTTCAAAGCTGGCGGGCTGATTTTTGGGTAGCAGCTTGCGAGGCGGCTGGCTGGTTTCGGTGTCGGTAAACACCACATCGGCGATACGGTCGCTGTGCAGGCCGAGCATACGCAGCTGCAGGATCATATCGATCAGGTTGGCTGCCCGCTCAGAGAACTGCCCGCGATAGGCGTTGAAGGCGACGAACATCCCGAGCGTCATCTGGCCGTTGATCACCATCAGCGCGCCCAGCCACAAAATCACTATCTGGTCGACGGCACCGATAAAGGTGTTGATGCCCCCAAACAGCATATCCAGCTTGGTGATGCGGATGTTGGCGTTGGCGGTATCTATATTGAGGTTGAGCCAGTACTGCGAGCGCGTGGTGGACAGCCCCAACGCTTTCAGCGTGCCGATGCCGTAAAGGGTTTCCATAAAGTGGGAATTGGCCCGCGCGCCTTTGACGATCTTCTCTTCCGAGGCCTGGCGGTACTGGTTGTAGGTGGCCAGGCGCAGCACCATATAAAACGCGGTAAAGCCCAGCACGACCCACACCAGCCAGCCGCCGTAAAGCACCATCATAATCAGCACGCCGACCGACATCAGGGTGTCGATAATGCCGTTGACCAGGTTGGTGGTCAGCGTGGTGCGGATAGTATCCAGGGAGCCAAAACGGGACTGGATATCGCCGAGTTTGCGCTTTTCGAAATAGGCCAGCGGCAGTTTGAGCAGGTGATCGAACATGCCCGCTTTCCACTGCACTTCAATCAGGGAATTCATCACCAGCGACGTCCAGGCCCGGAGCATGCTGACGAAGGTGCGAAACAGGGTAAAGAACAGCAGCCCGATACAGATCAGCGCCAGTAAGTCATGATCCTCGGCGATGATGACGTGGTCCATCACCAACTGGGTGCCGATGGGGATCAGCAGGTTGATTGCCTCCACCACCAGAGACAGGCAGAAGATTTTCGTCAAAAAACCTTTCAGGCCACCGATGTTGCCGAGCAGGGTGCGGAAGCTGAGGCGGCTGCGCTGGGTCACGCGGGCAAACTCGCTGTCCGGCCACAGCTCCAGCGCGACGCCGGTAAAATGCTGGGACATTTCCGCCAGGCCCACGACGCGGCGGCCAAAGCCCGGATCGTGGATCACAAAGCCCGAGCGTTTGACGGCGACCAGCACCACAAAGTGGCTCATGTCCCAGTGGAGAATGCAGGGCGTTTTCAGCTCGCGCAGCTCGTTCAGATCCAGCGAAAGCGGGCGGCTTTTCAGGCGCAGCTGGGTGGCGATGTCGATCAGCAACGCCAGCGTTGCGCCGTGCGAGGAGATGCCAAACCGCTGGCGCAGGTTGAAGAGGTCGATGTTCATGCCGTGGTAGCGGCAGACCATCACCAGGCAAGCCAGGCCGCACTCTGCCGCTTCCGTTTGCAGGACCTGGGGCACTCTGCGGCGCAGGCTAAAGTTCAGCTGATGCATCATGTCTTTAAAAGCGGATTCATTCATGCACGGGTCCGGTTAGGCTTTTTTTAAGGTCGTAGTAAGGGGCGAGCATCCACTGGTAGACGGGGCGTTTTTCCAGGAATAGCGTGGATTCCGCCTTCATGCCGCTGGAGAGCCGCAGGGGGTTGTCTCTGGCGGTGAGGCGGCTCAGGTCGAGCGCGACCAGCACTTTGTAAAAGGGCTGATTGGTGGTGCCGGACGGCTGGCGGGGCACATTGTTGTACATCGCCATTTCCTGCGCCGAGGCAGGCACGCTGGAAATCGACAGGATCTTGCCAGGGAACTGGCCGAACTTCTCAAATGGAAAAGCTTCGTAACGGATGTTGATGCTGTCCCCCGGCGTGACGTAGGGCAGGCTGCTGTTGGGGAGCCACAGCACCAGCGCGTAGCCGTCGCCCCCGTTAGGCACCAGCTGCGCGAGGCTGTCGCCGGCGTTGACCATCTGCCCCTGGGTGACGCTCAGGGAGTCGATTTTGCCGTCGCTGGGGGCGTCGATAAACACGGTCCCGCCGCCGTCCACTTCCGCCAGCTGGCGGTTGAGGCCGCTCAGCTGGAACTGGTACTGGGAGATTTGGTTGTCAAAATCTGTCGCCCGCGTGGAGAGCTCGCTTTGCAGGTTGGTGATCTGCAGGCTTTCCTGAATGCTCTGGGTGTTCAGACTTTGATAGGCGGTTTGCTGCTGGTAATAGAGGTAGCGCTGGTTGTTGAGCTGGTCTTTGGTGATCATGCCCTTGCGCTGGTAGCCATCGTAGTTGTCCATGCTCTGGCGCATCTCTTCCATGCCTTTGGCGGCGTTCGCCACCAGGGCAAGGGACTTCTCGTGCGCGGTCTGGTACTGATTCAGCTGCTGCCTGAGGTTTTGCTCGGTTTTCTGCTTGTTCTGCTGCAGCTTGAGGATGATTTCCTCGATAAGCTGGATCTGTTTCTGGATGGCGGCGATAGAGTTCTGGCTGACGTTGCCCGACTGGGTCGAGCGGCTGGTATCTATCTGATAAAGATGATCGCCTTTTGCCACGCTGTCGCCGGTTTTAACCCAGGTGTGGGTGATAAACCCCTGCTGCGGAGAGAAGATATTGATGGCGTGCGGCTGGGTGATGACTTCCCCGCTGACGTTAATCCGCCGGGTATAGCTGGAGAAGGCCATCAGGCTTATCAAAATAATTAAAAACGCGGCGGAAAGTAAAACCACCACCCAGGCGGGATACCCGGAGATCAGTAACGCTTTACCCAGCCAGTTGCTGCGGGTGTGCTCTATGGCTTCCTTGCGGAATATATTTCTGTTCATTGGGAGAGAGCAGGCCATCATCGTTTTTTATACTCATTAGAGTAGTTTAAGCGTTTGCGCGCGCCAGCAATGCGGTGAGTTTTTTTATACTTATGGCGGAAGGGAATAATATATTTTATATAGAGAAGCCCGAACCCGGAATAGGGTTTTTATTTCCAGGGTTATTTAAAGTGAAATTAACGTGGCGGTAAAATTTAGTTCATTAACCCCGGCAATTCACCGGGGCCAGGTTCAGCCGTTAACGCACCGGCGGTTTAGGGGCGATCACGTCCTCGATAAACGCTTTGACCTGCTTCTGCCTGCGGGCGGAAAACTTACACACCTTGCGCAGCGTCTGCATTATTTCTGGCTCTTCCACCGGCGGCAGCGGCTCTTTGGCCGTTAATATCAGGCAGCCCGGCAGAACCCGCACCTCCACGCTTGTGCCCGTATCAAAACCTGCGTCTGCAAGCCAGAACCCATTCAACGTTATGGCGGGTGAAGGCTGGAATTTTTTCGAATCTCGAATGTAGCCCACAGTATAAGTCCTTGTTGTTGTGGGGATGTGGTTCTCTGGCTTATTATGCTCTTCAGTCATGGTCAACTCCGTTGGTAGTTGGTTGTGATTAGCGGTTAGGGCGGGTTGCCGCCTGCCTTAATCGCGCTTTCTTTTGTCTTCTTTTCTTACTGCTCTCTTACTTCTGCTCTTACTGCTTTTGGTTTGTGCTTTCTGATTGATTCATGCGGGAATTATACCTTGCTGGAGGGTTTTGCTGGGAAAAGGGGGGGATAAATGGAATGTGCCTCGCAGAAAAAATATGGATGGATTTACAGGGGAAAGACCTTTTATTTTTTTACTATCGCTTATCTTTGGCCCTTGTTAATCATTGATGAAAACAGGTGCATTCTTGGTTACTTTGTCGCTAACAGATCTGAATGTTTACCCTGCTTCCCCTGGCGATGCACAGATGCTGGTTGGTATACGCGTTGAATAGTTCAGGTGGCCAAATTAACTATACTGCTAAAATTTAACTCCGAAACTATATTCCAATGAAACAATCATTTTCGGATAACAGGAGAATGCATTGCGGTATATTACGTACTATTTTACCTTGCAGTTTAGTTCGTAGCACGTCATGGTAACTGGTATAGCACCAGTTAATGGGAAGGTAGGGGATTATGGCTCTACATACTCAACATCATTTATTCAGCTAGCATCGGCTAGATGACGCGCGATGGTTACTACTCAGTACTGTTTCAATTGTTGGTATCTGTTCCATTTACCTGCTCGTTGTCTGTATAAAATTCTAATCTCTATCAAAATAGGTGATTTATGAGAATGTTATCTGTAGTCGTATTGTTTTTGTGTGGTGCTTCGGCTACATCTGCTTTCGCGGGCGAATACCATGCTGCTGATGGTAGTTTGCAGGGTTCTTCCAAAACAGCTTATGGAAAAACGGATTACTATGGGGCTGATGGGTCTCTGCAGGGATCTTCATCTACGTCTTACGGGAAAACAGAGTATCACAATGCGGACGGCAGCCTAAAAATGTCTTCCACAACGTCTTATGGAAAAACAGAATATCGTAATGCTGATGGTAGTTTGCAGGGAACCTCTACGACATCTTATGGAAAAACGGAATATCGTAACGCTGATGGGAGTCTAAAAGGTACTTCCACGACATCTTATGGTAAAACGGAGTTTCGTGATGCTGATGGGCGATTAGTGAGCACTCTTGAGTAACTAATTGTCACCTGTATGAACAACCCCAAACTCAACCATTTAAATAAAGTACAGGGCGTGTTTGGGGGGCATTCTCTATGCCTCAACGGAAATTCATATCAGACAATATTAAAACAACCAATTCCTGCGCAACATTAATTTTTTCGACTTTGCTTGTGATATTGATGCTCGCTACTACATCATTGGACAACTCTGCACAAGATAGTAACAGCGGTTACACGCGCGATATATTAATCAACGAGGGGCAGGTCATAGCAATTCGTAGGATTAAACCATCACCGCCAAACAAGTTGATTCCTTTATCGGCTGACCTGGTGCTTTTGATTACAGTGTCAGGGAGTTTCTTAGCGATCTTTGCCATTTTAGGACCCTCGATTTTGATATTCTTTACATCGGGTCTCAAAAGGGCGTCATAACAAGCAGCTTCTAGTAGAACTCAGTAGACTGCGACAGACACAAAAAAGCCCGCAGGGCTTGCGCCATGCGGGCTTTCAGGACTTCGTATCGGGCTCTGGTAACCGTCAACAAAGGATTTTGGTGGAGCTGGCGGGAGTTGAACCCGCGTCCGAAATTTCTACATCCTCGGTACTACATGCTTAGTCAGTCTTTACATTCGCCGGGCAACTGCGGACAGACACGCCATTACCAGACTATCCTGATTAGTTTTAATGCTTCAACCCCAGGCAAGGCATCCACACGATCTCTTTTGGGTTTGACCTCTCTTTGATCCCCGTCTTAAGAGCGGAAGCTAGGGAGAGAGGGCTCAGAGCAGGTTATTAAGCTGCTAAAGCGTAGTTTTCGTCGTTTGCGACTATTTTTTTGCGGCTTTTTACGAGGCCAACCGCCCCTCGGCATGCACCTTGGGTTTCGCAAATCCCGTCGAATCCAGAATCAGCCCCAATGTGTACCGGCGAGTATAACAGATTTATTACGCGTGTGACCAGCCGTCTAAAGAGAAATCCCGCTGAGTGCCTGGCGTACAAAATTCCTTCAGCACCAGCGGGATAGGTGGTCAATTAACGTTCGCGCAGCGCCTCGCGGGCGCGGTTGAACGGCTTAATCAGGTACTCAACGATGGTTTTCTGCCCGGTTTTAATGTCCACGGTCGCCACCATCCCCGGTGAGATGGAGAAATGGTGGCCGACTTTGTTCACCAGGTAGTCCTGATTGGTGCGGATAAACACCCGGTAGTAGACGATTTCCGGCTTCACCTTGTCCTGAATGGTGTCCGGGGAGATGGTTTCCACGGTGCCTTCCAGCCCGCCGTAAATGGCGTAATCGTAGGCGGTGATTTTCACCAGCGCGCGCTGGCCGGGGTGAATAAAGGCAATGTCGCGGGGGGAGAGCCGGGCCTCAATCAGCAGGTGATCGTCCACCGGCACAATCTCCATCATCTCACCGTTCGGCGGAATAACGCCGCCGATGGTGGTCACCTGAATGTTCTTCACGATGCCGCGCACCGGCGAGCGCACGGTCATGCGGGTGACAGAATCTTCACGGCCTTTGATGATGGCGTCCAGCATGTCCACTTCGGCATTGGCCTTCGACAGCGCCTCGCGCGCCTGCACGTAATACTGCGAGCGCAGGTCGGTAATTCTCAGGCCCAGGTCGCTTTTCTGCCGCTGCAGGCGCAGCACTTCCACGTGGCTCGCCGCGCCGCTTTTCACCAGCCGCTGGGTGATATCCAGCTCTTTGTTGACCGACGTCAGCGCATCCCGCAACTCGGCTTCGGAGTCGTTCAGCTGCGCCCGGCGGGTTTTATACAGCCGGGTTTCGGAGGCGATCAGGTCCGGGAACGCTTTGAGCGAGTCCGGGAACTTCAGCGGCTGGTCGTTCACTTCCGCGTAAAGCCGCGCGCTGGAGGCCAGAGAAGCACGGTAGCGAGCCGTGCTTTCGCCGACGTTGGACTCGGAGCGGGTCGGGTCGAGGCGGGCGACGATTTGCCCGGCCTGCACTTTGTCGCCCTCGTGCACCAGCAGCTCGGTGACTATCCCGCCGTCCAGCGACTGCAAAATCTGCTCGCGGGAACTCGGCACTACTTTCCCGGTGCCGGTGGAGACTTCGTCCAGCGTGCCGAACCAGGCCCAGACGCCGAACAGAGCAAACAGCAGCGTGATGAGCAGGATAATGCGGCTCGCCCCGGAGAATTCGCTTTCGCGCTGGATGTCCGGGTCATCCATGGTGACGTCATGCTGACTGGTTTTCATTGTTCCACTCCCGCGGTGGTGTCTGGGCGGCGGCCGGGGCCTGAGCCTGTGCCGGTCTTGCGGCGCCGAGCGCCTGCGCCTTCGGTGCATCCATTACCAGCTGGCCGTCTTTCAGCACCAGCACGCGTTCGACCAGTTCGAGCACCGGCACGCGGTGGGTGGCGACGACCAGCGTACGGTGGCCTAGCCATTGGTTTAGGCGCTGAATAAATTCCCGTTCGGTATGGTCGTCCAGCGAGGCGGTGGGCTCATCGAGCAGCACGATGTTGGGCGAGCGCAGCAGCATCCTCGCCAGCAGGATCGACTGACGTTGCCCGCCGGAAAGCCCGCTGCCGCCTTCCATGATCGGGTGATCCAGGCCTTTGGGCAGGTGCTTCACAAAGTTGCTCGCGCCGCTCACGTCCAGCGTCTCGAAGATAGCCTCGTCGCTGGCGTGCGGTGCACCGAGGGTGAGGTTTTCCCGCAGCGTGCCGTAGAACAGCCGCGCGTTCTGGCTCAGGAAGCCGATGTTGCGGCGCAGATCCGCCATGTCGATTTGCGACATCGCGAGATCGTCGAGCCGGGCTTCTCCGCTGGCGAGATCGACCCCGCCGGCAAGCGCCTGCAGCAGCGTGGATTTGCCCGCGCCGTTGCGTCCGAGCACGGCAATGCGCTCGCCGCGCTGGATCTCAAGGCGGGCAATACGCAGCGGAATGCGCGGATCTTCGCTGTGGTATTTGAACTGCGCGCTTTCAAACAGATAGTGGCCGTAGAGGATGTCCTTGTGGATCAGGTTTTCATCGCGCTGGGTTTCTACCGGCAGCTGCATGATGCTGTCCAGCCCCTGTTTGGCGGCTTTGACCTGCTGCCAGCGGGCGAGCACGCCGCACAGGTTGGCCATCGGGGCAATCATCCTTGAGGCCAGCATTGAGGCGGCGACCATCGCCCCGGTGGTCATTTCACCTTCAATGACCAGCGGGGCGCCGAACAGCACCACCACCACAAACACCAGGCTCTGAATGGTGATCCCCCAGCTGATTAAGCCCTGGGTCAGTTCGCGGGTTTTCAGGCCGGACTCGGCGGTAATGCGGATGTAGCTGTTCCACTGCTGGAGGAAGCGGTTTTCCGCCTGCATCAGCTTGATGTCCTCCAGCCCCTGCACGCTTTCCACCAGCACGGCGTTGCGCAGGGTGGATTCGTGGGCGGCCTGGTTGGCCAGCGTGGCGAGCTTTTTCTGCAGCAGCAGGCCAGGCAGCACCATCACGATGGCGGCGACCGGGGCGATCCACGCCAGCTGCGGCGCGATGATCGCCAGCACCCCAACGAACAAGATAAAGAACGGCAGATCGACGATCGTGGAGATGGTCGAGGAGGTGATCATCTCGCGGATCTGCTCCAGCTCGCGCAGCTGAGAAATAAAGCTGCCGGTGGAGCGGGGCACGGCGCTGTTGCGCAGCCGCAGGGCGTGGCTGAACACTCGATCCGAAATGCGCATGTCGGCCCGCTTGCCCAGCACGTCCATGATGTTGCTGCGCGTGACTTTCAGGATAAAGCCGAACACCACGGCGATCAGTACCCCGGTCGCCAGCACGTAGAGCGTCGGGTACGACTGGGCGGGGATCACCCGGTCGTACACCTGCATCGAGAACAGGATCCCGGCCAGCGACAGCACGTTCACCCAAAAAGCCGCCAGCATTACCGGGCCGTACGGGCGAATATCCAGCATGATCAGCTCTTTCATCCAGTCCGGGCTGAAGCGTGAGATATAGGCGTCGACGCGGCTGTCTTTCAGCGCCGAAAGCGGGCGCAGGGCGGCCACAAAGCGGATTTCCGGCAGCAGCTTGCTGAGCGACTGGCGGTTGGTGTGGCGGTCGTCGTCGAAGTAGCAGATATCCACGGTGTCTTCGCCGTCAAACTGCTCGATCACCGCGATCTGACCGTTGGCTAAGTCCACCACCACCGGCAGCCGCCACTGGGATATCGCTTTTTCGGTGTTGCCGAGCAGGTGGAAGGAAAGCCCGGCCTGGCGTGAAAGCTGGGTCAGCGCGGCGACTTTGGTTTTGTCCTTGAACCACGGGGCGTTGGCCTGAATGGTGCCGGGCGAGCAAACCACGCGGTAGTGCCCGGCGACGTGACTGATGGCGTGGGCCCATTGGGTCAGGGCCTGTTCGCTTAAAAACTCCCCGGCGGGAGAGGCTGTCTGGCTCATGGCTGGATCTCCAGGGACTGGATGTTGCGGTGTTCCAGACCAAATGCGGTGCGTAATTTGCCGGTGTTATACAGGCAGTTAAGCTGCAGTTGATGGAGCTGGCTCAGCGTTTGTTGTTGGGCGAAGCGCGCCTGGAAGACTTCCTGTTCGGCGTTGAGCACGTCCAGCAGCGGACGGGAGCCCAGGTCGAGATACTGCTGTTGGTACAGTTCGCGGGTGCGGGCGCTCAGCTGTTCCTGGCGCTGCAGCACCTGAAGCGCGGTGGCGAGGCTAATGGCCTGGCTGCGGGATTCCAGCAACTTCTGGCGCACGTCCAGGCGAACCCGGTCGATACCGGACTGCGCGGCTTCCAGCGCATGGCTGGCGGCGTTGCGGCGTGCAGTCAGGCCACCGCCCTGGTAGATCGGCATTTCGACGCGGATATACGCCGAATATTGCGTGCGGTTCAGCACTTCGCTGCCGGAGTAGTTGTTGTTCAGGTAGTGCTGCACGGACGGCTCCAGCGAGATGGTCGGTGTCATCTGCGCGTTGGCATAGTCCAGGTTGGCCTGCGCAACGTTAGCCTGCGCCCAGGCGGCGAGCACGGCAGGCACCAGGCGGTCATCAGGCTTCGCCACATTGCAGCTGTTATTCAGCTTCTGCGGGAAATCGGGGCTGACTTTGTTGAGGCTCGTCCAGCCGAGCTGACTCATCAGCGTCGCCTGGGTGCTGTCGAGGTTCGATTCGTACTGAATCAGCTGCGAACGGGCGGATTCGATACGCGCGTCGGTTTGCACCACGTCGGACATCGAAGTCGCGCCCTGGTCGTTACGCTCCTGAGTCAGGCGGCCAATGGCGGTCAGCGCGTCCAGCTGTTCTTTGGCGATGTCGACCATTTGCTGCCAGAGCTGCACCTGTACCATCGCCGAGGCGGTGTCGTGCCCGACGGTATCAATGCTCACCAGCACGTTGGCCTGGGCCTGGGCTTCCCCGGCGGTTTCAGCGCGGACCTGGCTTGCGACTTTGCCGAAGTCGTAGAGCATCTGGGACAGAGAAAGCACCAGCGACGGGCTGTAGCCGCTGTTGGTGTAGGTGTTGGTGTAGCCGTTGTTCATCCCGGCGCTGATCTGCGGGTAGTACTTCGATTTGGCGACGTTGATCTGTTCGGACTGGCCGTAAAGTTTGCCGATAGCTTCACGAATGCTGGGGTGCCAGGTGACAGAGCGGTTGACCGCGTCGTTAAGCGTTAAGATTCCGGGCGCAGGGGCATTGAGCGGGAGGGCGGTTGGGCCGTCGAGTGAGGGCAGCTCTTGTTGTTGAGCCAGACCCTGAGTCGTAATAGAAACGGGCGTGTCGTCGGCCGAGGCCTGGAGTGAAAACAGACCGCAAGCCAGCCATAACGCAACAGGCTGTAATTTTCCCATATTTTTTCCCTAATAAATGGCACTGCGTTTTTGTCTTATTCCCCGGGCGTCTGCGCGCCCGGGGATTTTTCGCTACAACTATCAGGCAACAATGTGGTTGTTCTGGATCAGCTCATCGAGTGTGGTGTGCACGTTCTCCAAAGTGACAAGAGTGGTTGAATGGAATGTTCCGGCGGTGCCGTCACGGTCGATGGAGATGACCGTGTTGTTGCCGACGGTAGCCACGCTCAGGTAGTTGCCCAGCGTTGAGGTCTGCCCGTTCCAGCCGACCAGCAGGTCGTGGATGTTGATCTGGTCGCCCTGAGTGAGCGAGAAGTTCTTCCAGACGTCCGATCCGTTGCCGCCGGTGCCGTCGTTCGCCCCGCCAGCAAGGACGTGGTACACCAGCGTATCGGCATAGGCCGACGAGCCGTTGATGATGTCCCCATAGGCGGTACTGACGATCTGCGGGTTCATGTTGATGGTCAGCGTGGCGGAGTCTGAATGCCCGTTCTGATCGTTCAGGATGTAGGTAAAGACCTCTTTATTGGTGATTGAGCCCGGTGCCACCCCGGCATTCAGGGTGTAGGTGTAGTTCCCCCCGATGCCGATAGTCAGCGTGCCGTACTGGCCCTGAATCGTGGCCACCGCGTCGCTGTTGGTGAGTGGATTCAGCGTAGCCGTGCTGCCGTTGGCGCCAGTAATCGTCATCAGCGTGTGGACGCTGCCAAGCTGGTCAGCCGCGCCGGCGGAGTCGGTGCCGTCATACAGGTTGCCGTGTACGACGGTACTTTGCGCCGTGAAGCTGTCCAGCAGGTTCGAGGTCCCGGTGATGTTCGGCGTGATGGTAATGGTACCCAGCCCCAGCGGCCCCATGTTCCCGACGTAGCTCAGCGTCCAGGTGCCTGAATGCAGGTCCGTGACCGGGATGGTCGCCGTGCCGCCCAGCAGGGCGCTGCCGCTAAAGGTGCCGGTGTAGGTATGGCCCAGCCCGTCGCTCAGCGTCCAGCTCACTGACAGCCCGCCCAGTACCAGCCCGGAAGCCACTTTGAACACGATGGCAGCCCCGCTCAGCACGGTGTTATCCGCAATGGTAAAGGTGCCGCTGCCGTTGCCGTGGGTAGAGGCCAGCAGCGCCGTGTTCCAGGAGGTTTGACCGACCGTGGCGCTCGCGTAAGCCGCAGTGTTCTGTGTCGACGTGATAGCCATAATCGAGCTGACGTCGTTCACGGCATCCACGATGTGCGGCGTGGAGGTGATGTTCAGCGACGCGGTACCGGTATCACCGTTTGGCGCGGTGACGGTGTACACGAAGCTGTCTGGCGTATTGATGCTGTCGGCACCCTGGCCGCTGTTCAGCGTATAGGTATAGTTGCCGTGGGCATCAATAGTCAGCGTCCCGAACTTGCCGACGATGGTGGTGGTGCCGGTTGCCGAGACAGACACACCGTTCACCGCCGTCAGCAGACTGCCTGCCGGGGCGATATCATCCTGCATCACGTTACCGGTGGTTGACGCTGCCAGGCTGTCGACCGCATAGGTGTGATCCTGCAGGATATTCAGCGTGTAGCTGGTCAGCAGTGATACGCCACTCGCGTTCATCAGCAGGAACAGGTAATCCCCGCCGCCCAACGTCACGGTCAACTGACCGGAGGTGCCGCCCAACAGCGGAGCCGTCAGCCAGGTTTTCTGCACCTGGAACTGCTCGTACTGCTGAGTCGCCGCGTTGAACTTGTAGATGTACAGGTCAAAGGTGGAGAGCAGCGCTACCCCGCCGACGCTCGCCTGCAGCGTCATGGTGCGGGTCGATCCGTCCGCGACATCAAACAGGATCGGGTTGCTCATGTTAGCCAGCAGGTTGAGGTTGACCACGTTACCCAGGCCTACGCTCAGTACCGACAGCCCCGTTTGCTGCGAAGCCCCATGGTCAACGGCAACAACATCGGTGCCGAAGGTCAGCGAACCGGTGTTATCAGTGGCGGTGACCGTGCTGGCCGGTGCGCCGTTGCCCAGGGTGACAATCAGCTGTGCAGAGTCGCTGATGCCGTTTTGAGTAATGGTGTAGGTGAAGTTTTCCGTGCTGCCCAGTACCGAAGCCGCGGTGTTGGTTAAGGTATAGGTGTAGCTGCCGTCCTGATTGATGTGCAGGGTGCCGTATTTGCCCTGAACATCCAGCCCGCCTGCGCCCACGGTGTGCGTCACGCCCTGGCCGTCGGTGATCGCCGTCACCACCGTGCCGGTAGGGGCGTTATCGACTGCCCCGCCAGGACCTGGATCGGTAATGACGTTCCCGCTAGAGCTGGTGGTACCGCTGACCACGCCTGCGCTGGTCTGCTCGACGGTGACCGCGAGGTTAGTGGCCGCCCCCGTTGCCAGCAGGCTGGTGTTATAGCCCAGGACGCGGTATTGCCCTTCACCCAGACCTTCGAGGTTCAGCGTCACGCCCGTGGCGCCCAACGTCAGCAGGTTCAGGAACTGCGGCAAGGATGAGTCGACAACCGTCGTCCACGAGTTGGTGCCCGGGTTATATTTCTGAATCGCGATTTCCAGCGTGTTCAGCAGGGACAGCACTACCCCGGTGGCGGCGGCGTTAATGGTGATATTCCCCGTCGCCCCGCTGCCAATGGTGAAGCCGACCTGAGCGGTATTGCTGCCCAGCACCGAAGCCACGTTGCCCAGGGCGCCAATCAACAGGTTACCGTAGCCGCTGTAGTGCTCGGTGGTGATAGTGGCATCGGTGGTTAGCGCCAAATCGACCACGTTGCTGCTCGCCGAAAGCGGCAGGATCGGTGCGGTAATCGAGAGCGACGGTGAGACGTTCCCGGCCGCATCGGCGGCTGATATCGACAGCGACTGCCCTTCAATCTGGCGAGTTGGCAGGGTAATGCTGAACGCGCCGGAAGCATTCGCCGTGCCGGTGACGGTGATCCCGCCCGGCAGCGTCACTGTCACGGTGCTGTTCGCTTCCGCTACGCCGGTGATTGTTGAACCGTCGGCACTGATAACCCCGGTAGGGATCAATGGCGGGATGGTATCGACAATCACCGAGGTTGGCAGAGAGGCCCCGCCTGTCCCGTTGGCGTTGGTTGCCGTCGCGGTAAAGGCATGCACGCCATCACCCAGCGCGCCAGTTGGGGTGAACGTCCAGATGCCGCTTGCGTTGGCGGTCACCGTTCCCAGCAGCGCCCCGTTGTCGTAGATCTTGACGGTGGAGTTGGCTTCGGCGGTGCCGTTGATCGTCGGCTGGGTGTCATTGGTGCTCTGCCCGTTGCCCACCACGCCGGTTTTCGGCAGAACATCGTCCACGATGCTGGTGATCACCGGCAGCCCAGGCACACCGGTAAACGGTGCGGTGAAGCTGGCAGAAACGCCGATGTTCCCGGCGGCATCCTGAGCGAAGGCCAGCAGCGGCTGGGCGCTGGTTTGCGCAGGGGAGAGCGTAATGCTGAAGTTCCCGTTGCCGTCAGCCTGAGCCGTACCCAGAACGGTACCCGTCGCCGAGGTAACGGTCACTTTGCTGTTGGCCTCCGCAACGCCGGTAACAACTGTACCGGTGGCGTTGACCGCAATGCCCGTTGGCGCCAACGGTGGGACGGTATCGACGATAATGCCAGCCGGAACGGACGGCACGCTGACGTTACCCGCCGTATCCGTTGCGGTGACGGTGAACGAGTGGTTGCCCTGAAGCAGAGGCAGCGTTGGCGTGAACGTCCAGACGCCGCTGCCGTTCGCCGTTGTGGTCCCCAGCAGCACGCCGTTATCAAAGATATTGACCGTGGCGTTGGCTTCGGCAGTCCCGTTCAGGGTTGGGCGCGTATCGTCCGTTGGTTGGTTGTTGCCTACCGGGCCAGTGATCGGGCCGACATCATCTACCACAGAGGTTATCGCCGGTTGGTTAGGTGCCACGGTATCCACCACAATGGTGAAACCTGCCGTTGGGCTACTGACCACGCCCGCGGTATTGGTGGCGGTGATGGTGAAGGTATGCGAGCCGTTTGCCAGCACGGTCGGCGGGGTAAAGACCCAAATGCCAAGGGCGTTCGCCGTCACGGTGCCAATCAGGTTACCACCATCGTAAATCTTGATGGTGCTGTTGGCATCCGCCGTCCCGTTCAGGGTTGGACGCGGATCGTTAGTCGCCTGGCCGCTGGTTAATGGCCCGACCGTGCCACCGGCGACGTCATCCACCACAGAGGTCAGCACCGGCGTATTCGACACGCCGCTGGCGATGGTCAGGGTAAAGCCAGCCGAAGGTACGCTGGTGTTGCCTGCCGCATCGGTCGCGGTGACGGTGAAGACGTGCTGGCCGAGAGGCAGTGCGGTACCAGGTGTGAAGCTCCATGCGCCCAGCGCGTTGGTGGTCGCGGTGCCAATCAGGGTGCCATTATCGTAAATGCTAATGGTGGAGTTGGCTTCCGCTGTCCCGCTGAGGGCTGGCTGAGTGTCGTCCGTGGTCTGGCCGCTGACCAGTGGACCCTGAACCGGGCCAACGTCATCGAAGGCCTGAACCACAATCGGCTGAGTCGGCGCAATGGTATCAACCACCACGTTAAACGGTGTTGACGGCAGGCTGATGTTGCCCGCGGCGTCCGTCGCGGTCACGGTCAGCGCATGACCACCGTTAATCAACGGTGTGGATGGTCTGAAGGTCCATGCTCCGCCCGCATCTGCCTGGACGGTGCCAAGCAGAACGCCGTTGTCGTACACGCTGACGGTGGCGTTGCCCTCGGCGGTACCGGTCAGCACCGGACGGGTATCGTCGGTGACCTGACCATTAGACAGGTTGCCGACGATTGGGCCGACGGCATCCGCCACGTTACTGATAACCGGCGCGTTCGGCGCAATGGTGTCAACGGTCAACGAGAAGCCGTTAGACGGATTGCTGACGTTGCCAGCCGCATCGGTCGCGGTCACGGTTAAGGTATGTGAACCGTTGCCGAGCGCGGCCACCGGGGTCAGCGTCCATGCGCCAACCCCGTTGGCAATGGTGGTGCCGATCAGGTTGCCATCGCTGTAAACCTTAATGGTGGCACCGGCTTCTGCCGTCCCGCTCAGGGAAGGGCGGGTTTCGTTGGTGGCCTGGCCGTTGGTGATTGGCCCCAGCACCGGCGCGGTGTTGTCCAGCACGGTAACGATCACCGGTGGGTTCGGTGCAACAGAGTCAATGTTCACGCCAAACGAAGCCGCGTTACTGACGTTGCCCGCGGCATCGGTCGCCGTGACGTTCAGGGTATGTACCCCCTGACCCAGCGGCGTCGTTGGGGTGAAGGTCCAGTTGCCCAGCCCGTCCGCCTGAGTCGTACCCAGCACGTTGTTACCGTCTTTCACCGTGATGATGGCGTTGGCTTCCGCCGTACCGGTCAGGGTTGGCTGCGTGTCCTTCGTCAACTGGCCGTTGATCAGCGGCAGGCTGCTGCCTGGCAGCGTCTGGTCGTCTGTCACGGACAGAATAACCGGCACTATCGGTGGCACGGTATCCACTACCACGGTAAAGCCAGGGCTTGGGTTACTGACGTTGCCCGCCGCATCGGTCGCGGTGACGGTGACGGTATGGTTGCCGTCCAGCAGCGGAACCGTTGGGGTGAATGTCCAGTTTCCGCCCACCGGTACCGTGACGGTGCCGATCACCACGTTGCCGTCTTTAAAGATCAGCGTGCTACCCGCCTCGGCGGTGCCGCTGAAGGTCGGCGTATTGTCGTTAGTCGGCTGCCCGGAGGTGACTGGCTGCGAGGTCACGTCGTTAATGACGGTGGATATCACCGGCGAGGCTGGGGCGATGGTATCCACATTGACCACAAAGCCGGTGGAAGGCACGCTGACGTTACCGGCGGCGTCGGTTGCCGTCACGGTCAGGGTGTGCGAACCCTCACCGAGGTTAACCGTTGGCGTAAAGGTCCAGACGCCAAGGACGTTAGCGGTGGCGGTGCCAATAACGACGCCGTTATCGAGGATGTTCACCGTCGAACCGGCTTCTGCCGTACCGCTCAGCGTTGGTTTTGGATCGTTGGTGGCCTGGCCGTTGGTCAGCCCGCCGACGTTCGGCAGCACGGCATCAACCACGGTGAGGATCACCGGCTGCGCTGGCGGAATGGTGTCCACGATAATGTTGTACACCATGGACGGAACACTGGTTTCCAGGCCCACGGTCTGGGTGGCCGTGAAGGTATGCGGCCCCTGAAGCAGCGGCGTTGTCACGGTCCATGACCACTGGCCAGAGCCGTTGGCTGATACCGTGGCGACATTTATGCCATCGATGAAGATATGCACGATGGCGTTAGCCGCCGCTGTACCATTCAGCATTGGCTGAGTGTCATCGGTCGATTTACCGTTTCCGACGTTACCGGTAATGGTGCCGACATCGTCCATCACGGTGTCAATGGTCGGCGCGGCCGGGATACCCAGATTGATGCCAGCGTTAAAGTCCGTGGCCGGGCTTTGGTTCCCGGCGGCATCCTGAGCGATGGCCGTCAGCGCTTCACCGTTATACTGCGGCGGCACCAGGGTGACGGTCCAGATCCCGGTCACAGGCAATGCCGTGCCGGTACCCAGAATATGCCCGTCGCTATCTTTGATAATGACCGTGCTCCCCGGCTCCGCTGTCCCGGTAACCAGAGCCCCGGTGATATCGGTAATCGGGTTCACCACTGGCGGTGCTGGTGGAACGGTATCGACGGTGATCACGATCGGCGTGGATGGCCCTACAGAGTTGCCTGCAGGATCGGTCGCTTTGATGGTAATGCTGTGCGGCCCATCGCCCAGCGTCGAGGTCGTAATACTCCAGGTGCCGTTGGCTCCTACCACCGCGCTGCCAAGCACGGTTGTGCCGTTAGTGTCGTACAGCGTGACGGTGCTGCCGACGCTGCCGGTCCCGGTAAAGGTCGGTGTGGTGTCATCGGTCAGGCTGCCGTTTGTGAGCGGCGTCTGGATTGGCCCGACATTATCGATAATCTCGGTGACAACCGGCAGCGTCAGCGGGGTGGCGTCCACGGTCAATATGAAGGTTGAGGACGGCCCGCTGGCGTTACCGGCGGCATCCGTCTGAACTGCCGTCAGGTTGTAAACGCCATTGACCAGCGGGGTGGTTGGGGTGATAGCCCAGTTGCCGCTGCCGTCGACTGTCGCAGTCCCGATAACGGTGGTGCCGTTATACAGCGTCACTGTCTCACCCGTGACGCCTGTCCCGCGGAATACCGGGGAAACATCATCGGTGACAGAACCGCTGCCCAGAGGGCCGGTGACGGCGCCCACGCTATCGTCGGCGGACTCTATAGTCGGTGCCGCTGGCGCGGTGGTATCGACGGTAATGGCGATCGAGACTGATGGTGGGCTGATGTTTCCCGCCGGGTCGGTCACCTGGACCGTAATGTTGTAGGTCGCTTCCCCTAATGGCGTCGATGGCGTAAAGCTCCAGGTGCCATCGGAGCGCACGGTTGTGCTGCCGATTAATACGTTCCCGTTGTTGTAAATATCGATGGTCGAACCCGCAACGCCGGTGCCGCTGAAGGTTGGCGTCGTGTCGTTGGTGCTGCCGCCAGGAGCGACGGGACCTACGACAGGCGGCACATCATCGGTCACAATTGGGGCGGCTGGCTGAACCGGAGCTGTTGCGTAAACGGACAGCGTGAAGCCAGAGGAAGGCATCCCCGAGTTACCCGCTGCGTCCGTGGCTACGGTCGTGAATACGTGCGTGCCGCTCAACAGCGGTGCGTTCGGGGTGATGCTCCAGTTGCCGTTCGAATCGACAGTGGCTGTGCCAATAGGCGTTGTACCCCCGTCAACGTACAGTGTGATGATGGCACCCACTTCGCCCTTACCGGAGATCACCGGCTCGGTACTTTGGGTGCTGCCGCCGTTTATCAGCGTGACAGGCGAACCGGAAACGTTACCCAGCGCGCTGTCGATGGTCGGTGCGCCTGGTGGGGTGGTGTCGATAACCACAATCTGCGTGGTGGCAGAGCTGGTGTTTCCGGCCGCATCCGTGACGTAAACATTCAGGGTATGCGAGCCTTCGCTCAGCGGCTGAGTTGGTCTGAATGTCCACGCGCCAGTGCCGTCTGCCGTGACGGTTCCAATAAGCGTGGTGCCATCGTAAATTTGGACGACCGCATTAGCGCCCGCAGTTCCGTTGATCACCGGCTGAGGATCGTTGGTTGAGCCACCCGGCAGCACCGGGCCAAGATCCGGAGAGACATTATCTATTATCTCGCCAATCGTCGGTGCGTTTGGCAGGACAGTGATCAGCTCAACGTTCCACGGTGTGGAGTGCGCGGTGACGTTGCCAGCGGCATCCGAAGCCGTGACCGTAAAGGAATGCGGCCCGTCCAGCAGCGGCGTAGTTGGCGTATATGTCCAGGTCCCGTTGCCGTTCACGGTGGTGGTTCCCAGGACGTTCAGGCCATCGTAGACCGTGATGGTGGAACCCGGTTCCCCGCTGCCGCTTAGGGTTGGCGTTGGGTCGTTGGTCGCACCGTTATTGCTGACCGGCCCGGTCACGGTGCCCACATCGTCATACACCTGGGTAATCGTTGGGGCAGTCGGTGCGATGGAGTCAACGTTGATGGTAAAGGCGGCGCTTGGCTGGCTGACGTTACCTGCGGCATCGGTGGCGGTCACCGTCAGGCTATGCAAGCCCTGGCCGATAGAGGTGGTCGGCGTAAATGTCCATGCGCCGGTCCCGTCCGCGCTGACTGTGCCAATCAGCGTGCCGTTGTCGTAGATCTTCACGGTTGAGTTAGCCTCAGCCGTGCCGGAGATCGTCGGTTTGTCGTCGTTAGTCAGGTCACCGTTGTTCAGGTTGCCGGTATGCTCAGGCACGTTGTCGACCACGGAACCAATGATCGGCATATTTGGTGGCGTGATGTCCGGGGCCGTGACCGGGGCATTCGGGCCGATATTCCCTGCGGCATCCGTGGCGTTGACTTCCAGAAGCTGGCCGTTAGCCTGCGGCGTGGTCAGGGTGATGGTAAAGCTGCCGTCCGGCCCGGCTACGGCCTGGCCCAATGGATTCCCCAGCGCATCGGTGACTTTTACCGTGCTGCCCGCTTCTGCTTTACCGGTCAGGACGGTGCCATCTTCATTAACCAGAAGGTTGGTTGGCGCCACTGGCGGCGTGTGATCCTGGGCAACCACAGTTGCAGGCAGGCTGGTATTGGCGGCGGCGTCCGTCGCGGTTACCAGCAGTGTCTGGCCGTTAAGCTGCGGCGGTACTAGCAGGATATCGAAATGCCCGCTTGGGTCGGCGGTGCCGACGCCAATGATGTTGCCGTTGCCGTCTTTGACTGTGACGGTGCTGCCAATTTCGGCGGTACCGGTTAACTGCAGACCATCGGCGGAGACCGCCAGGTTACCCGGCGCGTTTGGTGCCGTGTGGTCCGGGGCAGGAATGGTCGCACCGAGCCCGGTGTTGCCTGCGGCGTCGGTGGCTTTAGCCGTCAGAAGCTGCCCGTTAAGCTGAGGCGGGTTAAGCGTGACGGTGAAGCTGCCCGTTCCGTCTGCCGTGGCGCTACCGAGCGTGTTGCCGTTAGCGTCAGTAATGGTCACTTTGCTGTTGGCTTCGGCTGTCCCGCTGAGCGTTGTCCCGTCGTTGGAAACCGTCAGCGCGGTTGGCACGCCCGGAGGAATGGTATCCACCACTACGCCAAACGGTGCCGATGCGCCACTGGTACCGTTGTTATTCGTGGCGGTAAAGGTGAAGGAGTGTGGACCATCCAGCAGCGGCAGTAGCGGCGTAAATGTCCAGTTACCATTCGCGTCAGGCGTCGCGAATCCAATCACCAATCCATTATCGTAAACAGTGATGCTGGTGGTACCCGCTTCGGCAGTCCCGGTTAGCGTTGGGCGACTGTCGTCCGTTGCCTGGCCATTAGCCAGCGGTCCCTGGATTGGGCCGACGTCGTCAGTCACTGAGACCAGAACCGGCACGGTCGGGAAGCCGGAGTTCGAGGCGCTAAATGTGGTGTCTGGCCCGACGTTACCTGCGGCATCCTGTACCTGAGCGGTTAATGTCCCACCGTGGGTCTGAGCCGGCGAAAGCGTCAGCGTGAAGTGCCCGGTTTGGTCAATTTGCGCCGTGCCTAGCACCACGCCATTCGGACCGACCACTTTCACGGTATCGCCAGCTTCACCGGTCCCGGTCACGGTCGTTCCGTCCTGACTCACGAGGTCAATGGTGACGGCAACCGGCGGGATGGTATCGACGGTGAAGGTTGGGCCAACGGTAATCGTACTGACGTTGCCAGCCAGATCGGTCTGCTGCAGGGTGATCGTATGTGGACCATCAAGCAGAGAGACTGGCGGAGTAAAGGTCCAGTTACCATCATTGCCCACGGTGACCTGACCAATTGGAATACCATTATCAAAGATGGTTAACGTACTGCCCGCCTCACCGGTGCCGCTGAAAATCGGTTTACTGTCATCGGTGATACCGTTGTTGCCGATAGGGCCAGTGATAGAGCCGGTGGTATCAAGAATTTGATCGAGCACCGGCGGATTCACTACGGTATCCACAACCACGGTATAGGATGCGGAATTACCGCTGTCGCCGCGAATGTTAGAGGCAGTGGCGGTAAAGCTGTGCGGACCGTCAGGTAAGTTTGCGCCAGGAGTGAAGCTCCACGTGCCGCCAGGCAGGACGAGAGTGGTGCCGATCTCAACCCCATTATCAAAGATATGAATGGTTTCACCGGCTACGCCCGTACCCTGCAGCGTCGGGGTTTGGTCATTGGTTGGCTGGTTGTTTGGTACGGTGCCCACGATAGGCGGCACGCTATCAATAATGGCGGTGATCGTCGGCACCGTCGGCAGCGGGAAGAATGGCGCGGTTGCTTCGGCAGGCGGGCTGACATTGCCTGCTGCATCGGTGGCCGTAACCTGGAGGTGGCTACCGTCAAGCTGCGGTGTGGTCAGGGTGATGCTGAACACGCCGGTCACAGGGGCGGCGGTGCCGGTACCAATCACGTTCCCGTTCGCATCTTTGATGGTGACGGTGCTGCCTGCCTCGGCAAGCCCCGTCACGGTATCGCCGTTAGCGCTGACTATCAGACCTGTAGGTTCGGCTGGCGCGGAAGTGTCCACGGTAACGGTGTAGCTGACCGAGGTTCCGCTGTCGCCTCTGACGTTAGAGGCCATTGCCGTGAAGGTGTATGAGTTATCAGTCAGAGGAGTTTGCGGCGTAAAGCTCCAGGCCCCGTTGACGTCAACCTTGGTGGTGCCGATTTCAGTGCCGTTGGCGTAAATATGAATGGTGTCCCCGGCCTGGCCGGTACCCTGTAGGGTTGGCGTGTTGTCATTAGTCGACTGGCCGTTCCCCACGTTGCCTGTAACGGGGGCTACATCATCAAGCACGCCTGTGATCACTGGCAGTACCGGCGCTTGCACGTCTGGTGCAATCACGTTGGCTGGTGGGCTGTTGTTACCTGCCGGATCGGTGACGACGACGCTCAGTGTTTCACCGTCTACCTGCGGCGTTGTCAGGGTGATACTGATATTGCCGTTGTTATCGGCAGTACCAGTCCCGACGACCACACCGTTCGGATCTTTGATGGTTATTGTGCTGCCAGCTTCTGCATGACCCGTGACGACTTCCCCATCCGGGCTAACCGTCAGGCCAGTTGCTGCCGAAGGTGGCATAGTATCAATGGTGACGGTGTATGCAAGGGAGGGAGCGCTTTCGCCTCTTTCGTTACTTGCCGTGGCGGTGAAGACATGGGAACCATCAGCCAGTGCAGTGCCCGGAGTAAAGCTCCATGTACCGCCAGCGCCTACCACGACGGTCCCAATTTGCACGCCGTTGTCATAGATGTGGATTGTCGTCCCAGCCTGACCAGTACCGTTCAGCGTCGGGGCGTTGTCGTTAGTCGGGGAATTATTGCCGATATTGCCGCCGTTAGGCGCGCCTGGGTTATCGTTAATCAGCCCAGTGATAGTTGGCTCATCCGGCAGCGGGATATTCGGTGCGGTAATGGTGGCACCAGGACTGCTATTCCCTGAGGGATCGGTCGCCGTGACGGTCAGCGTTTCACCGGTTATTTGTGGCGTGGTCAAAGTGATAGTGAAGCTGCCATCGTTGCCCGCCGTGCCGGTGCCAATCACATTGCCATTGGCATCTTTTACCGTGACCGTGGAACCTGATTCAGCATGGCCGGTCAGGGTATCACCGTCCGGACTAATGGCCAGATCGGTCGCAGCCGCAGGTGGCACGGTATCAATGGTGATGGTATAGGCAGGAGAAGTGGCGCTTTCACCTCTTTCATTTGTCGCCGTGACGGTGAAAGAGTGGGTGCCGTCAGCCAAAGCGGTGCCAGGCGTGAAGCTCCAGGTCCCATTGGCGCCGACCACAACGGTGCCAATCTGCACGCCATTGTCGTAAATGTGCACTGTGGTACCGGCCTGACCGGTGCCGTTCAGCGTTGGCGTGTTGTCATTGGTTGGCGAGTTATTGCCGATATTACCGCCGTTAGGCGCATTCGGATGATCGTTCGTGATACCTGTAATGCCTGGTTCGTCCGGCAGCGGAATAGTGGGTGCGGTAATGGTGGCACCTGGACCGGTGTTACCGGAAGGATCGGTTGCCGTGACGGTAAGTGTTTCACCGGTAACTTGCGGCGAGCTCAGGGTGATGGTGAAGCTGCCGTCGGTGCCCGCCGTGCCGGTGCCAATCACGTTGCCATTGGCATCTTTTACTGTGACCGTAGAGCCAGCTTCGGCATTACCGGTAATGGTTCTGCCATCTGCAGAGACAGCAAGGCCGGTAGGCGCGGCAGGTGGCGTAACGTCTGGTCTGCCAGGATTGCCTGGGTTGGTGCCACTGTCAGAGTGCCCGCCGCCGCCGCTTGAGGCTGCCGCAATGGCGCCACCCGCGGCCACTGCCAGACCACCCAGCACCCACGGCCACACGGCCCCGCCTTCGGCGTGTGCGCCAGTGGCAGCCATAATTTGGTCAATATTGGCAATTTGTTCATAGTGAGCTGCAGTTTCTGGATCCTGAACCCACCAAAGCACGCCGTCGTGGCCTTCCAGCACCAGCTGGTTGCCACCTTGATCGGCAAAAGCGTAGTAGTTTTTGATGGTAATGGTTTCGCCGGAATGGAGTTTGATAACCAGGTCCTGGCCCGAACGAGTGAAGCTGGCGACCTCTTCACGTTCAATTTTCAGCTCGACAATTGAAGGACCTTTTAAGGTGATTTCAGAGGCTTCGACGTTATTTTTTACGCCGGTTAATTTAGAGATAATTGAAATTGAACGCATTGTTATCACTCCATTCGCGATGAACGTGGTGGTAGTCAATTGCCCGGCGTAATGTGTTGATTACCGAAAGCAAAATTTTTAGGTGTAAGAGGCCCTTCGCGATGTATTGGCGAAAAAAAGGCCTGTATCAAAAAAATTGATGACAGTGATTATTAATAACCAGGGCGTTTCCGGTGCGGAATCGAAATTAGTTAATTCTCAGGGTCATAGGCTTGTCGTTTATTAAATAGAGACTATTGATGATATAGACAGGAAAAAATGAAAGCGCAACTTAAGCCATATTTAACACTATGTAAGTCACTCTAAAGTATCAGTGAACCTAACGGACTCACCCAAACGGCTGAAGCCAGTTTCCTGGCTGCCGGTTGGCTATTACTATTCTTATCGTGTTGAAAGATTTAAGATAAGTTTCAGCAAGCGTTTTGCATTTCCCTGATTAATTTGAGGCTTTAGGTTGAATAATACGTGCATCTGATGGGGATGTAGTGCCTTTTTTGGTGGGGTGTTTTCTTTTGTAAAGCAGAAAAATTTGGAAAAAATTATCTATTTTGTGAGGCGTATAAAGAGAGGGTTAGAAGAAGAAATATTATATATCTTTGTGTTTTTGGCTTTCAGTACGAATGATAATGATGAAGGGAAATAGTATATATTGTTTAGTGTCGCTTAATTAATTTCAAAGCTTCCTTACCTGACCGCGCAATAATAGCTGATAATTAAAGAAGCGTGTAATTTTTTTATACTGGCTCTTCAGACGAAGAGCCAGCAGAGAGATGAATAACGAGAATCGCCTTAACGACCCGCATTTTTCATGATACGGGCTTTATCGACTGCCCATTCGCGATCCTTCGCATCGGAGCGCTTATCATGCTGTTTCTTACCTTTCGCGACGCCGATTTTCACTTTACACCAGGCATTTTTCCAGTAGAGGGACAGGGCGACGATGGTGTAGCCGTCGCGACTGACGCTGCCGAACAGATTGTCCAACTCGCGCTGGTTAAGCAGCAGCTTGCGGGTGCGGGTAGGATCGCAGACGACGTGGCTGGAGGCGACGGTAAGCGGCGTGAAGTTAGCGCCAAACAAATACGCTTCGCCATCTTTAAAGATAACGTAGCTGTCGCCGATGTTTGCCTTCCCGGCACGTAATGATTTTACTTCCCAGCCTTGCAGCGCGAGGCCCGCTTCAATCTCATCTTCGATAAAGTATTCGTGGCGGGCACGCTTGTTTAGCGCAATGGTGGCTGAGCCTGGTTTGTGTGCTTTTTTCTTAGTCATAGTGCTGCTCAGTATATGTAATCCAGGAGTTCAAAGACACCCCGCGACCTGCGCGAGGAGGAAGCGCTTATCTTAGCATGAGCGGCAGAGAGTTTTTGTTTGCGCGGTGATAAATGTTATTATTTGCCCGATTTATGACTCCCAGGAATTGTTATGCCGCAGATTAGCCGTACTGCTTTGGTGCCCTACAGCGCTGAGCAGATGTACCAGTTAGTAAACGACGTGAATTCGTACCCGGAATTTTTACCTGGCTGCACCGGTAGCCGGGTGATTGACGCATCGGCGAATCAGATGACGGCGGCGGTGGACGTTTCAAAAGCTGGGATCAGCAAAACCTTTACCACCCGAAATACCCTGACCGACAATCAGAGCATCCTGATGCATCTGGTGGATGGCCCCTTCAAAAAGCTGATGGGTGGCTGGAAGTTCACGCCGCTTAGCGAAGATGCCTGCCGGATTGAGTTCCAGCTTGATTTCGAATTTACCAATAAGCTGATTGAACTGGCCTTTGGCCGTATCTTTAAAGAGCTTGCCGGTAACATGGTTCAGGCATTTACTACCCGCGCCAAAGAGGTTTACCGTGTCGCGTGAGATTCAGGTTGAGGTGGTTTATGCCCTGCCGCAAAAACAGTACCTGCGCCAGGTGAAGCTTGAGGAAGGCAGCACGGTTGAGCAGGCGATTGTCGCCTCTGGTCTGCTTGAGCTTCGTGACGATATCGATCTGGCGAAAAACAAAGTCGGTGTGTACAGCCGCCCGGTAAAGCTGGGGGATAAAGTGAATGACGGCGATCGGGTTGAGATTTACCGGCCGCTGATTGCCGATCCAAAAGAGCTGCGTCGCCAGCGTGCGGAACGTTCTGCCCAGAAATAATCCTGTGTGAAAGTGACAAAAAAAGGTGCCTCAGGCACCTTTTTTTATGCATCAAGCCAGCCTTATTCCCCTTTGGTCAGGGCTGGTTTGTTGTCGATGTTGGTCAGAACGCCGCTGCTGTTAAAGGTCAGGGTCAGCGTCTGCTGAGTCACGTTCTCGTGGCCCGGCTGCTGGCGGAAGACATAGAACCAGGTATTGGTGCCGAACGGATCGGACATCATTGGCGTCCCGAGGGTGTAGGCCACCTGCTGCTGGGTCATGCCCACACGGAGTTTGGACACGTCATTGGGGGCCAGATAGTTACCCTGGTTGATGTCTGGGCGGTAAACCACTCGCTCCAGAGTGGAACAGCCTGCGGTCAACATCAGAAGAACCGCTGCGGCAGCAGTCAGCATTTTACAACGCATAGTGATTTGATTCCTTTTCGGGCCGGAGTAGTGCGTGGCTCATTCGTATTATGCCGATGATAATAGACCTTTAAGCAGTTTAAAACCTCAAGGCGCTCAACTCTGACAGTGGGAGCATAAAAAAGTTGGTTGAAAAGGTAACAGAAAGACGGATTCTCGAATGGGGTGGGCGTTTTTTGCACAATGCACGGTGCGGAACACACCGTGCATGATAAAGCCTCAGGCGGCCAGCAGCTCTTTGGCATTCGCCAGCGTGTTGCGGGTTACTTCACTGCCACCGAGAAGACGGGCAAGCTCCTGCAGACGAGAACGTTTATCCAGTGGCTGCATATGAGTTTCGGTCATTTCACCGTCGGTTTCTTTGCTGACGAAGAAGTGATGGTGACCGCAGCCAGCAACCTGCGGCAGGTGGGTGACGCACATCACCTGGGTAGATTCGCCTAGCTGGCGTAATAGCTTACCCACCACCGCGGCAGTCGGGCCACTGATCCCCACGTCGACTTCATCGAAGATCAGCGCCGGTGTTTCCATTTTACGGGCGGTGATCACCTGAATCGCCAGCGCGATGCGAGAAAGCTCGCCGCCCGAGGCGACTTTTGCCAGCGGCTGAAGCGGCTGTCCAGGGTTGGTGCTGACGCGAAAATCAATGCGGTCAGCGCCTTCGGCGGTCAGGTGGTTTTCGTTAAATTCGACGTCTATGGCGAGCTTGCCGTGCGGCATTGAGAGCGAGTGCATGCTTTCCGTAATCAACTGGCACAGTTCATTGGCATGTCTGGCCCGGCTTTGGTGCAGCGCCTGCGCTACGGCAAGCGCCTGCTGATGATGCTGGGCAACGGCCTGCAGAAGCTCTTCCAGCGACCCGGTTTGCTCATCCAGCAACTGTTGTTCATCCAGCAATTTCTGGTGGAACGCAGGGAGCTCTTCGGGCGTGATGTGGTGCTTACGCGCCAGAGAGATCTGACGAGAAATACGCTGTTCCAGCTCATAAAGACGGTTTGGGTCCAAATCCAGACGATCGCAGTAATGACGCAGTTCATCGCTGGCTTCGGAAATTTGAATGGCGGCTTCTTCCAGCATATCCAGCACGCCAGAAAGTTTGTTATCCATGCCCACCAGTTCACCCATGAGGTGGCGAACGGTATAGAGCTGGCTTTGGAGATTGGTTTCTTCCCCGTCGGCCAGTACGTCCAGCGTCTGCTGGCTGGTGGAGAGCAGCTGGCCGCTGTTGGCGAGGCGCTTGTACTCTTCATCAATCAGTTCAAATTCACCGGCAACAGGAGAAAACTCGTTCAGCTCTTTAAGCTGGTAGTGAAGCAGTTCGGCTTTGGCTGAACGCTCCTGAGCCAGTTGCTGATGCTGCGCCAGAGTGCGGCAGCTTTGGTGCCATTCACGATAGTGCTCCGCCATTTGCTGGGTCAGCGCCTGCTCGCCGGCATAGCCGTCCAGCAGCATTTTTTGATGCTCGGGCTTGAGTAACAGCTGGTGGGCATGTTGGCCATGAATCTGGATAAGTAACTGGCCGAGATCGCGCAGTTGGGAAAGGGGCACGGCGGTACCGTTGATAAAACCCCGGGAGCGCCCGTCGCTGCTGATTACGCGGCGCAGCAGGCATTCGCTGCCGTCTTCCAGCTGGTTTTCTTCCAGCCAGCGTAGTGCCGCCGGCGTGTCTTTCAGGGAAAAGCGGGCGCAGAGATCCGCGCGATTCGCCCCAGAACGCACCATATCCGCTTCCGCGCGACCGCCCAGGCACAGGCCCAGCGCATCTATGGCAATAGATTTACCGGCACCGGTTTCCCCGGTGATGGCCGTCATCCCGTGATGAAAGTCTATTTCAAGTTCACGAACGATAGCGAAGTTACTGATGGTGAGTTGAGCGAGCATGACCACTCTCCTGTATGAGCTCGTCATACTTCAAGCTGCAGGGGTGTTGGCTGCTTTCACTTACCCCAGTCACTTACTCAAGTAAGCTCCTGGGGATGCACTCTCTTGCCGCCTACCTGCAACTCGAATTATTTAGAGCCAGATTGAGTTACTGTGTTTCCATACAGTATAAACTGGTTTTATATACAGTAAAGTGGTCGGGCTATTTTTTAGAACAATTTTTTCGACCAGCCGAGTTTCGAGCTTAATGTGTTGAAATAGCTGTAGTCTTTTGGGTGGATCAGATTGAGGTGGTAGTCACAGCGGCGAATGAGCACGTCTTCACCTTCCTGAATAGGCAGTGCAATCTGGCTGTCGCAGCTGATTTCAAGGTCACTTCGCATATGGGAAAAACGCAGGCGAATGGTGCTGCTGCTGTTGATGACCAGCGGGCGTGCAGACAGCGTGTGCGGGAACATCGGTACCAGTGTGATAGCATCCAGCGAAGGCGTAAGAATTGGGCCTCCGGCTGAAAGCGAATAGGCGGTTGAGCCGGTCGGCGTAGAGATAATCAGTCCGTCAGAACGCTGTGAAAACGCAAAAATTTCGTCGATATAGACTTCGAACTCAATCATATGCGCGACTTTGCCTGGGTGAAGCACCACTTCGTTTATCGCGGTACTGAGGCGTGTAGGAGTATCGTGCTGGCAAACCTGAGCTTCGAGCAGGAAACGGCGCTCGGTAATGTAATGACCCTCAAGAACGTCCGCCAACTGCTGCTGGGCATTGTCCGGGTCAAGGTCGGTCAGGAAACCCAGGTTACCACGGTTGATGCCAATGACTTTGATGTCATAGCGTGCGAGCACCCGAGCAGCGCCCAGCATGTTGCCATCCCCGCCGACCACCACCGCCAAATCAGCCTGCTGGCCTATCTCCGCCAGCGTGCCGGTTTTCACCTGTTTGAGGTTTAGCTCCTGGGCAATTTGCTGTTCCACCATCACTTCATAGCCTTTGGCGCGCAGCCAGCGATAGAGCATTTCATGCGTGGTCAGAGCGGTGGGGTGACGCGGGTGTCCGACAATACCGATGCAGTTGAAATGTTTGTTCATTATCCTGGTGGTCCTTATTCGCAGACGTTCCTGCGACAATATGACAGGTTCCCTTGAAACCCTGAAACTGATCCCCATAATAAGCGAAGCAGCGAGATGAATGCTAAAAACGCGGAGAATTTCATGAGTAGTAAAGAACAGAAAACACCTAACGAGCAAGCCCCGGAAGATATCGTCATGGATCAGCACGAAGAAGTCGAGGCCGTAGAAGGTGCCGATGTCGTGGATCCGCGCGACGAAGAGATTGCAAATCTGCAGGCCCAGCTGGCAGAAATGAAGCAGCGCGAGCGTGAAATTGAGCCACGCCATCAGGCTGATTTAGCTAACCTGCGTCGTCGTACCGAACAGGATATCGAGAAAGCGCACAAGTTCGCCCTGGAAAAGTTCGTGAATGAGCTGCTGCCGGTCATCGACAGCCTGGATCGCGCGCTGGAAGTGGCCGACAAGTCCAACCCGGATTTAGCCCCAATGATCGAAGGCATTGAGCTGACCCAGAAGTCGATGCTGGATGTGGTTCGCAAGTTCGGCGTGGAAGTTGTGGGTGAGACTAACGTGCCGTTTAACCCGGACGTGCACCAGGCCATTGCGATGGTTGAATCTGCCGACGTTGCGCCAAATAACGTGCTGATGGTAATGCAGAAAGGTTACACGCTGAACGGCCGTACTATTCGTGCCGCGATGGTTTCCGTAGCCAAAGCCTGATTCGTTTCCAGTACGAGAAAGCCAGCCCTGAGGCTGGCTTTTTTGTCTCTATTGCTCCACGCTTTGCCGCAAAGGCTTCACCGGCGTGACGCGCACCTGCTTAATCATGTTGTCCTGTACGTCTAGAATATCGATGTCGTACTGACTGAGCCGGATGCGGGTCCCTGCCGCAGGGATCTCCTGAATCTCTTCCAGAATCATCCCGTTTACCGTGCGGGCGTCGTCTTCCGGCAGCGTCCAGTTAAAGGCTTTGTTGAGTTCTCGCACATTGGCGCTGCCTTCGATAATAACCGAGCCGTCGTTTTGCGGCGTGACTTCTTCCGCAAGCGTTGGAGACATGGACGTGGTGAAGTCCCCGACGATCTCTTCCAGAATATCTTCTACGGTCACCAGCCCCTGGATATCGCCGTATTCATCCACCACCAGGCCAACTTTCTTTTTATTGCGCTGGAATTTCACCAACTGCACGCTGAGCGGGGTGCCTTCCGGCACAAAGTAAATCTCATCGGCGGAGCGGAGCATCACCTCCTTGGTGAACTCTTTTTTCTCGGTCATCAGGCGGTAGGCTTCGCGGACGCGCAGCATGCCGATGGCATCATCCAGGCTGTCGCGGTAGAGCACGATGCGGCCGTGCGGGGAGTGCGTTAACTGGCGGACGATGGACTTCCAGTCGTCATTTATATTGATGCCGACGATTTCGTTTCGCGGCACCATGATGTCGTCGACGCTGACCTTTTCCAAATCCAGGACCGACAGCAGCATATCCTGGTTGCGCCGCGAAATTTGCGAGCGGGATTCATGCACGATGGTTCGCAGCTCGTCTTTGCTGAGGGCGGTGCTAATAATGTTGTCGACCTTGATGCCAACCATGCGCATCAGGAGGCGGGTAATGGTATTCAGCAGCCAGACCAGCGGCATCATCAGGAATTGCAGCGGGCCGAGCAGCCAACTGCTTGGGTAGGCCACTTTTTCCGGGTACAAGGCGGCGATGGTTTTAGGCAGAACTTCGGCAAACACCAGCACAACAAAGGTTAAAACGCCGGTCGCTATTGCCACACCTGCGTTACCGTAAAGGCGAATGCCGACGATGGTTGCCAGCGCAGAAGCCAGAATATTCACCAGGTTATTGCCGATTAACACCAGGCTAATCAGGCGGTCTGGTTTACGCAGGAGTTTTTCAACGCGCTTCGCTGCCCGGTTGCCCTGTTTGGCGCGGTGGCGCAGGCGGTAGCGGTTTAGCGTCATCATGCCGGTTTCTGAACCGGAGAAGTACGCGGACACCACCACCATGATGATCAGGGTGACGATCAGCGTGGTGGTTGAGATGTGTTCCAAAAGTGATTTCCTTTAAGAGATTAACTAGCTAACGAACTGCTGCAGGACACGGCTGCCAAAATAAGCGAGGGTTAAAATGCCCGCGCCGGCAACGTTGAACCAGACCACGCGACGGCCTCGCCATCCTTCATGATAGTGTCCCCAGAGCAGAACGACGTAGACAAACCAGGCGAGAATCGATAGCACGGCTTTGTCGACGTTTTCCATGCTGAACAGGTTTTTCATGTAAAAGAGGCCGGTGCACAGCGTCAACGTTAACAGGACAACACCCACCTGGGTGATATGAAACATTTTACGCTCGATCACCATCAGCGGCGGCATTTCTGCGCTGAAGGCCAGTTTTTTGTTCTTTAATTGATAGTCAATCCACGCCAGCTGCAAAGCGTATAGCGCGGCAATGATCAGCGTTGCATAGGCAAAGAGCGACAGGCCAATATGCACCATCATCCCCGGTGTGGCTTCGAGATGGGTGATAAATTCGTTGGGCATAAAGGTCGCCAGCGCCAGATTTATCAGCGCAAAGGCGTAAACAATCGGTAACAGTAGCCAGCCCCGATTACGGGAGGCGACAATGGTCATCACCGTACAAATCATCAGGCTGACGAGAGAGCCCACGTTCAGCAGGCTCAGGTTTTGCCCACCATCGACGGTGAAGAAGCGCGCTTCCAGCGCCAGCGCATGGCTGACCAGAGCAATGGCGGCGGACAAAATGGCAAAGCGGCGCCATCCGCTGTTCTTCCGCAGAAGACCGGGAATGATCAGCGCCAGGCTGACGGAGTAGGCTACAAGCGCAAGAATGGCGAAAACGGGCATAGTAAGGTGTCGGTCAAATTGGCCAGAGAACAAAAAAGTCAGTATAACGTTACCTGTCGCCTGCTCCAACCGTTGGATCACACCCGAGGCGGCTTCATGTTATAATCCGCCAAATTCAGTTTTGTGTCGCGAGCTGCGGCCCCAGTTACCACGTTAGGCAAAATACCATGTTTGATAATTTAACAGACCGTCTGTCGCGTACCCTGCGCAATATTAGCGGCCGTGGGCGGCTAACCGAAGAAAACGTTAAAGAGACGCTGCGCGAAGTGCGCATGGCGCTGCTGGAGGCGGACGTTGCGCTGCCGGTAGTGCGTGATTTTATTAGCCGCGTTAAAGAAAAAGCGGTGGGGCATGAAGTCAACAAAAGCCTGACTCCGGGCCAGGAGTTCGTCAAAATCGTTCGCGCTGAACTGGTTTCCGCGATGGGCGAAGAGAACAGCAGCCTGAACCTGGCGGCGCAGCCACCGGCAGTCGTGCTGATGGCGGGCCTGCAGGGGGCCGGTAAAACCACCAGCGTCGGTAAGTTAGGTAAATTCCTGCGCGAAAAGCAGAAGAAAAAAGTATTGGTGGTTTCAGCGGACGTTTATCGCCCTGCGGCGATTAAACAGCTGGAAACTTTGGCCCAGCAGGTTGAAGTGGACTTCTTCCCGTCTGACGCTCAGCAAAAACCTGTCGATATCGTTAACGCAGCGCTGAAAGAAGCGAAGCTGAAGTTCTACGACGTGCTGCTGGTGGATACCGCCGGTCGTCTGCACGTTGACGAAGCGATGATGGAGGAAATCAAACAGGTTCATGCCGCGATTAAGCCGGTAGAAACGTTGTTTGTGGTTGATGCCATGACCGGTCAGGATGCGGCGAATACCGCGAAGGCGTTCAACGAAGCGCTGCCGCTGACCGGTGTGGTGCTGACTAAAGTGGACGGCGACGCCCGCGGCGGTGCAGCGCTGTCAATTCGCCATATCACCGGCAAACCAATCAAGTTCCTCGGCGTGGGTGAGAAAACCGAAGCGCTGGAGCCGTTCCACCCGGACCGTATTGCCTCCCGTATCCTCGGCATGGGTGACGTGCTGTCGTTGATTGAAGATATCGAAAGCAAGGTTGACCGCGCGCAGGCTGAGAAACTTGCCAGCAAGCTGAAAAAAGGCGATGGCTTCGACCTGACCGACTTCCTTGAGCAGCTCAAGCAGATGAAGAACATGGGCGGCATGGCGAGCATGATGAGCAAGCTGCCGGGCATGGGTCAGTTGCCGGATAACGTCAAATCCCAGATGGACGACAAAGTGCTGGTGCGTATGGAGGCGATTATCAGCTCGATGACGCTGAAAGAACGCGCGCAGCCGGACATCATCAAGGGTTCCCGCAAGCGCCGTATCGCGCAGGGTTCCGGCATGCAGGTGCAGGACGTTAACCGTTTACTGAAGCAGTTTGACGACATGCAGCGCATGATGAAGAAAATGAAAAAAGGCGGCATGGCCAAAATGATGCGCGGTATGAAAGGGATGATGCCGCCAGGTTTCCCTGGCCGCTAATTGCCCTGGTTTACTTACCATTTTGACGCCGGGGTGTGAGCGTTATCCTTGCGTGCGACGTGTACGCTCCGGTGACTGCGCGTTCGGCGTCGCAAAACTGGCTTCATCGCAAACGGCCTTTTGCAGCAGAGTGATTAACTGCTGATTGCATTTTCCACAGAAATCAGTAAAATTTTCGGGCTTTTAATATGACACCGGGCTCCATCCCTCGATGGGGCCCGGCGTTTTATTCACTAAAGAGGATGTTATGGTAACTATTCGTTTAGCACGTCACGGCGCTAAAAAGCGTCCGTTCTACCAGGTTGTCGTTACTGATAGCCGTAATGCACGTAACGGTCGCTTCATTGAGCGCGTTGGTTTCTTCAACCCTATCGCTAACGAGAAAGAAGAAGGCGTTCGCCTGGATCTGGATCGCGTAGCTCATTGGGTTGGCCAGGGCGCAACCGTTTCTGATCGCGTTGCTGCGCTGATCAAAGAAGCTAAGAAAGCAGCTTAATCTGTCACGGTGGTCATGATGAGCAAGCAACTCGCCGCACAGGTTCCTGTTAACCCAATTGTGTTGGGCAAGATGGGCTCCTCCTACGGTATTCGTGGTTGGCTCAGAGTGTTTTCCTCCACCGAAGACGCCGAAAGCATTTTTGACTACCAGCCCTGGTTTATCCAGCGCGGCGGTCAGTGGCAGCAAGTACAGCTGGAAAGCTGGAAGCACCACAATCAGGATCTGATCATCAAGCTGCAAGGCGTTGACGATCGGGATGCCGCGAATCTTCTGACCAATTGCGAAATTGTCGTGGATTCAACGCAACTGCCGGCTCTTGAAGCGGGTGACTATTACTGGAAAGACCTTATGGGCTGCCAGGTAGTGACCACTCAAGGGTACCAGCTCGGTAAAGTCATCGACATGATGGAAACCGGCTCGAATGACGTTCTCGTCATCAAGGCAAACCTGAAAGATGCATTTGGTATCAAGGAGCGGCTGGTTCCGTTCCTCGATGGGCAGGTTATCAAGAAAGTCGATCTCGCTACTCAAACCATTGAAGTAGATTGGGATCCTGGTTTTTAAAACTCCGAAATCATACGGTAGTCGTTAGCATAGTGGGGATTGGCTTGTGTTTATTGGTATTGTTAGCCTGTTTCCTGAGATGTTCCGCGCAATTACCGATTACGGGGTAACTGGCCGGGCAGTAAAAAATGGCCTGCTGAGCATTCAAAGCTGGAGTCCGCGCGACTTCACCTATGACCGGCACCGTACCGTGGACGATCGTCCTTACGGCGGCGGACCGGGAATGCTGATGATGGTGAACCCGTTACGGGAAGCCATCCACGCAGCGAAAGCAGCGGCAGGGGAAGGTGCTAAGGTTATCTATCTTTCACCTCAGGGGCGCAAGCTTGATCAAGCGGGCGTCAGTGAACTGGCAGCAAACGAGAAGTTAATTCTGGTTTGTGGTCGTTACGAAGGGATCGATGAGCGCGTGATCCAAACCGAAATTGACGAAGAATGGTCAATCGGCGATTACGTTCTCAGCGGCGGTGAGCTACCAGCGATGACGCTGATTGACTCAGTCTCCCGGTTTATTCCGGGCGTTTTGGGGCATGAAGCATCGGCAACCGAAGATTCGTTTGCTGAAGGGTTGCTGGATTGCCCTCACTACACCCGGCCTGAAGTGTTGGATGGCATGGAAGTACCGGCGGTGTTATTGTCGGGGAACCATGCGGAGATTCGCCGTTGGCGCCTGAAACAGTCGCTGGGCCGCACCTGGCTTAGAAGACCTGAACTTTTGGAAAACCTGGCTCTGACTGAAGAGCAAGCAAGGTTGCTGGCGGAGTTCAAAAAAGAGCATACGCAACAGCAACATAAACATGATGGGCAGGCGTGAGCCCCCAAATATCAGTTTACCCAGGATAAGAGATAAATTATGAGCAATATTATTAAGCAACTTGAACAAGAACAGATGAAACAGGATGTACCTTCCTTCCGTCCGGGCGACTCCGTGGAAGTGAAAGTATGGGTCGTTGAAGGTTCTAAAAAACGTCTGCAGGCATTTGAGGGCGTGGTTATCGCTATCCGTAACCGCGGTCTGCACTCTGCATTCACTGTTCGTAAAATTTCCAACGGCGAAGGTGTTGAGCGTGTATTCCAGACTCACTCCCCAGTAATCGACAGCATTACTGTTAAACGTCGTGGTGCCGTTCGTAAAGCTAAACTGTACTACCTGCGTGAGCGTACTGGTAAGTCTGCTCGTATCAAAGAGCGTCTTAACTAAGATTCGCTTAGGCGACATCCAAATAAAAGGGCTGCCATCTGGCAGCCCTTTTTTATGCGCTGAATTTGTTGAAACTATGGGGCGGTGATAACGACCGCGACACGGCGGTTTTCAGCACGCCCTTCGCCGGTGTTGTTGCTGGCAACCGGGTATTTCTTACCCTGGCCTTGAGTGGTCAGGTTACTGCGAGGGATGTGAGCACCTTCGGCCCAGGCATCTGCCACGATGTTAGCTCGCTTGAGGGATAGTTGTTCGTTGTAGCCGTCCTCACCGTAGTTATCGGTATGGCCATCCATACGGGCGTGCTTCAGGCCGGTTGCTGAAAGTTTGGCGGCCATGCTCTGAATGGTTTGATAGCTTTCAGGCTGTAGTTTGTACTGGTTCTTACCAAACAGGATCTTGTCTGACAGCCCAAGTGACCAACCGTCATTTGACTCAGAGAAGCCGTATGAGCGCATCGCGGCGACTTGCTCAGGAGAGAACGTCGATGGCGGTGCCTGGCAGCCGGTTAACAGAAACGAGAAGAGGATTGCCGGTGCAAATAAGCGTGAAGCTTTCATAATGTATCCCTTTGGGGCTGTTTTATTAGCAACTCACGTTGCTTGTGTTTTTCTATGTACATATTGCGGTCAGCGGTTTCCATCAGGTTCTCCGCTGAGGTGATATCTTTTGCGAGCGCAACGCCGATGCTTAGGGTCATGGTGACCCAGTGCTCACCAGGTAAAAGGATTGGCTGTTCGACGATCTCTTTCAGTTGCTTCAGCACGGAAGTGGCCTGCTCTTCGCTATCCACCGAATGAAGCAGCATGGCAAATTCATCACCGCCAAGGCGGAAGGCAAGGTGGCGAGTGCTGGCAAACACCAGCAGCCGTTTTGCGACCTCGATAAGCACGGCATCCCCGGCCGCATGTCCCCAGGTATCGTTAACAAATTTGAAGTTGTCGCCGTCCATAAACAGCAACGCGCTGTTCTGGAGTGTTTCGGGATCTGCAATCAGTTTATCCAGCGCGGTTCGGAAGGCCGCCCGGTTTGCCAGACCCGTTAGTGAGTCCTGCAGGGCCGTTTTCTGCAGCGAAGCATTTTTCAGCTGAAGCTGTTTTTGCCATTCTTCCATCTCATCCAGCAGGCTGTTAAAGTCCTGGGCAAAAAGGTGGAACTCCTCAATTTTTTCCGGTGATACGCGGCGAGAAAAGTTACGGTTGCTGCGAACGTCGTGCACAACATCGGTGATATTCTGCAGCGCGGCATCAATATCTCGATGTAAATGGCGTGAAATACCTAATGCAATAACTGAAGCGAGTAAAATACAGGCCGTCAGCACGCCTAATGAGAGCCAGACAAACAGGGTCACGGTAGCATCCGTACCTATCAGGCGCATTTCACCGATGATTTTACCGTTATGCCAGATAGGCTGCCTGATCGGATGAGGATATAGCCATCGGGTGACCAGGCCTCCCACCATGTCGTGCTGAGAGGGCTTGTCTGCCTGCCAATGCGTTAGCTCCTGACCATTAACATCAACCACTTTTGCGGCGGTAAATTGCCCTTGTTTGCCCAGCACGGACAGGGTTTCATTGGCCGCTGTGCCATCACGGAAAACAACGGCAGCTTCGAGGCTGTGACTCACTGTCACTGCCAGCAATTCGAGATTTTTTTGCGCATACTGTTTTAGCGTCAGCATCGAGGCGACGGAAAGCAGTAGCCAGACAACCAACATGGCAATGACCACGCTGATTATGCTGATTCTACGTAACGTTCCTTTAAACGTTGGACGTGACGACGTGGTCAAATCCTTATTCATGACTATTATTCCCTGGCCGGGCCAGCAGTAATACATCCGGACTAACCCTGACGCCGCTGCGGCTGAGTGCATCAAGGTTTACCGAAAAAGAAACTGCGTCATTATGAATATTCAGGCAGAAAGCACTGCCAATTATGCATTGTGGGTTCTGCTCGGCAATGAGTAATAAAGGCCGGGATTGATAACGTTCTATTAATTGCAACTGCTGTTGTGGTGACTCGTTACCAAAATATATCCCGTCGCAGTTCGCTCGCAATGCCTCGTCTGATGACTGAACGAGCAGGGGTTGATATGAGATATCGTTATTTTCCGTGCTTAGCGTCGCGGCATAGGTTGCCGTTGAAAATATGCAGAGCTTTGGAAGCCCCTGCAACTGAGGCCAACGCGTGTAGCTGACAATCCCGGCCACTGTAGTGCGGACTTTGTCGGGCAGCACGGCGCTCGTTGCCTGCGCAGCTTGCATTCTGAATATTGTTAGCAGGAGGACGATACACGTTAAAAATAACGTCAGCCCGCGGAGTTGAGACGTGGTTTTCACGCGGCACCAGCCCAAAAGCATCCTGGCCAGTGAAACCAGCCTTTATTATTTATGATGTTGCCTTTGAGCATATCACTCCCACGTATTTCCGTCATTCATTCCCAGGTACGATGATATTCCTGATTATCCAAAATAATAACGAGAATAGCCCTGGAATGATGGCGTAAATCGTTATCGGCTTCCCCCACGAAAAACGCACACGCAAGGGATAATATCAGCATAGAAGGCGGAATGAATTTTTACGCGTGCTTTTGTTTAGTCATGCATTTTTGCCCGAAAAATACGCATCTTTATGCCTCTTGTAACTATTTATTTACAGTAAAGGCGGTTTTATGCGGGATTTAATTGCCTGTGTAACGATTGTTTTACGTATAATGGATTGCAATCTTTACTGTTGGCGGTTACAGTAAGCCCTCCTCTACGAGGAAACGACTATCGCAAACGAGCTAAATACAGGACAGACATCATGCAAAAAGACGCGCTTAACAACGTTCATATCTCTGACGAACAGATACTCATCACGCCGGACCAGCTGAAAGCGGAATTTCCACTCACTGCGGCTCAGGAAGCGCAAATTGAGCAGTCCCGCCAGACGATCTCCAATATTATTGCTGGCCGCGATCCGCGCCTGCTGGTTGTTTGTGGACCTTGCTCGATCCACGATCCGGAAGCTGCGATTGAATACGCTCGTCGTTTTAAAGTTCTGTCTGAACAAGTTAGCGATAGTCTGTACCTCGTGATGCGCGTCTATTTTGAAAAGCCTCGTACGACCGTGGGTTGGAAAGGGCTTATCAACGACCCGCACATGGATGGCTCGTTTGATGTGGAAGCAGGGCTGAAAATTGCGCGTCGCCTGCTGGTTGAGCTGGTAAGCCTGGGGCTGCCGCTGGCAACCGAGGCACTGGATCCAAATAGCCCGCAATACCTGGGCGATCTGTTTAGCTGGTCTGCAATTGGTGCTCGTACCACTGAATCCCAGACCCACCGTGAAATGGCTTCCGGCCTTTCTATGCCGGTTGGTTTTAAAAATGGGACTGACGGTAGTCTGGGCACGGCGATTAACGCGATGCGTGCTGCTGCAATGCCGCACCGTTTCGTGGGTATCAACCAGGCAGGGCAGGTTTGTCTGCTGCAGACTCAGGGTAACCCGGATGGGCATGTGATTCTGCGCGGCGGTAAAGCACCGAACTACAGTCCGGCTGATGTCGCTCAGTGCGAAACTGAAATGCAGAAAGCAGGCCTGCGTCCTTCCTTGATGATCGATTGCAGCCACGGCAACTCAAATAAAGACTTCCGTCGCCAGCCGGGCGTGGCCGAATCCGCCATTGCTCAGATTAAAGATGGTAACCGCTCTATTATTGGCCTGATGATTGAAAGTAATATCCATGAAGGGAATCAATCATCAGAGCAGCCGCGCAGCGAAATGAAATACGGCGTGTCCGTTACCGATGCCTGCATCGACTGGGAAACTACGGACAGCCTGCTGCGTGAGATCCACAAAGATCTGAGCGGCGTGCTGGCGGCTCGTCAGGCATAAGAGGTTTACTATGGTGGCTGAATTGACCGCGCTACGCGATCAAATCGATGAAGTGGATAAAGCGTTACTGGATTTGCTGGCTAAGCGGCTGGAGCTGGTAGCGGAAGTGGGTGAAGTCAAAAGTCGCTTCGGCTTGCCGATTTATGTGCCGGAGCGAGAAACCTCCATGCTGGCATCTCGCCGGAAAGAGGCTGAAGCTCTGGGCGTTCCGCCGGATTTAATTGAGGATGTGCTGCGCCGTGTGATGCGTGAGTCGTACTCCAGCGAGAACGATAAGGGCTTTAAAACCCTGCATCCTGCACTGCGCCCGGTGGTGATTGTGGGCGGCGGTGGCCAGATGGGGCGTCTGTTTGAAAAAATGCTGACGCTTTCCGGCTACCAGGTTCGTATTCTTGAAAAAGAAGACTGGGACAAAGCACCGCAGCTGCTGGCCGATGCGGGAATGGTGATTGTCAGCGTGCCGATTCATATCACCGAGCAGGTTATTGCTAAGCTGCCTCCTCTGCCAGCGGACTGTATCCTGGTGGATTTAGCTTCGGTGAAGAATGGCCCGCTGCAGGCAATGCTTGCCGTACATTCTGGCCCGGTACTTGGCCTGCACCCGATGTTTGGCCCGGACAGCGGCAGCCTGGCAAAACAGGTTGTGGTCTACTGTGATGGCCGTCAGCCAGAAGCCTATCAGTGGCTGCTGGAACAGATTCAGGTCTGGGGTGCGCGCTTGCACCGCTCCAGCGCGGTTGAGCATGACCAGAACATGGCGTTTATTCAGGCTTTGCGCCATTTCGCCACATTCGCATATGGCCTGCATCTGGCGGAAGAAAATGTGCAGCTTGAGCAGCTGCTGGCGCTGTCTTCGCCGATTTACCGCCTGGAGCTGGCGATGGTGGGGCGGCTGTTTGCTCAGGATCCACAGCTGTATGCCGACATAATCATGTCGTCGGAAAGTAACCTGGCGCTGATCAAGCGCTATTACAAACGGTTCGGCGAGGCGATTGGTCTGCTGGAACACGGCGACAAACAGGCGTTTATCGACAGCTTCCGGAAAGTGGAGCACTGGTTCGGGGATTACGCGCAGCGTTTCCAGAATGAGAGCCGCGTTCTGTTACGGCAGGCAAATGATAACCGTCAGTAAGTGCCAAAAGGTCTTATAATCAAAAGCCAGTGGGAGTCTGCCCGCTGGCTTTTTTGTTTGTCAAAAGGATCCCTGAAATGGCTGAGCCGCAGCTGCTGTTTGACTATACCGGTCACTTACCCGAATGCCCTACGTGGAGCGCAGAAGAAGGTAGCCTCTACTGGACGGATATTCTTGAGAATGAAATCCACCGCTACCATCTGGCCAGCGGCAAACATGATGTTATTCAGTTTTCTGAAGAGGTAGGTTGCTTTGCCTTGCGCGAGCCAGGCGGGTTTATTGTGGCAATGCGCAGTGGTATCTGGCTTACCAACCAAACCGGGCTGATTGTGGGCAAAGTTTGTGATAACCCGAGTAATCCGGATTTAGCGCGTTTCAACGATGGCGGCACCGACAGGCAGGGGCGTTTTTATGCCGGCACGTTCTGGGGGCCTGGCGATTACAACGGTGCGCTACTTTGCCGGGTGGATAACGATCTGACACCGCATGTGATTCAGCACGATATCCACGGCGCAAATGGGCTGGCATTTAGCCCGGATGGAAAATGGATGTATACGTCTGACACGCCCAATGCCGTGATTTACCGGACGCCGCTGGATGAGAAAGGCGAGCCAGGCCGACGTGAAGTCTTTAGGCGGTTTACCGAAGGTGAGGGCATTCCAGATGGCGCTGCGATGGATTGCGAAGGTTATTACTGGACGGCGTTGTTCGATGGCTATCGCATTGTGCGCATTTCGCCGCAGGGTGAGATTGTGGAAGAGCATCGCTTACCCGTGCGTTGCCCGACGATGGTCTGTTTTGGCGGCGACGATATGAAAACGCTGTTTATTACCACCACCAGAGAAAACATGGACGATGAAGAGGTGGCTCGGTTACCGCTTTCCGGGGCGCTTTTCACCCTTCGCGTTGGGGTAGCAGGAATGGAAAAGCTGAAGTTTCGGGAAGTGTGATTTGTGCAGCCCGGTAGACACCGGGCTGGCATTGTTATCAGGCCGGGTCGACCGGCACCACGTTTTCGCTTGGGTAGCTGCCGAGCACTTTCAGCGAGCGGGTGATCTCGCCCAGCTCGCGTAGCGCCTTACGCATGCCCTCATCTTTCAGGTTTGCCTGAATATCCAGATAGAACATCTCTTCCCACGGGTTGCCGTTGATCGGGCGTGATTCCAGCTTGGTCATGATCAGGTTGTGATTGCGTAATACCAGCAGGGCTTCTACCAGGGCACCTGCCTGCTGACCAGTCGCCATCAGCAGTGTGGTTTTGGCGGGTACCTGGTCGGACACTTCCACGGCCTTGCGGGCCAGAACGATAAAGCGGGTGATGTTTTGAGTCTGGTTCGCGAGGTTACGCTCCAGCACCTGCAGGCCATAAAGTGCGCCACCGGCCTCGCTACCCAGTGCGGCAACGTAAGGAGAGTTAGCCTGAGCGACTTTTTCCATCGCGGCAGAGGTACTTTCTGTGTATTCAATTTTCCAGTGCGGATAACGATTGATGAACTGGCTACATTGCTGGAAAGGTTGAGGGTGGCTATAAACCGTTTGGATTTTCTCGAGGTCGGTGGAACCGGAAACCAGTACGCAGTGGTCAATTGGCACGGTCATTTCGGCGACAATCGACAAGCTGGTGTGCTGCAGTAGATCGTAGACGTCGTTAATGGCGCCCGAACTTGTGTTCTCGATTGGCACCACGGCGTAATCGGCCTGGCCGGTTTCTACCTGATTGAAGATGTCGTGGAATTTGGCACAACCGCTTTCGATGAACTGCTCAAAGTGACGCGCGGCGTACTGGCGCGCGGCAAGGTGAGAATAAGAACCTTTAGGACCGAGGAAAGCAATGCGAGCAGAATGCGGGTTCGTTTTGTTCAGGTGCTGCTGCAGCAGAGTTTGCTGGGTCAGAACGGAGTCTTCAATAATGAGCTGGAACAGGCGCGTGATGTAATGGGCATCGAGATGGTGACCTTTACCGAGAGTAATCAGACGTTCCAGTAAGTCTCTTTCACGATCGATATCGCGTACCGGGCGGTGAGAAGCGAGTTTTGCTTTGCCAACCTCAACCGCCAGCAGACGGCGCTCTGCCAGCAGGGCTAACAGCTTTTCATCCAGCGCGCTGATTTTATCGCGCAGGGCCAGCAACGGATTAATTTCGGTCATAACGCTACCTTTTCGGTGTCCATAAAAAAAGCCTCCCGTTTGGGAGGCTTGTTTGTTCGTCTTCGCATTCTTTATCACACGACGAATTGCCTCCCAGTCAGGGGAAGGTAAAAAAGAATGCGAAGAAGAACGGGAAAAGTTTCATGTCAGGTTTCCTGAGGAATCTGAGAGGTAAAGTACCTGCTCTGTTTTCGTTCTGTCAATAAAAAACGCGCCCGGAGGCGCGTTGCGGTGAGTGGAAGGAGAGTGATGTATTACTCTTCGTCAGCTTCTGCTTCTGCGAAGGACACGTCTTTCACTGAACCTGCTGCGCGACGTGCTTCACCTTTGTGTTGCACTTTATTTAACTGCCGCTCCAGTTTGTTGATCAAATCGTTGATAGCTGTGTACATATCTTCATGCCTGGCACTGGCTACGAGGTGCCCATTCGGTGTGTTAATCGTGGCATCAGCCACAAAACCTTGAGGCTCTTTGGACAAGATAATATGTGGATTAATAAGATGAGTTTGCCACTTGTCCAGTTTGCTGAGACGGTCGGCGACATGCTGGCGAATAGCTGGGGTGATTTCCATTTGCTTGCTGGTAATGTTCATTGTCATAAATTTACCTCTTGTCTTTGCCGTCTTGGTAACTCCAGCATACCGTTCTTAATGTCAAAATGTGTGATGTAAATCACGTTATTTTGTCACTTTTTGTCAAGGAGACCTTTTTGTGAGGCAGGACAGGATATGTGCTTTTAAGGCTTGTGGTTATCGGAAATCACGTCCATATTTGATGGGATGACCTGACGCTAAACCGTTTCAGTTTTTGCGTCGGCAGATAAAAAAACGGCAGCCGAGGCTGCCGTTTTTCTTGTGATATTGTCGGTCAGGTGTTGCTGCTGTTGGCGGCAATGATCTTCGCTACTTTCTCTGCCTGACCCGGCATCTGCAGCTCGCGGTAGGCATTTTCCATTAGCTTCAGGCCATCACGGGTGGCCTGAGTGTCAGGATAATCACGCAGCATACCTTCAACGCGATTAACTACTGCCACCCACGCGCCGCGTTTCGTGTAATATTGCGCCACGGAAAGCTCATACTTCGCCAGGCGATCTTTAAGGAACACGAGACGTTTAGTCGCATCGGTAACGTACTGGCTGTTCGGGTAGCCGCGCACCAGCTTCGAGAAGTCGTTAAAGGCATCGCGAGCGTGCTGTGGATCACGGTCGGAACGGTCAACGCCGAAGAAGCCCTGCAGCGCACTGTCATCCAACGCCATGTCCGTCAGGCCACGCATGTAAAGTACGTAGTCGATGTTTGGATGAGTTGGATTGAGGCGCATAAAGCGATCGATCGCCGCCTGAGCCAGCGGTAAGTCCGCATTTTTGTAGTAGGCGTAGATCAGGTCGAGCTGCACTTGCTGAGAGTACGGGCCGAATGGATAGCGGTTATCCAGCGCTTCCAGTTGCGTTATCGCAGCTTTAAAGTTACCGTCCTGCAGCTTTTGCTGGGCAGTCGCGTAGATCTCAGAAGGCGGATTATCAGGAACCTCATCCTTGGAACTGGAGCAACCAGCCAAAGCCAGGCTCAACGTGGCAGCTGCCACCAGATATTTCATGCGCGTCATGACGTTTGACTTTCCTAAGTAATGTTATTTCCGGGAGAGTTCGTGTTCCGGCTCCCGATAAAGACCAGCTACAATAGCACATTATATTAAACGGCATTGCCGTAAAACCCAACGTTAACGAAAGAAGCTGTCTATGGCACAACTAGTACAACTCACCGAAACGGTGTCCGATTCACAACTGGGTCAACGCTTAGATCAGGCATTGGCCGAATTGTTCCCGGATTATTCGCGTTCGCGCATAAAAGAATGGATTCTTGACCAGCGAGTTACGGTCAACGGCGTTGTCTGGGACAAGCCGAAAGAGAAAGTGTTGGGTGGCGAGAGCGTAACCATCAATGCTGAAATTGAAGAAGAGGTGCGCTGGGAGGCTCAGGATATCCCGCTGAATATCGTCTACGAAGATGAAGATATCCTGGTGATCAACAAGCCACGCGACCTCGTTGTTCACCCCGGTGCAGGCAACCCGGACGGTACTGTGCTCAATGCATTGCTGCACTATTACCCGCCAATTGCGGATGTGCCGCGTGCGGGCATTGTTCACCGTCTGGATAAAGACACCACCGGCCTGATGGTTGTGGCAAAAACTGTCCCGGCGCAAACTCGCCTGGTTGAAGCCCTTCAGCTGCGTGAAATCACCCGTGAGTACGAAGCAGTAGCTATTGGCCACATGACTGGTGGCGGTACGGTAGAAGAACCAATCAGCCGCCATCCAACTAAACGTACCCACATGTCCGTGCATCCAATGGGTAAACCAGCGGTGACGCACTACCGCATTATGGAACACTTCCGCGTGCACACGCGTTTGCGTCTGCGTCTGGAAACCGGTCGTACTCACCAGATCCGCGTTCACATGGCGCATATCAGTCATCCGCTGGTGGGCGATCAGCTCTACGGTGGCCGTCCTCGTCCGCCGAAAGGTGCATCGGAAGAGTTCGTCAGCGTACTGCGCAAGTTTGACCGTCAGGCGCTACACGCGACCATGCTGCGCCTGTACCATCCTATCAGCGGTATTCTGATGGAATGGAGCGCGCCAATCCCACAGGATATGGTTGAACTGATCGAAGCTCTACGCGCTGATACCGAAACCCATAAAGACCAACTGGACTGGCTATGACCAAAACCATCGTCCCGCACTGGCCGCTTCCAAAAGGTGTTGCGGCCTGTAGCTCAACCCGCGTGGGAGGCGTTAGTCTCGCGCCGTATGACTCGATGAATCTGGGTGCCCATTGCGGCGACGATCTGGCACATGTTGAAGAGAACCGCCGGCTATTTTACGCAGCCGCGGGCTTTCCTTCGAAGCCAGTCTGGCTTGAGCAGGTCCACGGGAAAACTGTGTTGAAGCTAACGGGCGAACCATATGCCTCAAAGCGAGCGGATGCTTCTTATAGCAATACGCCGGGGACGGTTTGCGCGGTGATGACGGCGGATTGCCTGCCGGTACTGTTTTGTAATGAGGCGGGAACTGAGGTCGCGGCAGCGCATGCTGGCTGGCGCGGTTTATGTGAAGGCGTGCTCGAAGAGACGGTAGCCTGTTTCCAGGATCGCCCGCAGAATATTCGTGCCTGGCTCGGGCCAGCAATTGGCCCTTTGGCGTTCGAAGTGGGGCCGGAGGTCCGTGAAGCCTTTGTGGCAAAAGACCAACAAGCAGCAAGTGCTTTCCGTGCAGCAGGTGAAAAGTACTATGCTGATATCTACCAGCTTGCAAGGCAGCGGCTGGAGAACGCGGGTGTTACGCAGGTGTACGGCGGCGACCGCTGTACCTGGAGCGAAAGTGGCGATTTCTTCTCATATCGCCGTGACAGAACAACGGGTCGTATGGCAAGTTTCATCTGGCTGATATAACCTATCGAATCAAGACGATCCAGTGCGGATAGCTCGCGCTTCATATATTTCAGGTCATTAACCTTGAATAATTGAGGGATGACCTCATTTAATCTCCAGTAGCAAATTTGACCTGTTTATGGGAGGAGTTATGCGTCTGGATCGTCTTACCAATAAATTCCAGCTTGCTCTCGCCGATGCCCAATCTCTTGCTCTTGGGCACGACAATCAATTCATCGAACCTCTGCATCTGATGAGCGCTCTGCTCAATCAGGAAGGGGGATCCGTGCGTCCGTTACTGACCTCTGCGGGAGTCAATGCGGGCAAATTACGTACCGACATCGAGCAGGCATTAAGCCGTCTGCCACAGGTAGAAGGCACCGGCGGTGACGTCCAGCCTTCTCAGGATTTGGTGCGTGTACTGAACCTGTGCGACAAACTTGCACAAAAAAGAAACGACAACTTTATTTCGTCAGAGCTTTTTGTTCTGGCGGTACTTGACTCACGCGGCACTCTGACCGACCTGCTGAAAGCAGCGGGAGCAACGCCAGCAAACGTCACCGCCGCGATTGAGCAAATGCGTGGAGGGGAGAGTGTGAACGATCAAGGTGCCGAAGACCAACGTCAGGCATTGAAGAAATACACCGTTGATTTAACTGAGCGGGCCGAACAAGGCAAGCTTGACCCGGTGATTGGCCGTGATGAAGAAATTCGCCGTACTATCCAGGTATTGCAGCGCCGTACCAAAAACAACCCGGTACTGATTGGTGAACCGGGCGTTGGTAAAACGGCCATCGTCGAAGGACTTGCGCAGCGCATCATTAATGGCGAAGTCCCTGAAGGGCTGAAAGGCCGACGCGTGCTTGCGCTGGATATGGGGGCGCTGGTGGCCGGTGCCAAATACCGGGGTGAATTTGAAGAGCGTCTTAAAGGTGTGCTCAACGATCTTGCTAAGCAAGAAGGCAACGTCATTCTGTTTATTGACGAGCTGCATACCATGGTCGGGGCAGGCAAAGCTGACGGTGCAATGGATGCCGGGAACATGCTTAAGCCAGCCCTGGCTCGAGGTGAATTGCATTGCGTTGGCGCGACCACGCTCGACGAGTACCGTCAATATATAGAAAAAGATGCCGCGCTTGAGCGTCGTTTCCAAAAAGTGTTTGTAGCAGAGCCTTCTGTAGAAGACACCATCGCGATTCTGCGTGGGCTGAAAGAACGCTATGAGCTGCATCACCATGTACAAATTACCGACCCGGCGATTGTCGCGGCAGCTACGCTGTCCCACCGTTATATTGCCGATCGCCAGTTGCCAGATAAAGCTATCGACCTCATTGATGAGGCCGCATCCAGTATTCGTATGCAGATAGACTCCAAGCCGGAAGAGCTTGATCGTCTTGACCGCCGTATTATTCAGCTCAAGCTGGAACAACAGGCGTTGAAGAAAGAATCTGATGAAGCCAGTCAGAAACGCCTCAGCATGTTGAATGAAGAGCTCGAAGATAAAGAGCGTCAGTATTCGGAGCTGGAAGAAGAGTGGAAGGCGGAGAAAGCTTCACTGTCAGGGACGCAGACCATTAAGGCTGAGCTTGAGCAGGCGAAAATCGCAATTGAGCAGGCTCGCCGCGTGGGTGACCTTGGACGCATGTCTGAATTGCAGTACGGCAAAATTCCAGAGCTTGAAAAACAGCTGGCCGCGGCAACCCAAAGCGAAGGGAAAACCATGCGTCTGCTGCGTAATAAAGTGACGGATGCAGAAATAGCAGAAGTGCTGGCTCGCTGGACCGGGATCCCGGTTGCCCGAATGCTGGAAGGGGAGCGTGACAAACTTCTGCGCATGGAAAAAGAACTGCATCAGCGGGTTATTGGCCAGGATGAAGCCGTCGAAGCCGTCTCTAACGCGATTCGCCGTAGCCGTGCCGGGTTGTCTGATCCTAATCGCCCAATCGGTTCGTTCCTGTTCCTGGGGCCAACCGGGGTAGGTAAGACTGAGTTGTGCAAAGCGTTAGCGAACTTTATGTTCGACAGCGACGATGCGATGGTGCGTATCGACATGTCCGAGTTTATGGAGAAACACTCCGTATCGCGGCTGGTGGGGGCTCCCCCCGGCTATGTCGGTTATGAAGAAGGCGGCTATCTGACAGAAGCCGTTCGTCGCCGTCCTTATTCCGTTATTCTCCTGGATGAGGTAGAGAAAGCGCATCCGGATGTGTTTAACATTCTGCTGCAGGTTCTGGACGACGGTCGTCTGACCGATGGGCAGGGGCGTACTGTTGATTTCCGTAATACGGTTGTCATTATGACCTCTAACCTTGGTTCAGACTTAATTCAGGAACGCTTCGGTGAACTGGATTACGGGCATATGAAGGATCTGGTGCTGGGCGTGGTGAGCCAAAGTTTCCGTCCGGAGTTCATCAACCGTATCGATGAGGTTGTTGTCTTCCATCCTCTTGGGGAGCGCCACATTGCTTCTATTGCTCAGATTCAGCTGCAGCGTCTGTACAAACGGCTGGAAGAGCGTGGCTATGGCGTCAGTATCTCAGATGACGCACTGAAGCTCATCAGCGAGAACGGTTACGACCCGGTCTACGGTGCACGTCCGTTGAAACGCGCGATTCAGCAGCAAATTGAGAACCCATTGGCTCAGCAAATCCTTTCCGGTGAGCTGATTCCTGGGAAAACAATCAAGCTGGAAGTCAAAGACGACCGCATTGTGGCAGTGCAGTAAGTCACGCAACGTAAAAAACGAGCCCATCCGGGCTCGTTTTTGTTTGAAAAATAGTCGCTATTGACCGGGTTTTATACTTTTAGCCTGGAAAGTGAGCGGTCAGAAAGTTTTTTCAAATTAGGGGTTGTCAGACTCTGAGAACTCCCTATAATGCGCCTCCACTGACACGGCGAAGCGGCTTCGAAAGCGGCTTCACAACCCGGTAGTCAGTCAGGCGAAAGCGAAAATAAACGCTTGACTCTGAAAGAGGAAAGCGTAATATACGCCACCTCGAGTTAGCAAGCGAAAGCGCCTAACTCACTGCTCTTTAACAATTTATCAGACAATCTGTGTGGGCACTCGCAGGATTGATATCTCAGCGTCTTCGGATGCAAACAAATATCAAGTCTTGAAGAGTGACTACTGATTTTATAAACAGTTTTAATTCTTTGAGCATCAAACACTTTTAAATTGAAGAGTTTGATCATGGCTCAGATTGAACGCTGGCGGCAGGCCTAACACATGCAAGTCGAGCGGTAGCACGGGGAGCTTGCTCCTGGGTGACGAGCGGCGGACGGGTGAGTAATGTCTGGGGATCTGCCTGATGGAGGGGGATAACTACTGGAAACGGTAGCTAATACCGCATAACGTCGCAAGACCAAAGAGGGGGACCTTCGGGCCTCTTGCCATCAGATGAACCCAGATGGGATTAGCTAGTAGGTGGGGTAATGGCTCACCTAGGCGACGATCCCTAGCTGGTCTGAGAGGATGACCAGCCACACTGGAACTGAGACACGGTCCAGACTCCTACGGGAGGCAGCAGTGGGGAATATTGCACAATGGGCGCAAGCCTGATGCAGCCATGCCGCGTGTATGAAGAAGGCCTTCGGGTTGTAAAGTACTTTCAGCGAGGAGGAAGGCATTAAGGTTAATAACCTTGGTGATTGACGTTACTCGCAGAAGAAGCACCGGCTAACTCCGTGCCAGCAGCCGCGGTAATACGGAGGGTGCAAGCGTTAATCGGAATTACTGGGCGTAAAGCGCACGCAGGCGGTTTGTTAAGTCGGATGTGAAATCCCCGGGCTCAACCTGGGAACTGCATTCGAAACTGGCAAGCTTGAGTCTTGTAGAGGGGGGTAGAATTCCAGGTGTAGCGGTGAAATGCGTAGAGATCTGGAGGAATACCGGTGGCGAAGGCGGCCCCCTGGACAAAGACTGACGCTCAGGTGCGAAAGCGTGGGGAGCAAACAGGATTAGATACCCTGGTAGTCCACGCCGTAAACGATGTCGACTTGGAGGTTGTGCCCTTGAGGCGTGGCTTCCGGAGCTAACGCGTTAAGTCGACCGCCTGGGGAGTACGGCCGCAAGGTTAAAACTCAAATGAATTGACGGGGGCCCGCACAAGCGGTGGAGCATGTGGTTTAATTCGATGCAACGCGAAGAACCTTACCTACTCTTGACATCCAGAGAACTTTCCAGAGATGGATTGGTGCCTTCGGGAACTCTGAGACAGGTGCTGCATGGCTGTCGTCAGCTCGTGTTGTGAAATGTTGGGTTAAGTCCCGCAACGAGCGCAACCCTTATCCTTTGTTGCCAGCGGTTCGGCCGGGAACTCAAAGGAGACTGCCAGTGATAAACTGGAGGAAGGTGGGGATGACGTCAAGTCATCATGGCCCTTACGAGTAGGGCTACACACGTGCTACAATGGCGCATACAAAGAGAAGCGACCTCGCGAGAGCAAGCGGACCTCATAAAGTGCGTCGTAGTCCGGATTGGAGTCTGCAACTCGACTCCATGAAGTCGGAATCGCTAGTAATCGTAGATCAGAATGCTACGGTGAATACGTTCCCGGGCCTTGTACACACCGCCCGTCACACCATGGGAGTGGGTTGCAAAAGAAGTAGGTAGCTTAACCTTCGGGAGGGCGCTTACCACTTTGTGATTCATGACTGGGGTGAAGTCGTAACAAGGTAACCGTAGGGGAACCTGCGGTTGGATCACCTCCTTACCTAATAGATACAACCCGCGTAGTGCTCACACAGATTGTCTGATAGAAAACGAGCAGTAAAACCTTATAGGCTTGTAGCTCAGGTGGTTAGAGCGCACCCCTGATAAGGGTGAGGTCGGTGGTTCAAGTCCACTCAGGCCTACCAAATTCTCCGCTATCCTGCGTTACAGCACCACTCACAGACTGAAGTATGCTTCGTGGCGCTGCGCCTTGACTAGCGATGAATTCACGGTAATTCAAAGGTTTTACGAAATCGATGGGGCTATAGCTCAGCTGGGAGAGCGCCTGCCTTGCACGCAGGAGGTCAGCGGTTCGATCCCGCTTAGCTCCACCATCATTTCATGCACCAAAACTTACTTCAGAGTGTACCGGTGACGGTGTACTGCGAAGTATTTGCTCTTTAACAATCCGGAACAAGCTGAAAATTGAAACGACATGTCGTCTCATTCTTCCGTAATAAAGAATGAGGTTAAGACATGTTCGAGTCTCTCAAATTTTCATAATCTGAAGCGAAACATCTTCGGGTTGTGAGGTTAAGCGACTAAGCGTACACGGTGGATGCCCTGGCAGTCAGAGGCGATGAAGGACGTGCTAATCTGCGATAAGCGTCGGTAAGGTGATATGAACCGTTATAGCCGGCGATTTCCGAATGGGGAAACCCAGTGTGATTCGTCACACTATCATTACGTGAATACATAGCGTAATGAAGCGAACCGGGGGAACTGAAACATCTAAGTACCCCGAGGAAAAGAAATCAACCGAGATTCCCCCAGTAGCGGCGAGCGAACGGGGAGCAGCCCAGAACCTGAATCAGTTTGTGTGTTAGTGGAAGCGTCTGGAAAGTCGCAGGGTACAGGGTGATACTCCCGTACACTAAAATGCACAGGCTGTGAGTTCGAAGAGTAGGGCGGGACACGTGGTATCCTGTCTGAATATGGGGGGACCATCCTCCAAGGCTAAATACTCCTGACTGACCGATAGTGAACCAGTACCGTGAGGGAAAGGCGAAAAGAACCCCGGCGAGGGGAGTGAAAAAGAACCTGAAACCGTGTACGTACAAGCAGTGGGAGCCTCTTTATGGGGTGACTGCGTACCTTTTGTATAATGGGTCAGCGACTTATATTCTGTAGCAAGGTTAACCGTATAGGGGAGCCGCAGGGAAACCGAGTCTTAACTGGGCGTTAAGTTGCAGGGTATAGACCCGAAACCCGGTGATCTAGCCATGGGCAGGTTGAAGGTTGGGTAACACTAACTGGAGGACCGAACCGACTAATGTTGAAAAATTAGCGGATGACTTGTGGCTTGGGGTGAAAGGCCAATCAAACCGGGAGATAGCTGGTTCTCCCCGAAAGCTATTTAGGTAGCGCCTCGTGAACTCATCTTCGGGGGTAGAGCACTGTTTCGGCTAGGGGGCCATCCCGGCTTACCAACCCGATGCAAACTACGAATACCGAAGAATGTTATCACGGGAGACACACGGCGGGTGCTAACGTCCGTCGTGAAGAGGGAAACAACCCAGACCGCCAGCTAAGGTCCCAAAGTCATGGTTAAGTGGGAAACGATGTGGGAAGGCACAGACAGCCAGGATGTTGGCTTAGAAGCAGCCATCATTTAAAGAAAGCGTAATAGCTCACTGGTCGAGTCGGCCTGCGCGGAAGATGTAACGGGGCTAAACCATGCACCGAAGCTGCGGCAGCGACACTATGTGTTGTTGGGTAGGGGAGCGTTCTGTAAGCCGTTGAAGGTGAACTGTGAGGTTTGCTGGAGGTATCAGAAGTGCGAATGCTGACATAAGTAACGATAAAGCGGGTGAAAAGCCCGCTCGCCGGAAGACCAAGGGTTCCTGTCCAACGTTAATCGGGGCAGGGTGAGTCGACCCCTAAGGCGAGGCCGAAAGGCGTAGTCGATGGGAAACAGGTTAATATTCCTGTACTCGGTGTTACTGCGAAGGGGGGACGGAGAAGGCTATGTTAGCCGGGCGACGGTTGTCCCGGTTTAAGCATGTAGACGGGAAGTTTAGGTAAATCCGGACTTCTGTTAACGCTGAGGTGTGATGACGAGGCACTACGGTGCTGAAGTAACAAATGCCCTGCTTCCAGGAAAAGCCTCTAAGCATCAGGTAACATTGAATCGTACCCCAAACCGACACAGGTGGTCAGGTAGAGAATACCAAGGCGCTTGAGAGAACTCGGGTGAAGGAACTAGGCAAAATGGTGCCGTAACTTCGGGAGAAGGCACGCTGTCGTTAGGTGAAGGGATTTACTCCTGGAGCTGAAGGCAGTCGAAGATACCAGCTGGCTGCAACTGTTTATTAAAAACACAGCACTGTGCAAACACGAAAGTGGACGTATACGGTGTGACGCCTGCCCGGTGCCGGAAGGTTAATTGATGGGGTTATCCGTAAGGAGAAGCTCTTGATCGAAGCCCCGGTAAACGGCGGCCGTAACTATAACGGTCCTAAGGTAGCGAAATTCCTTGTCGGGTAAGTTCCGACCTGCACGAATGGCGTAATGATGGCCAGGCTGTCTCCACCCGAGACTCAGTGAAATTGAAATCGCTGTGAAGATGCAGTGTACCCGCGGCAAGACGGAAAGACCCCGTGAACCTTTACTATAGCTTGACACTGAACATTGAGCCTTGATGTGTAGGATAGGTGGGAGGCTTTGAAGCGTGGACGCCAGTCTGCGTGGAGCCAACCTTGAAATACCACCCTTTAATGTTTGATGTTCTAACGTAGACCCGTGATCCGGGTTGCGGACAGTGTCTGGTGGGTAGTTTGACTGGGGCGGTCTCCTCCTAAAGCGTAACGGAGGAGCACGAAGGTTAGCTAATCACGGTCGGACATCGTGAGGTTAGTGCAAAGGCATAAGCTAGCTTGACTGCGAGAGTGACGGCTCGAGCAGGTGCGAAAGCAGGTCTTAGTGATCCGGTGGTTCTGAATGGAAGGGCCATCGCTCAACGGATAAAAGGTACTCCGGGGATAACAGGCTGATACCGCCCAAGAGTTCATATCGACGGCGGTGTTTGGCACCTCGATGTCGGCTCATCACATCCTGGGGCTGAAGTAGGTCCCAAGGGTATGGCTGTTCGCCATTTAAAGTGGTACGCGAGCTGGGTTTAGAACGTCGTGAGACAGTTCGGTCCCTATCTGCCGTGGGCGCTGGAGAATTGAGGGGGGCTGCTCCTAGTACGAGAGGACCGGAGTGGACGCATCACTGGTGTTCGGGTTGTCATGCCAATGGCATTGCCCGGTAGCTAAATGCGGAAGAGATAAGCGCTGAAAGCATCTAAGCGCGAAACTTGCCCCGAGATGAGTTCTCCCTGACCCTTTAAGGGTCCTGAAGGAACGTTGAAGACTACGACGTTGATAGGCTGGGTGTGTAAGCGTAGCGATACGTTGAGCTAACCAGTACTAATGATCCGTGAGGCTTAACCTTACAACACCGAAGGTGTTTTAGAGAGATTTTCAGCTTAGTTCAGGATTAGATTGATGGTTGTGTGCAAGCATAACGGTCAATAACAGAATTTGCCTGGCGGCCGTAGCGCGGTGGTCCCACCTGACCCCATGCCGAACTCAGAAGTGAAACGCCGTAGCGCCGATGGTAGTGTGGGGTCTCCCCATGCGAGAGTAGGGAACTGCCAGGCATCAAATAAAACAAAAAACCTCAGCCTGACGGCTGGGGTTTTTTGTTTATCTGGTATCAGGAAATTCTCTGCACGAGCATGGGCATGCGACAAAAGTGTCGGGAACACTTTTGAACACCGCTCGCGGCGGCCCCGGAGGGGCGAGTATCAGGATGATACGAGTATTGTAGGGAACTGCCAGGCATCAAATTAAGCATTAACCCCGACCGAAAGGCCGGGGTTTTTTGCTTTTCAAGCCATACATTTCGCAAAAAGATCCGTCCGCTCACAAAAGTCAATGTAACAACTCCGCAACAAGATACTTCACCTCACAAAATTTCTTTCTCCTGCTTTACTGGATCCTGGGCTATTAGACCCATTCAGGAAGACAGGAGAAGAAAATAAAATGATTGAAACAACAAGTGAAGTAAATGTTGTGGCGTCGGCGGCCGATACCCGCCGTCGCGTTTGGGCCATTGTGGGTGCTTCATCGGGAAATCTGGTTGAGTGGTTTGATTTTTATGTTTATTCGTTCTGCTCGCTCTATTTCGCACATATCTTTTTCCCAACGGGAAACACCACGACTCAGCTTCTGCAAACCGCCGGCGTTTTTGCCGCAGGTTTTTTGATGCGGCCGATTGGAGGTTGGTTATTCGGATACATTGCCGATAAACATGGACGTAAAAACTCCATGCTGATCTCCGTATGTATGATGTGTTTTGGATCGCTGGTCATTGCCTGCCTGCCAGGATACGCCACCATTGGTACATGGGCCCCGGCGTTATTACTATTAGCTCGCCTGTTCCAGGGCTTATCTGTTGGAGGGGAGTACGGCACCAGCGCAACTTACATGAGTGAGGTGGCGGTTGAAGGCCGTAAAGGGTTCTATGCCTCATTCCAGTACGTTACGCTCATTGGTGGCCAACTGGCTGCGTTGCTTGTTGTGGTTGTTCTCCAGCAAGTACTAAGTGATGAAGATTTGCGTAGCTGGGGATGGCGAATTCCTTTTGCTATTGGGGCCGTACTGGCTATTGTTGCTCTCTATCTTCGCCGTTCTCTGGATGAAACATCGGATAAAGCAACCCGCTCGCACAAGGATGCCGGTACGCTTTCCGGGCTATGGAAAAATAAAAAAGCTTTCATTATGGTGCTTGGCTTCACCGCCGGCGGCTCCCTGGCTTTCTATACCTTCACCACCTATATGCAGAAATACCTGGTAAATACCGCTGGAATGCATGCGAATACGGCCAGCGCGTTGATGACCTTTGCGTTATTTATCTTTATGGTACTTCAGCCGTTCTTCGGTGCGCTGTCGGATAAAATTGGTCGTCGAAGCTCTATGCTTTGCTTTGGTGGACTGGCAGCGGTGCTGACTGTGCCTATTTTAACGGCTCTGCAGAATGTTAGCTCACCGTATGCAGCCTTTGCTCTGGTGATGGTGGCGATGCTAATTGTCAGTTTTTACACTTCAATCAGCGGCATCCTTAAGGCAGAAATGTTCCCGCCGGAAGTCCGTGCGCTAGGTGTAGGCCTGTCTTATGCGGTTGCGAATGCCTTGTTTGGTGGCTCGGCAGAATATGTCGCCTTATCGCTGAAATCGATGGGCAGCGAAACAACCTTCTTCTGGTATGTCTCTGCGATGGGGGCGCTGGCATTTGCTGTTTCTCTGCTGCTGCACCGCAAAGGGAAAGGGATCAAGCTCTAGAAAGAAAAAGCCCTGCAGTGCAGGGCTTAAACGTTTAGAGAATACGGCTTATTAGTCGGTCGATACGGATACGGCGCAGGCGGCGAATCAGCTTGCGAACCTTCACCGGATATTCGGCGATGCTTTGCAGATCGCGATAATGCTTAACAACCGTTGTATGAGTGCGGATAAGCTCCAGCTCCTTGGTGCGAATACCCTCAAGCTCTCTTTTGGGATCGTGAATCAGCAGGGCATTTTCCAGATCCAGGCGCCAGGCGCGCGGATTAAGGTTATTCCCGGTCAGCAGCATCCACTCGTTGTCCACCCACATGCCTTTCAGGTGGTAACTGTTATCCCCATCTTTCCACAAACGCACAATCAACTGTCCGGTATTCACATAATATTGCAGGCGGCTGAGGAAGCGGCGCAGGTTAATTTCATAGAGATAAGGCAGCGCGCCAATAATCTTGAATGGCTGATCTTCCGGAATATAGAAGTCATTCGCTGTCTTATCGCCAACGATAATCTCAACCTGTTTACCGTCCCGCAGCAGCTGTATGATATTGCGGACCAGGACAGCTGGCAGGTTGAAATATGGCGTGCAGATAGTCAGCTTCTGCTCTGCGCAAGGCATCAGATGGAAGATGGTTTTATTCAGCAGGCTGGATTTTCCCAGCCCGACCAGCGGCGTAACCGAAAGCTGATCGTTATCTGCATCGCCCTGGAAGACAAAGTTAGCGTCACGCAATTCCTGGCGGAAGAGGCGGATATCGTTTTTGATTTCCGGGCTTTTTACGCGCTCGGCGACATCCAGACGATGAACCGCCCGGCCATTCACCAGATTTTGGTTAACCCAGCCATGCATGATATCTGCCAGGGCGCGGTTGCGAATGATTTGATAGCGGTCATAGCGATATTTATCATGCTGATGCAGGTAAACATCGTTGAGGCTGGCGCCGCTATAGATGACGCTGTCATCAATAATAAAGCCTTTGAAATGCAACACGCCAAGGGCTTCGCGAGTATTGACGGGAACGCCATAGACAGGAACACTCACATCGGGGAACTGCTCGGCCATGCGGTGATACCAGTCCGCATTGGTGTTGGATGCGGCAACACCAATACGTCCGCGCTGGGCGCGGTGCCAGTCAACCAGCACGGAAACATCTAAATCTGGCCGCTGCTGTTTGGCTTGATAAAGCGCGGACAGAATTCCTTTGCCGCCGTCATCCTGTTCAAGATACAACGCGATAATGCAAATACGCCGCGTTGCGCTGGCGATTTTTTTCAACAGCGTTTCACGGAAATCCGCTGGGGAGAACAGGGTTTCTACATCATCAACTGATTGAGAAAGCTTCGGTAGCTGGGCAAGGTGTTGTTGATGTTTATTACGCTTAAATTTAGACAACATCACAGTGCTTATCTTCTCTCTTCATTGGATGGCCTTCTGCAAAATCCAGACGTCAGAACTTGCTGATAATACCACTACTGCTGCGCAAAGTGAGTATGTTTTCCAGTACCTTACTCACGAATCTGCGCTTTTGCTCAGTGGGAGCGTCAGACTGACAATGCCGTCTTCCAGCTGAATATCGACGCTGAAACCCAGTTTGCGGGCCAGGGTAATCATGCCCTGGTTGTTCGGCATCGTGATGCCATTCAGTCGCTGAAGGCCATGTTGTCTGGTGTAATCGATGAGCTTAGTCAGTAAGCGTCGGCCGAGCCCGAGGCCTTTTAAGTCGGAGCGAACCAGCACGGCGAACTCGGCATCAACGTTGTCAGGGTCAGAAATGGCGCGTGTGACGCCGAGGATTTCATCGTTGCCTTTTGTTCTTCTGACTGCCACGAACGCCATTTCTCGATCGTAGTCGATCTGCGTCATATTGGCTAAATCTTCGTGGGTAAATTCATTGATCTCGCTGAAATAGCGATAGTAGAGATCTTCTTTTGTTACCTGGGCAATAAAACGCTGCAGCTGAGGTTCGTCCTCGGGCAGGATCGGCCGGAACAGGCAGCGGTCACCGTTTTTCAGCTGCACCAGCTCCTCAAGCTGATGAGGATAAGGACGCACGGCCAGCCTGGCATCCGCATCCCCCGTAAACTCGGCCAATTCCAGAGTGACATCGAGCAGGGTGAATTCACTGCCTGATGCCAGTAGAGGGTGAATATCGAGTCTGACAATCTCGGGGCAATCAACGATCAGGTTAGAGACTTGCACCAGGACTTCGCTGATCCCGGCGATATCCAGCGGGCGTAATGCGCTTCGGCTGCGGATCTTGCCGCTTTTGATCGCCTGAATGACAAGGTATCGGGCCAGATTCATGTTTAGCGGGGGGAGAGCAACCGCCGCCTGTCTCTCAGGTCGCCACTCTACGCCGCCTTCGCCCAGCATGATCAATGGGCCAAATACCGGATCGTGCTCAACGACGACTCTTAGTTCCTGCGCGCCTGCGCGGTTTGCCATGCTTTGTACTAGCAAGCCGTGAATACGAGCCTGAGGCCACGCCATTTTTACACGATCGATGATGGCTTCGGCGGCCTGCTGCACTTCACTGGCCGTTCTCAAATAAAGCATAACGCCCTGAACTTCCGACTTATGGGGAATATCCGGAGAACGAAGCTTTAATGCGACGGGATAACCAATTTGCTCGGCAATATGCACCGCTTCTGCACTGTCTCCCGCAATCCATGTCGGCAGGGTTGTTAAGCCATAAGCTTCAAGTACCGGCCTGACTTCATGGGTATCCAGCGTTGTTGCTCCCTGATGCAATGCCTGCTGAATCAGATGGTGAGCGTCGCTGGTATTGGCCGTCAGGTTTGCCGGCAGTGCAGGGGTTTCGCGCAGCTGTTTCTGATTACGGCGATACTCGACCATGTGCATAAACGCCGTGACCGCGCCCTCTGGCGTTCTGTAAGTCGGAATACCGGCATCGCTAAACAGGCGCCTGGCCTCCTGGGAGGAATACTCCCCGCACCAGTTGGTGACAATGGTGAGATATTTGCCACGAGGATGCCGCTGCAGCAGATCGATCAGCGCCAGAGCGCTGGCGGTTCCTGGAGCGGCGGCGCTGGGGGAATGAATAACCATTAAGGCATCAAAATCATGGCTATCCAGCAATTTCTCTACAGCCAGCAGGTAGCGGCCGGGCGTGGCATCATCCCGCAGATCTATCGGGTTTCCGGCCTCAACGCCAGGAGGGAGCACTTCAGCCAGAGACTGCAGGGTTGCTTCATTTAACGTCGCCAGTTTGCCGTTACGTAGCCACAGCTCATCAAGTGCCAGCGCTGCAGGTGCCGCGCCGTTACTGACAATCATCAGCCGCTCACCGCGCAGGGGCCGCATGTGGCTGAGGGTTTCTACGGCGGAAAACAGCTCATGTGTATCCTGTACCCGAAGCAAACCTGCTCGTTGGATAGCTGCGTCCCAGGCGGCATCCAGGCCCGGATGGGTTTTCAGTAGCGTTTGTGCTTTGCTGCTGCGCCCGCTTTTGATGACCAGAATCGGCTTGTTGCGTGAGGCGCTTCTTGCGGCGGAAACAAAGCGTCGGGCATCGCTCAGATGTTCAAGATACAGCAGGATGGCGCTGGTTTTGGTATCTCTGGAGAGATAATCAAGCAGTTCATCCACATCGATATCCAGGCTATCGCCAAGCGCAATAAACCAGGAGAAGCCCATCTCGCGCTGCTGCGCCCAGTCCAGAATGGTGTTGGATACCGCTGCCGACTGAGAAATAAACGCCAGTTTACCCTTTTGGATAGGGACAGGAGAGAAGCTGGCATTTAGTCCCTGCCACGGAGCCAGAAGGCCAAGGCTGTTCGGCCCAAGCAGACGAATTTGCCAGCGAGCGGCGCAGGCCAGCAATTCGGGTAATTGCTCAGGTGGGGCAGATAAGATAATGCAGGCCTTGCAGCCTTTATTACCCAGTGCTTCCAGTAGCGTTAGGTTACGTCGGGAATTCGTACAGATAATCGCGAGGTCGGGAGTCATCGGCAGGCTGGTAATATCCGGCCAGGCAAGCACCCCGCACACGGCTTTATGAGTCGGTGTCACCGGCAATACCGGACCGTTGAATCCACCAGCGAGCAAGTTACGCATCATTAAATAACCGGCGCGGTCGGTTTTTGCCGAAGCGCCGATAACGGCAATGGATTTTGGACGCAGCAGCGCTTCCAGGCCTCGTTGACTCACGACTCTCTCCCCTGAGTGATGTTCAGGAGAGTCTAAACGTTTTCTTCCACTTCTGCTGTGATGCTGCCCTGATGATGGGGTTTCCCCGCCAGATAGCGCTCGCGGAAAAGGGTGAAGTGTTGAGTTAGCCCTTCTGAGGCTACCGTATCACCCGCCAGTTCTAGCAGGGCTGCGGCAACTTCCGCGGTGCAATACTGGCCGTCCGCATGGGCCTCGCGCAGGCGATAAGCCGAGGTAATACTTAAATCTACGGAAATTACCGGTAGCGCATCGAGATAAGGGCTTTTACGAAACATTTTACGCGCTTCAGTCCACGTGCCATCAAGCATGATAAACAGCGGCGGCTTGCCGGTGGTTGGCGGCGTGGTCAGCACCTCGCGACTGGCATCGGCATAAGAGGCGGGAAAAACCACCATTGGCTGGTAATCCGGATTAGCAACAAGATCCAGCAGCGCCTGAGGTGGCTCCGTGCGTGACCACTGAAATGCTTCGGTTTCCGGCAAAATATCGGCAATAAGCCGCCCGGTATTGCTCGGCTTCATGGGTTCGGTGTCAAACATCACCAGGCAAAAGCGGCTGCGTGCATGTTGCGGCTGAAGCGTCTCACACAGGCAGTTTTTTAACGGCAGCAGGCAGCGCTGGCAGCGACGAACGCGATTACCACGGGCAAGAAAGGGACGAGTTGCGCGAGCAAGGCGGACGGCACGAAGGCGAAGAACGGCGTTTTCGGTCATTAATGAAGGATATTTGGCTAAAAACGCCATTCTACCGTAGATAGAGAAAGGGGGCTTAAAAAATGCCCCCTCATGATCAGATATTTTCGTCCAGCCAGCTATCAAACGGGGCTTTCGGCATAGCACCATTTAGCATATCGACGACCTGGCCATTTTTGAAAATCATAATGGTTGGGATGCTTCTGATGCGAAAACGTGCGCTCAGCTCCTGCTCCGCTTCTGTGTTGACCTTCACAAAGCGAACTTTGCCGCTGCGCTCTTCGGCAACATCTTCAAAAATAGGGGCGAAGTTCACGCATGGGCCGCACCACGGCGCCCAAAAATCAACCACCACTGGCAGCTCATCTTTCAGGAGCTTATCCAGAGTCGCCGTCGTGGCGTTGACGACTTCACCGTCAAACAGTTCATGACCGCAGCGACCGCATTTTGCACCGTCATCGATACGGTCGTCAGGAATGCGGTTAATAGCCTGGCAGTCGGCACAAACGGTATTCATAACTAACCTCAAAGAGAATGATTGAAATCGGTGTCACGCACCGCGGATGTTTCAAATATGTTACATATTATCGGCGAAGATGGGGAGGCCAACAAAGTGATTTATTCGATGAGTACAATAGTTTTTAGCTTTTAAGCAAAGTTAATGGCTAACCCATGGCACATCAGGTAATCTGCGCGCTTCGCGCTCAGCCAGGTGGAGGAACAATGAACGACGAATTTAAAGGTAAAAGCGGCAAGGTCAAAGTGATGTATGTCCGCGGTGACGACGAAAGCGAACAGCGCAGCCAGAACCCGCGTACCGGGAAAGGCGGTGGGCGTCCTGCCGGTGCGTCACGTGGTGAAGGCGGCGGTCGCCGTCAGGCTCGTCACGATGATAAACCTCGCGGCGGGCGCGATCGTAATGAACGTAGCGACAGAGGCGATCGCGGTGAAGCGGCTTCTCCATGGCGTACGGTTTCCCGTGCCCCGGTAGACTCTTCATCGTCGGCTTCTGACAATGAAGGTACAACTAAGCACATCGTTGACCCGGAAGTGATTCGTCGCCAGCGCGCCGAAGAAGCCCGAGTATACGGGGAGAATGCTTGTCAGGCACTGTTCCAGAGTCGCCCGGAAAGCATCGTGCGTGCCTGGTTTATCCAGAGCGTTACGCCTCGCTTTAAAGAAGCGCTTCGCTGGATGGCGGCAAATCGCAAGGCTTACCACGTGGTGGATGACGCCGAGCTGACAAAAGCCTCAGGTACGGAACACCACGGTGGCGTTTGCTTCATTATTAAAAAACGCAGCGGCATCAGCGTACAGACCTGGCTGAACAAAGCCGGGGAAGAAGACTGCGTGCTGGCACTGGAGGATGTGGGCAACCCACACAACCTGGGCGGAATCATGCGTAGCTGCGCACACTTCGGTGTGAAAGGCTTGTTGATTCAGGATGCTTCTCTGCTGGAATCCGGCGCGGCGATTCGTACCGCAGAAGGTGGTGCCGAGCACGTGGTGGCGATCAGCGGCGAGACGTTTGGTGATGGGCTGGAAGCTTTCCGTAAAGCGGGCTACACCATCGTGACAACGTCAAGCCACCAGGGCACTCCGCTGTACAAAGCTGAGCTGCCGAAGAAAATGGTGCTGGTGCTGGGCCAGGAGCGCGATGGTGTTTCCGATACCACCTTTGAAAGCGCAGATATGAGCGTAGCCATTGAAGGTACCGGGAATGTTGAAAGCCTCAACGTATCGGTAGCGACCGGCGTGCTGCTGGGCGAATGGTGGCGTCAAAACAAGGCCTAAGACCTTCTCCAGCTATAAAAAACCAGCGTAATTGCTGGTTTTTTTTCGCCACAATTTTAGCCATTTTCTTGTGGCAACTGCGGCACCCAATCAACGGGTTGTTCTCCGCGTCCGGCCAGATACTCATTCGCTTTAACAAAATGCCCGCAGCCCAGAAAACCACGATGCGCAGAAAGCGGAGAAGGGTGTGGGGCGGTCAGGACGTGGTGGCGCTGGCGATCGATAATGCTGCCTTTGCGTTGGGCATGAGCCCCCCACAGCAGGAACACCACGCCTTCACGGTGTTCATTAATGAGGGTGATAACCTTGTCGGTAAACGTCTCCCAACCAAAATTAGCATGAGAATGTGCTTTGCTTGCTTCGACGGTAAGTACGGTATTGAGCAGTAACACGCCCTGCCGCGCCCAACTTTCCAGGTAGCCGTGCGTAGGGCGGGTAAAGCCGGGGACAGAAGCCTCCAGCTCTTTATACATATTGACCAGCGAAGGCGGGGGCGCAATGCCTGGACGAACGGAGAAAGAGAGCCCGTGCGCCTGGCCTGGCCCATGATAGGGATCCTGCCCCAGAATCACGACCTTGACATCGCCCAGCTCGGTAAAGCGAAAAGCGTTGAAAACATCCTTTTGCGGGGGGTAAACGGTCACGCCCGCAGCGCGCTCTGCCGCGACGGCGCTGAGCGTATTGATAAAGTAGGGCTGCTGTTTCTCTTCTGCCAGCACATCGTGCCAGGTGAGGTGGGTGGTCATCTCGCTCTCCCGCGAATCTGTATTGCCCGATAGCTTAACTGCTTCTTCCTCCTGAGCAAAATAGTGCGTGGCATCAATGAGCTACGACACCAAATAAAGTTGAAAATTTACAAAAGTTTTAGCATGCAGAGGATGGGCTAAGTTGATGTAAAACAAATAAAACCAGTTAAAGCCATTTTTAGTGTGTGGATTTAATTGATTTAAGTCAAAGAATCGCACCTGGTGGACTGATATAAGAACAACAAAGCAACAAAGGTTTTACCAATGAGCCAGAACGCTGGCCCAAAGAATCAGCACATTACCCTGAGGGAGAAATAAAATGATTACTGGTATCCAAATTACTAAAGCGGCAAACGACGAACTTCTGAACTCTTTCTGGCTGCTCGACAGTGAAAAAGGCGAAGCTCGCTGCGTGTGCGCGAAAGCAGGTTTTGCGGAAGATGAAGTAGTAGCGGTCAGTAAACTGGGCCAGTTTGAATACCGCGAAATTCCAATGGAAGTGAAACCGGAAGTTCGCGTTGAAGGTGGGCAGCACCTGAACGTTAACGTTCTGCGTCGTGAAACGCTGGAAGATGCGGTTAAGCATCCGGAAAAATATCCGCAGCTGACCATTCGTGTTTCCGGCTACGCAGTGCGCTTTAACTCCCTGACCCCGGAACAGCAGCGCGACGTGATCACCCGTACTTTCACAGAAAGCCTGTAATTCAGTTCCTGCCGTTATGAAAAAGAGCGCCTTCTGGCGCTCTTTCAAATTAATAGAAGATCCTTACCGCGCAGTAAACCAGCATCAGCGCCAGAATAATATTCAGCGCGCGTCCAAATCGTAGAAATACTTTCTGGAACACATGGCCTGCCAGCGCCCAGCAAAGATTCCCCAAACTTCCTATCGCCGCCAGCACCACGCTCATTCCCACGATGCCGCTTATCTCCGTTGTATGCGGCAGGACAAAAGTTGATAGAGCGGTGATGCCGTAAAGAATAATTTTTACGTTCAAGAACTGCAGGCCGAAACTGGTCCAGAAGCCGATTTGCTGAGCAGCCGCCGCAGAACCTGAAGGCTTACTGGTGGCTATCTTCAGCGCCAGCCACAGAATGTAAATTGCGCCCACCCAGCTAAGAATGCGAGTAAATCTCGGGTCGAGGCTGACCAGTGAAAAAGCAATACCGGCGCAAATCAGCATGATTATCAGAAATCCGAGGCTCATGCCTGCCAGCACGCGGGTGCTTTGCCGCAGGCCGTGGCTGGTCGCAGTACTCAGCGCCAGAATGTTGTTAGGCCCAGGGGTCAGGGCGGTAATCAGGGTATAGGTCCAAAAAGCGCTAAAGAAAATGGCGATCACTTGAGTTCTCCTTTGTTTTCGCAGAGAGTACGCAAAGCCTAATGTTTAAAAAAATGAATATTTTTACATTCTGAGTTCGATGGTTTCGATGTATTGGGGGCTGGATGGATTTACGTCGGTTTGTCACGTTAAAAACAGTGGTCGAAGAGGGCTCGTTCCTGCTTGCCTCACAAAAGCTGTGCTGCACGCAGTCGACGGTCACTTTTCACATTCAGCAGCTTGAGCAGGAACTCTCGCTGCAGCTGTTTGAGAAAATTGGCCGAAGAATGCGCCTGACAGAAAGCGGTAAAAAGCTCATGCCACATGTTTACGAGCTGACTCGCGTCATCGATACCATAAGGCAGGCCGCCAGACAGGATGCTGAGCCTGAAGGCGAACTCAGGGTTGCCAGCGGTGAAACATTGCTGGCGTATAAAATGCCGCATGTGTTGCAGCGTTTTAAGGAAAGGGCGCCGAGAGTGAAACTCTCCCTGCAATCGCTGAACTGCTACACCATTCGTGATGCGCTGCTGGACGACCGTGTCGATCTGGGCGTGTTTTATCGGGTTGGCAATGATGAGGCGCTACATATGCAGGCTATCGGCGAACCACCTTTGGTGCTGGTGGCATCTCCGGCGCTGAAAGATGTCGATTTCCGGCAGCCGGACAGGCATATCCCGGTCAGTTTTGTGATCAATGAGCCTCAGTGCGTGTTCCGGCTGATCTTCGAAGAACAGCTAAGGCAGCGCAGGATCACGCTGGAAAATACTATCGAGCTTTGGAGTATAGAAAGCATTAAGCAGTGTGTTGCGGCAAACCTGGGTGTGAGCTTCCTGCCTCGTTTTACCGTTGAAAAGGAGCTGTCATCCGGTGAGCTAGTGGAGCTGGCGTTCAGCGAGCAGCCGTTGATGCTTAACGCGATTTGCGCACACCACGCGGGGAAGGTGGTTAGCCCGGCGATGAAGACATTTATGGAGTGTTTGCAGGAAAACGCAGAATCCGGGCAATAAAAAACGCCGGGATTTCCCGGCGTTAGTATTATTCGTCGACTTTCGGCGACTCTGTCGTGGTAGCCGCAGTTGGCTTCCGGCGCTTACCGACGTTTTTCTTGTCGCGATGGCGTACTTTAACGCGCGGCTTCTCTTTGTCTTTCTCTTTCTTCTTCTCTTCGCGCTTAGCCAGCACTTTTTTGGATGGCTTACCGGTCAGCTTTTCGCTTGGCGCACGCGTCGTTGGACGCAGGTCGTCGATGACGCGGGATTTTAGCGGCTCTTTCATGTAGCGGGTAATTTTACCCAGCAGCAGATGATCGTGCGCTTCAACCAGCGAAATCGCGGTTCCTTTCATGCCAGCGCGACCGGTACGGCCGATACGGTGCAGATAGATATCCGCCGTACGCGGCAGGTCAAAGTTGAACACGTGGCTAACGTCAGGAATATCGATCCCGCGGGCAGCAACATCGGTAGCGACCAGAACGTTTACGCGACCATCGGTCAGGCGTTTGATGGCCTCGTTACGTTTGGCCTGCACCATTTCGCCTTCGAGATAGCAGGTGTTGATGCCCGCTTCGCGCAGCCAGGCAACCAGCTCATGCACACGCTCCCGCTTACGTACAAAGACGATAGAACGGGTGGTATCAGGCTGGTTCAGCAAATGAACGAGCAACTTCGTTTTGTGCTCAACGTCATCGGCGCGGTAGTACCACTGATGGATCTTCTTGCGCTCGCGCGTGGATGGCGTGGCGGAAACTTCAACCGGATCTTCCAGCAGGCGTTCAGCAAAGTCTTTAACTGCGTTGCCTTCCAGGGTAGCGGAGAACAGCATGGTTTGCTTGCGCCAGCGGGTTTCTGCTGCAATGGTTTCAATGTCTTGTGCAAAACCCATGTCCAGCATGCGATCTGCTTCATCAAGGATCAGCGTTTCAACCGCGCGGCAGTCGAAGTTCTCTTCCTTTATGTATTGCAGCAGTCGGCCGGTGGTGGCGACCACGATATCCTGGTTCTCGCTGAAAACTTCAGCGTGATTCATATAGGCTACGCCGCCGGTGATGGTGGCGATATCCAGATGGGTATGTTTTGCCAGTTCACGCGCGTGGTCGGCGACCTGCATAGCGAGTTCACGGGTTGGCGTGACGATCAGAATACGCGGCGGGCCAGATTTCTTACGAGGAAAGTCGACCAGATGCTGTAGCGCTGGCAGCAGGTAAGCTGCGGTTTTACCGGTACCCGTCGGTGCTGAGCCCAGCACGTCGCGTCCTTCAAGTGCAGGAGGAATGGCCGCAGCCTGGATGGCAGTCGGGCGAGTAAAGCCTTTCTCCTGGAGCGCGTCCAAAAGGCTTTCATCAAGTTCGAGTTCGGAAAAAGTGCTTACAGTCATGGTCTACCTCTGTTTGGGACGCCGATTATAGACATAATGACCGCGATCTTCATCTGTTTGTGTCTTTCCGTAGGTGTCCGTTTCACTTATGCTACGGCGGTTTCTTTGCAAGGTAGATAAGATGTCGGATCAAAAAGCGGTATTACGTCGGGATGGTTTCACCTTCAAACAGTTCTTTGTGGCGCACGATCGCTGCGCCATGAAGGTGGGAACAGATGGGACGCTGCTCGGTGCATGGGTGCCGGTAGTTAACGTAAAAAGCGTTCTGGATATTGGCACCGGCAGCGGTTTGCTGGCGCTGATGCTCGCCCAGAGAACCGCTGATGACGTCACGATTGAAGCCGTGGAACTGGATCCGGTTGCTGCAGAACAGGCGGCAGAAAACGCCAAAGGCTGCCGCTGGGCTTCGCGTATTCACGTTCACTGCGCGGACATCCGCGAGTGGGCGCAGCAGGCCACTCAGCGCTACTCTTTAATTGTCAGTAATCCGCCGTTCTTCGAGCAGGGCAGCAACTGCGCATCGCCAGAACGAGCTCAGGCACGCTATACCACGACGCTGGATCATCAGGCCTTGCTTAGCAGCGCTGAACAGCTGATCACCGAAGACGGTTTCTTCTGTGTGATCATGCCGGAAACTGCCGGCACTGCATTTAGCGAGCTGGCAAAATCACAGGGTTGGCACGTTCGTTACCGTACCGATGTGGCCGATAATGAAACTCGCCTGCCGCATCGGGTGATGCTCGCGCTTTCTCCAACCGGCGGAGAATACTACAACGACCGCCTGGTGATTCGTGGGCCAGACCAAACCTACTCTGAAGGTTATTGCAGCCTGACCCAGGACTTCTACCTGTTTATGTAGAGCGGGGAAAGCACGCTTGGGCCGGATTCAGCGAGCTGATCCGGATAATCCAGCGTGTAGTGCAGGCCCCGGCTCTCTTTACGCTGCATGGCGCAGCGCACGATGAGTTCGGCAACCTGCACCAGGTTTCTCAGTTCAAGCAGATTGTTTGAAACGCGGAAATTGGCATAGTACTCATCAATCTCTTGCTGCAGCATGGTAATTCTTCGCAGCGCCCGCTCCAGCCTGCGCGTGGTGCGAACGATCCCAACGTAGTCCCACATAAAGAGCCGCAGCTCATGCCAGTTGTGCTGGATAACAACCTGTTCGTCTGGATTATCCACACGGCTGTCATCCCAGTCGGGCAGATTTTTACTTTCACGCGCATACGGCAGGCGCTTCAGAATATCTTCCGCGGCAGACCAGCCATAAACCAGGCATTCGAGCAGAGAGTTTGAGGCCATTCGGTTAGCGCCGTGCAGGCCGGTATACGTCACTTCGCCAATGGCATACAGCCCGTCAACGTCGGTGCACCCGTGTTCATCTACCATTACGCCACCGCAGGTATAATGCGCGGCAGGGACTACCGGAACCGGATCTTTGGTTAAATCGATGCCCAGCCCAAGCAGCTTCTCATAAATGGTGGGAAAGTGCTGGCGGACAAACGCTTCTGGCTTATGGCTGATATCCAGATACATGCAGTCTGCGCCCAGGCGCTTCATTTCATGATCGATAGCCCTGGCGACAATATCACGCGGGGCAAGCTCGGCACGTTCATCAAACTCCGGCATAAAGCGTGAACCATCCGGACGCTTCAGGTATGCGCCTTCCCCGCGTAACGCCTCGGTCAGCAGGAAGTTTCGCGCCTGGGGATGGAACAGCGCCGTCGGGTGAAACTGGTTGAATTCCAGGTTGGCAACCCGGCAGCCTGCGCGCCATGCCATCGCGATACCGTCTCCGGACGCAATATCAGGGTTTGTTGTGTATTGATAGACCTTTGAAGCACCACCGGTGGCTAAAACGACGGATTTGGCACGGCAGGTTTCGACCTTTTCAAGATTCCGGTTCCAAACCCATGCGCCAACGACTCGCCGTGTACCCGGCAGACCTATTTTGTCAGAGATAATCAGGTCTACGGCGTTGCTGCGTTCGATGACCCGAATATTTGGGTGATTGAGGGCTTTACCGACTAGCGTGGTTTCCACTTCCTTCCCGGTGGCATCTGCCGAATGAAGAATTCGGCGATGACTGTGGCCACCTTCACGCGTTAAATGGTAGCTCTCTTCACCATTCGCTAGCGTGTGGGTATCGAACATAACGCCCTGATCAATCAGCCACTGGACGCAGTGCTTTGCATTGCTTGCCACAAATTCTACGGCGTCACGATCGCAAATTCCCGCCCCGGCTATCAGCGTATCGTCAATGTGGGAAGCGATGCTGTCTGTTTCATCGAAAACGGCAGCAATCCCTCCCTGTGCATAAAAAGTTGAGCCTTCGTTAACCGGGCCTTTGCTTAGCACAATGACCTTGCTGGTTTGAGCCAGACGCAGCGCGAGAGAAAGGCCGGCGGCGCCGCTTCCGACAATTAATACGTCACAGTTCAGATCGCTATTCGTGTTCATGGTGTTTAATTTACTAAACAAGAGTGGCCCGAGCATAGCACCGGGTGAGATGCTGAACACGCTTTTTTTGTTTTAGCGTTGTGCAGACTAAACAGACTCGTCGATAAAGTTATTGGGAGGGATTGTGCAAACTGCGTAAATAAATCTCACTACTGGAGGATAAATGGCAGATTAGATGATGAAATACCCTGATTCATGCGATACTCTGCTCGCTAACTTTTTGAGCATTGATTCAGAAGAATCGGCGTTACCGTTTTGCGAAGCGGAACTTATAATGAAAAGATGCAATCCGCTAAACATGACAGAAAAACAAAGGCGTAACGGAACTTTGCTGGCCTCGGGCACTCAAACTCAAAGCTTGCTCAAAAATGCAGGGTTCGAGTGGCATTTCGATTACGCGTGGAAATTGGGTTTGGGGAGACATTACCTCGGATGAGCGAGCAGTTAACGGATCAGGTCCTCGTCGAACGGGTCCAAAAGGGAGATCAGAAATCATTTAACCTACTGGTGATACGCTACCAGCATAAGGTTGCGAGCCTGGTTTCCCGCTATGTACCTTCGGGAGATGTACCCGATGTGGTGCAGGAATCTTTTATTAAAGCTTATCGCGCGCTGGATTCATTCCGTGGCGATAGTGCGTTTTATACGTGGTTGTACCGCATCGCGGTTAACACGGCTAAAAATTATCTGGTTGCTCAAGGGCGACGTCCGCCATCAAGTGATGTGGACGCCATTGACGCTGAAAACTACGAAAGTGGCAGCGCATTGAAAGAAATTTCGAACCCTGAGAACTTAATGTTGTCTGAAGAACTGAGACAAATAGTTTTCCGTACTATTGAGTCGCTCCCGGAAGATTTACGCATGGCAATTACGTTGCGGGAGTTGGATGGCCTGAGCTATGAAGAGATAGCCGACATCATGGATTGCCCGGTAGGTACTGTGCGTTCTCGTATTTTCCGCGCAAGGGAAGCTATTGATAATAAAGTTCAACCGCTTATCAGGCGTTGACGATAGCGGATTACTGGAAGGGTATTTAGGCATGCAGAAAGAACAACTTTCCGCTTTAATGGATGGCGAATCTCTCGACAGCGAGCTGCTCAATCGCCTGTCAAACGACAGTGAATTGCAGCAGAGCTGGGAGAGTTACCACCTTATCCGCGACACAATGCGCGGAGATACCAGCGAAGTGCTCCACTTTGATATTTCTGCCAACGTGATGGCGGCTATCGCAAATGAACCTGCGCGTAACGTCGCGCCGCTCATTACCGAGTCTCAGCCGCAGCCTCAGCAGTGGCAGAAAATGCCGTTCTGGCACAAGGTACGTCCGTGGGCAAGCCAGCTTACCCAAATGGGCGTTGCTGCGTGCGTATCGCTTGCGGTTATCGTGGGTGTGCAGCACTATAATGGCCAGTCTGACAGCACCGCACAGCCGGAAACGCCGGTGTTTAACACCTTGCCGATGATGGGCAAAGCCAGTCCGGTAAGCCTGGGCGTACCGTCTGACACGACCGCCAGCAACAGCAGTCAGCAAGTACAGGAACAGCGTCGTCGTATTAACGCTATGCTGCAGGATTACGAATTGCAGCGTCGTTTACACTCCGAGCAGCTCCAGTTTGAACAGGCGCAAACCCAGCAGGCTGCTGTGCAAGTGCCAGGAAACCAAACTTTAGGAACGCAATCGCAGTAATGAAGCAACTTTGGTGTGCCCTGTCTCTCGTGGCAGGCAGCCTGTTGTTCACCTCCAGCGCCTCGGCGGACACTGTTTCGTCCGGGGCGTTGTTGCAGCAGATGAACCAGGCTAGTCAGTCACTCAATTATGAGCTGGCGTTTATCAATATCAGCAAACAAGGGATTGAGTCCCTTAGTTATCGCCATGCACGTCTTGATAATCGCCCGCTTGCGCAATTCCTGCAGATGGACGGCCCGCGCCGCGAAGTCGTTCAGCGCGGCAATGAAATCAGCTATTTTGAGCCTGGGCTCGAGCCATTCACGCTCACCGGGGACTATATCGTCGATTCTCTGCCTTCCATCGTCTATACCGATTTTAAGCGCCTGACGCCGTATTACGACTTTATTTCTGTCGGGCGTACGCGTATTGCCGACAGACTATGCGAAGTTATTCGCGTCGTTGCTCGGGACGGCACTCGCTATAACTACATTGTTTGGCTCGATACCGAAACCAAGCTGCCACTTCGCGTTGATTTACTGGATCGCGACGGCGAAACGCTCGAACAGTTCCGGGTTGTGTCATTCTCTGTCGAAAACCAGGCTAGCGGGCTTCTGCAGAATTTAGCGAAGGCGACGCTGCCTCCGCTGCTGTCCGTACCAGGTGCAGAAAAGGCCAGTTTTACATGGGCACCGACATGGCTGCCGCAAGGCTTTAGCGAAGTGTCGAGCAGCCGCCGGCCATTGCCAACCGTGGGCGTGCCTATCGAATCCCGGCTTTATTCTGATGGATTATTCAGTTTCTCGGTAAACATCAGTCAGGCCCCGGCTCAGGCAAGTAATGGCGAACAGCTTGTGCGGACCGGTCGTCGGACAATTAGCACAGAAATTCGTGATAAAACCGAAATTACCGTTGTCGGTGAGTTGCCTCCACAAACGGCGAAACGCATTGGCGATAGCGTGAAGTTTAACGGAGCGACGCAATGATTAAAGAATGGGCGACGGTCGTCTCCTGGCAAAATGGTGAAGCGTTGCTGCACTGTGATGTTAAAGCCTCTTGCAGCAGCTGCGCTTCGCGCTCGGGATGTGGTACTCGTGTCCTGAATAAACTGGGGCCACAAACCAGCCATCTGCTGTCTGTGCCAAGCGAACAGCCGCTGGTTGCCGGGCAAAAAGTGGAGCTGGGTATTGCGGAAGGTAGCCTGTTAGGGTCCGCGCTTCTGGTGTACATGTCGCCGTTGGTTGGGCTATTTTTGTGCTCAGGTCTTTTCCAGACGCTGTTTGGCACCAACCTGGCCGCTATGTGCGGGGCTTTGCTTGGCGGCGTAGGGGGCTTCCTGCTTGCTCGCGGTTTTTCCCTGCATTTCAGCCGCCGTGAGAGCTGGCAGCCGGTGATTCTAAGCGTTGCGCTTAGCCCGGATGCACTGCGCGTCGATACGTCCGCACCGCCGGCTGAAAATCAATAAATTCCCTTCAAATGACATCTCTTTGCACATCCTGCTTATCGCTTACCTAAGCTTGCAGGATGAGCAGTTTCCTCACTTTCTGGTTGTAGTGTAGAATGCGGCGTTTCAGGCAGAAGACAGTCTCTGACATCCTGCTCCGTACAGCGCGAAGCGCCGAGCTCACAGGCCATTTGTAAGGCATAAAACCTCTAACTATGAAGAATATACGTAACTTTTCTATTATTGCCCACATCGACCACGGTAAATCGACGCTGTCTGACCGTATCATCCAGATTTGCGGCGGCTTGTCCGACCGCGAAATGGCCGCGCAGGTTCTTGACTCAATGGATCTGGAACGCGAACGTGGTATTACCATCAAAGCGCAGAGCGTCACGCTCGACTACAAAGCCAGCGACGGTGAAACTTACCAGCTGAACTTCATCGATACCCCAGGGCATGTTGACTTCTCTTATGAAGTATCCCGCTCGCTTGCGGCCTGTGAAGGCGCGCTGCTGGTGGTGGATGCCGGGCAGGGCGTTGAGGCTCAAACCCTGGCGAACTGCTACACGGCGATGGAAATGGACCTGGAAGTGGTTCCGGTTCTGAACAAAATTGACCTGCCGGCGGCCGATCCTGAGCGCGTAGCGGAAGAGATTGAAGACATCGTGGGCATCGACGCCACTGACGCAGTGCGCTGCTCGGCGAAAACCGGCGTTGGCGTACCTGATGTATTAGAGCGCCTGGTGCGTGATATCCCCGCGCCGGAAGGCGATCCAGATGCACCGCTGCAGGCGCTGATCATCGACTCCTGGTTCGATAACTACCTGGGCGTTGTTTCCCTGATCCGCGTGAAAAACGGCACCCTGCGTAAAGGCGACAAAGTCAAAGTAATGAGCACCGGCCAGGTGTACAACGCCGATCGTCTGGGCATCTTTACGCCTAAGCAGATCGACCGTAACGAACTGAAATGCGGCGAAGTAGGCTGGCTGGTTTGTGCAATCAAAGACATCCTGGGCGCACCGGTAGGCGATACTCTGACACTGTCCCGTAACCCGGCGGACAAAGCGCTGCCAGGCTTCAAAAAAGTGAAACCGCAGGTTTATGCCGGTCTGTTCCCGGTAAGCTCCGACGACTACGAAAACTTCCGTGATGCGCTCGGCAAGCTTAGCCTGAACGACGCCTCTCTGTTCTACGAGCCAGAAAGTTCCACGGCGCTGGGCTTCGGCTTCCGCTGCGGCTTCCTGGGCCTGCTGCACATGGAGATCATTCAGGAGCGTCTGGAACGTGAATACGATCTCGACCTGATCACCACCGCGCCAACCGTAGTTTACGAAGTGCAAACGACCAGCAAAGAGATTGTCTACGTTGATAGCCCGTCTAAGCTGCCGCCGCTTAACAACATTGAAGAGCTACGTGAGCCGATTGCGGAATGTCACATGCTGCTGCCGCAGGAGTTCCTCGGCAACGTGATCACGCTTTGTATCGAAAAACGCGGCGTGCAAACCAACATGGTTTATCACGGCAACCAGGTTGCGCTGACCTATGAAATCCCGATGGCGGAAGTGGTGCTCGACTTCTTCGACCGCCTGAAGTCCACTTCTCGTGGCTATGCGTCCCTGGATTACAATTTCAAACGTTTCCAGGCTTCCAACATGGTGCGCGTTGATGTACTGATCAATGGCGATCGCGTTGATGCGCTGGCGCTTATCACACACAACGACAATGCGCCGTACCGTGGCCGTGAGCTGGTGGAAAAAATGAAGGATCTGATCCCTCGCCAACAGTTCGACATCGCGATTCAGGCTGCCATCGGCAACCATATTATTGCGCGTTCGACGGTGAAACAGCTGCGTAAAAACGTTCTGGCTAAGTGCTACGGCGGCGACGTCAGCCGTAAGAAAAAGCTGCTGCAGAAACAGAAAGACGGTAAGAAACGCATGAAGCAGGTCGGCAACGTCGAACTGCCTCAGGAAGCGTTCCTGGCCATTCTGCACGTTGGCAAAGACAGCAAATAATCTAAGGAGTTGGCATGGCGAATATGTTTGCTTTGATCCTCGTGGTAGCCACGCTGGTGACGGGCATTTTGTGGTGTCTGGACAAGTTTATCTTTGCACCAAAACGTCGTGAAAAACAGGCGGCAGCGCAGGCTGCCACCGGTGATGCGCTGGACAAAAAGACGCTGAAAAAAGTCGGCCCTAAACCAGGCTGGCTGGAAACTGGTGCGTCGGTGTTTCCGGTGCTGGCGATTGTGCTGGTGGTGCGCTCATTTATTTATGAGCCTTTCCAGATCCCTTCCGGTTCGATGATGCCAACGCTGTTAATCGGTGACTTTATTCTGGTAGAGAAATTTGCCTATGGCATTAAAGATCCTATTTATCAGAAAACCTTAATTGAAACCGGGCACCCTAAACGCGGCGATATTGCGGTATTTAAATACCCTGAAGATCCGCGCCTGGATTATATTAAGCGCGTTGTAGGGCTGCCGGGCGACCGGGTAAGCTACGACCCACAGTCGAAAGAAGTTACCGTTCAGCCTAATTGCAGTTCCGGCCAGGCCTGCGACAACGCGCTGCCAATCACGTATTCCAACGTTGAAGCCAGTGATTTTGTGCAGACGTTTGCCCGCCGCAACGGCAGTGAAGCCACCTCCGGTTTCTTCCAGCTGCCGAAAGATCAGACCCGTGAAGACGGTGTCCGCCTGAGTGAGCGTAAAGAAACGCTGGGTAACGTCACCCATAACATTCTGACGGTGCCTATCGCTCAGGATCAGGTGGGGATGTACTACCAGCAGTCCGGATTGCCGCTCGCGACATGGATTGTTCCGCCGGGTCACTATTTCATGATGGGTGATAACCGCGACAATAGCGCAGACAGCCGCTATTGGGGCTTTGTGCCGGAGCAAAATCTGGTCGGTAAAGCGACAGCAATTTGGATGAGTTTCGAGAAACAAGAAGGTGAATGGCCAACGGGTGTTCGTTTAAGCCGAATTGGCGGCATTCATTAAACAATTAATCCCACAAACTAACGACATCCCCTGTCGTTGTGTATAGAATATTCCCGCCTTTAAAGATTGGCTCCCGAAAGGGAGCCACGGCACACGAAACAGCGTTGATTTCTTTTTTTCAGGTCTGTTCCGTGTGCTGAATAGTTGACGCATTCATTAATTTTGGTATCGCATGAATCCCATCGTAATAAATAGGCTGCAGCGGAAGCTGGGCTACACTTTTCAACATCAGGATCTGTTGCAACAGGCATTAACCCATCGGAGTGCCAGCAGCAAACACAACGAGCGTCTTGAGTTTTTGGGTGACTCCATTCTCAGTTATGTTATCGCGAATGCGCTGTATCACCGTTTTCCTCGCGTAGATGAAGGCGACATGAGCCGCATGCGCGCGACGCTGGTGCGCGGCAACACGCTGGCGGAAATCGCCCGTGAGTTCGAACTGGGTGAGTGCCTGCGTCTTGGGCCGGGTGAACTGAAAAGTGGCGGCTTCCGTCGGGAGTCGATTCTTGCCGATACCGTGGAAGCGCTGATCGGTGGCGTCTTCCTCGATAGTGACATTCAGAACGTTGAGCGTCTGATTCTCTCCTGGTATCAGACCCGTCTCGACGAAATCAGCCCAGGCGACAAACAAAAAGATCCGAAAACGCGTCTGCAGGAGTACCTGCAGGGTCGCCATCTGCCGCTGCCGTCGTATCTGGTGGTGCAGGTGCGCGGTGAAGCGCACGATCAAGAATTTACCATTCACTGTCAGGTGAGTGGCCTGCCTGAGCCTGTCGTAGGGACAGGGTCAAGCCGCCGTAAAGCGGAACAGGCTGCGGCTGAGCAGGCGCTGAAAAAGCTGGAGCTGGAATGAGCGAAGAAAAAACGTATTGCGGCTTCGCGGCCATTGTTGGTCGCCCGAACGTCGGCAAATCCACGCTGCTGAATCAGCTGCTTGGGCAGAAAGTCTCTATTACCTCGCGTAAGGCGCAGACCACGCGCCACCGCATCATGGGCATCCATACCGAAGGGCCATATCAGGCGATTTATGTCGATACCCCTGGGCTGCACATGGAAGAAAAACGCGCGATTAACCGCCTGATGAACCGTGCAGCGAGCAGCTCCATCGGTGACGTAGAGCTGGTTATCTTCGTGGTTGAAGGCACCCGCTGGACGCCGGATGATGAAATGGTGCTGAACAAGCTGCGCGACAGCCGTGCGCCGGTAATCCTGGCCGTCAACAAAGTTGACAACGTTCAGGATAAAACCGCTCTGCTGCCGCACCTGCAGTTCCTCGGCAGCCAGATGAACTTCCTCGATATCGTGCCTGTTTCGGCTGAAACTGGGATGAACGTTGATACCATCGCGGAAATCGTCCGTAAGCACCTGCCGGAAGCTACCCACCACTTCCCGGAAGAGTACATCACCGATCGCTCCCAGCGCTTCATGGCGTCTGAGATCATTCGTGAAAAGTTGATGCGCTTCCTGGGTGCCGAACTGCCGTATTCCGTGACCGTGGAAATCGAGCAGTTTGTCACTAATGAACGCGGCGGCTACGACATCAACGGGCTGATCCTCGTTGAGCGTGAAGGGCAGAAGAAGATGGTGATTGGCAACAAAGGGGCCAAAATCAAAACCATCGGCATCGAAGCCCGTAAAGACATGGAAGAGATGTTCGAAGCCAAAGTTCACCTCGAGCTTTGGGTGAAGGTGAAATCCGGCTGGGCCGATGACGAGCGTGCGCTGCGCAGTCTCGGTTATACCGACGACCTGAGCTAAAACTTATGGAAGGCTGGCAACGGGCTTTTGTCCTGCATAGTCGCCCCTGGAGCGAAACCAGCCTTCTGCTCGACCTGTTTTCCGAAGAATCCGGGCGCGTTCGCCTGATTGCCAAAGGCGCGCGCGCTAAACGCTCAAACCTGAAAGGCACTCTGCAGCCTTTTACCCCTCTGCTGGTTCGCTGGGGCGGCCGTGGCGAAGTCAAAACACTGCGCAGCGCCGAAGCGGTTTCGCTGGCCCTTCCTTTAAGCGGTATCGCACTCTACAGCGGCCTGTACGTCAATGAACTGGTGGCTCGCGTCCTCGAACAGGAAACTCGCTTCTCCGAACTGTTTTTTGATTACCTCCACTGCATTCAGGCCTTAGCTGGGGCTACCGGTACGCCGGAGCCTGCGCTGCGTCGTTTTGAGCTGGCACTGTTGGGGCACCTTGGCTATGGCGTGGATTTCCTGCATTGCGCCGGCAGCGGGGCAGGCGTCGATGACACCATGACCTACACCTATCGTGAAGAGAAAGGCTTTATTGCCAGCGTGGTGATCGGCCACAGCAGCTTTACTGGCCGCCAGCTCAGAGCCCTTGCCGAACGCGAATTTCCCGACGCCGACACGCTCCGTGCCGCCAAGCGTTTCACGCGTATGGCCCTCAAGCCGTATCTGCAGGGCAAGCCCCTCAAAAGCCGCGAACTGTTCCGCCAGTTTGTGCCTAAAAAAACACCACCTGAGCCTTCAGATAGCTCACAGTAATCACAGACCGTAGCCAGGCTTTCCCCGGCAGGTGTACACTGCCCGGCATCTGTCTGCGAACTCTGAGGATTGTCATGGCTGAATTACTGTTAGGCGTCAACATCGATCACATCGCTACCCTGCGTAACGCACGCGGTACGGCATACCCGGATCCGGTTCAGGCCGCATTTATCGCGGAGCAGGCGGGGGCCGATGGCATTACCGTACACCTGCGTGAAGATCGCCGCCATATTACCGACCGTGACGTTCGCGTTCTGCGTGAAACCCTCGATACCCGCATGAACCTGGAAATGGCCGTCACCGAAGAGATGATCGCTATTGCCTGCCAGACTAAGCCGCATTTCTGCTGCCTGGTGCCGGAAAAGCGCCAGGAAGTAACCACCGAAGGCGGCCTGGATGTTGCCGGTCAGCTGGATAAAATGCGCGATGCCTGCCAGCGCCTGGCTGACGCCGGTATTCTTGTGTCTCTGTTTATTGATGCCGACCACGCGCAGATTGACGCGGCGGTGGCTGTGGGCGCGCCTTACATTGAAATTCACACCGGCTGCTATGCGGACGCTGAAAACGAAGCGACCCAGGCCAAAGAACTGGCTCGTATTGCTGAAGCCGCGAGCTATGCCGCTGCTAAAGGGCTGAAGGTGAATGCTGGCCACGGTCTGACGTATCACAACGTTCAGGCCATCGCGCGGCTCCCTGAAATGCATGAGCTGAATATCGGCCACGCGATTATCGGACGTGCGGTCATGAGCGGTCTTAAAGAGGCCGTGGCTGAAATGAAACGCCTGATGCAGGAAGCGCGCCGCTAATGGCCATTCTGGGCCTCGGTACGGACATTGTGGAAATTGCGCGCATTGAGAGCGTAATTTCCCGCTCCGGTGACCGGCTGGCGAAGCGCGTACTGAGCCAAAATGAATGGGTGTTGTACCAGGCTCATCAGCAACCGGTGCGTTTTCTGGCCAAGCGTTTTGCGGTAAAAGAGGCGGCAGCGAAAGCTTTTGGTACCGGAATTCGCAACGGGCTGGCGTTCAACCAGTTTGAAGTGTTTAACGACGCGCTGGGCAAACCTCAACTGCGGTTTTGGGAAGAGGCAGAGCGGCTGGCTGAAAAAATGGGCGTCCGCTCAGTTCACGTTACCCTGGCGGATGAGCGCCATTACGCCTGCGCGACCGTGATCATCGAAAGCTAAAGTTTATCTGCATGGTGGAGCAGCACGAACTTATCCCACAGCTGCTCTTCATTCTCAATGTGCGCCGGGTCGCTAATAATCGTGCTGGGGATCGGGCAAACTTTCTGGCAGGTCGGGGTTTCGTAATGGCCAACGCATTCCGTGCAGCGGTCGGTATCGATCTGATAGATAGCGTCGCCCATGGAGATGGCCTGATTCGGGCACTCCGGCTCGCACATATCGCAGTTGATGCACTTCTTCGTAATTAATAACGCCATTTCAACCTGTTACCAGCCCCACCTTACTAAAAGATATATTCATATTTCGCGCCCAAAACATTGCAAAAGACTGTATATTTAACCAGTATTAAATCTGATTAAAGATAATGGCTAAGGCAGGGACGTTTCGATGGCGCGCACTTTACCACAAAAGCAGATCATCCCCAATGATACTGCGCCTTTAAGTTTTGTGCTTTGTGTACTTTCAGTACATGTTATCATTGAACTATTGGTCACGATAAACACGGTGGGATCGTACTTATGGTACAGAGAGAACAACTGCGCGAAGCTTTTTCCCGCAGGCTGGCGCAGGCCTGCAGCGAAGCAAACCTCGATGAGTTCGGGCGCGGTATGGCGATAGCGCGCGCGCTGGGCGTTTCCTCCAAGGCCGTCAGTAAATGGCTTAACGCCGAAGCGATCCCCCGGCAGGATAAAATGTACGAGCTGGCGACGTTTCTGCGGGCAGATGCGCTCTGGCTTCAGCACGGCAGCGAAACAGGCTATCAAAGCGAAGGGCGCGAGAATGCGGCCAGCCATGAAGAGGCGGCCATTTATCCTTTCCAGCCGCGCGAAGAGCAGGGCTTTCGCATCGACGTGCTGGACATTGAGGCTAGTGCGGGGCCGGGGCGACTGGTCTCCAGCGAAGTGACCGAAACCATTAACCATATTGTCTACGACAGCCAGGAAGCGCTGGAACTGTTCGGCCACCGTCCGGCTTCAACAATAAAAGTCATTACCGTCACCGGCGACAGCATGTCCGGCACCATTGAACTGGGTGACTATATCTTTGTGGATATCGGCAAAGATTATTTCGATGGGGACGGCATCTACGTGTTCCTCTATAAGGGACAACTGCTGGTGAAGCGCCTGCAGATGACCCACGACTGCCTGCTGGTGCGCTCGGACAACCCCAAATATGCCGACTGGCGCATTAGCGAAGAGAACGAACAGCACCTCAAAATCATTGGCCGGGTGATGTATAGCCATTCAATTCGCCGCCACGCCTGAATCGTTTCCCTCTGCTGATGCTTTGAATCCCGCCCAGGCGGGGTTTTTTTTGCTCTATATTTTAATATGTTATCGAATCCAGGCATTTTCTTAACGATATTTCGTACTTTTGGTTCTTGACGTTGTTGTACTATTGGTTCAATATCAATTCATCGGCAGGACGCACCGACTCACAAGGCAAGTGAACGCTCCTTAACATCAGGCCCTGAAAAAGGGCACATACACCAAAGCAAGAAGCTTTGGGATATCAGAGAGATATCACCAAAGTTGATTGACAGGAGGTTGTATGGACGCACAGGCACGTCGCCGACAGCGCCGCGAAGCTAAACAGGCCGTCTGGAAAGCTGCCAACCCGCTGTTAGTCGGGGTAAGAGCGAAACCTGACTTACGGCTTACTCTCTCGCTAGCCCGCAAGCCCAGGTATCGCCCCGACAAGGCGCTGGAGGTTATTAACATCTATGGCCTGCAAATCATCCAGCAGGCAGAGCATTATCAGCGGCTGCGCCAGAAGTTAGACGCCAGGCAAAAAAGCGTCTATCAGGCCGCGCCTCGCAGCGAATCCGGCTTACCGGCAGCGACCGGGAAGCAAGCCCGACGCGGAAAACCTATTCCGCTGATTTAACGCTACACCGCATCTTTACCCCAACGGCAGTTCGACACCTCAACCGAAGGTTCTTCCATGAACGACCAACCCGCAAATCTGGTCACGCAGTCTTTTGCGTGGCTGGCGGCGCTTGCCGCCGGTCTGGGTATCACGACACAGGATATGGTCTACATGATATTCGGACTGCTTAGCGTACTGATTTCACTGGCTTCGTGGCTGGGGGGCAGGCTGGATGCCCACCGGCAGCACCTCGAAGATCAAAAGCGCACCCGCATTCTCCAGACGCTGGCGGATGACTTGCAAACCCTAAACCGAGCCGAGCAGATTGAGATTATCAGGGCAGTCAGCGAGGTACTGAAAAAGGCAGGTAACTGATGGCTCTTTCTCCCGGACTCAGAAAAACATTACTCGGATTGTCAGGGGCGGGCGCTCTGACGATTGCAGGCTCGCTCCTGCCCGAGCTGGAAGGTGTGAGCTACACGCCCTATTACGATGTCGCCGGGGTGCTGACCGTTTGTTACGGCCATACCGGCAAAGACATTATTCCCGATAAAACTTACACCCCGGCTGAGTGCAGGCGCTGGCTCGATCGGGATCTCCGCCCTGCGGCTCAGGCGGTCTCAAGGGCCGTCACCGTCCCGGTTAGTGAGTACCAACGAGCCGCTTTGATCAGCTTTACCTACAACGTTGGTACAGCCGCTTTTCTGCGCTCTTCCGTGCTCAGGATGTTAAACGCGGGCGAGTACGAACAGGCCTGCGCTGGGCTGAAAAAATGGATCTGGGCGGGGGGGAAGCAGTGGCAGGGGCTGATCAACCGCCGCGAGGTGGAATACCAGCTTTGTACCTGGCCGGAGGCGGAAAAATGAAGCCGCTGACCTCACTTGTGCTGGCGGCCTTTATGCTACTCATTGCCAGCAGCTGGTGGTTTCACCAACGGTATGCCGTGCAAAAACAAAGAGCAGAGTCAGCCCTGGAGCAGCTGGCTCAGCAAAAAAATGAGCTGCAAAACCTTGTCCGGCGCCAGCAGGCGGTAGCCGAGTTGGATGTCCACTATAGCGAGGAGTTAACCCATGCCCGGCTCACCATTGAAAACCTGCAGCGTGATGTGGCTGCTGGCACTCAGCGGCTGCGCGTCAGCGCCACCTGCAAAGCAGTGCCTGGTGCCACCACCACCTCCAGGCTGGATGATGTTGCCACCCCCGGACTTACTGACGCCGCTCAACGGGATTATTTCCGTCTCCGGGAGCGAATTGAAACGAGCAACAAGCAGCTAGCGGGGCTGCAGGAGTATATCCGCAATCAGTGCCTGAACTAAGCCTCGAATTTTCGGGGCTTTTTTATTCCTACGTCAAAGAGGTCATTCCTATGTCTACATCCCTGAAGTACCCGATTGTTCTGGTCCACGGTCTGTTCGGTTTCGACAAAATTGGCGGGATCTATCCCTACTTCTACGGCATCAAAGAGGCGCTGGAGAAAGCCGGGGCGAAGGTCTACATCGCCACTATTTCCGCGCTAAACAGCAATGAAATGCGCGGCGAGCAGCTGCTGGAATTTATCCGTAAAGTTCGGGCCGAAACCGGTGCGGCGAAAGTGAACCTGATTGGTCACAGCCAGGGGCCGCTGGCCTGCCGCTACGCTGCAGCGACTCACCCTGAACTTATCGCCTCGGTTACTTCCGTGAATGGCGTTAACCACGGCTCCGAAGTGGCAGACCTGGTTCGCCTGGCGCTGAAACCTGGCCGCCTGCCAGAGTCTATCGCCAATGCGGCCCTGTCGGCCTTCGGGCAACTGCTTTCCGCCCTGGCCGGGGCACCTCGTCTGCCTCAATCCGGTGTGGATGCCCTGGATGCGTTGACCAGCGAAGGCGTGGCCGCCTTTAACAAGAAGTACCCGCAGGGGCTGCCTGCGCAGTGGGGCGGCCAGGGCAAAGAGCTGGATAACGGCGTCTACTACTACTCGTGGAGCGGGATTATCGACTACAACCCGCTGAACCAGGGCGCGAACAACCTCGATCCGCTGCACGTGGCGATGCTGGCGTTTTCCATCCTGTTTACCAACGAGCGCTTCCAGAACGATGGCCTGGTCGGCCGCTACAGCAGCCACCTGGGCAAGGTGATTGGCTCTGACTATTCGATGGATCACGTCGATGCCATCAACCAGCTTGCTGGCGTGGTGGCCAGCAACAGCGATCCGGTCAAGCTGTACGTCGACCACGTTGCTCGCCTGCAGGCTAAAGGGCTGTAAGCCTTATCTGACCGCCTTCGGGCGGTTTTTCTTTGGAGAAATCAATGAATGACACCACGCGTCCGGGCTTTCTGACGCCGCTGGCGGCATCGCCACATTATGACGATGCGCTTGATGCGGACCTTACTGGCTGGATTGTCGGCGTATCAGGCCTGCCGCCGGAAATGGTAATGGCGAAGTGGAGCGATCCGCCGCCCGCCACGCCGGAGGCCGGCATCACCTGGTGTGACTTTTTTACCAACGTGAAGCAGGCGGAAACGCCTTTCTTCCACTCGCAGGACAGCGATCAAAGTGTACTTCAAAGCACCGAGTCCGTTGACGTGACCTGTGGCTTTTACGGTCCCGGCGCTCAGGCGGTTGCCGCTCTGTTTCGTGATGGTCTGAACGTGCCGCAAAACAACGCCGAGCTGAACCGGCTGGACCTGACGTTTCTGCAGTGCGGCGACATTACGCCAGACCCTGAATTTATTAATAACCAGTGGCTACGCCGCTACACCCTCACCGTGGCGCTAAAGCGCAGTATTGTCCGGCGCTACGGTATTCGTTCCATCCTTTCATCCGCAGTAAAAATCATTGGAGAGTAAGCTATGTCACAGGGTTTACCTGTATCTAACATTGTCAGCGTGACAGTGAATATGGCGCCACGAGCGGCGCAGTCCCGTAACTATGGTGCGCTGCTGGTCGTCGGCGCAAGCAACGTTATTGACGCGAAAGAGCGTATGCGCGCTTATTCCAGCCTGAGCGGCGTTGCCGCAGACTTTGGTCTTGAGGCGCCGGAATACAAAGCCGCCAGCCTCTACTACCAGCAGTCTCCGCAGCCTGCCGACCTGTATATCGGACGCTGGGTAAAAGAAGGCAGCGAGGGCAAAGCCGGCGAAACCATCGCCGAATGCGTCTCCGCGCTGAGTGCGCACTCGACCGACTGGTATGGTCTGGTGATTGCAGACGACACCATTACCGATGAAGCCGTGCTGGCCGTGGCGGCAGTCATTGAAGGCGACGGTGTCTCCCGTATCTTTGGCCATACTTCTGCCAGCGCGAAAGTGCTGGATGCCAACGACAACACCGATGTCTTCAGCAAGCTGAAAGCGGCTAAGTTCGCCCGCACTTTTGGTCAGTACTCCAGCGCCACGCCGTTTGCGGCTGCCTCCCTGTTTGGCCGGGCGTTTACCGTTAATTTCAACGGCAATAACACCACCATCACCCTGAAATTTAAGCAGGAGCCGGGGATTACCGCAGAAACGCTGACCCAAACAGAAATCAACGCCCTGTCCGCGAAAAATGCCAACGTCTTTGTGAATTACAACAACGACACCGCCATTATTCAGGAAGGCGTAATGAGCAACGGCAGCTTTATTGATGAGCGCCACGGCCTGGACTGGCTGCAAAACTATGTGCAGACCAACCTCTACAACCTGCTTTACACCAGCACCACCAAAATCCCACAAACCGATGCCGGTGTTACCCGTCTGCTGAGCAACGTTGAGCACTCCATGGCTCAGGCGGTCACCAATGGTCTGGTCGCGCCAGGTGTCTGGAATGGCGCCGATATTGGTCAACTGGCCTCCGGCGACACGCTGACCAAAGGCTACTACGTCTACGCCCCTGCAGTTGCCACTCAGGCACAGTCGGACCGCGAAGCGCGTAAAGCGCCGGTGATTCAGGTGGCCTGCAAACTGGCGGGTGCTGTGCACTTCGCCGATGTCGAAATCAATGTTGTTCGTTAAGGAGATTTAAATGGGTACTTATTCTTTTATGGATGTTACGGCTTCTCTTGTGGGGCCAACCGGCGTGATTGATTTGGGCGCGGGCAGTGCAAACGGCGACACCGGGATCAAAGTGGAAATGGCGACCACAAAAAACACCATGACCGTCGGCATTGACGGCGAGGTGATGCATAACCTCTCTCCGGCCAAAAACGGTTCTATCACCGTGACGCTGATGAAAACTTCCCCGGTGAATAAAAAGCTGATGCAGGCCTATAACGCTCAAACCCTCTCTTCGGCACTGTGGGGTAAGAACACAATTGTGGTGCGCAATACTGCTTCCGGCGATTTGGTTTCGGCCAGCAGTGTGGCGTTTTCTCAGCTTCCAGCGAACAGCAATGGCAAAGATGCCGGCACCATGGACTGGAAGTTTGACTGCGGCAAAATCGATCAGCTGCTCGGGGAGTTCTAAACCATGGAAATTACCCTGAAAGCGGTGAACTACCGCATTGGCAAGCTCGGCGTTTTCGAGCAGCTCAGCGTTGCACGCAAACTGCTGCCGGTTCTGGCGGGCGTTGTGGGTGATTTTCGCAGCTTACAGGGTAAGGAGGGCGGAAACGCCCTCGAAACCGTACTGCCTAAAATTGCCCGCACCCTTGCCGACCTCTGCGATGAGGACTGCAACACCATTCTGTATCCATGCCTGTCGGTCGTGACGCGTGAACACATGAAGGGCTGGGTGCCGGTCTTTAGTCAGGGCGCATTGTCTTTTGACGATATTGACCTGATGACGCTGTTGCAGCTGGTGGCCCGGGTGGTGGCCGACTCGCTGGGAAATTTTTTGCAAGAACTCCCCGGCAGCGAAAACCCGGCCCCGTCGGCGGCCTGATGCTGGAGACGCTGCCGGGCGGGGAGGACTATATTCTTCGCCCGGCGGAGGTCTTCGGCCTCAGCTGGCGGGATCTGAAAAGCGGCGCGGTGGATCTTTACGACATTGCGCTGATGAATGATTACCTTGAGATGCAGGCTGATAATAAGGCCTGTATTACACGCTGGAGAGAGGAAAATGAGCGCTAGCACACAGCTTGTTCCTTACGTCCCGATCCCAGATTTTTTTTATCAAGAAGACCTTAGCTCGCGAATCAACGCCGCTTTTGGTGAACTGGATAAAACGCTGAAAAAGGGAAAAGAAGAGGCGGCAAAAGTTGATTTTGAAAAACTGACCAAAAGTTTCGAAAACTTCAGTAATCAGGTGCTGTCTCCGCTAGCAAAAGCGGGAACGTGGTTTGAAAAGCGGCTGTCTGGCATCGAGAAGGACGCGCAGTCATCCCAATCTCTGAACGCTGATTTAGAAACTTACAAGGCACTGCAATACGGTGCCAGCCAGTCAGGCGCAGACATTGGTGCGCTGCAAAAGTCGATTAAAAACGTCAGTGAGTATGCGAACGGTGACTCGCTGCACGAGAGCCTGTTGAAAAGTCTTGGCGTAAAAACGCATGATGACGCCGGCTTAAAGCGGGATAACGCCGACATTTTCGCGCAGGTTGCCCGTTCTTTGGGCACAGTGAACAGAGACAGCGCTGATTTCTACGCATTGAATCTGGGGATTGATGACGACACGCTGCACGCGATGCAGCGCGGATTAGGCCAGTTTGCCGAAGAGTATCAGGACTTGTCCCTCCGCATCGGTGGAAGTGCAGAGCAAAGCGCCGACCAGTCCGAAAAATTTATGCAGTCCTGGCGTAAAGCAGACTCCGTGTTTGATTTGTTAGTAGCAAAATCAGGCGGCGATCTGGCCGAGAAATTGGCTGCGCCCGTCGAGAGGCTGGCCGAAAAAATGCTGGTTAAAGCGCCGCAAATTGAACGCGTGTTGGACAAAATTGGCGCCGTCGTTGAACAGTTTGCTGACATTTTCGTTGATGCACTGAGCGGCACCATCGATTGGGTTACCGACGTGATGGCCTGGTGGGATCGCCTTGATGAAGGTTCTCAGGGGCTAATCGGCGGTTTAGCGGGGCTAACCGCGGCCTGGGTAGTCCTGAATAGCGCATTTCTCGCGTCCCCTGTCGGGATTATCCTCTCGCTGGCTGCGGCCATTGGCCTGCTTTATAACGACTACCAGAAATGGAAAGCGGGGGAAGAGAGTTTTATTGACTGGGGAGAGTGGGGACCGGTTATTGAAATGGCTGCAGACACGATCGGCAGCCTCGCGAAAAACATAAAAGACCTTATTGTTGATATTGGCAGCCTGCTGGGTATCGATTTTAGCAAGTGGTCTATCAGCACCATCTTTAAGGGGCTTCTGGACAACTTTAATCAGTTAGGCGCCACGCTGAGACTGATTGGGAATCTGATCAATGCGCTAAAAGAGGGGAACTGGGCAGAAGCAGCCAGTATTGGCAAGTCTCTGGTGGCAAATGGGCTGTTCCAGACGCCGGGGAGCATAATTGCGGATGGTGCAGCGGGCGTTGTTAAAGAGAAGCTGTCCGCGGGATGGAAAAACTTCCGGGGCTGGCTGGCTGGAGATGAAGAAAAGGGAACTGGCGGAAAGTTATCTAATGCTGTCAATAACCTCAGCCAACCCGATCCTGTCTCAATGTTACTTCCCGCCGGGGTTGCCAACAATGAACGCCTGGCGACTTCGGGCGACTTCTCCACGGCGAGCAACAGCACTACGCATTCCCCGACGATTAACAGTAATACCCATATCGTTGTGAATGGTGTCTCTGAACCTCGTCTGGCGGCGGCCGAGACATCTGAGCGCTTGTTCAATGTCAATTCTCAACTGGCGCAGCAGTATGAAAGGAGGATGAGCTAATGGATATTTTTGGTGCTTACTTCCAGCCTCGCACGAGCTTCTCAGGTTTTCTGGTGCCGGATGTGGTGATCAGCGAATCCCATTCGGACACGCTGAAAATCGCCTCTCATCCCGTCGAGTTTGGCCCGAACATCAGCGACCATGCCTGGGCCCAGCCTGGCGAGGTAACGATTGATTGCCTCTTTAAAGCGGGTGGTTCACTGGTTGATTTTGCCAATACGACCGCGCTCGGCTCCTGGCTAAACGCAGGCCCCAGTCCGGCACAAATTTATCAACAACTACTTGATTTACAGACAAAAGCAGAACCCTTTAGGGTGATTACCCGCCGCCGCGCTTACGACAATATGCTGATCAAAACGTTGACGGTAACGACCGCCGCTAAATCGGAAAACATTCTTGGCTGCAAACTGGTGCTGGCAGAAGTATTAATGACGGCCACGGAAGCGCGCCCGGCAGCGCCTAAAACGGCAATGGATGAAGGGGTAACGACAACTTCAGTCGGCGATAAGGGCGAAAAAGTGGTTACCACTCCCAAGGGGGCGGGAATAATTACGCCACTGCAGCCTGATAAAAAATGAGGAGAGACGATGTCAATTGCAGAAATTCCCCTCAGCGCGGATAACCAGGTCTTTACGATCCAGCTTGCCGGGCAGACCCTGCGCATGCGGCTGCTTTATCGGGATGTCGCTGGCTGGGTCATGGATATTCTCGATGCGGACAACCAGCCCATCGTGAACGGGATCCCGCTGGTGGCCGGTGCCAATTTATTGGCGCCATATACCTGGCTTGGGTTTGGCGGAGGCCTATGGATCGGCTGTGATAATGAGGCTCAGGATTACCCGAGCAAAACCGATCTCGGGCGCGGCAGCCATCTTTACTTCGTGACGGCAGATTAAGGAGGAGGAGATGAGTCAAAACTGGTCTCGCCACTTTGAGCTCCAGCTTCTGAAGGAAGACGGCAGCGGTATTGCGCTCTCTGGTTTTAAGGTGACGTTTAAAATCGACTGGCATGCCGGCAGCTCACCCAAAACGGCCGAGGTGAAAATCTATAATCTTGCGCCGGACAACGTGAATCGTATTGCCCAGAAGGAGTACAGCAAAATCCGGCTGATTGCGGGCTACAACGGATTAGAACCGGTGGTAAGCAGCAGCGAAGTGGGAAAAATCCGGGTTGTCGAGCCTGTCGAGTGGGGGCCGAGAGATGGCATGAACTTTGGGGTGATCTTCAGCGGGGACATTCGCATCTGGATGACGGGGCGAGAGGATACCCCTGACGACTGGATTTTAATTCAGGCCGTTGATGGCCATGAGGCGCTAATGTCCGCAGTGCTCAGCGCCACGCTTGCTAAAGGCTACACGGTATATGACATGTACCAGCTCGCGGCCGGCGCGCTGAAACCTTTTGGCGTTCTGCCCGGCAGGCTGCCGCCTTTTCCTGAAACAAAGTTTCCCAGAGGGTATACCTTTCACGGCAAGGTCAGCAGCTATCTCGACCAAATCGGTAAGCTGTGCAAGGCCACCTGGAAGCTGTCGAATGATCGGCTGGACTATTACAACGCGGCTGAGAAAGCACACCCGCCCGTAAGCCTTAATAGCCAGAGCGGCCTGATTGGGCGACCGCAAACGTCAACGGATGCGGGCGTAACCCTGAAATGCCTGATTAACCCCACAATCCTGCTCCACGGCCAGCTGAAGTTAGATCAAAACACGCTCTATAAGCCTGCGTTGACTGCTGATGATGACTATATCCGGCCCTCGCCGGACGGCGTGTACGATATTTATGGCATTACCTACAACGGGGATACCCGGGAGGATCAATGGTATATGACCATGATGTGCTTCCCTGCTGGCCAGTACGTTGAGGATGTGGGAGAGGCGTGGAAAAAACATTCCGCCTCTAATAAATAAAAGCCAGACCCGCCTTTGCGGGTTTTTTTATCCCTGGAGGAATCATGGCTCTGACGACTTCGGCTCTCAGCGGTGAGCTGGCCGATACGCTTGCGGCCAGCCGGGCCGCATTAAGCAACGATCTTCGGGTCGCGTTACCCGGCATTATTCAGTCTTTCGACCCCGCTTCAGTGACCTGCGAAGTGGCGCCAGCAATCAGAGGCACGCAGTTTGCCAGAGACGGATCTGTGTCTCCGGTCAATTATCCGCTGCTGGTGGATGTGCCTGTTGTTTTCCCGCATGGCGGAGGCTGCTCGCTGACGTTTCCGCTGAAAAAGGGGGACGAATGCCTGGTTATTTTCGCCGATCGCGCCATCGATTTTTGGTGGCAAAGCGGGGGTATTCAGGAGCCAGTTGATGCCCGGCAGCATTCGTTGTCTGACGCCTTCGTGTTGCCCGGCCCTCAGTCACAGGCGAAAAAAATCAGCGGCATCAGCCCCACGGCGGTTCAACTGCGCAGCGAAGACGGCAAAGCCTTTGTGGAGCTGGATCCCGGCAGCCACGGGATCACGCTCGCTACGCCGGGAAAACTCACTGCGACGGCGGCCAGCATTGATCTGACCGGTGAGGTCAATATCAAAGGCAACGTGACCGTGAGCGGTGATGTCTCGGCCAGCGGAATAAGCCTGACGAAGCATCGCCACGGTGGCGTGCAGTCCGGCGGGGCGAACACGGGAGGTCCGGTATGAAATACCGCAGAGAGAACAGCGACGGAGATTACACCTTTGGTCAGGGAGAAAACACCTTCCTGGAAAACTCGCCGGAGTGCGTGGCTCAGGCGGTTAGTACCCGGCTCAAGCTGTGGCAGGGCGAGTGGTTTCTGGACAATCGTACCGGCACACCTTACCGCCAGTCCGTGCTTGGCAAGCAGCAGGATGACACCTGGGTATTAATGCTGATTGACCGCGTCAGCCAGACCATGGGCGTTAAGTCCGTGCTGGAGGTCACCGCCGCGCGCACTGAAAAACGCACCGTAACCTTCAACGCCACCATCGACACCGTTTACGGTCCCACCACTATAAACAGCGAGGCATAAATGGCCCTCAATTCTGAAACGCTGGGGTTATCGGCAACGGTAACGGCCCAGGGGATAACCGCGCCTGATTATCAAAGCCTGTTAGGGACTTTGATGGATGCGTTCAGGCAAATCTACGGCACCGATGCGTACCTGGAGCCGGACAGCAAAGACGGGCAGCTTATCTCGCTGGTGGCGCTGGCCATTCACGACGCCAACAACGCGGCGATTGCCGCCTACAACAGCTTTTCGCCTGCGACGGCGATGGGGCGGGCGTTATCGAGCAACGTTAAGATCAACGGTATTGTCAGGCGGGCAGCGACTTTCTCGACGGTCGATCTGCTGTTGACGGGCATTCCCGGCACGACCATCACCCGCGGTTCCGTCAGGGATGACAGCGGCGTGACGTGGTTATTGCCTGAGGTGGTGTCGATAGGCGTCGATGGCTCAGTCATCGCCACCGCAACCTGTGCCAGCAGCGGCGTAATGGCAGCCCCTGCGGGGTCTATTACCATTATGGGCACCCCAACGCGCGGCTGGACTGCGGTCACGAACCCTCAGGCTGCCACGCCGGGCGTGGCGCCGGAAACCGATGCCGAATTGCGCATCCGGCAGTCGCAGAGCGTTGCCTTGCCTGCGCTCACGCCGTTCGAAGCGGTTGAAGGAGCGATTGCCAACATAGCAGGCGTAACACGGCATAAGCTCTACGAAAATGATACCGGCACTGTCAACGCCAATGGTCTGCCTCCGCATTCCATTGCCGCGATTGTGGACGGCGGGGATGTGACGGACATTGCCCAGACGATCAGGGGCAAAAAGGGGCAGGGCGTCGCCACCTTTGGCGCAACGTCCATTGTGGTGCCCGATCTCTACGGTAATCCCCACTCGATTGCATTTTCGCGCCCCGGCAATGTGCCGGTTTACGTCGACATCGTGCTGAAAGTGTTCACCGGCTATACGTCACAAATCAGCGAGCAGATGAAACAGGCGATTGCCGACTATATCAATGGCCTTGGCATTGGCGATAGCGTGCTGCTGAGCCGCATTTACTCCCCGGCCAACCTCGGCGTGGTTAGCGGCGGAAAAGCGCGGTATTACGACATCACCGACTTGCTGATCGGTAAATCCTCCTCTGCGGTCGCGGCGGCTAACGTCAATATCGGCTACAGCGAAGCGGCCTCCTGCAGCGTGGACAACATCAATATCATGGTGAGCGCATGAGTAAATATACCGGGCGCATCACCAGCTACCACGCCAGCAAGCCCCTGTTTTTTGCCCACGTTGATCTGAGCACCCGTCCTTTCACTGAGACCGCTAATACAACCGTAAGCCTGATCAACGCATTTGATATCGACACTGCGGTTGGGGTTCAGCTTGATGCGCTGGGACTGTGGATTGGGCGAAGCCGCATCGTCAGTCAGCCCATTTCCGGCGTCTATTTTAGCTGGGACACCGACGGCCTGGGCTACGACCAGGGCGTGTGGCAGGGGCCTTACGATCCCGATGCAGGCTACACCTCACTGAGCGATGAAACCTACCGCATCATCCTCAAGGCAAAAATCGCGATGAACAACTGGGACGGGCAGAACGACACGCTGCCCGCAATTCTGGATGCCGCCACGGCAGGGGCGGGGCTGCGAATGCAAATCGTCGACAACCAGGACATGACCATTTCTGTCTGGGTGCTGCCGGAAACGGATATCGCTGACGTGTCCCTCGAGCTTCTCGCGGCCATTAAACAGGGATACCTGACGGTGAAAGCGGCGGGCGTCTGGGCGGGAGATATTCAGACCCCGTCGGTGGAAGCGCCGTCGCAGGGCGGCAAATTCTTTGGCTTTGATATCAACAATCACTATATCGCCGGTTTTGACGACGGCGCATGGGAGAGAAAACTCTAATGGCTACAAATCAGTTTAAACCTTTTGCAACCCGGCCTGACGCCAACGTCACGCCGCAAAATGAATGGGAAAATTTGCCCGCGCTGTTAAGCGGTTTTACCGGCGGTAAGGCTAGCAGCGCTCAGGTGAACAAGGCGCTGCGCCAGACGTCCTTTATTGCCGCCGCGCTGGCGCAGTTCGTCAGCGATAAAAGTGGCCAGGACGTGCTGGATGACGGTGATATTGCCGCTTTCCTCGCGAAGCTTACTTCCGGCTTCGGGAAGCAATATCTCAGCCGCCAGAATCCCTTCGCGGATATTAAGGCTGATGGCGCCACAGCGGTTTCTTCGGCTCTCGCAAATCTTGGTTTGGGGGATGCGAAGTTTGTCACTAGCCGGGGGACAAATGCTAATGGAAATTGGACAATCTGGTCAGATGGCTCTATAGAGTTGAGTGGCTATAACTCAACTATTGTAGAGGGTCTTGCGACCGTTACTTTTCCTATAACCTTGCCAAAAGTGGCCGTAAATATCTCTATAGCTGAGCATTTAAGCGTAGACCTTGGTTCTTCAGTTCAGCAATTGCATGTTTCTATGGTTGTTGATAACACAATTACAACCAGCGGATTCAAAGCCCGCTGTCAATTGGCAAATGGGAGTCCATCAGGATATGGATTCTCCTGGCATGTTTACTGCCCATCTAATTAATAAAGAGAACACTATGCGTTATTTTAATTCTGCAACAATGACTGAGGCTTTGCCGGATATACATAATACTGCTGGCGCTATTATGTTGCCGGATGATAATTGGTTTTTTACATCATCATATATGCCACAAGGAAAGATGCTCGCAGTTAATGAAAACGGCGAGCCCATATTAATTGATGTTACTGATTTGGAACAGTAGGCCATTCGATATCAGGTGCGGTGGAGGTATCTATCGCTTTCACCGCTTTGATATATTCCATCCAGGCAATAAGATTTTCTTTATCAGAATCGCTGATAACACCGAGGGTGAGTTCCGTTCGCCAATCCGCAGTGGTATTGTTTGCTTCGCTTAGCAGCGTTTTCCGTTTTAGTTCTGCATCAGAAATATCTCCTGCTTTCTTCGCAACAACATCTGTTACCCATTTTTCGCCGTTCCATTTATCATAGACAGTTGCAGGGGGGGTTGTCGTTGTGTCCGATGGGTAGTCACCTAGTGTTGAAATAGTGATTTTTTCACCATCAAGCTTGCTATAAACCGTTTCCCCTCTGTGGTCGGGGATATATTCCCAAGCCGTAAGATTGGCATTTCGGCAAATGGCAAAACCTTTTTTACTTTCACCCGGTTGTTCAACACATGAGTATGCAGGTATTCCAACACCTAAAGGAATATATTCAACGGATGAAAAAATTAATTCTCTGGTTCTCTCATCATAGCTATAAATAAGAATATCACCTGCAACCAGAGCTATTTGTTCGTTATTTAATTTAGCCTTATTCATTATGCTGCCCTTACAATATAGTTAAAGACGATGTTGCACGGTGCTGTTTCATTGTCACCTTCAGGACTTATATAAAGCCCACTTTTCCCCGAGGCTGCATAATAAATTAACGAAGAACTTTTTCGGAAAGCTTCATGCACAGCAGGAACCTCACCCCCATCACCATTACCAAATAACAATGAATGTGTATGTGACCTCAATTTATCTGATGCGAATGATAAAAGATTTCTCCCTGGATCAATATTTCTCCCATCATCAAACCCCCTAATAAAAATCCCACGTAAATCAGGCAATACAAGCGCTGGATATACCTGTGCAAGCTTTGGATATTGAGCCGCTGAAAATGCCGCACCATTACATTTCAACCATCCTATAGGTGCTGCCGACAATGCCCACGGCACAGGCACACCCACAGGTAAAGCCGACCCCTCCCCCAAACCAACCTTTAAGAAAATGCACATCCTGCCGCGCCGTGGCATGCTTTCAGCCTTTTATGAGGCAAAACGTCATGCTGGTAGGCTATGTCAGGGTGTCAACAAATGACCAAAACACCGCGCTACAGAAAAATGCGCTGGAGTGTGCAGGATGTGAGCTGATTTTTGAGGATAAAATCAGCGGTAAAACGGCGGACAGGCCAGGGTTAAAAAAGGTACTCAGAACTCTCAGCGAAGGTGACACATTGGTCGTCTGGAAGCTTGACCGGCTTGGGCGCAGCATGCGTCACCTTGTTTCGCTGATTGAAGAGCTGCGTTCGCGCGGGATTAACTTCCGCAGCCTGACGGACAGCATTGATACCTCTACGCCAATGGGGCGGTTTTTCTTTCACGTAATGGGTGCGTTGGCCGAGATGGAACGCGAGCTTATCGTCGAAAGAACCCGGGCCGGACTGGCTGCGGCAAGAGCGGAAGGGCGAATTGGCGGGCGGCGGCCTAAACTGTCGGCAATGCAATGGGCGCAGGCCGGGAGGTTAATTGCCGCCGGAGAAACAAGGCAGCAGGTGGCGATTATTTATGATGTCGGCGTCTCTACGCTGTATAAAAAATTTCCGGCAAATGCGAAACCCTAAACCAGCTTCTTCACCAGCGCCTCGCTCTGGCGGATCCGCTCCGGCGCGTTTTCCAGGTCCTGCTGCACCAGGGCCATAAACAGCAGATCGGTCAGCATCATCTGGGCGCTGGTGGAGGAAATTGCGGCGCTGCGCGTGGCCTGTTCTTCCGCGATGGTATACAGGCACAGGCTGGCGCGCTGCTGTAGGGCGTTAGGCGTGAAGCCGGTAATCGCGAGGATTTTCGCCCCGGCGTTCAGCGCTTCATCGGCAGCCAGATTGATCTCACGGCGCTCGCCCGAGTAGGAAATGGCAAGCAGTACGTCTTCCGGCGTCATCGCCTGCACCGTTGCGAGCAGGGCATGCATATCCTGCTCGGCGACGGCGTGAATACCAATCTTCATCAACTTCCACGAGAAATTCTTCGCTACCAGGCCAGACGCGCCTATTCCCACGAGCAGCACGCGCCGCGCATTGCGCAGCAGCGAAACGCTCGCCAGCAATTTATCTTCTGCATTAATATCCAGCGTGGCGTGCATCGCCGCGATGTTCTCTTTTATCAATTTTTCCCCAACAAGCCTCAGCGGATCGTCACCTAAAATTTGGTTGTGAACCGGGACAGAGTTAGGGTTTTGGCCGCTTGCCAGCGCTTCACTGATAGCCAGTTTCATCGCCGGGAAGCCCTTGAACCCCAGTTTCTGCGCGAATTTTACGACGCTGGACTGACTGACACCGGCTTCTTCCGCCAGCTGTTGTGAACTGAGATGGCGTGCGTGATCGGGCTCAGCGAGCAAAAAGTCGGCCAGCTTGCGGTCGCTTTGGGCCAGCATGGCGTAACGGCTTCGAATGCGCAGTAAACAGTTCATTTCACCTCCGGGGCGGCAATTCTGATAACGACTTGCTTTGGTAAGCATCTGAGCGAATTATAAATTCCATTATAGAGCAATGTTTCCGAATTAAATATTCTGTTGTGTTCAGCCTGGAAAGCGCGCGGAAAATCACGGGGCTATCTGTTAGGCTTTAGCTTGCGTCGTTTCGTGAACGCGAGTCCCAAAGGAGCCTGAATTGACACCTCATCACCCGCGCCGCGTCATCTTTTTTGACCTGGATGGCACCCTGCATCAGCAGGACATGTTCGGCAGCTTCATGTTTTATCTCCTGCGCCGCCTGCCGCTGAACGTGCCGTTGGTTATTATGTTGCTGCCGCTGATTGGCGGCATGATGCTGATCAAAGGCAGTGCGGCCCGACAGCCGATGAGCCTGCTGTTATGGGTATCACGTTTGGGCGCAGCGAGGCCCGGCTTCAGCAGCTGCAAAGCGAATTTGTCGCCTGGTTCCGGCAGAAGGTGAGGGCATTCCCCGTCGTCCAGCAGCGCCTCACGGATTATCTGCACAGCCCGGATGCCGACGTCTGGCTGATTACCGGCTCGCCGCAGCCGCTGGTGGAAAAAGTCTATTTTGATACGCCCTGGCTGCCGGAGGTCAAAGTCATTGCCAGCCAGATTGCACGGGCTCACGGCGGCTGGATATTGACCCTGCGCTGTCTCGGCCATGAGAAGGTGGTGCAACTGGAGCAGCATCTTGGCGCGCCGCTGCGCCTGTACAGCGGCTACAGCGATAGTCATCAGGATAATCCTCTGCTGTTTTTCTGCGAGCATCGGTGGCGCGTTACGCCTCAGGGAGAACTGCAGCAGCTCGAGTGAGGCGTTTTGAATCCGTTAAGCGGTGTGTATAATGCGCCGCCCACTTTTGCCGCGGAGAGCATTGTGTCAGACACAGAATTTACCCATGAACACTGGATGCGACACGCCCTGACCCTTGCTCAGAGAGCCTGGGATGAAGGCGAAGTGCCCGTTGGTGCGGTGCTGGTACACAATAATCAGGTCATAGGTGAAGGCTGGAATCGCCCGATAGGTCGCCACGATCCTACGGCTCACGCGGAGATCATGGCGCTGCGACAGGGCGGGCTGGTACTGCAAAATTACCGTCTGCTGGATACCACGCTCTATGTCACGCTCGAACCTTGCGTCATGTGCGCGGGGGCGATGGTGCATAGCCGCATTGGCCATTTAGTGTTTGGGGCGCGTGACGCTAAAACCGGGGCGATAGGCTCGCTGATGGACGTGCTCGGCCACCCGGGAATGAACCATCAGGTGCAGGTCAGTGAAGGGGTGCTCGCGACAGAGTGCTCAGCCATGCTGAGCGATTTTTTTCGCGCTCGTCGCCTTGAGAAAAAGGCCCTAAAGGAAAAGGCCCGTAAGACGGACTAGCCAGTTCAACCGGAGCAACCGTAGGGTAAGCCTCGGCAAACTTGTCCGCCTGGAGCGCCTTCTTCTGTTTCTCCTGCAAATATCCTTCCAGACTTAGCTGATACTTGCGAATGTTTTCTACATACGCGTAAGCCTCGTGTCCACGAGCATATCCATAGGTTGTTTTGCTGTAATAAGGCTTCAGGCTCAGCAACGGCAGACGTGTTTTCACATCGGCCCAGCTGTCCGGGTTGCCTTTCTGTTTGGCCGTCAGCTGACGGGCATCCAGCATGTGGGCATAGCCCATGTTATAGGCCGCCAGCGCGAACCAGATGCGCTCGTATTCCGGTACCGTGGCCGGCACTTTGCTCATCATATCTTTCAGATACCGGCTGCCGCCGCTGATGCTCTGTTCGGCATCCAGCCTGTCGGTGATACCGAGGCTTTGGGCCGTATTTTTTGTCAGCATCATTAACCCGCGCACGCCCGTAGGTGAAGTCGCGTGGGTATCCCAGTGGGATTCCTGATAGGAAATTGCAGCGAGCAGCGGCCAGTCAATGTCGTCGGAGTACTTTTCAAACAGCGGCTGGAGTTCCGGCAAAACGGCATCCACCGCGTTCAGGAAGGTTCGGGTATCGACGTAATCAAAATCGCCGATATGGCCCAGGTATTTCTCTTCAACCCTTGCCAGCGTGCCGTCGCTGCTGATCTGATTATAGAAATCGAGCAGTGCGGCGCTCATGCTGTCGTCACCATCGCGTTTAGAGAACCAGGTGACAGGCTGTTCATCGGTAACGTCCAGGGCAACGGCCAGTTGAGGATGTACGCGCTGGAAGAGGCTGATGGCGATGGAGTCCGAGATGGTAAACGCGATATTGCCATCAACCACCTGCTGTAAGAGCTGGTTGCTGGTTTGTTTGGCGTCGATGCTCCAGCTCAGGTCGGGGTACTGAGCATCTTTTAGCTTTTGTAGATCGCTCACCACTGCCTGCCAGAAGAAAGCACCAGCTGCGATGGCTTGACGCCACCAAGAGACTTAGGGCGCGGCTACCCACGCGATAGACCATCTGCTGCGAAACGGAATAATAGGTCGGCCCCGCCTGGTAGTCACTGCTGCGGCGAGAGTTATACACCAGGCCTGCGGCGAGCAGGTCGGCGTTGTCATTGTCCAGGTCATCAAACAGCGCGTTAATGTTTGGCCGCACGACCACTAACAGCTTCACGCCCAGGTAGTCTGCAAACTGTTTCGCGAGTTCGTAATCGAGACCTGTCGCCTTGCCGTTAACCATCGTCCAGGTGAGCGGCGATGAAATGGTACTGACGCGCAAAACCCCCCGCGCTTTGATTCGCGGCGATACGGTTTTCGGCCTGATTGAAACCTGGAATGGAGGGCCATAAAGCCACTGCCAGCAACAAGGTGACGATACCGATAAGCAGATAATTAATCTTTATTCTTTTCAAATAGATAACATTCTGCAGGCAGGATGAGCCTTAGCCAACAATAACCATGATTTGTCTGAACCCGTCAGTGAATGAGGCGCATTTTGCGTAAGAAAACGCCAGTAAGCAACTTTTTAAGAATATATCGTTTACTTTTCGTGCAATAAAAACTTCTGCCTGTTATTTCTACGCAAACGGTTTCGTCGCGGCGGAGGATTCTCTATAATGACGCCCGTTTTCCCCGCCTTCGCCCTGAAGACGAGAGATCTTTAATGATGGAAATTCTGCGTGGTTCGCTCTGCTCTTTCGGCATTTCGTATTAACAAACTCCTGGCCCGTTTCAACGATGCTCACCTCCCGGTAAGCGATATTTATGCCGAGTATGTTCATTTTGCCGACCTCGAAGCGCCGCTGAACGCTGACGAGCTTGCCGCCTGCAGCGGCTGTTGAAATATGGTCCAACCCTCGCAGAGCATGCGCCGGAAGGCACCCTGCTGCTGGTGACCCCGCGCCCTGGCACCATCTCCCCCTGGTCTTCTAAAGCTACCGATATCGCCCACAACTGTGACCTGCCGCAGATTAAACGCCTTGAGCGCGGTGTGGCCTGGTATGTTACCGGCAGTACGCTGACCGCAGAGCAGCTGCAGGACGTTGCGCTCTGCTGCACGACCGCATGATGGAGAGCGTGTTTACCTCTCTGAACGACGCGCAGCAGCTGTTTACCCGGCAGCAGCCGGCTCCGGTGCAGAGCGTTGATCTGCTCGGGAAAGGGCGCGATGCGCTGGTGGAAGCGAACATTCGCCTCGGCCTGGCGCTGGCGGAAGACGAAATTGACTACCTGCAGGATGCGTTCAACAAGCTTGGCCGCAACCCGAACGACATCGAACTGTACATGTTTGCTCAGGCGAACTCCGAGCACTGCCGCCATAAAATCTTTAACGCCGACTGGATTATCGACGGGCAGAAACAGCCGAAGTCGCTGTTCAAAATGATCAAAAACACCTTCGAGAAAACGCCGGATTACGTGCTGTCTGCCTATAAAGACAACGCGGCGGTGATGGAAGGTTCCGCCGTCGGCCGCTTCTTCGCCGACCGTGAAGCGGGGCGCTATGACTTCCACCAGGAAGACGCGCATATCCTGATGAAGGTTGAAACCCACAACCACCCGACCGCCATCTCTCCGTGGCCGGGCGCGGCAACCGGCTCAGGCGGTGAAATCCGCGATGAAGGCGCGACCGGGCGCGGCGCTAAGCCAAAAGCTGGCCTGGTGGGCTTCTCCGTGTCTAACCTGCGTATTCCGGGCTTCGAACAGCCGTGGGAGCAGGATTTCGGCAAGCCAGACCGCATCGTTACCGCGCTGGATATCATGACCGAAGGCCCTCTGGGCGGAGCGGCGTTTAACAACGAATTTGGCCGTCCGGCGCTGACCGGCTACTTCCGTACCTATGAAGAGCAGGTGAACAGCCACAACGGCGTGGAGCTACGTGGCTACCACAAACCTATTATGCTCGCGGGCGGGATCGGCAACATTCGTGCCGACCACGTTCAGAAGGGCGAAATCACTCCTGGCGCCAAGCTGATTGTGCTGGGTGGCCCGGCAATGAACATCGGCCTGGGCGGTGGGGCGGCTTCCTCGATGGCTTCCGGCCAGTCTGATGCGGATTTAGATTTTGCTTCCGTGCAGCGCGACAACCCGGAAATGGAACGCCGCTGCCAGGAAGTGATCGACCGCTGCTGGCAGATGGGCGACGACAACCCAATCCTGTTTATCCACGACGTTGGCGCGGGTGGCCTGTCCAACGCCATGCCGGAGCTGGTCAGCGATGGCGGACGCGGTGGCCGCTTCGAGCTGCGCGATATCCTCAACGACGAACCGGGCATGAGCCCGCTCGAAGTCTGGTGTAACGAATCTCAGGAACGCTATGTGCTGGCCGTTGCGCCAGAGCAATTGCCGCTGTTTGATGAACTTTGCCGCCGCGAGCGTGCGCCGTATGCGGTGATTGGTGAAGCCACCACCGAACAGCATCTAACGCTCAACGACAGCCACTTTGATAACCAGCCAATCGACATGCCGCTGGACGTGCTGCTGGGCAAAACGCCGAAGATGGAGCGCAACGTCGAGACGCTGAAAGCGAAAGGTGATGCCTTCAACAGCAGCGAAATTTCCATTGCCGATGCGGTGAAGCGCGTTCTGCACCTGCCGACCGTGGCTGAAAAAACCTTCCTCGTGACCATCGGCGACCGCACGGTAACCGGCATGGTGTCCCGCGATCAGATGGTTGGTCCGTGGCAGATCCCGGTCGCCAACTGCGCGGTGACTACCGCCAGCCTGGACAGCTACTACGGTGAAGCGATGTCTATCGGTGAACGCGCGCCGGTGGCCCTGCTGGACTTCGCGGCATCCGGTCGTCTGGCCGTGGGTGAAGCCTTAACCAACATTGCCGCGACCCAAATTGGCTCCCTGAAGCGCATTAAGCTCTCCGCGAACTGGATGGCCGCAGCCGGTCACCCTGGCGAAGATGCTGGCCTGTATGAAGCGGTTAAAGCCGTGGCGAAGAACTTTGCCCGGCGCTGGGGATCACTATCCCGGTGGGCAAAGACTCCATGTCGATGAAAACCCGCTGGCAGGAAGGTAACGAGCAGCGCGAGATGACTTCTCCGCTGTCGCTGGTGATCACCGCGTTTGCCCGTGTAGAAGACGTACGTGGCACCGTGACGCCACAGCTGAGTATCGAAGACAACGCCCTGCTGCTAATCGATTTAGGCAAAGGCCATAACGCGCTGGGCGCTACCGCGCTGTCCCAGGTTTATCGTCAACTGGGCGATAAGCCTGCGGACGTTCGCAGCGTTGAGCAGCTGAAAGGCTTCTGGGACGCGATGCAGGCGCTGGTGGCGGATCGCAAACTGCTGGCCTGGCACGACCGCTCCGACGGCGGGCTGCTGGTGACCCTGGCTGAAATGCCTTTACCGGCCACTGTGGCGTTGAGGTTGATATTGCCGGTCTTGGCAGCGATCGCCTGGCCGCATTGTTAACGAAGAGCTCGGCGGGCGTGATCCAGATTCGCGCTGAAGACCGCGAGGCCGTTGAGGCGCTGCTGGCTAAGCATGGCCTGGCTGACTGCGTACCATTACCTCGGTAAAGCTGTCGAAGGTGACCGCTTCACCATTAGCGCTGACGGGCACGCTGTGTTCAGTGAAAAGCCGCACCACGCTGCGTATGTGGTGGGCAGAAACCACCTGGCAGATGCAGCGTCTGCGTGATAACCCGGCCTGTGCGGACGAAGAGCACAAACGCCAAGGCGAATGATAACGATCCTGGCCTGAACGTGAAGCTGAACTTCGATATCAAAGAAGATATTGCGGCGGCCGTTCATCGCCACGGGCGCGCGTCCTAAAGTGGCCATCCTGCGTGAGCAGGGCGTTAACTCTCACGTTGAGATGGCGGCCGCCTTCCACCGTGCGGGCTTTGACGCCATCGACGTGCATATGAGCGACCTGCTGGCGGGCCGCACCGGGCTGGAAAGCTTCCATACGCTGGTGGCGTGCGGCGGTTTCTCCTACGGTGACGTGCTGGGCGCGGGTGAAGGCTGGGCGAAATCCATCCTGTTCAACGCTCGCGTGCGTGATGAGTTCGAAACCTTCTTCCATCGCCCCGGAAACGCTGGCGCTTGGCGTTTGCAACGGCTGCCAGATGATGTCCAACCTGCGTGAGCTGATCCCCGGCAGTGATTTGTGGCCGCGCTTTGTGCGTAACCAGTCCGATCGCTTTGAAGCGCGCTTCAGCCTGGTTGAGGTGACCTCCACCCGTCGCTGCTGCTGCAGGGCATGGCCGGTTCCCATATGCCTATCGCGTTTCTCACGGCGAAGGTCGTGTGGAAGTGCGTGACGCGCTCATCTCGCCGCGCTTGAAAGCAAAGTCTGGTGGCGCTGCGCTTCGTGGATAACTTCGCGAACGTAACTGAAACCTACCCGGCTAACCCGAACGGTTCGCCGAACGGCATCACCGCGGTGAGCAACGAAAGCGGGCGCGTTACTATCATGATGCCGCACCCGGAGCGCGTGTTCCGCACCGTGAGTATTCCTGGCACCCGGCGGAGTGGGGCGAAGACAGCCCGTGGATGCGTATTTTCCGCAACGCACGTAAGCAACTGGGTTGATTACCCTCACCCCGACCCTCTCCCTAAAAGGGAGAGGGGAAAATCGTAAAAGGTTTCTCCCTTGCTCCTTTGCTTTTAGAGGGCGGGAAATAGCAGACAGGCTCCGATCCAGTTCCCTCTCCTCTTTGGGAGAGGGCCAGGGTGAGGGGCTTTTTTGTCACTAAATCCCGACACTTCTGCTTTTAATGTGTCTCCAAAAAGAGACATTTAACTCATTGATTTTTAATGATGTAATTGAGCAGGTTGCAGAGGTGTGTGAAATGGCGACACAGCGAACAAAAAACACGCACAATATATTCTTAATCTTTTGATTTAATATTAATTAAAACAATGAATTGAATTGATTTGAGTAAAGTTGGCACGATATCTGCTTAATAAGGCCCAGTGGCTCATTCAATCTCTTATGTCAGCGTCTTTTCAGACAGACTACATAAACCGCCGAATGACGCACAAAAAGGTGCCTACCGTCCGATTTTTGATAAATGCCTTTCGGCTTATCATGCTCCGGGCGAAACGTTGAGTAAGGCGCCGCCTAATTCCTAAACAAAGGCAGGGTTTTTGACCCTGCCTTTGTTGTTTCCGGGAATCGCACCTTTCCACCACGCGCAATCGCGGCTAGCATCGTGTCATACAGGTAATGTGAGATGAAGCTATTGAACCAGTGGCATTTTTTCCCTCGATCTTTACGCCAGCTTGTCATGATGGCCTTTTTATTGGTGCTTGTACCGCTGCTGGTGCTTGCGTGGCAGGCGTGGCAAAGCCTTAACGCTCTGAGTGCTCAGGCCGCGTTGACCAACCGCACCACGCTGACCGATGCCCGCCGCAGCGAAGCAATGACCAATGTTGCGCTGGAAATGGAGCGGAGCTACCGTCAATACTGCGTGCTTGATGACTCGCGCCTTGCCCAACTGTATCAGGGGCAGCGCCAGCGTTACGCTCAAATGCTTGAGGCGCACGCCTCCGTATTACCCGATCCGAAACTCTACCAATCGCTCAGCCAGTCTTGAGCGATCTGGCTGAACTGAAATGTAAAAACAGCGGGCCGGAAGCGCCTGCGGCAAACCAACTGGAACAGTTCGCCTCAACCAATGCCGAAATGGTGCAGGCCACGCGGCGGTGGTGTTCTCTCGTGGACAGCAGCTGCAGCAGGAAATTGCTGAACGAGGCCAGTTCTTCGGCTGGCAGGCCTTAGTGCTGTTTCTGCTCAGCCTGGGGCTGGTCATTATCTTCACCCGCATGATCATCGGACCGGTTAAGGGTATCGAACGGATGATCAACCGGCTGGGGGAAGGGCGCTCTCTCGGCAACAGCGAAGTATTTAAAGGGCCGCGTGAGCTGCGTTCCGTTGGCCAGCGTATTGTCTGGTTAAGCGAGCGCTTGTCCTGGCTTGAGTCCCAGCGCCACGAGTTCCTCCGCCATCTTTCCCATGAGTTAAAAACGCCGCTCGCCAGCATGAGAGAAGGGACGGAACTGCTTGCTGACCAGGTTGCCGGGCCGCTCAATGCCGACCAGAAAGAGGTTGTTGCCATTCTGGACAACAGCAGTCGCCACCTGCAAAAGCTGATTGAACAGCTGCTGGACTATAACCGCAAGCTGGCGGACGGCACGGTAACGCTGGAAAGGGTCGAGCTGGCTCCGATTGTGGAGATGGTTATCTCTGCCCACTGTCTGCCGGCGAGGGCTAAAATGATGCATACCGATATTCAATTAAGCCCAAAAGCCTGCCTCGCAGAGGCGACGCTGCTGATGAGCGTGCTGGATAATCTCTACTCCAATGCGGTGCACTATGGCAGTGAATCCGGTACCATTTATCTCCGGAGTTTGCAGGTGGACGCGATGCTGTACATTGAGGTCGCGAATACCGGCGAGCCAATTCCGGCCACGGAACAAGAGATGATTTTTGAGCCTTTCTTCCAGGGCAGTCACCAGCGGAAGGGCTCCGTAAAGGGAAGTGGGCTGGGGTTAAGTATCGCCAGGGATTGCATTCGACGTATGCACGGAAAACTTAGCCTGATCAATGCTAACAGCGCGGAAGTGTGCTTCCGTATCGAATTACCGGTTTTCCCTGAGAATGATTAAAACGATGAAAGTACTTTTATTGCGTGAACCACGCCGCGGGTCTTTGACTCGCCTGATTTGCTGGTATCTGGGGCGCTCGTTGGCGCGACGCTGTTGACAGGATGCGCCCCCGCAAGCGTGTCCAGCAGCCTGGATGAGGCCCACAAACCGCATGTTCCGGAACAACAAATTCCTGATTACCTGTCGACGGACTGCACCGAAATATGGGATCTGACGGGCATGACGTCAGCAGCAACCCGCTTTACTGGCTGCGCGGCATGGATTGCGCCCAGCGCCTGCCGCCGGCAGAAGCCCGCGCGGAAGCTCGCCAGTGCCAGCAGAGAAACCTGGCAGGACACGTTTAAGCGCGGCATTTTGCTGTCTACGGCTAAAATTACCCCGACCGAGCGCCGCGCCGCTACATGACCCAGCTCGACACCATGACCAGCGAAGTGCCTGTGCAGGTACGTTCCCTGTTTGAGATTTGGCGCGACGGGCAACAGTCTCAGCTTAAACTTTCGGATGAGCGCACGCGCTACAGCAAGCTGCAGCAGTCAACCGACGGCGAGCTGGATACGCTGCGGAGCAGCAGCAGCGCCTGCGTAGCCAGCTCGATCTTACTACGCGCAAGCTGGAAAATCTGACTGACATTGAGCGTCAGCTTTCCAGCCGCAAGCCGGGAAGTAATCTTGCACCCGACACGCACAGCACGGATGACAATGACGACGATAGCGGTACGTCAAACAAATCGCAGCCGGAGGCAAAACCATGACGCAAAGGAAACCCGCGCGCTTATTATTAGTGGATGATGACCCAGGTCTGCTCAAGCTGCTGGGAATGCGCCTGTCGAGCGAGGGCTATACGGTCACCACGGCGGAAAGCGGTGCTGAGGGGCTGAAAGTCCTGGCACGAGAAAAAATCGACCTGGTGATAAGCGATCTCAGAATGGATGAAATGGACGGCATGGCGCTGTTCGCGGAGATCCAAAAAGGCCAGCCGGGATGCCGGTGATCATTCTGACAGCGCACGGTTCTATCCCTGATGCCGTGGCGGCGACACAGCAGGGTGTATTCAGCTTCCTCACCAAGCCGGTGGACAGAGACGCGCTTTATCAGGCTATCGACAATGCCCTTGAGCACACTGTTATCGCTGGCGATGACATGTGGCGTGACACCATTGTGACCCGCAGCCCGATTATGCAGCGTTTGCTCGAGCAGACGCGCATGGTGGCACAGTCGGACGTTAGCGTGTTGATTAACGGCCAAAGCGGCACCGGGAAAGAGATTCTGGCCCAGGCGATACACAACGCCAGCCCACGTAGCAAAAAAGCGTTTATTGCGATTAACTGTGGCGCGCTGCCTGAACAGTTGCTTGAATCTGAGCTGTTCGGCCACGCTCGCGGGCATTTACCGGAGCAGTTAGCAGCCGCGAAGGTCTGTTCCAGGCGGCAGAAGGCGGTACGCTCTTTCTCGATGAAATCGGCGATATGCCTATCCCGCTGCAGGTTAAGCTGCTGCGCGTTTTGCAGGAGCGGAAAGTTCCCGCTGCAGCAACCGCGATCTGGACATCGACGTGCGGATCATCTCCGCCACGCACCGGGACTTGCCGAAAGCTATGGAGCGCGGAGAGTTTCGTGAAGATCTCTTCTATCGCCTTAACGTTGTGAACCTGAAAATTCCTGCGCTGCATGAACGCGCCGAAGATATCCCGCTGCTGGCGAATCATTTGTTACGCCAGTCGGCCGACAGGCACAAGCCGTTCGTTCGGAGTTTCTCCACCGATGCCATGAAGCGGCTGATGACCGCAAGCTGGCCGGCAACGTGCGCCAACTGGTGAACGTGATTGAGCAGTGCGTCGCTGACCTCAGCCCCGGTGATTGGCGAAGCGCTGGTGGAGCAGGCGCTGGAAGGTGAAAACACCGCCTTGCCGACATTTGTCGAAGCCCGTAACCAGTTCGAGCTAAACTACCTACGTAAGCTGCTGCAAATTACCAAATGTCACCACCCGCGCGCATGGCGGGGCGTAAACCGAACCGAATTCTATAAATTACTGGCCAGGCATGAACTCGAGGCCAATGACTTTAAAGAGTAGGCTGTGGTAGTGTGAGCAACCGATTACTAACAGTACAAAACGCCGCGCGGGGACACCGGTAATACCATGAAAAAAATTGATGCGATTATTAAACCTTTCAAACTGGATGATGTGCGCGAAGCGCTGGCTGAAGTGGGCATTACCGGCATGACGGTGACGGAAGTCAAAGGCTTTGGCCGTCAGAAAGGGCATACCGAACTGT